>JASGJO010000031.1:0-188697 GCA_049840715.1 Pseudorhodoferax sp.
GTTGGCGATGCGGCTGGCCAGCCCCTGTGGATGCAGCGACAAGCGCAGCACGTTGACGCGGCGGCTGCAACAACTCGGGCGCCGCGCCGGCCATCAGCAGCGGCACGACGGCATTGGCCGCCACCAACTGCCAGTGCCGGTCCACCGCGAGGGCCGGATAGGGCTCGTGCCCCTTGAGCACCAGGTCCACGGCCCGGCGCGCCGCGGCCAGCGCCGGATCGTCCAGCCCGCGCTGCCGGTACATGGGCGCGAAGCCGGCCGCCACCAGCAGCGCGTTGCGCTCGCGCAGCGGCACCTCCAGCCGTTCGGCCAGGCGCAGCACCATCTCGCTGGGCGCGGCGCGGCCGGTTTCCACGTAGCTCAGGTGGCGCGTGGAGATCTCGGCCTCGTTCGCCAGGTCGAGCTGGCTCATGCGCCGGTGCTGGCGCCAGTGGCGCAGGTGCAGGCCGAACGGATCGCGGGCGCCGGGCTGGCGCAAGGAGTGGGCAGGGCTGGGCATGGCGCCGATTCTGGTGCCGGACCACCCTGCGCCCATGACCTGCGAGGTCATGGCTTCGCGGCGCGACCCGCGGAACCATGCGGTCCAACGCCAGGGGATGGTCCCCCGGCGCTCAACCCAAGGAGTTCCGCCATGTCCTCGTTCTTCGCCGCGCCCCGCTTCCTGTCCCGCGTGATGTGGGTGGACGCCGCATCGTGTGCCGCCACCGGCGCGCTGCAGGTCGGGTTGACCGACACGCTGGCCCGGCTGACCGGCCTGCCCGCTGCCCTGCTGCTGGGCACCGGGCTGTTCCTGCTGGCCTATGCCGCGGCAGCTGCCGCCATGGCCCGCCGCGCCACGCCGCCACGCACGCTGATCGGCCTGGTCGCCATCGGCAACTTCGGCTGGGCCGCGGCCTGTGCCGCGCTGCTGGCCAGCGGACTGTTCGCGGTCACGGCCCTGGGCATGGCCTGGGTCATCGCCCAGGCCGCCTGCGTGGTGCTGCTGGCCGAAGCGCAGTGGATGGGCCTGCGCGCCAGCCGGCAGCCGCGCGCCGGGCTGGCGCCTTCGGCCTGAAGTTGCACCAATCCCCCGCGAACAGGGGATTTAAATATGGACAATTGCGCTCCATGAGCGCCACGCCCCTGCCGAACGACCCGTCCATCTGGGTCACACTGCGCCACCCGCCGTTCCGCGCGCTGTGGCAAAGCGCCGGCGGCCTACTTCGTCGGCAACGCGATGCAGACGATGGCAGCGGCCTGGATGATGGTCGAGCTGAACGGCTCGTCCTTCCTCGCGGCGCTGGTGCAGACGGCGGTGTTTCTGCCGATGTTCCTGCTCTCGCTGCCGGCCGGCGTGCTCGCCGACATGACCGACCGGCGCCGCCTGATCCTCATCTCGCTGGGCGTGCAGGCCGTCGCCGCGGCACTGCTCGCGGTACTGGTGATCTCCGGCTTCGGCGGCGCCGGGTCGCTGCTGTTCCTGATCTTCGTCACCGGCTGCTGCACCGCGATGCTCTCGCCGGCCTACAACTCGACGATCGGCGACTCGGTGCCGCGCGCCGAACTGCCGCAGGCGATCATCGCGATGTCCATCGCCTACAACGCGGCGCGCGCGATCGGCCCGGCGCTCGCCGGCGCTCGTCTTCGCGTGGGCCGGCGCGGGCTGGAACTTCGCGATCGCGGTCGCGTCGACGCTCGGCGCATGATGCACGGCATCCGGCGCTGGCCGCCGAACCCGCAGCCGCCCTCGCGCCTGCCGGCCGAACGGCTGTGGGGCGGGATGTTGCAGCGCGCTGCGCTTCGCGTGCCACTCGCGCATGATCCTCGCGCAGCTGGTGCGCACCGTCGCGTACAGCGGCGCCGGCTCGGCGTTGTGGGCGCTGCTGCCGATCATCGGCCAGCGCCAGCTCGGTCTCGGCGCGGACGGGCTACGGACTGCTGATGGGCTGCCTCGGGACGGGCGCGGTCGGTGCCGGGCTGGTGATCGGCGCGGCTGCGCCGAGCGCGGGGCTCGAACGGCTGGTGCGCGTCGGGCTGCGTCGTCTTCGCCCGTGATGAACGATCGCGGCCTTCGCACTCGCGCCGGCTCGTCTACCTCTCGCTGGTCGCCGGCGGCGGCGCGTGGATGGCGGTGATGTCGACCTTCAACACCGCGACGCAGACCAGCGCACCGCCCTGGGTGCGGGCTCGCGCGCCATGGCGCATGCACACGCTGTGCGCGCTGGGCTCGTTCGCGATCGGCTCGGCGTTCTGGGGCGCCATGTCCGACATCACCGGACTCGACCACCACGCTGCTGCTGGCCGCGGCCTGCATGGCCGCCGGCATGCTGCTGGCGCAAGCCGTTCCCGCTGCGCATGGGCGAGCGCCGGACGTCACGCAGACCGCGACGCCGTGGGAGGAGCTGTTCGTCTCCAAGGAACCCGAGCCCGAGGCCGGGCCGGTCGCGGTCGAGATCGGCTACCGCATCCGGCCCGAGGACACCACCGCCTTCCTCGACGCGTCGCCAGCCTGCTGCGCGCGCACCGCAAGCGCGACGGCGCGACCTTCTGGCGCGTCTACCGCGACCTGGCCGATCCCTCGCGCTACGTCGAGCGCTTCATCGTCATCGTCCTGGGCCGACTACCTGCACCAGCGCGCGCGCCACACGCAGGCCGACCATGAACTGGAAGCCCAGGTGCGCGCCTTCGTGCTGCCGGGCGAAGCCGTGGAGATGAAGCACTACCTGGCCGAAGCATGAGGTTCGTCGACGCGGCCACAGTCCACGCCGCCCTGCCCTTCGCCCGCCTGGTCCCCACGCTGCGCGAGGCCTTCGCAGCGCCCTGCACCGTGCCGCTGCGCCACACCCACCAGGTGCAGGACTTCACGACGCTGATCATGCCGGCCTGGACCGCCCGCCGCTACGGCGTGAAGGTCATCAACATCGCGCCCGGCAATGCCGCGCTGGGCCTGCCCGGCCTGCACGCGAGCTACCTGCTGCACGACGCCGCCACCGGCGTGCCGCTGGCGCTGCTCGACGGCGATGCGATCACCGCGCGCCGCACCGTGGCGGCCTCGGCACTCGCCGCCTCCTACCTTGCGCGCGCAGACGCGCAGCACCTGCTCGTGGTCGGCGCCGGCCGGCTCGCGCGCCTGCTGCCGGCGGCCTTCGCAGCCGTGCGGCCGATCCGCCGCGTCACGGTCTGGGCCCGCTCGGCCGCGCAGGCCACGGCGCTGGCGGCCAGCCTGCGCGACGACGGCTTCGACGCGCTGGCCGCGCACGACCTGCCCACCGCCTGCGCGGGCGCCGACATCGTCAGCTGCGCCACGCTGGCGACCGCCCCGTGATGCATGGCCGGCGGCTCGCGCCGGGCAGCCACCTGGACCTGATCGGCAGCTTCTCGCCCGCGATGTGCGAGGCCGACGATGCGCGCTTCGCCGGCGCCGGCGTGTGGATCGACACGCCCGAGGCACTCGCGAAGCGGCGAGCTGATCGGGCCGCTCGCGCGCGGCGTCGTTCCGCGCCGCAGGACATCGGCACGCTGGCCGCGCTGTGGCGCCGACCGCGCCGGGCCGCCGCACGGCCGGCCGAGCGCACGGTCTTCAAGTCGGTGGGCACCGCGCTCGAAGACCTCGCGGCGGCGGTCGCCGTGCTGGCTGCAGAGGAAAACGCCGAGGCTATGCATCGACCTTTCACGTTGCCGTCCTTCACCACCTTGGCCCACTTGGTCGTCTCGATCGCGATGAACTGCGCGAACTTCTCGCGCGTGCCGCCGCCGTCTTCCGCGCCGTAGTTTTCCAACTGCTCCTGCACGTCGGGCATCGCCAGCACGGTGTTGACGTCGCGGTTGATCTTGTTGCGCATCGGCGTGGGCAGCTTGCCCGGCCCGGCTAGGCCGTACCAGGTGGTGGCCTCGAAGCCGTCGAAACCCTGCTCCTGCATCGTCGGCACGGTGGGGTGGCCCTTGGCGCGCGCTTGGCGCGTTTGCGCGATGGCGATCGACCTTGCCGCTCTTCACGTGCGGCGTGGCGGCAGTCATGGTCTCGAAGCTGTACTGGATCTGGCCGCCCATCAGGTCGGTCAGCAGCGGGCCGACTGCCCTTGTAGGGCACGTGGATCGCGTCCACCTGCGCCTGCACCTTGAACATCTCCAGCGCCAGGTGCTGTGCCGAGCCGATGCCGGCCGAGCCGAAGCGACCTTGCCGGGCTCGCCTTGCACAGCGCCACGATGTCCTTCACGCCTTGGCCGGCTGCCCGGGGCCGGCGATCAGCAGGTTGGGCGTCACGCCCACCAGTCACGATGGGCACGAAGTCGCGCTCCACGTTGTAGCGCAGCTTGGGCTGCAGCGCGGGCGCGAGGGCGTGGCTGTTGATGTGGGCCATCAGCAGCGTGCTGCCGTCGCTGGGCTGCTGCGGCCACGTACTCGGCTGCGAGCATGCCGGCCACGCCGGCCTTGTTCTCCACGATGACCTGCTGGTTCCACATCGCCGTGAGCTTTGCGCCGACCACGCGCGCCAGCGCGTCGGTGCCGCCGCCGGGCGGAAAGCCGACGATGATGCGCACCGGGCCGCGCAGGCCAGGTCCTGCGCGAACAGGGAGCGGGGCGCCGAGCGTGGCCGCGCGGCGCCCACAGGCCTGGATCAGGCGAACGTCTGTTTCATGCGTTGTCGTCCGTGGTCCGTTGTCTGGACCCACGCTTCAGGCGGCGTTCTTGGCGCGGCGAGCGGTGCGGGGTGGCGGGCGAAGTGGTCCATGGCGGCCTCCACGCCGCTGGCCGGCCAGCTTCACGCCGGCCAGCTTCAGGCCCATCTCGCAGCCGGCCAGCGTGGCCAGCAGGGTCAGGTCGTTGCTGTCGCCAAGATGGCCGATGCGGAACATGCGGCCCTTGATCTTGCCCAGGCCCGTGCCCAGCGACAGGTCGAAGCGCTCGCAGGATCGAGCTTGCGCAGCGTGTCGGCGTCCACGCCTTCGGGGTCGATCACGCTGGTGAGCACGGGCGAATACACGTCTGCATCGGCGCACTGGATCGGCAGGCCCCAGGCCTCCACCGCGGCGCGCACGCCGGCCGCCCAGCGCTTGTGGCGCGCGAAGACGTTGTCCAGCCCTTCGCTCGAGCAGCATGTCCAGCGCTTCGTGCAGGCCGTACAGCAGGTTGGTGTTGGGCGTGTAGGGCAAGTAGCCCGTCTTGTTCATCTCGATGATCTCGTCCCAGGCCCAGAAGGCATTTGCGGCAGCTTGGCCGTCTTGACTGCCTCGATGGCGCGTGGCGACAGGGCATTGAAGCTGATGCCCGGGCGGCAGCATCAGGCCTTTCTGCGAGCCGCTGATGGTGACATCCACGCCCCATTCGTCGTGGCGGTAGTCGGCGCTGGCCAGGCCCGAGATCGTGTCCACCAGCAGCAGCGCGGGATGTTTGGCCGCATCGATGGCCTGGCGCACCGCGGCGATGTCGGAGGTGACGCCGGTGGAGGTTTCGTTGTGCACCACGCACACGGCCTTGATGCGCGTGCTGCCGTGTCGGCGCGTCAGGCGCTCCTCGATCAGCTCGGCCTGCACGCCATGGCGCCAGCTCGGTGCTTCGGGCAGCTGTCGTCGGTGCCTTGCCAGTGCCAGGATTTCGGTCGACCAGGCCCAGCCGGCGCGGCCATCTTGTGTCCACAGGATGCGCGAACTGGCCGGTCTCGTACATCAGCACGTGATCGCCGGGGCTGACAGCGTGTTGACCAGCGCCGCCTCCCATGCGCCGGTGCCCGACGCGGGATAGATCGACCACCGGATGCTGGGTCTTGAAGATCTTGCTTTATCCCGGCGAGTACCTTCAGGCCCAGCGCGCCGAATTCGGGCCCGCGGTGGTCGATGGTGGGCAGGCTCATGCGCGCGCAGGATGCGGTCGGGCACCGGGCTGGGGCCGGGGATCTGCAGGAAGTGGCGACCCGTGGGGTGGAGGTCGAGCGTCAGCATGCGTTGTCCGTTCCCGGAGGGCGCATGTTTTGCATGCAAAATTCATGATGTGAGTCATCGGATTACCCTAGCTTATCGCTGATTCATGCCCTGCTGATTTGCATGCAAAATTCATCAGTCAGCAGCCATCATCGACATCTCGCGCGCTCGCGCTGCACGACCAGGTCGCCGCGCGGCTGCGCACGCATGCTGGTCGAAGGCCTCATCGCGCCCGGCGCCAAGCTCAACGAACGCGAGCTGTGCGAACAGCTGAACGTCTCGCGCACGCCGCTGCGCGAGGCCATCAAGATGCTCGCCGCCGAAGGCCTGGTGGACCTGCTGCCCAACCGCGGCGCGGTGGCCGTCAAGCTGACCGAGGCCGACGTGCATCAACACCTTCGAGGTGCTGGCCGTGCTGGAAGGCCTGTCGGGCGAGCTCGCGGCGCAGCGCATCACCGACGCCGAACTGGCCGAGCTCCGCGCGCTGCACTACGAGATGCTCGGCCTGCCATGCGCGGCGCGACCTGTCGGGCTACTACCGGCTCAACGCGCTGCATCCACGCCGCCATCAACGCCGCCGCGCGCAACCCGGTGCTGGCGAGCACCTACCGCGCGATCAACGCGCGCGTGCAGTCGCTGCGCTTTCGCACCAACCAGGACGGCGCCAAGTGGCAGCACGCGGTGCAGGAGCACGAGCAGATGGTCCAGGCGCTGGACGCGCGCGACGCCGCCGCGCTGCGCGAGGTGCTCGTCGCACCATGTGCTGCACAAGCGCGACACCGTGCTCGCGCTGCTGCGCGCCGGCGAGTCTCCGCCACGGCCCGAACCAGGCGACGGCACCCACCGGCCGGCACGGTGTTGCCGCCCAACGAGACCTGCGAGGCGCTGGCGCGCCGGCTGCGTGCGGAGACCGAGGGCGAGGTGCTGTTCGACGACGGCTTCGCGCGGGCGCTATGCGACCGACGCGTCGATCTACCAGATCATGCCGGTCGGCGTGCTGGTGCCGCGAGACCGAGCGCGACGTGGCCATCGCGATCGACATCGCGCGCGACCTCAAGGTGCCCGTGCTGCCGCGCGGCGGCGGCACCAGCCAGTGCGGCCAGACCACCGGCGCGGCGCTGGTCATCGACAACAGCAAGCACCTGCGCCGTGTGCTGGACATCGACCTCGACGCCCGCACCGCCACCGTCGAGCCCGGCCTGGTGCTGGACCACCTGAACGCGCAGCTCAAGCCGCACGGCCTGTGGTACCCGGTGGACGTGTCGACCAGCGCCCAGGCCACGCTGGGCGGCATGGCCGGCAACAACTCCTGCGGCTCGCGCTCCATCGCCTACGGCAACATGGTGCACAACGTGCTGGGCGCGCAGGCCTGGCTGTCCGATGGCGAACTGGTCGGCTTCGGGCCGGTCGCCGGCCTCGGCGGCCGCGCGGCCGCCATCGCCGACTATGTGCGCAGGCTCGCGGCCGCAGCACAGCGCCGAGATCGACGCGCGCTGGCCCAAGGTGCATGCGCCGCGTGGCCGGCTACAACCTGGACATCTTCTACAACCAGAGCGAGAAGCCCTACACCCTTGACGGCAGCGTGAACCTCGCGCACCTGCTGGTCGGCTCCGAAGGCACGCTGGCCTTCACGCGCAGCCTGACGCTGCAGCTGGCCGAGCTGCCGCGCGCCAAGGTGCTGGGCATCGTGAACTTCACGAGCTTCCACGCGGCCATGGACGCGGCCCAGCACATCGTGAAGCTCGGCCCCACGGCGGTGGAGCTGGTGGACCGCACCATGATCGAGCTGGCGCTGTCCAACCCGGCCTTCCGCCCCACGATGGAGACCGCGCTGATCGGCCGGCCCGCCGCCATCCTGCTGGTGGAGTTCGCCGGGGCCGAAAAGGCCGCGCTGCTGCCGCAGCTGCGCCGGCTGGTCGAGCTGATGGGCGACCTCGGCCTACCCGGCAGCGTGGTGCAGATGCCCGACGACAGCGCCCAGAAGAACCTGTGGGAAGTGCGCAAGGCCGGCCTCAACATCATGATGAGCCTGAAGGGCGACGGCAAACCCGTGAGCTTCATCGAGGACTGCGCCGTGCCGCTCGAGCACCTGGCCGAATACACCGACGCGCTGACCGAGGTGTTCGCCAGGTACGGCAGCCGCGGCACCTGGTATGCGCACGCCTCGGTCGGCACGCTGCATGTGCGGCCGATCCTGGACATGCGGACCGACGGCGGCGCCAAGATGCGCGCCATCGCCGAGGAAGCCTCGGCGCTGGTGCGCAAGTACAAGGGCGCGTTCAGCGGCGAGCACGGCGACGGCCTGTGCCGCGGCGAGTGGATCGAATGGCAGTTCGGCCCCGCCATCAACGCCGCGTTCCGCAGCATCAAGCAGCACCTCGACCCGCTCAACCTGTTCAACCCCGGCAAGATCATCGACCCGCCGAAGATGGACGACGCAGCGCTGCTGCGCTTCGCGCCGCCCGATGCACCGCGGCCCTACAAGCGCATCGCGCTGACGCCGGTGCTCGACTGGTCGGCCTGGAACGTGCAGGCCGACCCGGTGACCGAGGTCACGACGCCGCCCGGCACCGGCGGCGACAGCACGGGCGGCTTCGCCAAGGCCGTGGAGATGTGCAACAACAACGGGCACTGCCGCAAGTTCGACGCCGGCACGATGTGCCCGAGCTACCGCGTGACGCGCGACGAGCAGCATCTCACGCGCGGCCGCGCCAACACGCTGCGCCTGGCGCTCTCGGGCCAGCTGGGCCCCGATGCGCTGGCCAGCGAGGAACTGCACGCCACGATGGACCTGTGCGTGGGCTGCAAGGGCTGCAAGCGCGACTGCCCGACCGGCGTGGACATGGCGAGGATGAAGATCGAGTTCCTGGCGCACTACAAGAAGCAGCACGGCCACACGCTGAAGGACCGCCTCGTTGCGCGCCTGCCCGACTACGCGCATGCGGCGAGCCGCCTGCCCTGGCTGATGAACCTGCGCAACCACGTGCCGGGCGCGGCCTGGCTGGGCGAGAAGGCGCTGGGCTTGTCGGCGCAAGCGTTCACTGCCGGCCTGGCGCAGCGACACCTTCTGGCGTGCCCGCGACGAAACGCTGTTCGCCAGCCGCGAGGCCACGCTGGCGGCGGCCCAGGCTGGCCGGAAGGCCGCCGTGCTGTTCGTCGACACCTTCAACGGCAGCTTCGAGACCGAGAACGCACTGGCCGCCGCGCGCGTGCTGCATGCCGCCGGCTACGTGCTGCACATGGTCGAGAAGGCCGGCGGCCACCACTGCTGCGGCCGCACGTATCTCGCCAGCGGCATGGTGGACGCGGCGCGCGCCAAGGCCTCGGCGCTGGTCGACGCCCTGCTCGCATTCGCGCAGGCCGGCGTCGCCATCGTCGGCCTGGAGCCCTCCTGCCTGCTCACGCTGCGCGACGAGGCACTGGTGATGGGCCTGGGCGACAAGGCCGTCAGCGTCTCGCAGCAGGCGCTGCTGTTCGAGGAGTTCATCGCACGCGAGGCCAAGGCCGGCCGCTTCGCGCTGCGCCTGAAGCCGGCCGGCCAGCCCATCCTGCTGCACGGCCACTGCCACCAGAAGGCCTTCGGCGCCGTCGCGCCCATCCTGGACGTGCTGCGGCTGATTCCAGAGGCGCAGCCCGAACTCATCGAGAGCAGCTGCTGCGGCATGGCCGGCAGCTTCGGCTACGAGGCCGCGCACCACGACGGTGTCGATGCAGATGGCCGAGGCGAGCCTGCTGCCCGCCGTGCGCAAGCGGCCCGACGCCATCGTCGTGGCCGACGGCACGAGCTGCCGGCACCAGATCGCCGACGGTGCGCAGCGCGAGGCCGTGCACGTCGCGGTGCTGCTGGACCGCCTGCGCGCCTGACCTGCCGGGACCGCAGACTGCGCGCCTGCGGCCGAAGACGCCCTCGAGCACAGGCGCGGCCCGTCGTGCATACAAACGCCCATTCAAGAAATATTGAAAACATTTGCAACAGCTTGAGAACCGCTGCGGTTTTCTCTGATGATGGCCGCCTTCCGGCACACGAGACAACAAGATGAAGAACATTGGCCGATGGCTGCGCCGTGCATTGCTGGTGGCGGCCGCCCTGTCCGCCGCGCTGGCGGCGCAGGCCCGCACCCTCGAAGAGATCCAGAAGGACGGCAGGATCATCGTCGCGACGGAGGGGCAGTTCGCACCGTTCAACTTCTTCCAGGGCACCAGGCTCAGCGGGTTCGAGGTCGAACTGGCCGAGCTGGTGGCCAGGAAGATGGGGCTGTCCATCGAATGGAAGGCCTTGGGCTTCGACGCGCTGCTGGCCGGCCTGCGCCAGGACCGCTGGGACCTGGTGATCGCCTCGCACGGCATCACCGAGGAACGCAGCAAGGCCGTGACCTTCACCCAGCCGCACTACTGCTCCGGCGGCCAGGTCGTGGCCATGGATGCGGCCATCAGGACCGGCGCCGATCTGGCCGGCAAGGTGGTCGCCGTGCAGACCGGCACCACCTACCTGGAAAGCGTGAAGAAGCTGCCCGGCATCAAGGAGGTGAAGAACTTCCCGAAGGACACGGACGCCCGCTCGGCCCTGCTCAGCGGCCGTGTCGATGCCTGGGTGACCGACCGTTTCGTGGTCAAGCAGTCCTTCGCCAGTGCGCCCAACGCGGGGCTCAAGGCGGGCGACATGGTGTTCATCGAACAGATCGCCGCCGCCGTGGCCAAGGGCAACGGCACGCTGGCTGCCGGCTACAACAAGGCGCTGGCGGAGGTCATGGCCGACGGCAGCTACGCCGCCCTGTCGGCCAGGTACTTCGGCGAAGACGTGCGCTGCAGGTAGCCCGCGGAGAGGCCCCTTGAGCTGGACACTCCCTGGCTGGCCCGCCAGCTGGAGCAGGCCTGCGCGCAGCAATGCCACCCTGCTGGCGGCCAGCGCCGCGCTGGTGCTGCTGCTGTGGTCGATGGCCCGCATGCTGGCCTGGGCGCCCGACCCGATCGGCCCCCATGCGCAGGCCTTCGCCGACGGCACCTGGGTCACCGTGCAGCTGACGCTGGCCTCCGGCGCCGCCGGCGTCGCGCTGGGCCTGCTGGCGGCACTGGCCAAGCTGTCGGCGCTGCCGCCGCTGCGCTGGCTGGCCGCGCTGTACATCTGGGTCATGCGCGGCACGCCGCTGCTGGTGCAGGTGCTGTTCGTGTACTTCGCGCTGCCCGCGCTGATGCCGGCCTTCAAGGTCAGCGACTTCGCCTCGGCCTGCATCGCGCTGGCGCTCAACGTGGGGGCCTACAACGCCGAGGCGATCCGCGCCGGTCTGCAGGCCGTGCCCAGGGGCCAGCTGCAGGCGGCGCAGTCGCTGGGCATGTCCGCCTGGAACAGCTTCGCGGGCGTCGTGTTTCCCCAGGCCATCAAGATCGCGCTGCCCTCGCTGGCCAACAACGTCGTGTCGCTGCTCAAGGACTCGTCCCTGGCCTACGCCATCGGCGTGGTGGAGCTGACCAACGTGGGCAACCGCCTGCAGGCCGTCACCTTCGAGCCGCTGCCCACCCTGGTCACCACGGCCCTGGTCTACCTGGCCCTGACCACCGTCCTCACGCAGCTGGCCGGTGCGCTGGAGCACCGCTACGACGTGGACGGGCGCCGGCCATGAGCACGACGCCAGCTTGCCGCGCGCCCCACCGCCACCCCTTCCCAAGAAGAAAGGCATCGCCATGAAGAGAGCACCATGACCCTGGCCAGCCTGGCCGCCGCCACCGCCGTCTGCCTGCCCGCCGCAGCGCAGTCGGCCAAGGACTTCGAGGAGCTGCGCAACGAAGTCATGCGGCTGCGCAACGAGCTCAACGAGATCAAGGCGCAGAAGGCCGCGGCGCCGCTCGCCGCACCGGCGGCAGCGGCCAGCACGGATCCCGCGCTGAACGAGCGCCTGGGCGCCATCGAGCTGCGGCAGCAGGACGCGGTGGTGGCCGGCGACATCCCGGGCAGCTTCCGGCTGCCGGGCTCGGACACGTCGCTGAAGATCTACGGCCATGCCGAACTCAACGCCATCCACGACTTCAAGGGCGACAACTCCGGCAACGACTACGCGACCTTCCTGCCCTACGTGCCGCTGAACGGGTCGACCGCGCGCAAGAACCAGACCCTGCTCCACGCACGCACCTCGCGCCTGGGCATCGAATCGTCCACGCCCACCGCCTACGGGCCGCTGGGCATCAAGGTCGAGGGCGACTTCAACAACGACCCGCGCCTGGGCAACAGCGCCGCCGGCGAAAGCGTGGAGACCATCCTCACGCAGATGGCCACCAACTCCTACGGCTTGCGGCTGCGCCATGCCTACGGCAGCTTCGCGGGCTTCACCATCGGGCAGACTTGGTCGACCTTCATGGACGTGGACAACGCGCCCGAGACGGTGGACTTCAACGGCCCGATCGGGTCGACCTCCATGCGCCAGGGCCTGATCCGCTACACCTACGCCACGCCCGACAGCGGCAACTGGACCGTGGCCCTGGAGAACCCGGACAGCTATGCCTACGACGCGACCGGCTCCGTCGTGAAGGACGGCCTGTCCACCGCGCCCGACCTGGTGCTGCGCTGGGACAAGGCCTTCGACTGGGGCGCCGCCAGCATCCGCGCCATGACGCAGCAGATCAAGGTCGTCAACGACAGCGTGCACGCCTCCAAGCGCGGCTACGGCCTGGCGGCCACCACGCTGATCAAGCTGCGCGGCGGCCAGGACGCGCTGAGCCTGGGCGCCACCTACGGCGAAGGCATCGGCCGCTACTTCAACTACATCGAGGGCGCCTTCCTCGACGAAGCCCGCAACAGGATCCTGACCGAACGCGTGGGCGGCCTGGTGGTGGGCTACCAGTACAAGGCCAGCGACATCCTGCGCTTCAACTTCGTCGGCGGCTGGCAGCGCAACTTCGACAACGCCTACACCGACTTCGCGCTGGCGAACGGCCTGGGCTCGGGCCGCTACGGCATCAACCGCAGCATGTACCAGCTGCACGCGGGCCTGGTCTACAACCCGGTGAAGAACGTGGACCTGGGCCTGGAGTACATCCTGGGCCAGCGCAGGACGCTGACGGGCGAGAAGGGCGACCTGTCGCGCCTGAACATGCTGGCCCGCTACACCTTCAATTGAGCGTTTGGCGCACGGCCCCGTCGCGGCCGCCGCCGCGCCCCATGGCCGAGGCGCGGCGCGGGCCTTGTCAGCCGGCCGGGCGGAACATCGGCAGCATCGCCCCGCCCTCGGCCGCCTTGAACACCAGCTCCACGCGCTGGCCGATGGCCAGCGCATCGAGGTCGCAATCGACGATGTTGGTCATCATGGTCACGCCTTCGTCCAGCCGCACATAGGCGATCGCGAACGGCACCGGGCCGACGCGGCGGCACACGCTGAAGCTGTAGATGGTGCCCTTGCCCGCCGAGGGCTTGAAGGCCGTGCGGTCGGACATGCAGAACGGGCACTGCGTGCGCGGGTACCAGTGCGGCTTGCCGCATTCCTCGCAGTGGCGCACCAGCAGCTGGCCGGCGGCGGTGCCGGCCCAGAACTCGGCGTTGTCGGGGTAGACCACGGGCGCGGGCCAGGCGCGGTCTTGTGCAAGCGTGCTCATCTCAAGCCCTTTCCATGATCAAGGTGGCGCTGCCGTGGCGCGAGCCGAGCAGGCCGCCCGTGCCCTGCGCGAGCGCGAGGCCGCAGTTCCTGACCTGCACGGCAGGGTGCGCCTCGCCGCGCAGCTGGCGCACGGCCTCGATGACCTTGGTGATGCCGCCGCGGTTGGCCGGGTGGTTGTTGCACAGGCCGCCGCCGTCGGTGTTGACGGGCAGCTTGCCCGTGCCCGAGATCAGGTTGCCGTCGGCCACGAAGCGGCCGCCCTCGCCGCGCTTGCAAAAGCCCAGGTCTTCCAGCTGCATGAGCACGGTGATCGTGAAGCTGTCGTAGATCGAGGCGTACTGGATGTCGGCGGGCGTCACGCCGGCCTCCTCGAATGCGCGCGGGCCGGACCAGACCGCGCCCGAGTACGACAGGTCGATGTTGCCGCCCTCCTGGCCCTTGAGCGCCTCGCCCGCGCCGAGCACGTTGACGATGGGGCGCTTCAGGCTGCGCGCGATCTCGGGCCGCGTGACCACCAGCGCACCGCCGCCGTCGCTGACCACGCAGCAGTCGAGCTTGTGCAGCGGGTCGGAGATCATGGGCGAGTTGACCACGTCCTCGACCGTGACCACCTCGCGCAGCATGGCGTGCGGGTTGTGCTGGGCGTGGTGCGACATGGCGACCTTGATCCAGGCCAGCTGCTCGGCCGTCGTGCCCCAGTCGTGCATGTGGCGCATGGCCACCATGGCGTACATGTTGACCGTGACCGGGCCGAACGGCGCCTCGAAGGGCTGGTCCGGCAGGTTGGGCCCCCAGTTGCGCGGCTGCGTGCCGCTGGAGGCTTCCGAGCGCGGCCGGCCGGCCAGCGTGATGAGCGCCACGCTGCACTTGCCCGCGGCGATGGCCTGCGCCGCATGGCCCACGTGGGCCAGGTAGGACGAGCCGCCCATGTCGGTCGAGTCCACGTGGCGCGGATGCAGGCCGATGTGGTCGGCGATGTTCAGCGCGCCCAGGCCGGGCGCGTCGCCGGCGCAGAAGTAGCCATCGACATCGTTGACCGTGAGGCCGGCATCCAGCAGAGCGCCGCGCGCCACCTCGGCATGCAGCTGGGCCACGGTCTTGTCGGGCGCCTTGCGCGTGGGGTGTTCGTAGGCCCCGACGATGCAGGCCTGGCGTTTGATGCTCATGGGTGGTTTTCTCCCGGGGTTCTGGCTTTGTTGCAGCGCCGGATCTTCGCAGCGGCACCGCACTTCGGCCGTCTCCGCGGGGACAAGCGCCCCGCCCCCTATTGCATCTGCGCCAGGTTGCCGATGCGCACCAGCATCTCGGTGAACATCTGCATGTCGGCGTCCAGGTCGGCGATCTCCTTGAACTCGTTGGCGTTGTGCGCCGTGTACTTCTTGCCCGGCATGGCGGGGCCGAAGTTGATCGCATTGGGCATCTGCTTGGCCGTGGTGCTGCCGGCCGTGGACACGGGCGCGGCCGGCAGGCCCGTGGTGTCGCCGAAGATGTTGAGCAGCGTGGCCAGCCAGGCGCCCTTGGGGTCGCGCGCCATCCAGTTGCCCTGGGTGTGCGCGACCTCGACCGCAATGCCGTTGGCCGCGCCCCAGGCACGCACCTTGGCCTGCGTGGCGGCGCTCAAGGCCTCGGGCGTGTTGCCGCGCGGCATGCGCACGTTGGCCGTGACCTCGACCTTGCCGGCGTTCTCGCGCACCAGCGTGGGCGAGGCCGTCAACGGGCCCATGAAGCTGTCGGCATAGGCCAGGCCCATCTTGTTGCCCAGGTAGTCCAGGCCGAACAGGTCGGAGATGTAGCGCGTGGCCTGGGCGTAGCCGTTGTCCACCAGCGGCACGCCCGCGCCCTGCAGGAACAGCGCCAGGCGCGGCAGCGGGTTCACGCCTTCCTCGGGCCGCGAGCCGTGGGCCGAGGTGCCCGTGACCTTGAGATCCACGCCGTCGGCACGCGGCGCCACCTCGATCGCGAACTTGCCCTGGGCGGCGTGGTCGCGCACGAAGGCGCTGGCCGCGGCCTGCAGGCGGCTGGCCAGCGCGGCCGGATCGGCCGCCTGCAGGCGCGCCGTGGCGGTCTGCGGGATCGCGTTGGCCGAGGCCGCGCCGGCCAGCGCCGTGATGGTGGCCGCGCCCGCCGCGGCCGGCCGCACCGGCGTCACGGCGAAGCCCGCGCGCAACGCGCCCGTGCCCTTCTCGGCCACCACGGCCGGGTAGCGGCTGTCGAGCACGATGTTGTACTGCGGCAGCTGCGTGTGCTGCTGGTAGTAGCGGATCGCGTCGCCGCCGGTCTCCTCGGTCGTGTCGATCATGAGGCGGATCGTGCGCGCCAGCGGCAGGCCGCTGTCCTTCACGGCCTTCATCGCGTAGAGCACGGTGGCGATGGAGCCCTTGTCGTCGATGCTGCCGCGGCCGTACAGCAGGCCGCCCACGCGCGTGAGCTTGAAGGGGTCGAGCCGGGTGCCGTCCTCCAGCACCCATTCGCTGGCCACCACGGGCACCACGTCGGCATGCGTCAGGATGCCGAACTCCTCGCTGCCGCTGCCTGCGAGACGGACCTCGAACACGCGGTTGTCGACGTTGCGGTACTGCAGGCCGAAGTCCGCGGCCATGCGGCCCACGAGCTGGCCGAAGGCGATGATCTGCGGGTCCTCGTGCGGCGGCACGCTGCCGCGCACCGTGGGCAGCGCGACCATGCGCGCGGTGGCGTCGATCACGGCGGCCTGGTTCAGCAGCCGGTTGTGCAGGCCCAGCAGGCGCGCGGTCTGCTGGAGTTCCGCGGCGCTGGGCGTCTCGCCGCGCTGGCGGCGCTCGGCCAGCGGGCGCAGCGCCGGCTGGTCCTGCGCGACCTGGGCCAGGAAGGCGTCGAAGCCGGCCGGCACACGGCCCTGCTGCTGCGCCGCGATGCGGTCGAGTTCGGGCTTGCGAAGCGCGCCGTCCGGCGCGGGGCCGGAGGGGGTGGCACAGCCGGAGACGGCCAGCACGGCAGCGATGCCGGCCAGCCGCAAGGGGGTAGGGAACATGGGGATCTCCTCGGGGTCGGTCCCCGAGCTTAGCCCCAGCCGGCTCAGGGAACGGCGACCTTGACCTGGCCCGTGGCGAAGAAGCTGCGCAGGTTCTCGAGCACGAGGTCGCCCATGGCCTTGCGCGTCTCGTGCGTGCCGCTGGCCAAGTGCGGCAGCAGCACCGCGTTCTCGCAGGCGATCAGGCGCGCGGGCACGCGCGGCTCGTCCTCGTAGACGTCCAGGCCGGCGCCCGCGATGGTCTTGTTCTCCAGCGCCTCGATCAAGGCCTGCTCGTCGACCACGGTGCCGCGCGCGATGTTGACCAGGAAGCCCTTGGGGCCCAGCGCCGCCAGGATCTCGCGCGAGATCAGGTGGCGCGATTCGGCACCGCCGGCCGCAGCCACCACCAGGAAGTCGGCCCAGCGCGCCAGGCCCTCGAGCGTGGCCTCGTAGCCGAAGTCCACGCCATCGACCGGGCGGCGGTTGTGGTAGCGCACCTCCATGTCGAAGCCGCTCGCGCGGCGCGCGATCACGCGGCCGATGCGGCCCAGGCCCACGATGCCGAGCTTCTTGCCGCTCACGCGCGTGGCCAGCGGGTACGGGCCCTTGAGCCAGTCGCCGCGGCGCAGGTAGCGGTCGGAGGCGCTGAAGCGGCGCGCCGCATCGATGACCAGGCCGAAGGCCGTGTCGGCCACGCAGTCGTTCAGCACGTCGGGCGTGTAGCCCACGGGAATGCCGCGTGCGCGCGCGGCCGGCAGATCGACCTTGTCGAAGCCCACGCCGAAGCTGGAGATGACCCGCAGGTTCGGCAGCGCGGCGATGGTCGCGCCATCGATGCCCAGCGCGGCATTGGTGACCGCGCCGACGAAGCCCGCGCCTTCGCGCGCGAGGAAGGCCTGGGGATCGGGCTGGGCGGCCAGCAGGTCCACGTCGTAGTCGGCGGCCAGGGCTTGTTCGAGGGCGGGCAGCAGCTTGCCGAGCTGCAGGATGCGGGGTCGGGTCATGAAACGAAGGTCCGGTCGGTTGGTGGAGGTGGAACGGTTCAGGCGGCGTGCGCCGACTCTGCCGAGGATACGGGAGCGTGCGCCAGCGCCGCGACTTCGGCGGGCGCCAGCGCCTTCATGCGGTGGTCGCTCCAGACCTGGCGCCAGCGCCGGGCGCCCGGCAGACCATGGCGCAGGCCCATCATGTGGCGCGCGATGGCATGCCAATGGGTGCCGTGCGCGCGCGCCTCGCGCTCCATGTAGCGCAGCATCTCCTCCTCCACCCATTCGCGGGTGCGGGCCGGCTCGCCGGGCAGGCCGAAGAAGGCGCTGTCCCATTCGGCCAGCCACCAGGGGTTGTGGTAGGCCTCGCGGCCCAGCATGGCACCGTCGAGCAGCGCCAGTTGTTCGGCGACCTCGGGCGTCGTCTTGAGGCCGCCGTTGATGACGATGGAAAGCGCCGGGAAGTCGCGCTTGAGCTGGTGCACGAGCGCATAGCGCAACGGCGGTATCTCGCGGTTCTCCTTGGGCGACAGGCCCTTAAGCCAGGCATTGCGCGCGTGCACGATGAAGGTGTTGCAACCGGCCTGGCTGACCGTGCCGACGAAGTCGCGCACGAAACCGTAGTCCTCGCCGCGATCGATGCCGATGCGGTGCTTGACGGTGACCGGAATGCCGACCGCATCGACCATGGCCTTCACGCCGTCGGCCACCAGTTGCGGCTCGGCCATCAGGCAGGCGCCGAAGGCCCCGCGCTGCACCCGCTCGGACGGGCAACCGCAGTTCAGGTTGATCTCGTCGTAGCCCCACTGCTCGCCCAGGCGCGCGCAGTGCGCCAGATCGGCCGGCTCGCTGCCGCCCAGTTGCAGCGCCACGGGATGCTCGCTCGCATCCAGCCGCAGATGCCGGGCCACATCGCCATGCAGCAGCGCGCCGGTCGTCACCATCTCGGTGTACAGGCGTGCGCGCCGCGACAGCAGGCGGTGAAAGTAGCGGCAGTGCCGATCTGTCCAGTCCAGCATCGGGGCGACGCTAAGGCGCCATGGACTTGGATTCGACGTAACCTGTTGATTTGTATATATATTCATGTTTTCGAGAGCCGCAGCCGCTTGTTACATTTGAGTGAATGAACAGGGGTGGAAACGCCTCGGGTGCAACACAACGGTGCAACGAATCGATGGAGTTGCACCATCCAATCCACCACGTTGCACCGGAATTCACACCATGGCATCAGTCACACCACGCGGCGAAAAATTCTTGGCTCAGGTCCGTATCAAGCAGGGCGGAGCCGTAATTTTCTCAGAGTCAAAGGTCTTCGAGACCCGATCCCAGGCGAGGTCCTGGGCCGAGCGGCTGGAGGCGAAGGTCAAGGCCGAATGGCCGGCCAGGCACGCATCGTCGAAGACGACGGGTCGGCGCCCTGGTGCGCATGCACCTGGAGGCCCAACAGAAGGCCCGCCCTCTCCTCGGCCGCTCCACCATCCACAACCACGAAAAGATCGCCCAGGAGTTCGATCAGATCCTGGTCCGCGACCTCAAGCCCAAGCACCTGATCGACTACGCCATCAGGAGGAAGACGGAGGATGGGGTCGCGCCTGCGACGATCAAGAGCGATCTCTCCCCAATCTCCGCAGCCTTCGGCGTTGCGCGGATCGCGTATGACATCGACGTCGACCCGGAGGTGATCCAGAAAGCGATGTACCACCTCGACCAGGAAGGGTTGACTGCCAAATCGAAGGAAATCGTTCGGTGGGTGGACCAGGAGGAGGAAGACGCGTTGCTGGCAGAGTTTGCCCGGCGCAACGCGCATCACCAGACAGCGATCGACATGACGCTGATCTACAAATTCGCCCTGGCCTTTCCACGGCGCCTCGGTGAGCTCGGCCGCCTGGAGTGGAAGGACATCGACGAGAAGCGGCGCACGATCGTCATCCGGAAGGTGAAGCATCCGAAGAAGAAGGAATACAACGACCAGGTGGTGCCCCTGCTTGAGCCGGCATGGGAACTGCTGAAGGTCATTCCGAAGCTGGAGGCGCGCATTTTCCCGTACAACATGGAATCGGTCTCTGCGGCGTTCGAACGCGCACGGGACCGGATCGCGGAGACCGGCCTGCCCAAGATCAAGGACCTGCGGTTCCACGATCTGCGCCACACCGGGCATCAGCATGCTGTTCTGGCACGGCTTCAAGATCGAAGAGGTCGCCGTCGTGTCTGGCCATACGAACTGGAACACGCTGCGCCGGTATACGCAAATTCGACCTGAGGATCTGCATCGTCGGTTCGAAGTCCTGAAGCCGATGTCGACGACGGCACGTTGATCGTCGCTGAGTCTTATCAGGAATCGGCTGATGGACTCGAACCGGACACGGGGGGATAGCAAGGGGTTTTCCGGCACGTCTCAACCGCCCGCCCCAAGGAGATGCCCCCGACTACCCACCGTGCGTCGGCGCCCCAAGATTGCTCCCGGGAGTTTCCATTCTTCGCAATCAATCTGGTCGCGTCCCGCGTCCCAATCCATGGTGTAGGTCCACAACCCGGACAAGGCTGAAACGCACGGTACTCAGCGAGCCACTGCGGACAGCCGAGTGGGCGCAGTGTCGCTCAGGGCCCGCAAGCCTTCAAACTGCATGTAGCGCCGGTTGAGTGACCACTCGTCGTGCTGCTCCAGCAGCATGGCGCCGACGAGGCGCACGATGGCGCCGGCGTTGAGGAAGATGCCTACGCTTGGAAGCAAGAGTTGTCCTTACTCAGGTGCCAGTCGCGACAATCAGCAATTGGCGTTGCAGTTGATCGTGCGGATCGTGCCAAGCTACCTGCGCGATGCCCAGCTTGCGTCCTGCGTCCTCCACAACCTCGCGCGCCCGTGCCTGGACGAACCTCGCAAGAGGCGGAAGTAGCACGACGCCGGCGATAGGAACCGCTTTCGCGAAGGCCCTTTCGTGAGCGGCCATCAACATGAGTTTCCAGTCGTCCGCCTTTCCCCAGCAGACAACTCCGCGGGTCTGCAGCCTCACGCCGTGTGGCCGTTCGTAGCGTTCGACGACGGCTGCGGTAGTGGACAGTCCAAGCGCCGACAGCGCGCGCCCTGCATCAGACACGTTCGCCCGAGCGAAGGGCTTCATCAACGTGTCCTTCAGATACGGGTGAACCTTTCGTGCGTCCATATACCCAGCAAGCACGCCTCCGATCTCCGGGTCACTGACCCATACGGTGTACTGCTTGGCCCGCTCAATAACCGTCATGCTCTCCCAGTCCAATGCCTCGGCGCGCTTCCACAACCTCGCCTGCACTTCCTTCTTAACCGCTGGTGGCAACGCCCTCATTGCACGCCTCCCGGCGCCACTGGTTCCGGAAAGTCAAACCGTGGTAGCTCAAGTGATGGATCGCCTTCGCGCAAGAGTAGGTCCGCCTGGTCGCGGAGCCACTCCATGACGAAACCACCTGCGGAGGCATTGTTGAAACTTACGATTGACCCTCCAAGGCCGAGGCGCTCAATGGGGCTATCTCCACCACGCGTTACGGCATCGAGTCGTAAAACTTCCGCGATGCGCCTCAGATCGCTCACAAAGTCGAGGACCATGACCTTGTCCTTGCGCGGTGAGACCCGCAGCCCGCGGCCCAACTGCTGCACGAAGATGCGCCTGGAATGCGTGACCCGCATGAACGCGATGAGGTCCACATCCGGAACGTCGACGCCTTCATTGAAAAGATCGACGCTCGTTACCACGTCGAGATCCCCGCGTCGAAATGCGCTCATCAGCCTGTCCCGTTCGCGCGGCGCCAGGTCGCCAAATATTGCTTCGGATCGGAGGTCGTAGCGCCTCAGCACCGCTGCCATGTGACGTGCATGCACGGTGGTCGGACTGAACACGATCCCCGCCCGGCGACCGTCCTTGTCAAATGCCTCGCGGATGATCCTCGCCGCCTCCTCGTCTCGAGTGGGGATAATGAGCCTTCGATTCAGTTCCTGCAGCGAATAGCGGTGTTTGGACAGTTCCTTCACCACCTCCCAGTCAACGTTGTCCGCGAGCAGGCGGTAGTCGACTTCACTGAGAAATCCCTTGCGCAGCCCTTCCTCGATACCAATCTGAACGACAGCAGGGCCAAGCAGTCGATCAATGTCGAACCCGTCTCCGCGCCACGGTGTTGCCGTCGCGCCACCAAGCATCGGCGGCGAAAGGGCATTGATCGCGTTAATGAATGTGTCCGACCCAACATGATGCGCTTCGTCAACCAGCACCAAGCCGAAGCTTGGAAGGTCGTCGATACGGCCCAGGACGCTTTGAATCGTTGCGAAGGTGACGCCCTCCCAGAAACTCGGTACCTCTCCACCTTCCAAACGATGCGTCGGGATCGACTTCGGCAACTGGGGCCAGAACGCGGAGTGAAGCTGGTCGACGATGTCGCGGGTATGCGCGAGTACGAGGACACGCCCCGCGTCTATCAGACCATCGCGGAGAAGTTGAGCCACGGTCTCGGCCATTACGACCGTCTTGCCGAGACCAGTAGCGAGCACGACCTGCCCTCGACCCGATGACACGAGCGCATCCCGGAATGACTCCACCGCCTCGGCTTGGTAAGGTCGCAACTGCCGACGCGACTTCGCGTATTCCGGTGCTGCTTCGACGGCTCGCTGCAGCTTCGCCGGGCCAACGATGTCGACCTTGATGCCCAGCTTCGCGAAGCGGTCACGTTCCTCCAGGATGCCCTGTCCCGGATGTCTTGAGCAGGCAACCATCATGCGATCGGCCCGATAGAACTCGCCGGCCTCAACGACTTCGGCTACGGCGGAACGCGGCGGAGGCGTGTTGGTCGTGTGTTTGGCCTGCACGACCCATAGTTCGCCTTGCTTGACGCCGAGCACATCCGCGCCGTGATCGCCGCTTCCGCCAACCACCCGCACGTCATCGAAGCCATTGGCCATGAGCATCCGGCCGATATCACGCTCGAATGCGCGCCAGGGCCCATCCAACAGCCTACGCTCGTCAAGAAACGTACCCATTCATGCGTCCTCGCGATCGGGCTGCAGCAGGCGAATCGAGATCACCGACCTGAGCAGTTCCTCCCGGCCCATTCGCTCCAGATCGGACGGGTCCAGCTCTGCGATCCAGGCGGCGTCCGCAATGACGTTAGCTCGTCGCTCGACGATTCGGCGCCGCGCCAGGTCGGTCGACGCTCCGTCACCGAAGTCGATCGTTGAATACGGATCATCCCAGTACCGACCGTCAAGGAACAGTTCCGGATGGGTCTCGAAGAATCCCTTCAGCCGCGCGCGGTCCATGAATTCAAGGAATCCGCCGTCGGCTGTCAGCACGGCCGGGTCCGTGACACCGCGCTTCGCCATGCGCCGCAGCACAGACTGTTGATCCTCGATGGACAGCTCCGCGAATAGCGCCGATCCAGCTTCTCGGTCCCCGCCCTGTCGAACGGCGCGCGCTAGCTCCGCCAGTGCATCGCCTGCGTCGAAGATGATCTGCCGCGGATCGAGTTGGTCGTCCTTGCAGTATTTCGCTCGCAATTGCACCAGCGCCGTCGCGAAATCGACGGGAGCAGCGCCGCCCGACGTGAAATCGGCCGTGCGACGTGCCAGTTCGTATAGCAGGGCATCCCGTGGCGTAAACGTTGCTGATCTGAATGCCGGATGCGCGCGGTTGAAAAGGAAGCGATAGCTGCGCAACGAAGCAATGGCAAGTTCCAGCACCCAAGGTCGTCCCTGCAACCCGGGATCGACGGCGCCACAAGCCTGCGCTTCCACCGGCCACTTGACGCTGGAAGCGTCGTATTCGCGCGTTAACTCCGCGGCCGCTTCGCGAGGCGGTGTTGACGGAGATGGCGTTGAACCTGTGCCCGGATCCGCCATGTCTCCGACGGGATTCTGTGGATTTTCGTCGCCCGCTGAACTCTCATCGTCGACCAAACCGTCTGGAAGATCGTCGCCGCCGGCCTCCGGCTCCTCGCGCAGGTGACGCGCATCCTCTGCTTGGCAGAGGTCCCACCACTTCGAGTCGTCCTGATAGTCCGCCTTGCCCTCGTCGAAATGCTTTGCCATCTCGATGGCGCGGCCGTTCTCCTTTACGCGCAGAAGCCGTGCCCAGCCAACGCCGTTGCGGTGTCTTGGCGAACTCCGGCGGAACGCCTGGTACAGGACGTACAGCGGTGAGTGGTTGGCGCCAAATCCTTCCTCCCGAGCTTTCTCAGGTCGCAGTGGGCCGCGACCACGAACCACCTCCACCATCTCCTGCCATGCGGGATCGGACCGTTCGAACTGGGTCTTGGTGTAATGGACCCTGCAATGATCAAGATGGATTTCACCCACAAGTCGCCCGCCCGCTCGCGGGTCGTCGATTGGGTACTCGCGTTCGGAGACACCGTCGACTACCCACTCGAACAAGTCTTTGTTTGATGTCTCGATCTTGCGACCGTTTCGAACGAAGTCGATGCCGTAGTCCGACTCGCTCAGATAGCGCTGCACGCCGATCCAACCATGGATCCGGCGCTTGCGGGTAACGACGGAACAAGCCGGCGTCGCGCACGTCGTTTCACCTGCTCCTAGCCACCGCATGCAATGTATGCAGTACAGACGATCGGGAAGCGTGCGATCGACCACTTGGAAAGCCGTGATCTGGCCGTGGTCCGACAGATGCGCTGATCGTTGCTCCCCCCAAACGCAATGCCGCTTGGCGGTTAACCTGCGTTCGTTTACGTAGAGATTGAACGTCAGCGGAATTCCATGCTCCCGCAGCATCGCGGAGTATGACCGCGCAAGCTGTGCTCGAATGCGGTTTTGCGTCGCCGTCTTCACCAGAGCCTGAAGCTGTTCCTGCTTGAGCCGACTGACGTGTACTTCGGTTCCATGTTGGGAGGGCTCTGACTTTGGCCGCGTCAGATGCGGGGTACGAAAGTGCCTTTGCTGTCGCAAGCGGTCGAAGTCGATCTCGACGCCATGCCACACAGGTTCGCCGGCGCGCGTTGTCCAAACAGTGGTCAAGCCGCCCAGGCGCGCTGTAGCGATGTTGAATCCCATGCCGAACAGGCCCAGGTTGTCGATCGGATTGTTGCCGGTCCAGCCCGCGCGCACCGCGAGTTCGAGCGTGTCGGGCGTCATCCCTGGTCCGTTGTCCCTTATCCGGACGTAGGCCGCGCCACCGATTGCCGTGGGCAAGGTGATCCGAACCTCTGGGGCATTGACCACGGACCCATTGCGAATCGTGTGTAAAAAGCCGTCGACCGAATTGTCGACAAGCTCCGCCACGCAGCGCCACAGATCTAGATTGATCTCGCCGAGCATCGGCAAGACCCGTGGGTCCGGATTGAGATCGAACTCCGGCTTGCTGGTCTGAGTCGTCATTGCCATGTATTTCCTCCCTACGCTGCCTGCAAGGCGGTCCGCGCAGTGGCGCGCGCCAAGACTTCGGCGATGGCCCGCCCGAACGCTTCACCGACCTGCACCGGCACCGCATTGCCCAGCTGCTTGATCGGCCGTTTCCAGCTATCAGGGAACACATAGTTGTCTGGGAAGCCCTGCAGCCTCGCCATCTCACGAAGCGTGAAGTAGCGAACGGTCCCGTTTTCCAGTACCACCATGTTCTCGCCACCCGGCACGCCATGGTCGCCGGCCTTGAGCGCTTTGGCAGGCTTATCCCAGGAACTACCCGTATGCCGCGGATACACCCTGGCGCCGAGTCGCAGTTTGTGATTGGGGATCGTTTCCCGATCCTCACGCGGCACCGGCAGGTCGCCGATCGCATCGCGGACGGTTAGCCATGGCTGCTCCACGGGTTCAAACATTTGATTAAGCAAACGAGCGAGCGCAGTAGCGTCCGAACTTGTCTGTCCGTGGTCTGCCATCAGTTCCTCCCCATGCCGGTCCCAGTAAGCGCCCGAGACGTACTTGGACCACACAAGCGCTTCTCGGGAATGTGTAGGCGCGGGAAAGGACCATTCCGTCGTCACGTCCGTGCGGATACCCATGGCTATCGCACGGTGCCGTTGCTGAGGCGCTCCATAGTCAGCCGTATTAACTACTTGGAACACCACCTTGTAGGTCGCTTCCGCCCCCTTCGTGGCTTTGTCGCGAAGTCGCGCGGCATGCTCCCGCCAAGCTTCGCCAGTGCGCGCAGCTGACTCAGGATAAGCGAGGCTCAGCTTCAGGTAATCAAGGTACTCACTGAACGCCGGGCGCAGCAGTCCGCGCACGTTTTCGAACAAAAAAGCTTTGGGCCGCAGATCCCGAACGGCGCGAATAGCCTCCGGCCAGAGATTACGTTCGTCTTCGGGTCCGAGGTGCCGCCCTCCGATTGAAAAGGGCTGACACGGCGGTCCACCCGCGACGAGGTCGATCTCCCCAGCTATCGTGGAGAAGTCAACGTCATGCACATCTTTCGCCTCGATCGGCCAGTGGCGTACATGCTCGAACAGCCCGCTTCTTGTTATCGCTGAGCGTTCCGACCGCATGCTCGTCCAACTCAACGACCAGCTCATGACGGAATCCAGCCCGCGACAGGCCGAGCGCGAGTCCTCCGCAACCGGCAAACAATTCGACGCTACGCATCAAGGAATCTTTTCAGTCGTTCCTCGATCCGCGCGGGGTCTTTCGTCTCGCACTCCCAAACGACAAGCACCTTCCATCCCTCCGCATCCAGCTGGCGCAGATGCCCCGCATCCCTCTCTTGGTTTCGCTCCAATTTGTTCTTCCAAAAGTCAATTCTGCCTCTTCGGCAGCCTTCGCCCCGCGGGGCAATCATGACGGTGCCAGAAGCAACCGTGTACGAAGATGATCTTTCGCCGACCGGCGAACACAAGGTCGGGTCGCCCAGCCAAGCCGGCCACATGTTTGCGGTACCGATATCCGAGTCGGTGAACAATTCGGCGCACGAGCATCTCGGCCTCCGAGTCGACGCCCTTCACCCGCGACATGCGTTCGCTACGCTGTTCCGCGGTAAGCGTGTCCATTAGCTCCGTCTCTTATGGCGAGCGCTACTCGGCCTCACCGCGACCGAACCGGATCGAAACTAATCTTGAGACGGGCTCCGATCGCATGGGCGAACTTCTCTAACGTTCGCGTGGACGGCGTGCTCCTGCCCGCTTCCATACGCGCGATGTTGCTTTGCGTCGTATGCATGCGTTCGGCTACTTCAGCCTGCGTGAGTCCTGCCGTAGCCCTCGCTTCCGCAATGGCCTCGGCGAGCGCGAACTCGTCTTCCAGTGCGTCGTAGGCCTCCCGATATGCCGGGTCCTTGGACCACTTCCCATGCAGGTCCTTCAACTTGGTCATTTGACCTCCTTCGCCCGTTGACGGGCCAGTTCCAGTTCGTGCTTCGGTGTCTTCTGGGTCTTCTTCACGAAGACCCGGACGATCACTACCCGCCGCTTGACCGCTGTCACGTAGATCGCCCTCGCAATGCCGTCCTTACCGCGGAGACGTAGCTCCCACAGCTTGTCCTCCAGGTGCTTAACCGTGTCGGCGGGCAGTCCGTCAAATCCCACCGCCTCCATAATTGAGCCGAGCCTCACCAAGCGAGCCCGCATGTCCACGGGTAGCTGGTCCACCTCGCTGTCGACAGCTGCATTGAGAGTCTCGATGGCCCACATACGCCCGATCATATCAAAATCGATATGCATAATAAGGGCACGGGAGTACCTGATACCGCATGGCACGAGGTAGGTGCAGACGGGCCATAACTGGGTCGCGTCCCAACCCGTCGTGTAGGCCGCAGCCCGTATAGGCTGTGATGCACGGTACCTCAGCGTGCTACTGCGGCCAGCCCAGTGGGCGCACCGTCGCTCAGGATCAGGGACGGTGTCGATCTCGTGGCGGCTGGCGGCGATCAGATTGCTTGTTCGACATTGCACTTCCTCTACGGGCGAGTGCTCCCATGTCCCGAGCGCTTGGCAACTTCTCCTTGTCCTTGGGGCGGTGTCAAAGCGACAAATAAGATGCACGCTCCTCGACGACCTGCACCGCGCGCTGCGGGTCGGGCGTTTGCTCCGTCCGCGCGGCTAGCCGAGCCTTCATGCGCATCAGCTTGCCCATTTGCTCTTCAAGAGCCAATGCCTTGGCGTTCTGCACTCGAAGTCGTGCGTCAGCCCTGCTCGTCCGCGCGCCATTGAGCCCTTCTTCCCGCATGTATGGTTAGTACCTGCCGAAGAAAACGCAAGTCACGACGCCAGCGCAGCCCGTGCCAGCACCCGGCTCATGCCGAACGCCAACCGGATGCCCGGCCTCGTCGACGACCTGGTCGACTGCGCGCGCGGGCGGGCCGGCACCCATGCCCGGCCCCTGCGCTGGTGGCGGTCAGAGGGCGGGCTGCGGATCGGTCTCCGGCGGCGTCGGCCGCGGCATCACGGGTGGATTGCCCGGGAGCGGGTTTTGCGGCCTGTCGATGTGGCTCGGCTGCGGCGACAACGCCGGGCTCGGCCGAGGGATGTTGGGTTGCTGCTGCTGTTGCTGCTGCTGCATCCGCAGCAGCATGGCGTTGTCGACCATGGTTTCTCTTCCTCGTTGCTTTGCTTACTTGGGCGTTCCCAGGATGCTGCCGGCGTCGCTGTCGCGCGGCGTCGTGGCACCCTTCCTGTAGGCGGGCGGGTTTTTCGCATCGCGTTCCGACTTCGGCACGTCCTGCAGCGTCGATGCCGGCGGCATCGGCCGGGGCGCGCCGGAGCGCGTGGTGCCGTCCTGGCGCGGGCTCTGGGTTTCGCCGACCGTGGGCTTGGGTGCGGAGCCCTTGTCCTGTGCGGCGGCGGGCAGCGCGGACAAGGTGATGGCAGCGACCAGCGCTGCGAAGCGGTCCGCAGGGATGACGAAGGTGGTTCGCTCGGTCATGGCCGCCTCAATGGCTGCGCGGGTGGTCGTCGCGCACCCCATCGGCCGAGCGGCCCACGGTCTGCGCCGCCCGCCGCAGTTCGTCCTGCGCCGTGCCCAGGCTCCTGGCCCGGTCGCGCCGCCCGCCGCCCTGCCGGATGCCGAGCCGCTGGCGATCTGCCGCGGTCTGGCCCTTGTCGTCTGCCATGCCGGCCTCCTGGAATTCCAAATAGGAGCATCTTGGCCCGGCGGCGCAGCAACGGAGTAGGACGACGCTGCAAGGCGCGGCCGGAATGCGACCCACCTGCTCAAGCCGCCTTCCTGGATGGCGCGGCCTTCCTGGCGGCAGCGGTCTTGCCCGCGGCCTTCCTGGCTGGAGCCTTCTTCGCAGGCGCGCTCGCCTGCGGCGCCTTGCCTGCAGGCTTGCGTCCGCCCTTGAGGCTGCGTTGGAGCAGCGCGGTCAGGTCGACGACGTTGGCGGCTTCCGGCGCCTCTTCCTCGGGCTGGATCACCGTCTCGGTGTCGCCTGCCTTGACCTTCTTGTCGACGAGCTTCATGACCTGGTGGCGGAACTCGTCCTTGAAGTCCTCGGGATTCCAGTCGCCGGACATCTCGGCGACCAGTTGCTTGGCCATCGTCATCTCGGCCGCGCTGATGTTCCTGCGGCCGGCAGGCGGCAGGTCGAGCGCGTCCAGCGTCTTGACCTCGTCGCCCCAGCGCAGCAGGTTCAACACGAGCGCGGGCCCGGAGGGCACCAGCGCCGCCAGGTGCTGCTTGGTGGCGATGACGACCTTGGCCAGCGCGATCTTTCCGGTGTCGACCAGGGCCTCGCGCAGCAAGGCGTAGACCTTCCCGCTCTTGTCGATGGGCGCCACGTAGTAGGGCCGCTCCAGGAAGATGAAGGGCATGGCGCCGGCGTCGATGAAGCGCTCGATCTCGATGGTCTGCGTGGTCTTGGGGAACACGGCCTCGATCTCGTCCGGGCTGACGATGACGTACTTGCCGTCCTCGTACTCCACGCCCTTGACGATGTTGTCCTTGGTGATTTCCTTGCCCGTGCGCTTGTTGATGCGCTTGTAGCCCACCGGGTCCATGGAGCGCTTGTCCAGCCAGTCGAAGTCGACCCCCTGCTCGGACGCCGCCGTGTGCAGGCCGACCGGGATGTGGACCAGACCGAAGGTGATGGCACCCTTCCAGAGCGTGCGCGATCCTGTTGCCATGTGCGGCCTCCCGATGAGCTGCTGGGGCGAGTTCCGCCGAAGCGGCCAGTGTGGGCGCACGCCACCATGCGGACGTAGGCCGCTGCGGGCAAGCTCCGTCAGGAAGCAGGCCGACCTGCGCCGCGGGTGCCGCCGCGGCGATACGCTTGCCCCATGCCAGCCTTGCGCCAGATCGCCATACACGTCGAGGAGCCGCGCAGCGGACGGTTCGCCTGGGTGCTGACCGAACGCCATGGCGCGGACTGGCAGCCGCTGACCAGGTCGAAGTCGCCCGTGCGCAGCTACCAGGCTGCCATGGCCGACGGGCTGCTGGCGCTGCAGCAACTGGTGGACGACCTGGACCGCGGCCCGCGGGCACAGCACGACGAGGCGAAGAAGCCCCCGCCTTCTCGCGCAGCGCCTCGGCCCGGGGGCACCACGCCGGCAAAGGGCGCATATTTCGGCTTCGGGCCCGCGCGCTAGCCGGCACCTGCTGCCTGCTGCAGACCATGCGCGCCGCGACCTGGAACATCAACAACGTCCGCAAGCGTCTGGACCTGCTGCTGGACTGGCTGGGACGTGCCCAGCCCGACGTGGTCGCGCTGCAGGAACTGGAGACGCCGAGCGCGGACTTCCCGGCGAAGGCGCTGGCCGCGGCGGGCTACCGGAGTCTGGTGGTCGGCCAGCGGGCCTGGAATGGCGTGGCCCTGCTCGCGCGCGGCCACGAGCCCAACGGCAACCCGTGCCCGGGCCCCCGCGTCGCTCGGCGCCCGTGATGCGCTGGGTCCTGGCCACCGTCGCGCTGGGCATCGCGCTCGCTGCCGCGACCCATGACCGCTGGTGGTCCCTGCCGGACCGGCACCATCCGTGGGCGCCCTTGCGGTATGCCGATGCGCCGAACTGGCTCACGCGCTACAAGCTCCAGCGTCTGGCAGCGGACCCGCAGGCCTGCATGGCGCTGCTGGCCGAAACGCCCTGGCGCTTCCACCGGGTTCCAGACCGGGACAACGCGGACGGCTGTGGCTTGCGCGACGCCGTCCAGGTCCAGCGGACCTCGCTCGAGATCGGCAGAGCATTCACGCTGCGCTGTGCGGCGGCGGCGTCCACCGCGCTGTGGGAGCGCCATGTCGTCCAGCCCCAGGCGCAACTGCACTTCGGCGTGCCGGTGCGCCGGATGGAGCATTTCGGGAGCTACGCCTGCCGCGACATCGCCGGCAGCGGCGCGGGCCGGCGGAGCGAGCACGCCACGGCCAATGCCCTGGATGTCGCCGCCTTCGTGCTGCAGGACGGGCGACGCATCAGCCTTGCCGGGCACTGGAACGGCGAGGACGACCGCGCCGCGTTTCTGCATGCGGTCCACCGCGGCGCCTGCGGCTTCTTCCAAGGCGTGCTGGGGCCGGACTACAACCAGGCCCACCACGATCACTTTCACCTGGACCAAGGCCCGTTCCGGATATGCCGCTGATGGCGCGCTCGCGCCATCCCCCGCCGTCCCTGGCGCTGACGGAAGGGAAGCGGCGCTGCTGGTGCACCGCGATCCCATTGCGAATGCACGGCGGACCGCGCCCTGGGTCAGTCACATGTCGTCGGGTGACTGCCGTTCCAGCCAGGCCTCGAACTCCGGGGCCTTCAGCGGGCGTGCAAACAGGTAGCCTTGTCCTTTGTCGCACTGCATTGCCCGCAAGATTTCTGCCTGCCCCACCGTTTCGATGCCTTCGGCCACGGTGCGGAAGTTCAGGCTCTTGGCAACCTTGATGGTGGCCTCTGCCAGCACGCGGTGGTGCGCACTGGTTTCCAGCTGGCTCACGAAGGAACGGTCGATCTTCAGCAGGTCCACAGGCAACTGGTACAGGCTGGCCAGGGAGGAGTAGCCCGTTCCGAAGTCGTCGAGTGCCAGCGTCAGGCCCAGGCGCTTGAGTTCGTGCAGCCGCATCTGGACCGCCTCGTCCTGGGCCGCAAGGCTCTCGGTCACCTCGAGCTGCAGCGACTCGGCCGCCATGCCCGTGGCGCGCAGCACGTCTTCGATGTCGGCAACCAGCGAGGGCTGCGGCAGTTGGCCACGCGACAGGTTGACGGCCAGCAGCCCCGGCCCCGTGGTCGGGTACTTTCGCCGCCACTGCGCGAACTGGCGGCAGGCCGTGGCCAACACGAAGCTGCCGAGCGCGCCGATCAATCCGGAGTCCTCGGCGATGCCGATGAACTCGACGGGAGAAAGCGCGCCATGGAGGGGGTGCTGCCATCGCACCAGCGCCTCGACGGCCTCGACGCGGCCATCGGCCAGGCGCACCACCGGCTGGTAGACGACATGGAGCTCGGAGGTGCCGATCGCGCGCCGGAGGTCGTTCTCCAGGCTGGTGCGGCGGTGGGTTCGCTGCAGCATGAGCGTGTCGAACAGCCTGGTGCGCGCCCCGCCCTCGCGCTTCGCTTCGGTCATGGCCAGCCTGGCGTGGTACAGGCAGCGCCCCGGCGTTTCCTCCCCGGCCACCGCGAGCGCCACGCCCACGCTGAACCTGCAACGCGTGCTGCGCCCTCCCAGAACATAAGGTTGCTCCAGGGCGGACACCAGGCGCGTGAGCAGGGCCTGGAGATCGGTGGCGGCATCTCCCAGTTCCGCGATCACCGCAAACTCGTCGCCGCCGACACGGCCGACCAAAGGGCGTGCGCCGGCCGCAGTCGGCTCCAGGCCTGCGGGGGCCGTCTCCTCTTGCATGGCCGGGGCCGCATCGCACACCTCGCGCAGCCGTCCGGCGATCAGGCCCAGCAAGGCATCGCCGGCGGTGTGTCCTTCCGAATCGTTGATGTGCTGAAACCGGTCGCAGTTGAGGAAGATGACCGCGTACAAGGGCGCCGATGTCCCCGACTGCGACAGCAGGAGGCCGAGGTGCTCCTGTACGGCTTGACGGTTCGGCAATCCGGTCAGCCCGTCGGTGTAGGCGGCGGCCTCCACGCGGCGCCGTTGGCGGCGCTCCTCCCGCGTGGCATCGTGCAAGACGGCGGTGAGCCGGCCGCCGTCGGCCCGGAACAGGCTCAACGAAAGGATCGACATCTCGCCGCCCGGCCCGGCCACGCCGGGAAAGCGCAAGGCGACGCACACTGCGCCCTTCGCCTTGCCGCTGGCGGCGGCGATCGCCCGCAACCGCGGCAACGGGCGTTCCAGAGCGTCAAAGAGGTTGTCGAGCGCCGCGGTGCCGCACAACGGCAGCAGCAGCTGCGCGGCCATCGGCGTCATCAGCGCGATGCGGCCATCGCTGTCCGCATCGATCAGGCCGACCGGGCTGCGGTAGAGAAATTGGATGAGATCCTGTTCGAGGGCGCTTCGGGACGGGTCGTCTTGCATGTCAGCGACCCATTGCGCAGACGCGCCGCGCGCAGAGCACGAAACCGGGTCGCAAGCCGCTGGTTGAGAGGCCGCGGAGCAGGCCATGCCAGCGCAGCCGCGGAATTGGCTCCGCCAGGCCGCCGGGTGCGCCCCTGGAGGGGGATGGGACTTCTACACGCAGTGAGAAGTCCAGACGGGGTGGTTTCATTCAGCGCGAAACGAGGATGTAGCGGTATTTCGCACCAGGCCACGCCAGCAGACGCAGACGCACCGCGGTGGGCTTCATGCGCAAGGTGAGCACGTAGTCGATTTCCACGTCGAGCACTTCATGCCGCGCCGCTGCATCCTCGAAACGCTGCGCCACGAGGAAGTTGTTCATGCAGGGCGCCACCGTGTCGAACACATGCATGCCGATCACCCGCTCCTGCGACAGGCCCGCCGCCCTGGATTCGAAGCGGTTGTAGACGCGAACCAGACCTGCGGCATCGAAACCGATGACTCCGACATCGAGCGCATCGACATCGGCTGTCTCCAGCAAGTGCACTGCCTCCTCGGTTCGGGACGGCATGGGCATAGGACCTCCTTGGTAGCCGTGGCTCACGCCGGTTGGCATGAGAGCGGTCAGGCCATGGCGCCTGACCGGTTCTTCATCTTGGCAATCGCTTCCTTGGCGCTCGAATGGGTGCTCGTCCACGATTCCTGCGGCAGGCGACTGGCAGATGCCACTGGCGACGATACGCATGAAGTTGCAGCCGCGCCGTCGGAAGAAGTCCCGCCCGCGGGCAAGCGCCATTCCCGCATGCACTGCTCTGCCCCTGTCCTTGGCGCTGGGGTCGACGTGAACTGCTCGGGCAGCCGCGCAGATCGACCGCAAAGGAACGGGGCGGCTGCACCCAAGGTGCCCCAAGCCATGCCGATGGCCCCCGCGGTTCACCCCTGACGCAGCACAAAGAAAAACGGGTTAGCCCTTGTGAGGGCTAACCCGTTGATTTGTTGGTCGGTGTGAAAGGATTCGAACCTTCGACCCCTTGCACCCCATGCAAGTGCGCTACCAGGCTGCGCCACACACCGAAGCCCATGAGTATAACGCAGGATTCAAGGGATGTCGGCGAGCAACGAACGAATTTCAAACAGTTCGCGCCGTACCTGCGCCAGACGCACCGCCGCGCCGGCATCGTCGTCGCCGATCAGCATGTGCTCGAACGCATCGGGCTCGACCTCGTCCGCCGTGAACGCACCCACCTCCTCCGCGCCCGCGGCATCGACATCAGCGTCTGCGAGCTGCTCTTGCGGTGGTCGCCCGTGCTCCTGCAGCTTGTTGCGCGCCCCGCTGATCGTGAAGCCCTGGTCGTACAGGAGGTCGCGGATGCGCCGGATCATCAGCACTTCATGGTGCTGGTAGTAGCGGCGGTTCCCGCGCCGCTTCATGGGGCGCAATTGGGTGAACTCTTGTTCCCAGTAGCGCAGCACATGCGGCTTGACGCCGCACAGGTCGCCGACTTCACCGATGGTGAAGTAGCGTTTGGCGGGAATCGAAGGGAGGGTGTTGCCCATGAGAAGGGGACGGCTGCGCGAGGGCCGCAAAGGTTACCCCAACGGCCGGCATGCGCCAAGCAACCAGTGCACAGCAAGGCCGTGCGTGCCATGCCTTGTGCGCCCCAGGCGTCAGCCCTGGATCTGGTCCTTGAGCTTGTGGCTGGCGTGGAATGTCACGACGCGGCGCGCCTTGATCGGGATGGCCTCGCCGGTGCGCGGGTTGCGCCCCGGCCGCGGCGCCTTCACACGGATCTGGAAGTTGCCGAAGCTGGAAATCTTCACATCGGTGCCGTTCACGAGACTGGTGGTCACCAGGTCGAAGAAGGCATCGATCATGTCCTTGGACTCGCGCTTGTTCAGGCCGATCTGCTCGAACAGCAGTTCGGCCAGCTGCGCCTTCGTCAGCGCAGGCGTCTCTAGGCTCTCTACGGAAATCTTCACTGCATCTCTCCGCTCGTCGTCCATGTCGTCGAAATCAACCTGCGCCTGCATGCGAACCTCCTCAAGTGCGGAGCCGCGCGCCGACGCGCTCGCCCAGGCTGGCCAGAACGCGCTGCACGCATGACTCGATCTGTTCCTCGGCAAGTGTCGCATCTCCGCCGTTCAACACCAGCCGCACGGCCAGGCTTTTCTCGTCGGCCGCCAGGCCTGCAGGCACGGCCGCCCCGGGCTTGGCACGGTAGACGTCGAACAGCTCGGCACGCCGCAGCACGCCGGCAGTGGCCGCCGCCTGGATCGCAGCCATCAGCGCGGTGTGCGTGACCGATTCCTTGACGACCACGGCAATGTCACGCTCCACATCCTGGAAACGCGGCACCGGCTGCGCAGCCGGCACGGGCTGCGCCTGCACGGCGTCCAGGTCCAGTTCGAAGAGCACGGGCGCGTGCGGCAGTTCCCAGGACTGGCGCCAGCGCGGGTGCAGTTCGCCGACCACGCCGATCACGCGGCCGTCGAGCAGCACGCGCGCGGCACGGCCGGGGTGCAGCGCCGGATGTTCGGTCGCCTCGAACGCCGCACGCCGCGGGGCGAGCAAGGCTTCCACATCCCCTTTGACGTCGTAGAAGTCGACCCGCTGGCCTTTGCGCGACCAGTCCATGCTTTCGGCGTCGCCGAAGGCCAGGCCCGCCACGCGCATGGGCTGATGGATGCCTTGCACGGTGGTGTCGGTGGTGGCCACCGCCGCATCGCGCAGGAACACGCGGCCAACCTCGAACACCCGCACACGGCCTGCGCGGCGGTCCAGGTTGAACTTGAGCACCTGCAGCAACGAGCCGATCAGCGAGGAGCGCATCACGCTCATCGGGCTGGCGATGGGGTTGAGCAGCGCGATGGGATGGGCATTGCCATGCAGGTCGCGCTCCCAGGTGCTCTGCACGAAGCTGAAGTTGATGGTTTCCTGGTAGCCCAGCGCGGCAACGCGCCGGCGCACCGCGAAACGGCTGCTGCGTGCCTCGGGCAGCACGCGCGCCGTGATGGGCGCCAGCGGTGCCATGGTCGGCAGGCGCTCATAGCCGATCAGGCGCGCCACCTCTTCAATCAGGTCTTCCTCGATCTGCAGGTCGAAGCGGTGCGGCGGCGGCGTCACGGTCAGCACACCCTCGCCCTCCTGCACCGGGAAGGCCAGGCGACGCAGTGCATCGGCGCAGTCGGCCTGCGTCAGCGGCATGCCGATCACGCGCGCGGCGCGCGCCACGCGCAGCTGCACGGGCTTTTGCGCGGGCAGTTGCAGCGTCTGGTCGTCGATCGGGCCGGCTTCGCCGCCGCAGATCTCGAGCACCAGCTGCGTGATGCGCTCGATGGTCTGCACGGTGCGGCTCGGGTCCACGCCACGCTCGAAGCGGTGGCCCGCATCGGTGGAGAAGTTGAAGCGGCGCGAGCGGCCCTGGATCGCTTCGGGCCACCAGAACGCGGCCTCGATGTAGATGTTGCGCGTGTCGTCGGACACGGCCGTGGCGTCGCCGCCCATGATGCCGGCCAGCGACTCGACGGTCTGCGCATCGGCGATCACGCCGACCTTGGCGTCCAGCGCCACGGTGTTGCCGTTGAGCAGCTTGAGCTGCTCGCCCTCGCGGCCCCAGCGCACCACGAGGCCGCCATGGATCTTGTCCAGGTCGAAGATGTGCGAAGGCTGGCCGGCTTCGAACATCACGTAGTTGGAGATGTCCACGAGCGGCGACACGCTGCGCTGGCCGCAGCGCGCGAGGCGCTCGACCATCCAGGCCGGCGTGGTGGCGCGCGTGTCGACGCCGCGCACGATGCGGCCCGAGAAACGGCCACACAGTTCGGGCGCCTCGACCTGCACGGGCAGGCGGTCGTCGATGCGCGGCGCGACCGGCGGCGGCTCGTTGGCGATGAGCGGGCTGCCGGTCAGGGCCGACAGCTCGCGCGCCACGCCGTACACCGACAGGCCGTGCGCCAGGTTCGGCGTGAGCTTGAGCGTGAGCAGCATGTCGTCCAGGCCCAGGTGCGCGCGGATGTCCTGGCCCAGCGGCGCATCGGCAGCCAGTTCGAGCAGGCCGCCGTGGTCTTCGCTGAGCTGCAGTTCGCGCGCCGAGCACAGCATGCCCTGGCTCTCGACACCGCGCAGCTTGCCGAGCTTGATGCGGAAGGGTTGGCCGTCCTCGCCGGGCGGCAGCTCCGCGCCGACCAGCGCGCAGGGCACCTTGATGCCGACACGCGCATTCGGTGCGCCGCAGACGATGTTGAGCAGCTGCGGCTGGCCGACGTCGACCTGGCACACGCGCAGGCGGTCGGCATTCGGGTGCTGGACGGCTTCCTTGATCTCGCCGACGACGATCTTGCTGAACGGCGGCGCGACGGGGCGGCGCTCCTCGACCTCCAGACCGCCCATGGTCAGGGTTTCGGCCAGCTCGGCGCTGCCGATCGGCGGGTTGCAGAAGGCGCGCAGCCAGGACTCTGGGAATTGCATCGTTGTTCTCGTCTATTCGGAAAGCGGCGGGATCACTGGAACTGCGACAGGAAGCGCAGGTCGCCGTCGAAGAACAGCCGCAGGTCGTTCACGCCGTAGCGCAGCATGGTCAGCCGGTCCGGGCCCATGCCGAAGGCGAAGCCGATGTAGCGCTCGGGGTCCAGCCCCATGTTGCGCACCACGTTCGGATGCACCTGGCCCGAGCCCGCGACCTCGAGCCAGCGGCCGGCCAGCGGGCCGCTCTGGAACTGGATGTCGATCTCGGCGCTGGGCTCGGTGAACGGGAAGAAGCTCGGGCGGAAGCGCAGCACCAGGTCGTCGCTCTCGAAAAAGGTGCGGCAGAAGTCCGTGAACACGACCTTGAGGTCCTTGAAGCTCACGTTCTCGCCCAGCCACAGGCCTTCGCACTGGTGGAACATCGGCGAGTGCGTGGCATCGCTGTCCACGCGGTAGGTGCGGCCCGGCGCGATCACGCGGATCTCGGGCGCCTTGGTCTGGCCGCTCGCATCGGCGGCGGCGGCCTCGAAGGCGGCCGCATGCTTGCGGATGTGCTGGTGGGCATAGCGCACCTGCATCGGGCTGGTGTGCGGGCGCAGGTTGTAGGGGATGCCGTCCTCGCCCTGGATGTCCACGTAGAACGTGTCCTGCATCGAGCGCGCCGGGTGGTTGGGCGGGTTGTTCAGCGAGGTGAAGCTGTGCCAGTCGCTCTCGATCTCGGGGCCGTCGGCCACGTCGAAGCCCATGCTCGCGAAGATGGCCTCGATGCGCTCCAGCGTGCGCGAGACCGGATGCAGGCCGCCGGCACCGCGCTGGCGACCCGGCAGCGTCACGTCGAGCGCCTCGGCCTTGAGCTGCAGCGCCAGTTCGGCATCGGCCAGGCCCTGGCGTGCGGCGCCCAAGGCCGCCTCGATCGCCTGCTTGGCCTGGTTGATGGCAGCGCCGCGCGTCTTCTTCTCGTCCACGCTGAGCGTGCCCATGCCCTTCATGAGCTCGGTCAGGCGGCCGGACTTGCCCAGGAAACGCGCCTTGGCGTTCTCCAGGTCGGCCGGCGTGGTGGCGGCGGTGAAGTCCTCGCGCGCCTGCGCGACGATGGCATCCAAATCGTTCATGGGAATTCTTGGCAAATGAAAAAGGGCCGAGACTCCTGCAGGAAATCCCGGCCCCAGAGGTCCTGAGCGGCGGTGGATGAAGCCTAGCCCGAAGGCCGCTTCACCCGCGTGGTACTCAGGCCGCCAGCTTGGCCTTGACCTGCTCGACGATGCCGGCAAAAGCGGCCTTGTCGTGCACGGCGATGTCGGCCAGCACCTTGCGGTCGATCTCGATCGACGCCTTCTTCAGGCCGTTGGCGAACTGGCTGTAGGTCAGGCCCAGTTCACGTGCGGCGGCGTTGATACGGGCGATCCACAGCTGACGGAACACGCGCTTGCGGGTACGACGGTCGCGGTAGGCGTATTGGCCCGCCTTCATCACCGCCTGCTTGGCGATGCGGAAGACGTTGCCGCGGCGGCCGCGGAAACCCTTGGCGAGGTTCAGAACTTTCTTGTGACGTGCACGTGCGGTGACACCACGTTTGACGCGAGGCATTGAATTACTCCTTGTTCGTCGTGAAGATCAGATGCCGCGGCCGGGCAGCATCTGCGCCATCGAGGCCATGTTGGTCTCGTGCACAGTCACCGCACCACGCAGTTGGCGCTTGTTCTTGGTGGTCTTCTTGGTCAGGATGTGACGCTTGAAGGCTTGACCGCGCTTGACGGTGCCACCGGGACGGACGCGGAAGCGTTTCTTCGCCGCGCTCTTGGTCTTCATTTTGGGCATGTGCATGCTCCTTCTTGGTTGTGCTCGTGAGGCGCCGGGAACCGATCCCGGACTTGTTGGCCCCGAGCCACTTTTGGTGCGAAAGCCTCGCGGCCCTCGCGTTCAGCACCGGCAGGCGACCAACCCGCCGGCGTCGAATTCTTGTCTGCCCGCTTCAGGAGGCCGCGCTGGGCGCAGCTTCCGCGGCGGGCTTGGCCGCAGCCGGCTTCTTGCGGGCCGGTGCGATCATCATGATCATCTGGCGGCCTTCCAGCTTCGGAAACTGCTCGACGATGATGCTGTCGGCCAGGTCGTTGCGGATGCGCTGCAACAGCGCCATGCCCAACTCCTGGTGCGTGATCTCGCGGCCGCGAAAGCGCAGCGTGATCTTGCATTTGTCGCCATCGGCCAGGAAGCGCCGGATGTTGCGCATCTTGATGTTGTAGTCGCCGTCGTCCGTACCAGGACGGAACTTGACTTCCTTGATCTCGATGACCGTCTGCTTGGCTTTCGCGTCGGCCGCCTTCTTCTGCTCTTGGTATTTGAACTTGCCGTAGTCCATCAACCGGCAGACCGGCGGGTTCGCCGCGGCGACGACCTCGACGAGGTCCACGTCCAGCTCGCCCGCCATGCGCAAGGCCTCGGCCAGACTCACGATGCCCAGGGGCTCGTTCTCGGGTCCGGACAGACGCACCTCCGGGGCCATGATTTCCCGGTTCAGGCGGTGCTTGCGTTCTTCGCGGTGACGACGGTCACGAAAATCAGTAGCGATGGCTCAATCCTTCAACATCAAACGCTATGTTTAAAATAGCAACAGCCGCCGTATGCGTGCGGCCAAAGCCGAACAAGGGGTCTTGCCTGACCCCGGATTCATGCCTTGGAAGCGATGTCGCCGGCGAGCTTCGCTTGGAAGTCCTGTAGCGGCATCACACCGAGGTCCAGATTGCCTCGGGCACGCACTGCGACGGCACCGGCTTCCCGCTCTTTGTCACCCACGACAAGGATGTAAGGAAGCTTTTGCATCGAATGCTCCCGTATTTTACGGGTAATCTTCTCGTTGCGCAGATCAAGCTCCACCCTAAACCCTTGATCCAGCAGCGTTTTGGCAACAGTCCGCGCGTAATCGGCCTGTCCGTCCGTGATGTTGAGGACGGAAACCTGCTTCGGCGCGAGCCACGCAGGCAGTGCGCCAGCGTGCTGTTCGATCAGGATGCCGATGAAACGCTCCAGGCTGCCGACGATGGCCCGGTGCAGCATGATGGGCCGGTGGCGCGCGCCATCCTCGCCCACGAAATCGGCGTCCAGGCGCTCGGGCAGGTTGGGATCGACCTGGATCGTGCCGCATTGCCACTGGCGGCCGAGCGCGTCCTTCAGCACGTACTCGATCTTGGGGCCGTAGAAGGCGCCCTCGCCCGGCAGGTACTCGAATTCGCAGCCGGAGGCGCGCAAGCCGTCGGCCAGTGCGGCCTCGGCCTTGTCCCAGCTCTCTTCGCTGCCGATGCGCTTGTCGGGACGCGTGGACAGCTTGTAGAGGATCTCCGTGAAGCCGAAGTCCTTGTAGACCTTCTGCAGCAGCGTCGTGAACGCCGTGACCTCGCCCTGGATCATGTCTTCGGTGCAGAAGATGTGGCCATCGTCCTGCGTGAAGCCGCGCACACGCATGATGCCGTGCAGGCCGCCCGTGGGCTCGTTGCGGTGGCAGTTGCCGAACTCGCCATAGCGCAGCGGCAGGTCGCGGTAGCTCTTGATGCCCTGCTTGAAGATCAGGATGTGGCCCGGGCAGTTCATCGGCTTGAGCGCGTAGTCGCGCTTTTCCGATTCCGTGACGAACATGTTCTCGCGGTATTTGTCCCAGTGGCCCGTCTTCTCCCACAGGCCCTTGTCCAGGATCTGCGGCCCCTTGACTTCCTGGTAGCCGTTGTCGCGGTACACGCGGCGCATGTACTGCTCGACCTCCTGCCACAGCGTCCAGCCCTTGGGATGCCAGAACACCATGCCCGGGGCATGGTCGTCGATGTGGAACAGGTCGAGTTCGCGGCCCAGCTTGCGGTGGTCGCGCTTCTCGGCCTCCTCCAGCATCGTGAGGTATTGCTGGAGCTCGTCCTTCGTGGCCCAGGCCGTGCCGTAGATGCGCTGCAGCATCTCGTTGCGGTGGTCGCCGCGCCAGTAGGCACCGGCGACCTTCATGAGCTTGAAGAAGCGCAGCTTGCCCGTGCTGGGCACGTGCGGGCCGCGGCACAGATCCTCGAACTTGCCTTCGCGGTACAGCGACACATCCTCGTTGGCCGGAATGCTCGCGATGATCTCGGCCTTGTAGTGCTCGCCCAGGCTCTTGAAATAAGCCACGGCTTCGTCGCGCGGCAGCACGCGGCGCACCACGGGCTCGTCCCTGGCGGCCAGTTCGGCCATCTTCTTCTCGATCGCGGCCAGGTCCTCGGGCGTGAACGGGCGCTTGTACGAGAAGTCGTAGTAGAAGCCGTTTTCGATGACCGGGCCGATCGTGACCTGGGCTTCGGGGAACAACTCCTTGACGGCGTAGGCCAGCAGGTGGGCCGTCGAGTGGCGGATCACCTCCAGGCCATCGGCGTCCTTGGCCGTCACGATGGACAGCGGGCTGTCGGCCGTGATCTGGAAGCTCGTGTCGACGACCTTGCCGTCGATCTTGCCGGCCAGGGCCGCCTTGGCCAGGCCGGAACCGATCGAGGCGGCGACCTCGGCCACCGTGACGGGGCCGGGGTACGCGCGCTGCGAACCGTCGGGAAGCGTGATGTGGATCATGGGTTCAATGCTCATCAGGGTGCAGAACGTCGCGCCAACAAAAAAGCGCGGAACAGGTCCGCGCTTTTCTGGTGGGGATGCAGGCAGGCAGGCGCGAACGGACGGCCCTAACGTCCAATGGACGGGCCGGTGGAGGTCTCCGTCGTAGTTCGCGGTGTCATAACCAGCTTGCCTTTCTCGCCCTTGTTGGTGGAAGCAAAAGGCGCATTCTAGCGGGCCGCATAGAAAAAGGCCCCGGCAGCTTCCTGCCGGGGCCCCTGTCTCCTCACTCTATTGGATCAGTGGAACTGCTCTTCCTCGGTCGAGCCGGTCAGCGCCTTGACGCTGGACGAGCCGCCCTGGATCACGGTGGTCACGTCGTCGAAGTAACCAGCGCCGACCTCCTGCTGGTGCGACACGAAGGTGTAGCCCTGCTCGCGTGCTGCGAATTCCGGCTCCTGCACCATCTCCACGTAGTGCTTCATGCCTTCGCCGCGGGCATAGGCATGGGCGAACTTGAAGGTGTTGTACCAGTTGACGTGGATGCCGGCCAGCGTGATGAACTGGTACTTGTAGCCCAGCGCGGACAGTTCGTCCTGGAACTTGGCGATGGTCTTGTCGTCCAGGTTCTTCCTCCAGTTGAACGACGGCGAGCAGTTGTACGACAGCAGCTTGCCCGGACTCTTGGCGTGCACGGCCTGCGCGAACTCACGGGCGAAGCCCAGGTCCGGCGTACCGGTCTCGCACCACACCAGGTCGGCGTAGGGGGCGTAGGCCACGCCGCGGCTGATGGCCTGCTCCAGGCCGTTCTTGACGCGGTAGAAGCCTTCCTGCGTGCGCTCGCCGGTCAGGAACGGCTTGTCGTTGGCGTCGTGGTCGGACGTGATCAGGTTGGCGGCTTCCGCATCCGTACGTGCCAGCACGATGGTGGAAACGCCCATCACGTCGGCAGCGAAACGCGCGGCGATCAGCTTCTCGCAGGCCTCCTGCGTCGGCACCAGCACCTTGCCGCCCATGTGGCCGCACTTCTTGACGGCGGCCAGTTGGTCTTCGAAGTGCACGCCGGCGGCACCGGCCGCGATCATGTTCTTCATGAGTTCGAACGCGTTCAGCACGCCGCCGAAGCCGGCTTCCGCGTCGGCCACGATGGGCAGGAAGTAGTCGATGAATTCCTTGTTGCCCGGCTCGATGCCACGGCCCCACTGGATTTCATCGGCGCGCTTGAAGGTATTGTTGATGCGGCGGACCATGGTCGGCACCGAGTCGTAGGCGTACAGCGACTGGTCGGGGTACATGGTCTCGGAGGTGTTGCCGTCGGCGGCGACCTGCCAGCCCGACAGGTACACAGCCTCCAGGCCGGCCTTGGCCTGCTGCATGGCCTGGCCGGCGGAGATCGCGCCGAAGGCGTTCACGTAACCCTTCTTGGCACCACCGTTGATCTTCTCCCACAGCTTGTCGGCGCCGCGCTTGGCCAGCGTGTGCTCGATCGGCAGCGAGCCGCGCAGGCGCACCACGTCGGCTGCGCTGTAGCCGCGCTTGACGCCCTTCCAGCGCGGGTTGGTCGCCCAGTCCTTCTCGAGGGCGGCGATCTGCTGTTCACGGCTGAGTTGTTCGGTGAGCGATTGGGGCATGGAAGTTCTCCAGGACGTTGATGGGATGGATGAATTCTATGTCTTATATAAGACTTGATTTTTCTCATATGTCTTATACAAGACAAAAAATTTCTTCTTTCATGATAACTACTTGGATTTCAGTTTTCGTCATAAGAAAAGAAAAACTTCATTCCGAAAATCACGCTTCACAAAAGCTCGCGCCGTATTCCGTATTGCGAAACGATGTTTTTGCTGATGCAGTGCAGCAATCCACGCCATCTGCGGGCAACGGAGAGCGGACGCATCCCTCGATCGCCAACCGCGACCGCGCGCGCCTCCGACCGCGCATGGGCCATGATGCGCGGCTGTTCGCCGCACCTACGACATGAGCCTCGTCACCCCCTCCACACATCGCCTCGCCGCCAGCGCCTGCCTCGCCGCCAGCATGGCGCTGGTCGGCAGCTATGTCGCGCTGTCCAAGCCGCTGGCGGCCGCCTTTCCGGTGCTGCTGCTGGCATGGCTGCGCTTCGGCATCGCCGCCGTCGCCATGCTGCCCTGGCTGCGCAAGCCGCCCAACGAGCCGCCGATGCCGCTCGGCATCCGCCGTCTCGTGTTCCTGGAGTCCTTCCTCGGCAACTTCCTGTTCTCGATCTGCATGATCTACGGCGTCAGCATGACCAGCGCCGTGTCGGCGGGCGTGGTGATGGCGGCCATTCCGGCCGCCGTGGCGGTCGCCAGCTGGCTGCTGCTGCGCGAGCGCGTGACGGGCCGCACCTGGGCGGCCGTCGCCTGCGCGGTGGTCGGCATCGGCCTGCTGGGCATCGCCAGGCCCGGCCATGGCGCGCCAGCCGCCGCAGGTCAAGGCAACGCGGTGCTGGGCCACCTGCTGCTGTTCGCCGCGGTGCTGTGCGAGGCCGCGTATGCGGTCATCGGCAAGAAGCTGACGGGCAGCCTGGGACCCAAGCGCATCAGTGCCCTGATCAACCTCTGGGGGCTGGTGCTCGCCACGCCGTTCGGGCTGTACTTTGCCGCGCAGTTCGATTTCGGCGCCGTCGGCGCGGGGCTGTGGGCCCTGCTGGTGTTCTACGCGCTGGCCGCCAGCATCTGGACCGTGTGGCTCTGGATGACCGGCCTGCGCACCATCCCGGCGGCACAGGCCGGCGTGTTCACCGTGCTGCTGCCCGTCAGCGCCGCGTTGACGGGTGTGCTCGTGCTCGGCGAGCGCATGGGCGCACTCGAGTCGCTGGCGCTGGCGATCGCCCTGGTCGGCGTGGCCCTCGCCACCCTGCCGGGCCGCTCGGTCAGCGATCTTTGAGGCGGTGCGCCGCCGGGCGCACGTTCTCCTGGCGCGCGGGCAGCACCGGCGCATGCTCGCGCGGCGCGTTCAGCACGATGGACGTCGAGGTGTCCGCCAGCACGCAGAACTTGCTGACCACCGCATCCAGGTGCGGCACGTCGATCACCGCGATCTCGAGCACCCAGCTGTCCTCGCCGGTCACGTTGAAGGCATTGATGACCTCGGGCGTCTGCTCGATGAGCTTGACCACCCGCGCGTACTCGGCACGCCCGACCCGCACGAGCGCACGGATACCGTAGCCAAGACGCGACAAATCGAGCTCTGCGCGGTAGGCCTTGATGACCCCTGCGATCTCGAGCTTGCGCACGCGCTCCGTGACCGCAGGCTGGCTCAGATGCACCCTGCGGCCAAGCTCGGCCATGGTCATGCGGGCATCGCGCTGCAGTTCCGCGAGGATCTTGTCGTCGTAGACGTCGAGCGCATGGGCTTCAGCGATCATTAAGAAATCTTTTGGAAATTGAAGTCGATCGGCATTCTACTTTTCCAGAATTCAACTCTTCCAAGATTTTCTTTTCGCCGCAAATGTCTTCCCAGCAGAACTCCCGCTGCCGCGGCAGCGGCGCGGCGCGACACGCGCGGGACGCGCGCCGCACACCTCCGCGCGCATGCCGCGCCATGCGCTCGTCGACACCTGCGCACGCCGCGTGTTCGCACGCGAAAAATCCTCGCCACGCCGAGCGAAAAAGGGCTCGCGCTCTCTTGGAAAGGCGTTTCTTCTCCATTAGCATCCGCTCTGCCAGTGAGGAAGGTTTTTTTCGCTGGTGACAACGCAACACCAAAAAGGAATCTCAATCATGGCAACTGCAAAGAAAGCGCCCGCGAAAGCGGCTCCGGCAAAGAAAGCGGCTCCGGCCGCGGCGAAGAAGGCTCCGGCAGCGAAGAAGGCTGCCGCCCCCGCCAAGAAGGCTGCGGCTCCGGCGAAGAAGGCCGCCGCGCCCGCCAAGAAGGCAGCTCCGGCCAAGAAGGCCGCCGCACCCGCCAAGAAGCGCGCCGTCAACGCCGCCTTCATGAAGGCCCTGACGCCCAGCGCCGCGCTGGCCGGCGTGGTCGGTACGGCACCGATGCCGCGCACCGAAGTGGTCAGCAAGCTGTGGGTCTACATCAAGAAGAACAAGCTGCAGGACGCAGTCAACAAGCGCATGATCAACGCCGACGCCAAGCTGAAGGAAGTCTTCGGCAAGGCCCAGGTGTCCATGTTCGAGATGGCCGGCCTGATCGGCAAGCACCTCAAGTAAGGCGGCCTCACCGTCTCACGCAAGGCCGGCTCTGCCGGCCTTTTTCATGGGCGCTCAGGCCTTGCCGGCCTTCTTCAGCGCAGCCTGCGTGATCGCGCTCAGCGTGCCGCGGGTGGTGATGACCTCGGGGTCCAGCACCGCCTCGATCAGCGTGCCGTTCGGCCGCTCCAGCGCCGCCAGCAGCTGGGCCTCGAACTCGGACGTCGCGGTGATGCGCACGCCGGCATAGCCATAGGCCTCGGCCAGCTTCACGAAGTCGGGATTGGCCAGCGCGGTGCCGCTCACGTTCTGCGGGTACTCGCGCTCCTGGTGCATGCGGATCGTGCCGAACATGCCGTTGTTGAGCAGCAGGATGATGCTCTTGGCGCCGCACTGCGCGGCCGTGGCCAGTTCCTGGCCGTTCATGAGGAAGTCGCCGTCGCCCGCGATCGTGAAGGACACGCGGCCCGTCGTGATGGCCGCCGCGATCGCCGCCGGCACGCCGTAGCCCATCGCGCCATTGGTCGGCGCCAACTGCGTCTTGTGGCCCTTGGCCAGGCCATGGTGGCGGAAGAACCGGTGCATCCAGCTCGCGAAGTTGCCGGCGCCGTTGGTCACCACCGCGTCGGCCGGCAGGTGCTTTTGCAGCAGGCCCACGATGGCCGGCATGTCGATGTCGCCCGGCAGCGGCTGCGGCTGGAGGTTCTCCAGGTAGTCGGCGTTGCAGGCCTGGGTCCAGTCCTCCCAGGGCAGGCTGGTCGGCGCCGTCAGCACCTCGAGCGAGCGCGCGGCCGCGTTCATGGTGGCGTTGATGGCCAGGTCAGCCTGGTAGACGCGGTTGAGTTCCTCGGCGCTGGCGTGGATGTGGACCAGCTTCTGCGCCGTGCGCGGTGCCTGCAGCAGCGTGTAGCCGCCGGTGGTCATCTCGCCCAGGCGCGGGCCGATGGCCAGGACCAGGTCGCAGTCCTTGATGCGCTGCGCGAGCCGGGGGTTGATGCCGATGCCGACGTCGCCGGCGTACTGCGGGTGCCAGTTGTCGAAGGTGTCCTGGAAACGGAAGGCATTGCCCACCGGCAGCTTCCAGTTCTCGGCGAAGCGCTGCAGCGCCTGCGCGGCCTGCGGCGTCCAGCCGCTGCCGCCGGCGATCACCAGGGGCTTCTTCGCCGCCAGCAGCATCTCGCGCAGCGTGCGCAGCGCACCGGGGTCGCTCCAGGCCTGCACCGCCTCCACGCGCGGCAGCGGCGCCGCGTCGACCTCCTGCACCAGCATGTCCTCGGGCAGGGCCAGCACCACGGGGCCGGGCCGGCCGTTCATCGCGGTGGCGAAGGCGCGGGCCACGTACTCGGGAATGCGGCGCGCGTCGTCGATGCGCTCCACGCGCTTGGCGAAGCCCTTGGTGCTGGGACCGAAGAAGCTCTGGTAGTCGACCTCCTGGAACACCTCGCGGTCGCGCGAATCGCTGGCCACGTCGCCGACGAACAGCACCATGGGCGTGGAGTCCTGGAAGGCCGTGTGCACGCCGATGGAGGCGTTCGTGGCGCCGGGCCCGCGCGTCACGAAGCAGACGCCGGGCCGGCCCGTCAGCTTGCCATGCGCCTCGGCCATGAAGGCGGCGCCGCCCTCCTGCCGGTTGATGACGAACTGGATGCGGTCGCCGTAGGCATGGAAGCCGTCCAGGGCCGCGAGATAGCTCTCGCCCGGGACGCCGAACACATGGCTGACGCCCTGCTCGACCAGACACTGCACCAACAAATGACCCGCGATCTGTTTGCTCATGGAATTCCTGTGGGAAGCTGCGTTGCGAAAGACGGCGGCCATTATGGGCCGTGGCCCGCATGGGCTTGCCTTTATTCACCATCAAGTTAATTATCACGACATGAGCGCCACCCCCACACCCCTCGAACCGCGCACCCGCGACGCCGACCGCTCGCAGCTGATCATCCTGGACGCCGCGCGCGAGGAGTTCGCGCGCTACGGCCTGGCCGGGGCCCGCGTGGACCGCATCGCCGAGCGCGCCGGCATCAACAAGCGCCTGATCTACTACTACTTCGAGAGCAAGGATGGCCTGTTCCTGGCGGTGCTGGAGCAGACCTACCTGGACATCCGCGAGGCCGAGAAGCAGTTGCACCTCAAGGAGCTGCCGCCGGCCCAGGCGATCCGCCGGCTCACCGAGTTCACCTGGGACTACTACCTCGCCCACCCCGAGTTCCTGACCCTTCTCAACAGCGAAAACCTGCACCGCGGCACGCACCTGGCGCAGTCGGCCCGGGTGCGCGAGATGAACTCGCCGCTGATCGACACGCTGGCCGAGATCCTCGAGCGCGGCCGCGCCGAAGGCCTGTTCCGCGGCGGCATCGATCCGCTGCAGCTGTACGTCTCCATCGCCGGCATGGCGTACTTCTACCTGTCGAACCAGCACACGCTGCGCGCCGTGTTCGGCCGCGACCTCATGACCCCCAAAGCCCAGCACGAGCGCCTGTCCCACATGTGCGAGGTGGTCCTAGGGTATGTACTTAGAAGCTGAACGAGGGCGTGCGTTGACGCCGTGAAGCCGGGGTTCCTAGAATGCGGCAATTCACCGATTGGTGAAAACATCAGCCAACATCCGGAGACCCGACATGACCTCGACCCGCCTGGCCACCCTGCTTGCCGCAGCCCTGCTGCCTGCTTTCGCCGCCGCCCAGGGCGGCTACCCGAACAAGCCGATCCGCGTGGTCGTGCCGTTCGCCGCAGGCAGCACCACGGACATCATCGCGCGCGCCATCACCGACAAGATGGGCCAGAGCATGGGCCAGACCCTGGTGGTGGACAACCGCGGCGGCGCCAGCGGCACCATCGGCCAGCAGGTCGTGGCCACGGCCGCGCCGGACGGCTACACCATCATGATCCACTCGTCCTCGCACACGGTCAGCCCGTCCACCTTCGCCAAGCTGCCGTTCGACACCGTGGCCGATTTCGCCGCCGTCACGCCGATCTCCAGCACGCCCAACGTGCTCGTGATCTCGCCGGCCAAGGGCATCAAGTCGGTGCAGGAGCTGGTCGCCAGGGCCAAGGCCGAGCCCGGCAAGATGAACTTCGCCTCGGCCGGCCAGGGCAGCGCCACCCACCTGAACGCCGAGAAGTTCAAGATGGCCGCGCACATCGATGCCACCAACATCCCGTTCAAGGGCTCGGCCGAGGCCGTCACCGAGGTGCTGGCCGGCCGCGTGGACTACTACTTCTCGCCCATCGCCCCCGTCATCGGCCAGATCAAGGACGGCCAGCTGCTGGCCCTGGCGGTCGGCTCGCCCCAGCGCGCCAGCGCCCTGCCCGACGTGCCGACCACGGCCGAAGGCGGCGTGCCGGGCTCCGAGTTCAACTTCTGGATCGGCATGATGGCCCCGGCCAAGACCTCGCGCGAGATCGTCAACCGCCTGCACGACGAAGTGCTCAAGGCGCTGGCCAGCCCCGAGGTCAAGGAACGCTTCGTCAAGCTCGGCGCCGACGCCTGGACCATGAAGCCCGAGGAGTTCGACGCCTACATCAAGACCGAGATCCAGGCCAACGCCAAGCTGGTCAAGGCGGCCGGACTCTCGCCCGCCAACTGACCGCCCCCGCCCCTTCTTTCCGCTTTCCCGTTTCCCTCTCACGTTCGCAGGAAGTCCGCTATGCCTACCCAACGCCTCGGTCTGATCATGCACGGTGTCACCGGCCGCATGGGCATGAACCAGCACCTGATCCGCTCCATCGTCGCCATCCGCAACCAGGGCGGCGTCACGCTGTCCAACGGCGACAAGGTGATGCCCGACCCCATCCTGATCGGCCGCAATGCCGAGAAGATCGAGGCGCTGGCCAAGGCCCACGGCATCGCCCGCTGGGGCACCGACCTGGAGGCCGCTTTGGCCAACAAGGACGACACGGTGTTCTTCGATGCCGGCACCACGCAGATGCGCCCCACGCTGCTGGCCCAGGCGCTGCGCGCCGGCAAGCACGTCTACTGCGAAAAGCCCATCGCCACCACGCTGGCCGAGGCCATGGAGATCGCCAAGACGGCCAGCAAGTCGGGCCTCAAGCACGGCGCCGTGCAGGACAAGCTGTTCCTGCCCGGCCTGCGCAAGCTGGACATGCTGCGCCGCGCCGGCTTCTTCGGCAAGATGCTGTCGGTGCGCCTGGAGTTCGGCTACTGGGTGTTCGAGGGCGACCTGCAGCCGATCCAGCGCCCGAGCTGGAACTACCGCAGCGAAGACGGCGGCGGCATGATCCTGGACATGATGTGCCACTGGCGCTACGTGCTGGACAACCTGTTCGGCGAGGTGCAGTCGGTCTCCTGCCTGGCCGCCACGCACATCCCCAAGCGCTGGGACGAGGCCGGCAAGGAATACACCGCCACGGCCGACGACGCGGCCTACGCCACCTGCGAGCTCAAGGGCCATGGCGGCGAGAACGTGATCGCGCAACTCAACATGAGCTGGGCCACGCGCGTGCGCCGCGACGACCTCGTGACCTTCCACGTCGACGGCACGCACGGCTCGGCCGTGGCCGGCCTCACGGACTGCCGCGCCCAGAGCCGCGTGAACACGCCGCGCCCGGTCTGGAACCCGGACGTCAAGCAGACCATGAACTTCTTCGACCAGTGGCAGGAAGTGCCCGATTCCATGGTCTACGACAACGGCTTCAAGATCCAATGGGAGCACTTCATCCGCCACGTGGTCGAAGACGCACCCTACGGCTGGACCCTGCCCGAAGGCGCCAAGGGCGTGCAGCTGGTCGAGGCCGCGCTGCAGTCGCACAAGGAACGCCGCTGGGTCGACGTGCCGGAACTGAAGGTCTGACGCCATGGCCCTGTCCATCCAACTCCCCACGCCGCAAGGCCTGGCCGGCTACACCCTGCGCGGCCAGCCGCTGGCCCGCCCGCCGGCCGGCCTGAAGTTCAACCGCATCGCCTACTCGGCCGCGCACGTGGTGGCCGATCCGCTGGCCGCGGTCGACCCCTGGCTCACGGCTGCCGTGGACTGGGACGCCACCATCGCCTACCGCCAGCACCTGTGGTCGCTGGGCCTGGGCGTGGCCGAGGCCATGGACACGGCCCAGCGCGGCATGGGCCTGGACTGGCCCACCTCGCTGGAACTGATCCGCCGTTCGCTGGACGCCGCCAAGGACCACCCCGGCGCCTTCGTGGCCTCGGGCTGCGGCACCGACCACCTGGACATCGACAGCGTCAAGACCGTGGACGACGTGATCCGCGGCTACGAGGAGCAGATGGCCGCCATCGAGAAGCTCGGCGGCAAGCTCATCATCATGGCCAGCCGCGCGCTGGCCCGCGTGGCCAGGAGCCCGGCCGACTACGAGCGCGTGTACGGCCGCATCCTGTCGCAGGCCAGGCAGCCCGTGGTGCTGCACTGGCTCGGCCCGATGTTCGACCCGGCCCTCGCGGGCTACTGGGGCAACGACAACGCCGACGCGGCCATGGACACGGCGCTGGCCGTGATCGCCGTCAACCCGACCAAGGTCGACGGCATCAAGATCTCGTTGCTCGACAAGGACAAGGAGATCGCCATGCGCCGGCGCCTGCCCGCGGGCGTGCGCATGTACACGGGCGACGACTTCAACTACGCCGAACTCATCGCGGGCGACGGTTGGGGCGAGCAGCCCCTGCACGGCCAGAGCGATGCGCTGCTGGGCATCTTCGACGCCATCGCACCGGCCGCCAGCGCCGCGCTGGGCAAGCTGGCCGAGGGCAAGCTGGAGGACTTCCACACCATCCTGGGCCCGACCGTGCCGCTGTCGCGCCACATCTTCGCGGCGCCCACGCGCTTCTACAAGACCGGCGTGGTCTTCATGGCCTGGCTCAACGGCCACCAGAAGCACTTCACGATGGTCGGCGGCCAGCAGAGCACGCGCTCGCTGCAGCACCTGGCCGAGCTGTTCCGCCTGGCCGATGCGGCCAACGTGCTGGAAAAACCCGAACTGGCCGTGCAGCGCATGCGTTCGCTGCTGGCCGTCCACGGCATCGCGTAAGCCCCCAGGGGCCGCGCGCCGCGGCCCCGCCCCAACGTCAGGAGACAGACATGCACGTCGTTTCGCGCCGGGCCCTGGCGGCCCTCGCCCTCGCGCTTCCGTTCACGGCCGCGCTGGCCAATGACTATCCCAACAAGCCCGTGCGCGTGATCATCCCGTTCCCGCCGGGCGGCACGCTGGACACCGTGGGCCGATTGCTCGCGCAAAAGCTCGGCGAGCAGACCGGCCAGAGCTTCGTGGTCGAGAACCGGCCGGGCGGCAACGCCACCATCGGAGCTGGCGCCGTGGCCAAGTCGCCGGCCGACGGCTACACGCTGCTGTTCAACGCCTCGACCTTCACGACCTCCACGCACTTCCTGAAGTCGCCGCCCTACGACCCGGCCACCGACTTCACGCCGATCGCGCTGGTGGCCAAGGCGCCGCTGTCGGTCTCGGTCAACAAGGACCTGCCCATCACCGACGTCAAGTCGCTGATCAGCCATGCCAAGGCGAATCCGGGCAAGCTCAGCTTCGCGGTCGGCTCCATCGCCTCGGCCGGGCATTTCTCGACCGAGCTGATCAAGAGCAGCGCCGGCCTGAACCTGCAGATCGTGCCCTACAAGGGTTCGGCACCGGCCTACCAGGACCTGGTGGGCGGGCAGATCGCCGGCTTCGTCGACCCGGTGCTGGGCGCGACCTCGTTCTACAAGAGCGGCATGCTCAAGATCATCGCCGTGACCTCCAAGACGCGGCTGCCCACGCTGCCCGAGGTGCCCACGGTCGGCGAGACCATCCCAGGCTACGAGTTCTACAGCTGGTACGGCCTGTGGGGCCCCGCCAAGCTGCCGGCCGAGGTCGACGGCCAAGCTCAACGCCGAGGTCAACAAGGCGCTGGCCGGCGACATGAAGGAGCGGCTGACCAGCCAGGGCATCCTGCTCGGCGGCGGCAGCCCCGAGGAGTTCGCGCGCTTCCAGAAGGACGACACGGCGCGCGCGTTCAAGACGATTGCCGATGCCAACATCCGCCCGGAGTGAAGCACGCGCCGTCGTGACCGGCAGCAGTGCCGGCATCGGCGCCGCCATCGCCCAGGCCCTGCTCGCGCAGGGCTGGGCCGTGACGGGCATGGACCGTGCACCGGCGTCCATCGTCCACGCGGGCTACCGGCATGTGCAGGTGGACCTGGCCGACGGTGCCGCCACCGAGGCCGCGGCCCGCGCCGCCGAGGGCGTAGAGGCCTTCGTGCACGCGGCCGGCGTGCTGCGCGTGGCGCCGCTGGGCCGCCTGCAGCCCGAAGACGGCGCCCGCATGTGGCAGCTGCACGTGGACGCGCCGAGCCGCATCGCCGACATCCTGCTGCCGGCCATGGCCAGCGCCGGCCACGGCCGCGTGGTGCTGATCGGCAGCCGTGTCGCGCGCGGCGTGGCCGGCCGCAGCCAGTACGCCGCCACCAAGGCCGCCATGCTGGCACTGGCGCGCAGCTGGGCGGCCGAGGTCGTGGCCCAGGGCGTCACGGTCAACGTGGTTTCGCCGGCCGCCACGCGCACCGGCATGCTGGACGATCCGGCGCGGCAGGCCGAGAAGCCCAAACTGCCGCCCATGGGCCGGCTCATCGAGCCTGGCGAGATCGCCGCGCTCGTGGGCTTTCTGCTCTCGCCCGCGGCAGCCCCGATCACGGGCCAGGACATCCGCGTCTGCGGCGGGGCCTCGCTATGAACACCCCTGCCGCACCCGTCGGCCTGGTCGGCCTGGGCCTCGTGGGCCAGGCCATCGCGCAGCGCCTGCGCGCGGCCGGCATCGCCGTGCTGGGCCACGACATCCGCGCCGAGGCGCGCGCCGCCTTCGCGGCGCAGGGCTTCGAAGCCGCCGACAGCGCGCGCACGCTCGGCGAACGCTGCGACAGCGTGGTGCTGGCCGTGTTCGACACGGGCGGCGTGGTCGACAGTGTGGAAGGCGCGGACGGCCTGCTGTCGGCCACGGCGCCGCGCACGCAACTGCTCATCGATTGCTCCACGGGCGATCCCGACAAGCTGCAAGCCCTCGCGGGCCGGCTCGCCGCGCGCGGGCTGGGCTTCGTCGAAGCCCCGCTGTCGGGCTCGAGCGAGCAGATCGCGGCCGGCCAGGCCACCATGCTGGTCGGCACCGACGCAGCCACCCTGGCCCGCGCCGCGCCGCTGCTGGACTGCATCGCATCCACACGCGTGCACGTGGGCGGCGCCGGCATGGGCGCGCGCGCCAAGCTCGCCACCAACCTCGTGCTGGGCCTGAACCGCGCCGTGCTGGCCGAAGGCATGGTCTTCGCCGAACGGCTGGGCATCGCGCCGGCGGCCTTCCTGGAACTCGTGCTGGCCACGCCCGCGCGCTCCGGCGCGGCCGAGGCCAAGGGCCGCATGATGGTCGAGGAGCGCTTCGCGCCGCAGTCGCGCATCCGCCAGCACCTGAAGGACGTGGACCTCATGCTCGCCGCCGCGGCCGCAGAAGGCCAGGCCCTGCCGCTGTCCCAGGCCCATGCCACGCTCATGCGCGCCGCCATCGCGGCCGGCGACGGCGAACTCGACAACGCCGCCATCGTGCGCCAGCTGCGGCGCGAACGCATTCCTCCCACTTCTTCCTGAAGCACCATCCATGCGCGATTTCTCTTCCAGCCACGAATGGCTGTCCATGAACACCGCCACCGTGCGCCAGCAGTGGCAGCTGCCGCAGATCATCGACGAATGCGCGCGCCGCGGCATCCGCGCGATCAGCCCCTGGCGCGACCAGGTGGCCGCCGCCGGCCTGCAGGCCACGCGCCGGCAGCTCCAGGAACACGGCATGCAGCTGTCGGGCTACTGCCGCGGCGGCTTCTACCCGGCTGCCGACCAGGCCGGCCTGGCGGCTGCGCTCGACGACAACCGCCGCGCCATCGACGAAGCCAGGACACTGGACGCGGCCTGCCTCGTGCTCGTGGTCGGCTCGCTGCCCGGCGCCCTCTCGGGCAAGCCCCAGTACACCGACATCGCGCGCGCCCGCAACGAGGTGCGCGACGGCATCGCGGCCTCCCTGGAGTACGCGCGCGAGGTCGGCATGCCGCTGGCCATCGAGCCGCTGCACCCGATGCAGGCCGCCGACCGCGCCTGCATCAACACGCTGGAACATGCGCTGGACCTGTGCGACGCGCTCGACCCGGGCCAGACCGGCATGCTGGGCGTGGCCATGGACGTCTACCACTGCTGGTGGGACCCCAAGCTGCAGCAGCAGATCGCGCGCGCCGGCGCAGCGAAGAACACGCGCCTGCTGGCCTACCACGTCTGCGACTGGCTCACGCCCACGCGCGACCTGCTCAACGACCGCGGCATGATGGGCGACGGCGTGGTCGAACTCAGAAAGATCCGCGGCTGGGTCGAACAGGCCGGCTTCGCCGGTTTCGCCGAGGTCGAGATCTTCTCCGAGCGCGACTGGTGGCAACGGCCCGGCGGCGAGGTGCTGGACACCTGCATCGAACGCCACAAGACCAGGGTATAAACCGCGCCGTGCATTCCGCTCCCCCGACCGACGCAGCCGCCAACCGACGCGGCATCTGGATGATGGTGGGGGCCATGGCGGGCTTCGTCGTCAACGACGCCATCGTCAAGCATGTGAGCGAAGGCATGCCCTCGGCGCAGCTGATCTTCCTGCGCGGCGCGCTGGCCTCGCTGCTGGTGCTGGGCATGGCCGTCCTGCTGGGCGCCGGCGGGCAGCTGCGGCATGTGCTGCACCCGCGCGTGGCGGCACGTGCCGCGGTCGATGCGTGCGCCACGGTGATGTACCTGCTCTCGCTGTTCCACCTGCCGCTGGGCAACGCCACGGCCATCAACCTGGCGGCGCCGCTGTTCATGGTGGTGTTCGCGGTCTGGTTCCTCGAGGAGCGCCCCGGCGCCGCGCGCTGGCTGGCCGTGGCCGTGGGCTTCGCCGGCGTGCTGTGCGTGGTGCAGCCGCGCGGCGACGGCTTCAACGCCTGGGCCCTGCTGTGCCTGACCGGCACGCTGTTCCATGCCACGCGCGACCTCATGACGCGCCGCATCGACCCGGCCATCCCCTCCATCGTGGTCACGCTGGCCACGGCGGTCGCGGTCACGCTGCTGTCGGGCGCCATGTCGCTGGCCCAGGGCTGGCAGCCGTTCGGCCCGGCGCAGCTGGCCTGGCTCGCCGCCGCGTCGGTGTTCCTGGTCGCGGGCTACTTCCTGATCATCCAGTGCATGCGCCAGGGCGAGGTCTCGCTGACGGCGCCGTTCCGCTACGCGGCCCTGCTGTTCGCCGTGGTGCTGGGCTACCTGGTCTGGGGCGACGTGCCCAACGCCTGGGCCTGGTGCGGCATCGCGCTGCTCGTGGGCTCGGGCCTGTACGTGGTGCACGACCAGCGCGGGCGCACGGCACGGGCGCAGCGTTTGGCGCTCGAAGCGCAGACGGACTAGCGCTGGCCTCTTGAAAACATCCACAAACCATCCATATGGATGGCAGGAGGATGTTTTCATGACCACCAACACCACGTCCATTGCGCGCATCAGCGAGTCCGAGAAGCTGACCATCAACCTCGGCTACGTCGATCTGGGCCAGATCGACCTGCTCGTGGCCGAAGGCTTCTACGCCAACCGCAGCGACTTCATCCGCACCGCCATCCGCAACCACCTGGCGACGCACGGCGACGCGCTGCGCCAGGTCGTCGCGCGCAAGATGCTGGTGCTTGGACTACAGCAGTTCTCGGCAGCCGACCTCACGCGGGTCCGCGCGGCCGGCGAGAAACTGCAGATCAGGGTGCTGGGCCTCGCCAGCATCGCGCCCGATGTGCCAGCAGAACTTGCGGCGGAGACCATCGAATCCATCACCGTGCTGGGTGCGCTGCACGCCAGCCCGGCCGTCCGCGCCGCATTGGCCGGACGCATCCATTGAAGAGTAGAACTCCCCATGAAGCACCTGTTCACCGACCTGTTCGGCGAAGCCACGCGCCTGACCCAGGGCGGCCAGCTCCAGGCCGCCACCGACCTGATCCAGCGCACGCTGCGCGATGCCGGCCTGGCCGGCGCGGCCCCGACGCAGCCGCCACCCGACCGCGGCATCGTGATCGACGCCGAGAGCCGCGTGGTGCCCGATGCGGAGCTGCCGCCGACGACCGCCCGCGGCGGGCACGCCACGGCGCCCGCTGCCGAGCAATGGCTGGACGGCAGCTTCAGCCACCGCGGCCGCACGCTGGCCTACAAGCTCTACGTGCCGCCCACCGCGGCCGGCGCAGCGCCAACGCCGCGGCCGCTGCTCGTGATGCTGCACGGCTGCACGCAGGACGCGGACGATTTCGCCGCCGGCACGCGCATGAATGAACTGGCCCGCGCGGCGGGCATGCTGGTTCTGTACCCCGTGCAGACCCAGCACGCCAACGCGCAGAAGTGCTGGAACTGGTTCAAACCGCAGCACCAGCAGCGCGACCGGGGCGAGCCGGCCCTGCTGGCGGCGCTGACGCGGGAGGTAATGGCCGTGCATGCGGTCGATGCCGCGCGCGTCTACGCGGCCGGCCTGTCGGCCGGTGGCGCCATGGCCGACATCCTGGGCCGCACCCATGCCGACCTGTTCGCGGCCGTCGGCGTGCATTCCGGCCTGCCGCTGGGCGCGGCGAGCGACCTGCCCTCGGCCCTGGCAGCCATGCGCAGCGGCCCCACGGCGGCGGCTGCCGCGGACCTGCCCGCGTGTCCGGTGATCGTGTTCCACGGCGACGCGGACAGCACCGTGCATCCGTCCAACGGCGCCGCCGTCGCACGCGCCGGCCGGCCGCAGGGGCGCCCCGAAGCCACCAAAGGCCGCGCGCCGAATGGCCAGGCCTTCACCCACACCGTCTACCGCAACGCCGACGGCAGCAGCCAGGCCGAGCACTGGATGCTGCACGGCCTGGGCCACGCCTGGTCGGGCGGCAGCCCAGCGGGCAGCTACACCGCGCCGGGCGGCGTGGATGCCAGCGCCGAGCTGCTGCGCTTCCTGCTGTCGCACAGGCGTCCTTAGCCGTCGAAAGCCTGTCGCACGCCGCCTAGAATTGCACCGCGCCGACCTTCACGGGCCGGCGCAAAGCGTTCTCAGGGCGGGGTGCAATTCCCCACCGGCGGTGATGGCGGGGCAACCCGCACGAGCCCGCGAGCGCCTTGCACCGCCAGGTGCGAGGGTCAGCAGATTCCGGTGCGATCCCGGAGCCGACGGTCACAGTCCGGATGAAAGAGAGCGCGATCGCCGATGCTGGCGCACGTCCGCGTGGAGGTGCGCCGTGCTTTGCGCTCGTGCGCCCTGATTCAGGCCAACCTTGTTCCAAGGAAACACCATGAGTCAGCTCAACGACCTTCCTCTCTCCTCCCACAGCGGCAGCGACCAGCGCCGCATCGCCTTCGTCGAGGCGCAGTGGCATTCCGACATCGTGCACCAGGCACGCGACGCCTTCCTGGCCGAGATGGAACGCCAGGGCATCGCGCGCGAGCGCATCGACGTGCTCGACGTGCCTGGCGCCTTCGAGATCCCGCTGCACGCCAAGCGCCTGGCCCAATCGGGCCGCTGATGCCGCCGTGGTCTGCTGCGCGCTGGTGGTCGACGGCGGTATCTACCGCCACGAGTTCGTGGCCAACACGGTGGTCAGCCGCCTGATGGACCTGCAGCTGGACACCGGCGTGCCCATGATCTCGGCCGTGCTGACGCCGCACCACTTCCACGAGCACGTGGAGCACCGCAAGTACTTCCACCAGCATTTCGCCGTGAAGGGCACGGAGGCCGCCCAGGCCTGCGTGCAGACCATCGCCGGGCTGCAGCGCCTGGACGCGCTGCTCGCGGCCTAACGCCGCAACAGCTCGGGCAGCGCGGACGCCAGGATTGCCACGCCCGAGGCCGTCAGCAGCCCCAGCACGAGGCGGCGGAACGCCGCCTCGGACAGGCCCTGGTACAGCCGCGCGCCCAGCAGCACGGGCACCAGCACGGCCGCGGCCACGATGGCCAGCAGCGGCAGCATCGCCGCCGTCAGGTGGCCGCCCAGCACATGCAGGGCCAGCGCCACGCTGAGCATGGCCAGGTTGAAGTTCTGGATCACGGCGCGCTGCGCGTCGCGCGGGTAGCCGCGCAGCGTGCACCACAGCGTGGGCACCGTGCCCGACAGGCCGCCGATGCCGCCCATCACGCCGCCGAGCAGGCCGGCCACCCCGTCGCCGAGCCGCCCGCCGCGGATGCGCGGCAGCCGTGCGGACAGCAGCATCGTCGGGCACCAGACCACCAGCAGCAGGCCCAGCGCGGCCTTGAACACCACCACGTCCAGCCGCGGCAGCAGCCACAGGCCCAGCGGCACACCGCACAGCCCGCCGGCCAGGAAGGGCCAGAGCAAGGCCTTGTCGGGCACGCGGCGCTGCGTGAAGGCAGCAATCACCTGGCCGGTCCAGCCGCCGAAGATCGCGAGCGAGGCACCCAGCAGCGGGTCCAGCGTCCAGGCCCAGACCGACAGCGAGACCATGCTGAACGCAAAGCCCGACAGGCCCTGCACGAACCCCGCCAGGGCCGCGCCGACGGCGACCCAGGCGACCAGCGCGACGGACACTCAGGCCGGCGCCAGGGCCGTGCGCCGCACGCGGCCCACATTGAACGCGCTGGCGATCATCACCGCCTGCACCACGGCCAGGCCGATGAAGATGCTGCGGTACTGGTGCTGGTCCATCAGCGTGCCGAACACCAGCGGCGCGATGGCCTGGCCGATGTCCAGGCCCGAATACACCACGCCATAGACGCGGCCGCTGGCATTGGCCGGCGTGGCGCGCTTGACGATCATGTCGCGCGAGGGCCCGGCGATGCCCGCGCCCAGGCCCATGAGGCCGAACAGCACGGGCACCATCCAGGCCGGCAGGTGCGCGAGGCCCAGCGTCAGCGCGATGCAGGCCGCGAAGCCGAAGCCCAGCGCCACCAGCTTCTCGCAGCGCGTGGGGTCGGACACCAGGAAGCCGCCCGCCACCATGGCCAGCGCGCTGCAGACCATGTAGACCGTCAGGCACAGCGCGGCCTGCGCCACCGGCACGGCGTGCAGCTCGCGCGCGGCCCCGGGCGCGAACACCTGCACGATGCCCAGCACCACGGCATAGAAGAAGAAGAAACCGAAGCACATCCAGACCGCCGCGATGCGCAGGAAGCCGAAGCTGCTGTCGGCCGCCCCGGCGCCCGCCTTGGCCGGCACGGCCGGCAGGTCCAGCTTCTCGCGGTTCAGCAGCAGCAGCGCCAGCACCGCGAACGCGAAGACGCCGGCACACACCAGCGCCACGCGCCAGGAGGTCGCGATCGTGATCGGCACCAGCATGGCCGGCGCCACCGCCCAGCCCAGGCTGCCCGTGATGCCGTGCACGCTGTAGCCGTGGCCCAGCCGCGCCGCGCTGACCTTGCGGTTCAGCAGCGTGTAGTCGACCGGATGGAACACGCCGTTGCCGATGCCGGCCACCACCGAGAACACGGCCAGCATCCAGTAGTGCGTGCTCGCCGAGTACCCGAAGGCCGCCAGCCCCAGCAGCGCCAGCCCGCCGAACAGCACGGGCCGCGGGCCGAAGCGGTCGACCACGAAGCCCGAGGCCGCCTGCACCGCGCAGGAGGTCACGAAGAACAGCGTCATCAGGAAGCCGAGCTCGGCATAGCCCACGCCGAAGTCGTCCTTGAGCCAGGGGAACAGCGGCGCCAGCAGCAGCTGGCTGAAGTGGCTGACCAGGTGGGCGATGCCGACCAGGCCGATCACGTGCGCGTCTTGTCTCAGGCCCGCCTTGCCCGCCGGCAGGGAGGCCGCTGTTGTCGTCGTCATGGAGCCGGATGCTACGCCTGCAGAAATGCGACGAAAGGACAGGATTCGTCGAATACCGGACAATCTGCGCCATGGCCCAGCGACACCCCCGCCTGGAACCGGTGGGCGACACCGACCCCTTCACGCCCGATGCGGCGCGCCCGGTGCGCGTGCGCGCGCGCAGCATGCCGGCCGACACCCACTTCGAGCCGCACCGCCATCCCTGGGCCCAGCTGGCGTTCTGCGCCACCGGCACGCTGCGCGTGCGCGCGCTGCCCGAAGGCGAACGGCTGGAAGAGCTGACCTACATCGTGCCGCCCTCGCGCGCGGTCTGGATCGCGCCGGGCCAGCTGCACTGCATCGACGTGCTGGAGGCGGCCGAATTCCGCACGCTGTACCTGCACGCCGGCCTCACGCCGGCGGGCTGGAGCGGCAGCCGCATGATCGTGGCCTCGCCGCTGCTGCGCGAACTCGTGCAGGGGCTGGACGCGCAGCCGCTGCGGCCGGCGCGCGAGGCCCTGCTGATGCAGCTCGTGCACGACGAGATCACCCATGCCGACCCGCAGGCGCTGGCCGTGCCCATGCCGCATGCGCAGCATGGCGACAAGCGGCTGCGCGCTCTGTGCGAAGCCGTGGTGCGGGCCCCCGCGGCGCGCACCACTTTGGCCGAATGGGCCGCCGACGTGGGCGCCAGCGAGCGCACCATCGCGCGGCTGTTCCAGGGCGAGCTCGGCACCAGCTACCAGCAGTGGCGCCAGCAGGCGGCCCTGGCCCATGCGCTGCCGCTGCTGGCCCAGGGCGCCTCGGTCGCGCAGGTGGCGGCCGCCACCGGCTATGCCAGCGACAGCGCGTTCTCGGCCATGTTCAAGGCCGCCATGGGCCAGCCGCCGAGCAGCTTCCAGGGCCGCTGACGCATCGATTCATCGCTTTTCCGATCGGAAATCGATGAACTTAAATCGCTTTTGGATCAGCCGGCTTGCTTCCAGAATCGCGGCCTACCCCGCCCATCCACCCGACCGAGGCCCCGACATGAAGCACCTTTTCTCCCTGACGATCGCCGTGGCGGCCGCCCTCGCCTGCGGCCAGGCCGCGGCGCAGTCCGACACGCTGGCCAAGATCAAATCCAGCGGCGCCATCACCATCGGCGCGCGCGACAGCCAGATCCCGTTCTCCTACAAGCCCACCGGCAGCGGCGACCCGACCGGCTTCACCAACGACATCTGCCTGAAGATCGTCGACGCGGTCAAGGCCCAGCTCGCGCTGCCCAGGCTCGAGGTGCGCTACATGATCCTGACCTCGACCAACCGCATCCCGCTGCTGACCAACGGCTCGGTCGACCTGGACTGCGCCACAACCACCAACACCGTGCAGCGCCAGCAGCAGGTGGCGTTCGCGCCCAGCCACTTCGTGACCAGCATCACGGCGGCCGTCAAGAAGAACTCGGGCATCAACAGCTTCGCCGACCTGAACGGCAAGACCGTCTCCACCGTGGCCGGCAGCACCGGCGTGCAGCTGCTGCGCAGCTACAAGCGCTCGGGCAACATCGAGGTGCAGGACCTCGCCGCCAAGGACACGGCCGACGGCTTCCTGATGATGGCCTCGGGCCGCACGGCCGCCTACATCCTGGACGACGTGCAGCTGGCCGGCCTGATCGCCACCGCGCCCAACCCCGAGGAGTTCAAGATCCTCACGCAGGAATCGCTGCGCCAGGAGCCCTACGGCATCATGGTCCGCAAGGACGACCCGGCCTTCAAGGCCCTGGTCGACAAGACCGTGACCGAGATCATGGCCTCCGGCGCGATCAACGAGATCTACGCCAAGTGGTTCCTGCGGCCGATCCCGCCGACCAATGCCAACCTGAACTTCCCGATGACCGACGCGGTCAAGGAGATCTACAAGAACCCCAACAGCAACGGCGTCTGATCAGTCGCCCTGGAACATGCGCGAGAAATCGCAGCTTTCCTGGGCCAGCATGACGACCGAGGCCAGCAGCGAACTGCGGTGCTCGCCCTTGTACATGGCCACGTAGGGCACGGGCGGCAGCGCCGGCGCGACGTCCAGCACCGCGAGCAGGCCGCCCTGCACCATCGGCGCCACGGCCTCGCGCGGCAGGTAGCTCACGCCCAGGCCCGAGATCGTCAGGCCGATCAGCGCCACGAGGTTGTGGACCACGATGGGCTTGGCCGGCTGCACGCCCAGGTTCTTCATCCAGCTGTCGTAGAGCAGGCCCGTGCCCGAGCGCGAACCCTGCAGCATCAGCGGGTGCTGCGCCAGTTCGTGCAGCCGGATGCGCCGGCCGGCCTCGACCAGGCCGGGCTTGCACATCCAGGCGCTCTCGACCATGCCGACCCGCTTGCTCGGGATGCGCGTGTCGGCGAAGGCGTCGGGCACGACCACCAGGTCGAGCTCGTCGGCCAGCACCTTCTCGCGCAGGTTGACGCTGCTGTCCACGTCCGGCTCCAGCGTGACCTGCGGGTAGTGCACCTGGATCAGCTCGACCCAGCGCGGCAGCCAGGTCATGGCGGTGAGCTCGGTCACGCCGATGCGCACGCGGCGCGCGACGACCTCGGCCCGGCCGAACTGCTCGATGGCGGCGTTGCGCTGGTCCAGCAGGCCCTTGGCCAGCAGGAACATCTCCTCGCCCTTGTCGGTGAGCCGGGCCGAGCGCTGGCTGCGGTCGAACAGCGCGGTGTCGAAGGCCTGCTCGAGCTCGTGCACGCGCTTGGACACGGCCGACTGCGAGGTGTACAGCTTGTGCGCCGCGAGCGCGAAGCTGCCCAGCTCTCCGATCCAGTACAGCGCCTCGAGTTGCTTGAAGGTCATCATCGCAAGGTTCCGATCAAACACTTTTCCTCTTGAAATCCTATCCAAAAATATCGCTTTTGGAGAAGCGGACGAGGCCGCAGAATCCGGCGATCGCACCAGGAACCCATCCATGACAGCCCCCCAAGGCGAACTCTTCTCCGACGCGCTGCAGGCGCAGATCAAGGCCCGCTTCCTGCACGTGGACCACGACATCACGGGCCGCGAACGGCTGTTCTTCGACAACGCGGGCGGCTCGTTCCGGCTCCGGACCGCGGTGGAGCAGTTCGCGCGCATCGACGCCGTGCCCGACAACCCCGAGCGCATCCACGACACCGCGGTGTTCCTGCAGCAGGTGCAGGCCAAGGGCACGCAGGACCTGCGCACCGTGCTCAACGCCGAGGGCGGCAGCGTCTACGCGGCGCTGACGGCCTCGGGCGCCATGTTCGACATGGTGCGCGCCATCGCCGAGAACGTGGCTGGCAGCAACATGGTGACCACGGTGCTGGAGCATCCCTCCTCGTTCGACGCCATGCAGCTGTACGCCGGGCGCACCGGCCGCGAACTGCGCGTGGCGCCCTCCAACCCGGTCACGGGCGGTGTCGACGTGGACGCGGTCTGCCGCCTCGTCGATGCCGGCACCGCGCTGCTGAGCGTGATCTACGCCTCCAACATCTCGGGCGCCAAGCTCGACATCGCCGAGATCGTGCGGCGCGCACGCGCGATCAAGCCGGACCTCTACATCGTCGTCGATGCCGTGCAGCACGCGCCGCACGGCCTGATCGACCTGGCCAAGACGCCCGTGGACGGCATCAACATCGCGCCCTACAAGTTCTTCGGCTGCCGCGGCTCGGGCCTGGCCTGGCTGTCGGACCGCGCGGCCCTGCTGCCGCACCACAAGCTGGCGGCCAAGAAGCCGGACTTCTGGGACCTGGGCAGCGCCGCGCCCTGGCAGTTCGCGGTGATGAGCGAGATCGTCGACTACGTGGGCTGGCTGGGCGCGCAGTTCGATGCGGCCGGCGACCGGCGCGCCCTGTTCGCGCGTGGCATCGAGAAGATCGCGCTGCACGAGCGCGCGCTGCTGGCGCGCCTGCTCGAGGGCAGCGCCGCGGCCCCGGGCCTGCGCCACCAGCGCGGCGTGCAGGTGTTCCTCGACCATGAGGATCTGACCCGGCGCGACCTGATCCTGGCCATCGCGATCGACGGGCTGGAACACGCCCAGGCCGTGCGCGAGTACGAGCGGCGCGGCGTGGTGGTCTACGAGCGCGTGGCGAGCAGCCTGTACTCCCGGCGCATGCTGGAATCCTTCGGGCTGGCCGGCGCCGTGCGCGTGTCGCCGCTGCACTGCCACGGCACGGCCGACGTGGACCGCTTCCTGCGCACCACGCAGGAGATCGCCGCGGCGTTCGCCTGAATCAGGCCGCCAGCGCCACCCCGCCCGCGAGCCGCTCGGCGACCGTCGCGCGCACGGCGGCGGGCGCCTCCTGCAGCAGCGCCGGCCAGTCGGCCTGGGCCTGGCGCACCAGCTGGCGCGCGATGCGCAGCAGGTTGGGCACGCGCAGCAGCCGCGCGGCCTTGAGCATGGCCTCCAGCTGGTCCCAGCCGAAGGCGCGCAGGCGCGCGTCGATGGCGCGGTTGACGGCGTAGTCGTTCGGGCCGACCTCGGCGAACAGCGCGCTCACGCAGACCGGGTCGTACAGCGGCGCCAGCACGGGCTGGCGCGCATCGGGGTACAGCAGCGCCCAGTTCTTGAGGTGGGCGTCGGTGTTGCCCAGCAGGATGAAGGCGACGAAGCGGGCCATGAACTCGCGCACGTCGGGCACGGGCCGGGCCGAGTAGCGGTCCAGCACCTGCAGCATGGTGGCGTAGTCGCGCACCATCGCGCGGCCGTACTTGTGCTGCGGCGGGTACTGCAGCGCCTGGGCGAACTCCTCCATGTGGATGCGCAGGCCGTCGGGCCCGCGGTCGAAGCGCGGCACGGCCAGGATCTGTTCGAACGGCACCTGCTCGGGCAGTTCGGCGTCGGCGCGCGCGATGACGCGGGCCTGGGCGCAGGACAGGCCCAGCGCCTCGCACAGCCGGTAGCCCGCCATCTCGTTGGCCACCAGGTCGGGGTGCCGCGCCGTCGGCAGCTTGAGGATGAAGGCGCCGGCCCGGCCGTGGCGGCGCACCACATAGCGCCGGCCGTCCTGCACGGCCGAGAACTTGGTCACCACGCCGGGCAGTGCGGCGGCGTCTTCCACGGGCTCCTCGACGAAACCGGGCTCCAGCACGTCCAGGCCCAGCGCCGTGTGCCAGTGGCGCACCACCTCGGGGATGCCCTCGCGCGCGGGCACGGGCTCGACCTCGATCGCGCCCATGAGGTCGTGGCCGGCGGCGGCCAGCAGCTCGAACTCGTCGTCGGGGCGGCAGCGGCGCTCGCGCGCCAGCCGCTCGCGGTTGTGGCCTTCGGGCAGCAGGTTGGCGAACCAGGGCGGCCAGCGCCCGCCCAGCTGCACCAGGCGCGCATCGTGCGGCGCGGCGAGGATGGCGCGCGTGTCCTCCTCGCGCTCGCCGCGCAGGGCCAGCGACAGCGTGGGGCGCGCCGGATCGGCGATGTAGTCGGCGTCGAACGAGGCGCGCAGGATGTCGCCGTACTGCGAGAGGTAGCCGATCGCCCTGCGGCTGCGGTCCGGCAGGTGCAGGTGCATGCGCAGGTAGCGGATGGCGGTGCTCACCCAGGCGTCCCGTCGTGCTGGCGCACGATGGCGTCGACCACCGAGGGTGGCGCGCCGGCGCCGGCAGGCTGGGCCAGCAGGCGCCCGCCAGCGCGGACGAAGGCCTCCAGCTCCGGCCGCAGCACCGACGGCACGGCCAGGGCTTCCAGGCCGAGCACGCGCCCCATTTCCAGCAGCGAGGACAGGCGCGGGTCGATGTCGCCGCTCTCGATGCGCTGGACCGTCATGCGCGACAGCCCCGCCGCCTCGGCCAAGGCGGCCTGCGTCATGCCCATGCGCTTGCGGGCCTCGGCCAACTGCAGGACAATGCTCATTAAAATACTCTTTTACATATGAAAGAGTATTTATTCTATCTTTTAGTGGGTAGCATGCGCAATGCAATACGCATTGATCCTCAAAAGCATATTTTGCGCTGCATTTCCCGTCTCACAAGAACAGTTCCAGACTTCGCAACACAGGTCCAGCCGCCCTTGTCCTACAGGGCCGCGCGCGGCCGCGGGGTACACCTCAAGCCTGTCCCTTCCCACACCACCACCATGAACGCCACGCGCTGGACCAGCGGCAACGAGTTGGAACTCCTGGAGAACGGCGAACAGTTCTTTCCGCGGGTGTTCGACGCCATTGCCAATGCCCGCCAGGAGGTGGTGCTCGAGACCTTCATCCTGTTCGAGGACCAGGTCGGGCTGGCCCTGCACGAGGCCCTGCTGACCGCCGCCAGGCGCGGCGTGCAGGTCGACGTGACGATCGACGGCTTCGGCTCGCCCGACCTGTCGGACCGCTTCATCGGCAGCCTGTGCGAGGCCGGCGTGCGCGTGCACGTGTTCGACCCCGGCCTGCGCATCTGGAAGTGGCGCACCAACATGCTGCGGCGCATGCACCGCAAGATCGTGGTGGTCGATGCCGAGGTGGCCTTCATCGGCGGCATCAACTACTCGGCCGACCATCTGCTGGACTTCGGCCCGCAGGCCAAGCAGGACTACTCGGTGCGCATCCGCGGCCCGCTGGTGGGCGACATCCACCGCTTCGTGCACGCCATGCTGGCCGAGGGCCTGCGCCACCAGCACGGCGTGCGGCGCTGGTTCCGCCACCGCGCGCTGATGCGCCAGCGCGCCCGCGCGCTGCCGCCGGCCGGCGACGCCCAGGCCATGCTGGTCACGCGCGACAACACCCGCCACACCAACGACATCGAGCGCTACTACCGGCTGGCGATCCGCTCGGCGCGCGAGCACGTGACCATCGCCAACGCCTACTTCTTCCCCGGCTACCGGCTGATCCGCGAACTGCGCCGCGCGGCCAGGCGCGGCGTGCAGGTGCGCCTGATCCTGCAGGGCGAGCCCGACATGCCCATCGTCAAGGTGGCCGCCCGCATGCTCTACCACCACCTGGTGCGCGGCGGCGTGGAGGTCTACGAATACTGCGAGCGCCCGCTGCACGGCAAGGTGGCCGTGGTGGACGACCGCTGGGCCACCGTGGGATCGAGCAACCTGGACCCGTTGAGCCTGGCGCTGAACCTGGAAGCCAACGTGCTGATCCACGACCGCCCGTTCAACCAGACCCTGCGCGCGCGGCTGGACCACCTGGTGGACAACGCCTGCCAGCAGATCGACCGCGACACCATCGGCGAGCCCAGCGCCTGGCAGCTGCTGCGCAGCTACGTGGTGTTCCACGTGCTGCGCCGCTACCCGGGCTGGCTGGGCGGCCTGCCGCGCCACAACCCCAGGCTCGTGCCCGCGCTGGAGACCGACGCCCTCGTCGAGGCCTGCCCCACGCCCGCGCGCGAGGCTGCGCCATGAGCGCCGTGGCCACCGAGACGGCACCGCCGCGCCCGCCGCTGCGCGCGCGCCCCTGGTGGCCGTGGCTGCGCAAGGGCTTCTGGCTGGCCTTCTTCGCGCTGCTCGCCTACCTGCTGGTCGACCAGGCGCGCAGCATCGCCTGGGACGAGGTCGCCCAGACGCTGCGCGAACTGCCGCTGCCGGTGCTGCTGGCGGCCGGCGGCCTCGCCTGCGCGAGCCACCTGCTGTACGCCACCTTCGACCTGCTGGGCCGGCGCGCCGTGGGCCACCGCCTGCCCGCGCGCCAGGTCATGCTGGTCACCTTCATCAGCTACGCCTTCAACCTCAACATGGGCGCGCTGGTCGGCGGCGTCGCCTCGCGCTACCGGCTGTACGGCCGGCTGGGGCTGGGCGAGATGCAGGTCACGCGCATCATGGCCGTCAGCATGGTCACCAACTGGCTCGGCTACCTGCTGCTGGGCGGCCTGGCCTTCGCATTGTTCCCGCTGGCGCTGCCGAGCGAGTGGGACATCAGCGACGCGGTGCTGCAGATCGCGGGCAGCCTGCTGGCCGCCGTGGCCCTGGGCTATGTGGCGGCCTGCGCCTTCTCGCGCCGGCGCAGCCTCACGCTGCGCGGCCAGACCTTCGCGCTGCCCTCCGGCCGCATGGCGCTGCTGCAGCTGGCCATGTCCTGCCTGAACTGGTCGCTGATCGCCGGCACCATCTACGTGCTGCTGCGGGGCCAGGTGGACTACGTGACCGTGCTCACCGTGCTGCTGCTGGCCGCCATCGCCGGCGTCGTGACCCATGTGCCGGCCGGCCTGGGCGTGCTCGAGGCGGTGTTCGTCGCGCTGCTGGGCACGCAACTTGCGCCGGCCGAACTGATCGGCACGCTGCTCGCCTACCGCGCGCTGTACTACCTGGCGCCGCTGGCGCTGGCCGTGCTCGCCTTCCTCGTCTTCGAGATCCGCCACAAGGACCGCACCCGCAACGCATGACCCAGGCCACCGACTTCTCCTTCGCTCCGCTGCTGGACGCCGCGGCGTCCGCCCTGTTCCTGGACTTCGACGGCACCCTGGTCGAGCTGGCGCCCGAACCCGACGCCATCGTGATCCCGCCCGAACTCGTGCCGCTGCTGGCCGCGCTGCGCGAACGGCTGGGCGGTGCGCTGGCCGTGGTCTCGGGGCGCGCCGTCGGCGCCATCGACACCTTCCTGCACCCGCTGGACCTGCCGGTGGCCGGCGTGCACGGCAGCGAGCGCCGCGCCGCCGACGGCAACCTGGTGCTGCTGCCCACGCCCTCGCTCGACACCGTGGAGCAGGCCGCCGCCCGGCTGCTGCACGAACACCCGGCCCTGGCCGTGGAGCCCAAGCGCGGCGCCGTGGCGCTGCACTACCGCCAGGCGCCGCAGCTGGAGGAGTTGTGCCGGCGCACCATGGAGGCCGCCGTCGCGGCCTCGCCCGGCGTCACGCTGCTGCACGGCAAGATGGTGTTCGAGGCCAAGTCCTCGCTGGCCAACAAGGGCAAGGCGCTCGGCGACTTCCTGCAGGAAGCGCCCTTCGCCGGCCGCAAGCCCGTGTTCCTGGGCGACGACACCACCGACGAGCCCGGCTTCCAGGTCGCCCAGAAGCTGGGCGGCACGGGCATCAAGGTCGGTGCCGGCGACACCCTGGCGCAGCACCGCATCGCCGGCCCGGCCGCCGTGCGCGCCGGGCTCGCCGCCTGGCTCGCCCTTTGAGAGCCGCCTCCCCTACCAACGCCATCCAAGAAAAGGAACAACGCGTGGCCCGTCTCGTGTGCATCTCCAACCGCGTCGCCGACCCCCGCAAGACCGAGGCCGGCGGCCTCGCCGTGGCCCTGTCGGGCGCCTTGCAGGCCAACGGCGGCCTGTGGTTCGGCTGGAGCGGCAAGATCCTGCCCGGGGACGGCGCCACCCCGGCCGACACGCCGGTGCAGCAGCAGCAGGCCGGCAACGTCACCCTGGCCACGCTGGGCCTCTCGCAGTGGGACCACGACGCCTACTACCTGGGCTACTCCAACGCCGTGCTGTGGCCGGTGTTCCACTACCGGCTGGACCTGGCGGACTTCGACGCCGGCTACATCGACGGCTACCGCCGCGTGAACCAGCTGTTCGCGGCCAAGCTCATGCCGCTGCTCCGGGAAGACGACATCGTCTGGGTGCACGACTACCACCTGATCCCGCTGGCCAGCGAGCTGCGCGCGCTGGGCTGCCGCAACAAGATCGGCTTCTTCCTGCACATCCCGCTGCCGCCGCCGCAGATCTTCACGGCCATCCCCGCGCACGACTGGCTGGCCCAGGCCCTGTTCGCCTACGACCTGGTGGGCTTCCAGAGCGAGGCCGACCTGGAGCACTTCAACCGCTACGCCGCCACCGAGGCGCGCGCCGAGGACCGCGACGGCGACGGCCGCCGCTGGCGCGCCTTCGGCCGCACGCTGCGCACGGCGGCCTTCCCGATCGGCATCGACGTGGAGGAATTCGACGCGCTCACGCACGCGCACGACGCCACCGAGATGTACCGCCGCATGCGCGAGGAATACTCGCGCCGCCAGCTGCTCGTGGGCGTGGACCGGCTCGACTACTCCAAGGGCCTGCCGCAGCGCCTGCGCGCCTTCCGCGAGCTGCTGCGCCGGCACCCGGACAACATCCGCCGCGCCACGCTGATCCAGATCGCCGCGCCCAGCCGCGAGGACGTGGACGCCTACGGCGACATCCTGCGCGAACTGGAAAGCCTGGCCGGCTCCATGAACGGCGACTTCGGCGAGCTCGACTGGATCCCCGTGCGCTACATGCACCGCACCATGGCGCGCAAGCGCCTGCCCGGCCTGTACCGCGCCGCGCGCGTGGCCCTGGTCACGCCGCTGCGCGACGGCATGAACCTGGTGGCCAAGGAGTTCGTCGCGGCCCAGGATCCGGAAGACCCCGGCGTGCTGGTGCTCTCGCGCTTCGCCGGCGCGGTGGAGCAGATGCGCGAGGGCGCGGTGCTGGTCAATCCCTACGACAGCACGGCCACGGCCGACGCCATCCAGTTCGCCCTGCAGCTGCCGCTGGCCGAGCGCCGCCGCCGCCACCAGAACCTGATGGCCACGATCCGCCGCTTCGACGTGCACTGGTGGTGCCAGGCCTTCCTGGACGAGCTGGCCGCCGCCGACGCAGAACAGACCGGCCCCGATTGGCTGCGCCTGTAGGCCCGCTTTTCTCCGCCAAGCTGCGGACGGCATGGTGCACCCCCGCTTGACGCGGGCGCCCAGCCTTCCACAATCGCCGGCCAATGCAATTCCCGGAAACCGGCCCTGCTCCCCTGGAAGCTGCCCAGCGGCGGCGCGGGCCGGTGCCGCTGCTGCGGCGGCGCAGCCACCGCGAGTGGGCGCTGTGGGCCCTGGGCTGGCTGCTGGTGCTGGCCCTGGCCGGGGACGCCAGCTGGCGTGCCCGCGAGCGCATCGTCGCGCAGGACATGCTGCGGCTGCAGGGCCAGGCCCAGGCGGTCGAGCTCCACCTCACGCGCCATCTGAAGGCCATCAACGCGGCGCTGGCGGACGCCAGCCAGCTGCTGCCGCAGGACCTGGCGGCCGTGCCCTCGGTGCCGCCCCCGCTGAAACTGCTGGTCGAGGCGATGCCCGGCGTGCACGGCCTGCAGATCGCCGACCGCGACGGCCGCGTGCTGGCCGCCAGCCAGCCCGAGTTGACCGACCGCGACGTCAGCGCCCGCTCCTACTTCATGACCGTGCGCGACCACGCCGATCCCGACACCTTGTACGTGTCGCCGCCGTTGCGCTCCGTGCTCGGCAACTTCACCACCGTGCTGTCGCGCTCGCTGCATGGCGCGGACGGCCGTTTCGCCGGCGTGATCAGCGCCTCGTTCGACGTCGACTACTTCGAGATCGTGCTGCGCGCGCTGCTCTACGCACCCGACGCGCGCGCCACCATCGCGCACGGCGACGGCCCCATCATCGTGAGTTCGCCGCTGGAGGATGCACGCATCGGCTTCGACCTGAACCAGCCGGACTCGCTGTTCCGCCAGCACATGCAGAGCGGCCGCATGCACAACCTCCTGCAGGGCCGGATGGTCGGCAAGAGCGAACTGCGCATGATGGCCCTGCGCGCCGTGGAGCCGGCGGCGCTGCTGCTGGACCGGCCGCTCGTGGTCTACATGAGCCGGCGCGCCGACGCCGTGCTGGCGCCCTGGTGGGCCAAGCTGCGCACCGAATCGCTGCTGCTGGCGCTGACCATGGCCGTCAGCGCCGTCTGGCTGCGCTGGCACCAGGGCCGGCGCTACCTGCAGGAGCGCACCGAGCGCAACGCCGCCCAGGCCGAACGCGAGAGCGCGCGCCGGCTGGAGTTCGGCCTGCGCGGCGCCGACCTGGGCCTGTGGGAATGGAACCTGGCCGACGACACCATCGCCGTCAACGCGCGCGAGATGGAGATGCTGGGCTACCCGCCCACCGAGGCGCCGCTGCGCGCGGAGTTCTGGCGCTCCCTGCTGCATCCTGACGACCAGGCCGAGGCCGACCAGGCCATCGCCGCGCACCTGCGCGGCGAAACCCCGAGCTACCGGCTCGAGCACCGCTTCCGCCACCGCGAGGGCCACTGGATCTGGGTGCTGGCCCACGCCATGGTGATGCAGCGCCATGCGCGCGGCAAGCCGCTGCGCGTGGTCGGCACGCACCTGGACATCTCCGAGCGCAAGCGCTCGCAGCTGGAGCTCGAGCGCATGAACGCCCAGCTGGCCGCCCTCTCGCTGACCGACGGGCTCACCGGCGTGGCCAACCGCCGCCAGTTCGACCAGACCCTGGCCCTGGAATGGGCGCGCGGCCTGCGCAACCACCAGCCGCTGGCGCTGCTGATGCTCGACGTGGACCACTTCAAGCGCTACAACGACCACCTGGGCCACCCCGAGGGCGATGCCGCGCTGCGCGCCGTGGCCCAGGTGCTGTCGGCCTGCCTGCGCACGCCGGTGGAAAAGCTCATGCGCTATGGCGGCGAGGAATTCGCCGTGCTGCTCGTCGACGCCGATGCGCAGGCCGGCGCCCGCGTCGCGCAGCGCTGCCTGGACGCGATCGCCCAGGCCCGCCTGCCGCATCCGGACTCGCCGCTGTCGCCCTGGATCAGCATCAGCATCGGCGTGGCCAGCCTGGTGCCGCACCCCGGGCACGTGCAGGAACAGCTCGTGATGGCGGCCGACGCCGCGCTGTACCGTGCCAAGCAGCAGGGCCGCGCGCGCTACGGCCTCGCCACCGAGGAAGACGCGCTGAAGCGCCCGACCGGCATGCAGCCGCTCATGCCGTGACGGCCGGCTTGCGCGCGTCCACCCAGTAGACCGCCACCGGCAGCGCCTGCAGCGCATCGGCCAGCCGCAACGGACCGCGCGGCAGCCGGCGCTGCACATGGCCCATGAGTTCCAGCGCCGTCACGTCGCCGGCGCTGCCGCTCCAGTCCTTGAAGGCCGGCGTCAGGTCCACGCTCGCATCGCCCCAGCAGGCCTCGCCCACGGGCGCGGCACCAGCGCTTCGGAGCAGACGCGCGAACAGGCGCGTCGCCAGCACCACGAGCAGGCCCGCGGGCGTGCGCCGCGCGTAGGCCACCACGTGCTCGCGCGCGCGGCCGGTGCCGCGCAGCGGGATGTAGGCGCCATCGCGCAGCAGGGCCGGGTCTTCGCGGCGCATCGCCAGCAGCCGCCAGGTGGCCCAGAGCTTGAGCCGGCCGTCGGCCGGCGTGGCCGACATGCGCGCCAGGCCCGCCAGCCGGTCGGGCTCGGCGGCCAGCAGCAGCGCCTCGTGCGCGGCCAGCGTACCCTGGCGCTGCGCATAGTCCACGGGCCGGCGGTTGTCCGGGTCGACCAGGCTCAGGTCCTGCATCTCGTTGCCCTGGTAGATGTCGGGCACGCCCGGCGAGGTGAACTTGAGCACCACCATCGACAGGCTGTTGAGCGCACCGAACCAGGCCAGCTGCCTGGCCAGCGCGCGCAGGTCGGACAGCGCGGGGTTGGGCGCGAGCCGGCCCAGCAGGCCGTCGACGAAGGCCTGCAGGGCCTGCTCGTAGTCCTCGTCGGGCCGCACCCAGCTCGTGCGCAGCTTGGCCTCGCGCGCGGCCTTGGCCATGTACTGGCCCACGCGCGTGCGCAGCGCGGCCAGGCCGTCCGCGTCGATCTCGCCGTCGGGCAGCACGCCCAGCAGCACCTGGTAGAGCAGCAGCTCGTCGTCGCGCGAAGGCGCGGTGCCGCCGGGCAGCTCGCGGCGCAGCGAGCGCGTGAGCTGGTGCCAGCGCATCAGGCCCAGGCGCCACAGCGCCGGCCGTTCGGACAGCACGGCGATGCGGTTGCGCACGTCTTCCGAGCGCTTGTTGTCGTGCGTGGAGGTGGCCAGCATGGTGTGCGGCCAGCGCGCCGCGCGGTCGCTGCTGGCGCCGTGGAAGGCGGCCAGCGTGAGGCCCTGGGCGGTCGGGTCGCCGCCGACCTCGTTGAGCGAGACCAGCTGCAGGTAGCGGTAGAACACGCAGTCCTCCACGCCCTTGGCCGCCAACGGCGCGCAGAACTGCTGGAAGCGCCAGGCGAAGCGCCGCACCGGCAGCAGCGCATCGTCGCCGCTGCCCGTGGCCGGTTCGCCGAGCAGGCAGGCGCGCAGGAAGTCGAACACGCTGGTGTCGGCGATCGCCGTGCGCCGGCGCGCCTGGGCGATGGCCCAGTCGATGAAGCGGCGGTCTTCCTCGTCCGCCGCATCGACCACGTAGGTGCGGTAGACCGGCATGCCGGCGGCGGCCTCGGCGATCGCCGTGCGCAGCGTCGTGAAGCCGAAGTCGCGCGTGCGCCGGTTGGCGCCCGCGACGCGCTTGAGCTGGGTGGCCAGCAGGTTGAGTTCGGCGCCCAGCGCGCCGTAGGCCACGGCCAGCTTGGCGTCGAACACCATGTCGTCCAGGCTGCCCCTGGCGCCCGTGAAGCCGCGCCAGACGCGCTCCATGCGCGCGGCCTGGCTGCGGTCGCTGAACAGACCGTTGAGCAGCGCGCCGAAGCGGTAGCCCGTGGTGCCGTGCAGGCGCCAGCCCGCGGGCAGGTCGGCATGGGCGGCCGTGATCTTCTCGGCCACCACGTAGAGCGGCAGCTCCTCCGAGGGCGCGGGCCCGTCGGGCCGCAGCTGGGCCAGCCTGCGCGCGTGGCCGTCCTGCAGCCGCGCGAAGTACTGGGCCGGGTCGCGCAGGCCGTCCGGATGGTCGATGCGCAGGCCGTCGACGACGCCGGCGGCCGTGAGGTCCAGCGCCAGCGCGTGCGTGGCCTCGAACACCTCCTCGGCCTCCACGCGCAGCGCGGCCAGTTCGTTGATGTCGAAGAAGCGCCGGTAGTTGATCTCATCGGCCGCCACGCGCCAAAAGCCCAGGCGCCAGGGCTGGGCTTCCAGCAGCGCGTGCAGCGCATCGTGGCCCGGCTCCTGGTTCAGCCGCTCCAGCGCGGCCGCGATGGCCGGGCCGGCGGGGCGGCGCTGCGCCAGCAGGTCCTGCAGGCCCTGGCGCAAACGGCCCGCGGCCGCGGCGCGCTCGCGCGCACCGGCGGCGCCGCGGTCCTCGCGCGCCGGCATGGCATCGGCGCGTTCGGCCAACGCCGTGAGGCCCTCCGCCGTGTCGGCGTCCTCGGCCTGGTCGGCGGCCAGGCGCAGCACCGTGCCCCAGCTTCCGGGGTCGGTGGGAAAGCCATGCTCGAAGTAGCGCAGCACGAAGCGCCCGGCCTCCTCTTCCCAGGCCAGCTGCAGCTGGCCCTGGTCCAGCACCTCGCCGTAGGGCGCGCCCAGCACGGGCAGCAGCACCTTGCCGGCCATGGCCGGATCCATGGGGCGCCAGTCGATGTCGAAGAAACCGGCATAGGCCGAGGCCTGGCCGTGCGTGAGCACGTCGGACCACCAGGGGTTGTCGCTGCCGATCACGCCCATGTGGTTGGGCACGATGTCCAGCAGCAGTTGCAGGCCCAGACCGCGCGCAGCCAGCGCGAAGCGCTCGAAGCCCTCGCGCCCACCGAGCTCGGGGTTGATCTCGCGCGGGTCGGCCACGTCGTAGCCGTGCAGGCTGCCCGGCCGCGCGCGCGTGATCGGCGAGCAGTAGACGTGGCTCACGCCGAGCGCCTGCAGGTAGGGCAGAACGGCCTGGGCGGCCGCGAAGTCGAAGTCCTTGTGCAGCTGCAGCCGGTAAGTGGCGCGGGGGATGGAGGCGGTCATGGGGTATGCAGGCTCACGCGGACGGACCAGGGCGGCAGATCCGCCCCGGCATGGGTGCTGTAGATGCGCTGGCCGACGGGGGCCGGTGCCTGGGCGGGCTGGTCCTGCAGGTTGGCCTGCAGTTCCCAGCGGGTGCCAACCGCCAGCGGCCAGACCACGTGCACGAAGCCGCCGGCACCCAGTGAACGGCCGCCGTGCGGCGCGCCGGCCAGAAGCGGCACCAGGTGCGCGTGGCGCAGCGCGAGCAGCCGGCCCACGAGCGCGAGCCGCTCGCGGTGCGGCGAGGTCTCGCGCTCGGCCCAGCGCAGCTTGGAGGCGGCGAAGGTGGCCTCGGCATTCGGATCGGGGATGCGCGCGCGCGCGGCCTCGTCGGCGAACGCCGCGAAGCGCTGGAACTCGGCGCGCCGGCCCTGGCGCACGGCCTCGGCCAGCTCGCCCCCGAAGTCGCAGAAGAACAGGAAGGGCGTGGACGCCGCGAACTCCTCGCCCATGAACAGCATGGGGATGTGCGGCGCCAGCAGCAGGCAGGCGTAGAGCGCCTCCAGCCGGCGCGCATCGGCGAGCCGGTCCAGGCGCTCGCCCAGGGCGCGGTTGCCGACCTGGTCGTGGTTCTGCAAAAAGGAAATGAAGGCCGTGGGCGGCAGCGCGCCGCTGGGCTCGCCGCGCGGCACGCCCAGGTGCGGCGAGACCTGGCCCTGGTAGACATAGCCCTCGGCCAGCGCCCGGCCCAGCAGCTGCGCCGGCGCCTGCGCGTAGTCGGCGTAGTAGCCGTCGGTCTCGCCGGTCAGCAGCACGTGGGCGGCGTTGTGCACGTCGTCGTTCCACTGCGCCGTGGCGGCGCCGGCCGGGCGCAGGCGCTGCGCCTGGTTGTGTTCGTTCTCGAGCACCAGGTGCACCTGGCGCCGCCGGCCCGGGCCCTGCGCGAGCGCCTGGGCGATCTCCTCGACGATGGGCAGGGCCGAGCCGTCGCGGATCTGGTGCACGGCGTCCAGCCGCAGGCCGTCGGCATGGAATTCCTCGATCCAGTACAGCGCGTTGGCGACGAAGAAGGCGCGCACGGCCGCGTTGTGCGCGCCGTCGTAGTTGATGGCCGCGCCCCAGGGCGTCTGGTGGGCGGGGTTGAAGAACTCCGGACAGTAGCCGTGCAGGTAGTTGCCGTCCGGGCCGAAGTGGTTGTAGACCACGTCGACGAGCACCATGAGGCCCAGCCCGTGGGCGCGGTCGACCAGCGCCCGCAGGTCGTCGGGCGTGCCGAAGCTGCTCTCGGGCGCGAACGGCAGCACGCCGTCGTAGCCCCAGTTGCGCCCGCCCGGCGTGTCCGCGAGCGGCATGAGTTCGATGGCCGTGATGCCCAGCGCCGCGAGTTCGGCCAGGCGCTCGGCCGCGGCCGCGAAGGTGCCCTCGGGCGTGAAGGCGCCGACATGCAGTTCGTAGACCACCGCCTCGTGCCAGGGCCGGCCGCGCCAGGCGGCGTCCTGCCAGGCGTAGGCCGCAGGGTCGGCCACCGCGCTCGCGCCGTGCACGTCGTCGGGGTTGGAGCGCGAGGCCGGGTCGGGCACGGGCATGCCGCCGTCGAACCGGTAGCGGTAGCGGGTACCGGCGCCCGCCTCCTGCACCACGGCTTCATGCCAGCCTCCGGTCTGCGCCTGCATGGCGTGCGCGCCACCGGGCTCCAGCAGCACCTCGGCTTGGCGCGCGCCAGGCGCCCAGACACGGAACCGCACCCCGCCCGCGGCCAGGACCTGCGCACCGAACTGCATGTCAGCGCAACCGGCTGGGCGGATCGCGGGGCTCGTCCTTGGTCGGCCACCAGCGCTCCAGCTGGGCCGCGGCCCAGTCCTTGCCGCCCAGCCCGAAGGCCAGCGCGAGCGCGAGCACCACGCCGCCCAGGATCAGCAGGAAGGCGTCGCGCACGATGCTGCCGCCCACGCCCATCTGGTCCAGCGCGATCATGACCACGAAGGCCAGGATGGCGTAGTAGGCGATGCGGCCCAGCGCCTGGCCGTCGCGCATGCCCACGCCCTTGCAGTAGGTGGCGACCGCGTTGGACAGGAAGCGCGCGAAGTAGGCGCCGAAGGCCAGCACCAGCAGCGCAACGATGAGCTGCGGCACGAACAGCATCACGCGGCTCAGCAGTTCGGTCACGTGCGTGAGGCCCAGGCCGTTGAAGGCCACGATCAGCGCGGCCAGGATCACGACCCAGTAGGCCAGCACGCCCAGCACGCCGATGGTGTCGATGTGGGTGCCGCCCTGCTGCAGGAAGCCGTCCAGCCCAGCGCGCTTGGTCACGATGTGGAAGTTGATCGCGCGCAGGCCCTTCTCGACCGCGAAGCGCACGGCCTTGGCCACGAGGAAGCCCGCCACCAGCACGAGCAGCGCGATCGCCAGGCGCGGCAGGAAGGCGCCGGTCTGGATCAGAAACGCCCGCACGGGCTCCAGCATCACGTTGATTTGGTCCATGTCCTTCCTTTCGCTTCAGGCCGCGGCCCACTGGGCCAGGGCCAGGATGCCCGCGAGCGGGATGCCGACCCAGTCCGGCCGGTTCTCGAGTTCGTAGCGCAGTTCGTACAGGGCCTTCTGCAGCTCGAACAGCGCGAGCAGGCTCAGCGCCTGGTCGGAGACGGCCAGCGGCGTGCCGGCCAGCGTGTCGCGGTAGCTCTGCAGGAAGGCGGCGCGCGAGGCGGCTTCCCAGGCGCGCGCGGGCTCGGCCATGGGCGCCGCCTCCTCGGGCGTGTGCGCGGCCTGGCGCAGCGCCACGGCGCGCGCATAGTCGAAGGAGCGCAGCATGCCGGCCACGTCGCGAAGCGGCGACTGCTTGGCGCGGCGCTCGGAGAATTCGCGCCCGGGCTCGCCCTCGAAGTCGACGACCACGAAGTCGTTGCGCGTGAGCAGCACCTGGCCCAGGTGGTAGTCGCCATGGATGCGGATCTTCTGCCCCTCGTTCTCGAGCAGGCCGCCCGCGGCGATGCGCTGCGCGAGCGCCGTGCTCGAGGCCAGCACGGCACGCGCGTCGTCCTGCACGCCGGCGGGCAGGCGGCCGAGGCCGGCCTGCAGCAAATCCAGGCTCTGCTGCAGGTCGGCCTGGGTCTGCTCGCGCCAGGCCACCACGTCGGCCGTGGCCAGCGGTTCGGGATCGAAGGCCGCGTCGCCGCTGCGGGTGCCCAGCGCCAGGTGCAGTTCGGCCGTGCGCCGGCCCAGGGTCTGCATGAGCGCGATGTGGGCGCCGTGCACGTCGTCGGGCATGGCGGCGGTCACCGGCGTGCGCAGCTCTTCCAGGTGGCGCTCCAGGTAGCCCAGCAGGTAGGCCCAGCCGTCGCCCTGGTTCTCGACGTGGGCCTGCAGCAGCGCCAGCGTGCTGATGCTGCCGTCGGCGGCCACGAACTCGACCGCACCGGCGACCGGCGCGCACTGGGAGAACTTGGCGACCTCGGTCAGGAAGCGGCCGACCTCGAACTCGGGGTTCACACCCTTGCGGATGCGCCGGTAGCCCTTGAGAAACAATTTCTCGTCCACCATCACGATGGTGTTGCTGCTCTGCGCCTGCGGCCGTGCCACGGGCAACTGCGCGAGGTCGGCGCCGGCCAGTTCGGCGAAGGCCTTGGTCGGCACGAAGCGGATGCTGCCCGTGCCGGTGGCCAGCGCCCGGCCCGCGCCGATGGCGGCGATCACGGCGCGGCAGAAGCGTTCGTCGGCGAAGGCATCGGCCATGTAGCCGACCTCGGCCTGCTGGCGCACGCGGGCCACGGCGGCCGGGCCGAAGGCGCGGTAGCGTTCTTCCTCGCGCTCCTCCCAGGCCAGCGCGAGCGGCACGAAGTAGACCGAGTCGGCCGGGCCGTCGAGCTCCACGAGCGGCAGCAGCCAGCCGTCGTCGCCCTGCTCCCACAGCGCGTGCTGCACCATGCGCGCCCGCTGCACGGGCGTGCCCTTGCTGGCGTACCAGCGCTGCGTCTCGATGTGGCGCGGCAGGATCTCGTTCTCGAACTGCTGGCGCGTCTTGACGGCCATGCCGATGCGCCAGGGCACGACCTGGTCGCGGAACAGGCTGTTCCAGCCGTCGAACAGCACGAGCACGGGCCGGTCCTCGGCCGGCAGCAGCTCCTGGTGCCAGCTCGGCACGGCCACGTCGGTCGCCAGCCGCAGCCAGTAGAAGCCGTGCGCGGCGATCGTCATGAGGTAGGGCAGATCGCCGATCGGCGGAAACGCCGTGCGGCCCAGCATCTCCACCGGCACGCGGCCCTTGAAGGCCGACAGGTCGAGCTCGGCCGGCTGGGCCGAGCGCGCCAGGTTGACCACGCACAGGATGACCTCGTCGCCGTAGATGCGCAGGTAGGCCAGGATCTTGCGGTTGCCGGGCTTGAGGAACAGCAGGTCGCCGCGGCCGAACGCCTTGCTGGTGCCGCGCACGGCCAGCATGCGGCGCATCCAGTTGAGCAGCGAGGCCGGCTCGCGCTGCTGCTGCTCGACGTTGAGCGCCTCGTAGCCGTAGACCGCGTCCATGATGGGCGGCAGGTACAGGCGCTGCGGGTCGGCGCGCGAGAAGCCGGCGTTGCGGTCGGGGCTCCACTGCATGGGCGTGCGCACGCCGTTGCGGTCGCCCACGAACACGTTGTCGCCCATGCCGATCTCGTCGCCGTAGTAGACGATGGGCGAGCCGCGCATGGACAGCAGCATGCTGTTCATGAGCTTGATGCGGTCGCTGTCGTTGTCCATCAGCGGCGCCAGGCGGCGCCGGATGCCGACGTTGATGCGCGCACGCGGGTCGGCCGCGTACGTGCTGTACATGTAGTCGCGCTCCTTGCTGGTGACCATCTCCAGCGTCAGCTCGTCGTGGTTGCGCAGGAAGATGGCCCACTGGCAGCTCTGCGGGATGTCCGGCGTCTGCTGCATGATCTCGATCAGCGGGAAGCGGTCTTCCTGCGCGATGGCCATGTACATGCGCGGCATCAGCGGGAAGTGGTAGGCCATGTGGCACTCGTCGCCATCGCCGAAGTACTCGCGCACGTCCTCCGGCCACTGGTTGGCCTCGGCCAGCACGAAGCGGTTGGGGTACTTGGCGTCGATGGCGGCGCGCAGCTGCTTGAGGATGGCGTGGGTCTCGGGCAGGTTCTCGTTGTTCGTGCCCTCGCGCTCGATCAGGTAGGGGATGGCGTCGAGCCGGAAGCCGTCCACGCCCAGGTCGAGCCAGAAGCGCATGACCTCGAACACGGCCTCCAGCACGGCCGGGTTGTCGAAGTTGAGGTCGGGCTGGTGGCTGAAGAAGCGGTGCCAGAAGTAGGCCTTGGCGACCGGGTCCCAGGTCCAGTTGCTGGTCTCGGTGTCGGTGAAGATGATGCGCGTGCCCTGGTACTTCTGGTCGCTGTCGCTCCAGACGTAGAAGTCGCGCTCGGGCGAGCCCGGCGGCGCCGTGCGCGCGCGCTGGAACCAGGGATGCTGGTCCGAGGTGTGGTTGATGACGAGCTCGGTGATGACCTTGAGGTCGCGCTTGTGCGCCTCGGCCAGCATCTCCTTGAAGTCGGAAAGCGTGCCGTACTGCGGGTGCACGTCCATGTAGCTGGAGATGTCGTAGCCGTCGTCGCGCAGCGGCGAGGGGTAGAAGGGCATCAGCCAGATGGTGTTGACGCCCAGCTCCTTGACGTAGTCGAGCTTGCTCGTCACGCCCTTGAAGTCGCCCACGCCGTCGGCGTTCGAATCGACGAAGGCCTTGACGTTGAGCTGGTAGATCACCGCGTCCTGGTACCACAGGGCTTCGTCGGTGACCGGGGTGACCGGGCCCTGCCCGGCCTCGGGCAGGTGCGGGATGCTGTCGGCTGCTGCCGCCTGTTCTGGATTCTTCATGCGTTCCCTCTGATCTCGATCACATGGGCCGGCATCTGGGACGGGACCAGTATCACGAAGTTGCCGCCATCGTGCCAGTCGAAAGACTGGCCCGTGAGCAGGTCTTGCGCCACGAAGCTCCCCCCCTCGGCGCCGAGCCAGGCCGCGTCCACATGCACCCAGCCGCTCTGCGTGAAGGTGGCGTCGATGTTGACGACGGTCAGCACGGCGTTGCGGCCCTCGGGATCGCGCTTGGCGTAGGCGATCAGGTAGGGGTTGCTGGTGTCGAAGAAGCGCAGCGAGCTGTTGGAGTGCAGCGCCGCGTGCTCCTTGCGGATGCGGTTCACGGTGGCGATGAAGCCGGCGATGCTGTCCTCGCGGTCCAGCGAGAGCTCGCCCCAATGGCGGACCTGGTACTTCTCGGAGTCGCGGTACTCCTCGCTGCCGGGCTCGCGCGGCTCGCCCTGCAGCAGTTCGTAGGGCGGGCCGTAGATGCCGTAGCTGGCCGACAGCGTGGCCGCCAGCACCAGGCGCGCCATGAAGATGGAGCGCGGGCCGTGGTGCAGGTGCTCGTTGAGGATGTCGGGCGTGTTGGGCCAGGCGTTGGGGCGGTAGTAGTCGGCGCCCGGGCCGTGGGCCAGTTCCTCGAAGTACGCCATCAGTTCATGGCGGTCGTTGCGCCAGGTGAAGTAGGTGTAGCTCTGCGAGAAGCCCAGCTTGGCCAGGCGGTGCATGACCTTGGGCCGCGTGAAGGCCTCGGCCAGGAACAGCACGTCGGGGTGTTCGGCCTTGACGGCCGTGATCACCCACTCCCAGAACGCGAAGGCCTTGGTGTGCGGGTTGTCGACGCGGAAGATGCGCACGCCTTGCGCGATCCAGTGGTCGAACACGCTCTTGAGTTCGAGCCACATGGCGCGCCAGTCGGGCGTCTCGAAGTCGAAGGGGTAGATGTCCTGGTACTTCTTGGGCGGGTTCTCGGCGTACTGCACGCTGCCGTCGGGCCGCTTGCGGAACCAGTCGGGGTGGGCCTTCACGTAGGGGTGATCGGGCGCGCACTGGAATGCGATGTCGAGCGCGAGCTCGATGCCCAGCGCATTGGCCGCGCGCACGAGTTCGCGGAAATCGTCCAGCGTGCCGAGCGCGGGCAGCACGTCCTTGTGGCCGCCCTCGTCGGCGCCGATGGCCCAGGGGCTGCCCACGTCGCCGTCCAGCGCGACGAGCGTGTTGTTGCGGCCCTTGCGGCGCGCACGGCCGATGGGGTGGATGGGCGGCAGGTACAGCACGTCGAAGCCCATCTCGGCCACGTAGGGCAGGCGCGCCTGCACGTCCTTGAAGGTGCCGTGGCGGCCCTCCTCCAGCGCGGCCGAGCGCGGGAACATCTCGTACCAGCTGCTGAAGGCGGCGCGCTCGCGGTCGACGACCAGCGGCAGGCCCTCGGCGCTCCACCAGACGGCGTGGCTGCGGTCGGGCCAGCGGTCGGCCAGCGCGGCGAGGTCGTCGCTGAGCGCGGCGGCCTTGATGGACGCGACCTCCAGCGAGACCGAATCGATCTCGGCGATGGTGGCGCGGCCGGCCTGCTCGGCGCGGCTGCGCAGGTTCTCGGCCAGGCTGGCCAGCCTGGCGCGGTCCTCGCCCTCGGCGCGTTCGGACGCCTGGCGCACGAGCTCGGCGCCCACGCGCGCGGCGATCAGGATGTCGGCCAGGTCCACGCGGCGCAGCAGTTCGGCGCGCCAGGACTGGAAGTGGTCGACCCAGGCGCAGACCGTGTAGCGCCAGCGGCCCTGGACGTCGGGCGTGCAGGTGGCGGACCAGACATCGTTGCCTTCGGCCTGCATCTCGGCCTCCTGCCAGCCGTCCGCGCCCTCCTTGCGCCAGCACAGCCGCGCGCGCACCTTGTCGTGGCCATCGGTGAACACGTGGGCCGTGACGGCCAGCGCCTCGCCGACCACGCGCTTGACCGCGAAGCGGCCGGCATCGACCTGGGGCAGCACGGCATCGATGACGGCGCGGGCCTGGCCCTGGTCCGGCATCGGCAGGACGGGCGCAGGCGCCACGACGGAGAGTTTGGCGCTTGCGCGCCGGGGCTTCTTGTCGGCTTGGGCTTCAGTCGGCATGGGCATCCGGTTCCGGGCGGAACATCAGGGTGGACAAGGGAGGGAGATGCAGCACCAGCGAATGGGCGTGGCCGTGCGCGCCTTCGCTGGATGCGCGCACGCCGCCTTGGTTCCCGAGGCCGGCACCGCCATAGTCTCGCGCATCGGTGTTGAGCAGTTCGCGCCACAGGCCGGGCAGCGGCACGCCGAGCCGGTAGCCCTGGCGCGGCACGGGCGTGAGGTTGCTGACGACGAGCACGGGCGGCGTGCCTGCCTCGCCCTTGCGCAGGAAGGCGAACACGCTGGCCTGGCTGTCGTCGTGCGCGACCCAGCCGAAGCCGTCGGACGCGAAGTCGCGCTGGTGCAGAGCCGGCTCGCCGCGGTACAGCCGGTTCAGGTCGCCGACCAGCCGCGCCACGCCTTCGTGCAGCGGTTCGCGCGACTGGGCCCAGTCGAGCTCGCCCTCGTGCGCCCATTCGCGGCCCTGGCCGAATTCGCCGCCCATGAACAGCAGCTTCTTGCCCGGATGGCCCCACATGAAGCCGAACAGCGCGCGCAGGTTCGCGAACTTCTGCCAGGCATCGCCGGGCATGCGGCCCAAGAGCGAGCCCTTGCCGTAGACCACCTCGTCGTGCGAGAGCGGCAGCACGAAGCGCTCGTTGAAGGCATAGACCAGCGAGAAGCTGAGCTGGCCCTGGTGGTGCTTGCGGTAGACCGGGTCCAGGCCGAAGTACTTGAGCGTGTCGTGCATCCAGCCCATGTTCCACTTCATCGAGAAGCCCAGGCCGCCCTCCTCGGCCGGATGCGAAACGCCGGGCCAGGCGGTGGACTCCTCGGCGATCACGCGCGCGCCGGGCTGCTCGCGCGCCACGGCCGCGTTGAGCATGCGCAGGAAGTGCACGGCCTCCAGGTTCTCGCGGCCGCCGAACCGGTTGGGGATCCACTCGCCCTGCTTGCGCGCGTAGTCCAGGTACAGCATGGAGGCCACGGCGTCCACGCGCAGCGCGTCGAAGTGGTACTCGCGCAGCCAGAACAGCGCCGAGGACAGCAGGAAGCTGCGCACCTCGTTGCGGCCGTAGTTGAAGATGCTGGAATTCCACTCGGGGTGGAAGCCCTGGCGCGGGTCGGCGTGCTCGTACAGGTGCGTGCCGTCGAATTCCTGCAGGCCGTGCGCGTCGGTCGGGAAGTGCGAGGGCACCCAGTCCAGGATCACGCCGATGCCCAGGCCGTGCAGGTGGTCGATGAAGTACTTGAGGTCCTGCGGCGTGCCGTAGCGCGCCGTGGGCGCGAAGTAGCCCGTGGTCTGGTAGCCCCAGGAGCCGTAGAACGGGTGCTCGGTCACGGGCATGAGCTCCACGTGCGTGAAGCCCATGGCCTGCACGTGCTCGCCCAGCGCATGGGCCAGCGCGCGCCAGCCCAGGTACTGGCCGTCGTTGCGGCGCCAGGAACCGGCATGCACCTCGTAGATGGACATGGGCGCGTCGTCGGCCTGGCGCGCGGCGCGGGCGGCCAGCCAGTCCGCGTCGCTCCAGTCGAAGTCCAGCGACCACAGGCGCGAGGCCGTGGCAGGTGGCAACTCGGCCAGCAGCGCATAGGGGTCGGCCTTGTCCAGCGCCTGGCCCGTGGCCGTCACGATGCGGTACTTGTAGCTCTGGCCATGCCGCGCGGCGGGGGCCTCGCCCTCCCAGATGCCGCTGCCGTCGGCGCGTGGCGCGAGCGGCTCGGCACCGGCCTGCCAGCCGTTCCATTCGCCGATCACGCTGACGGCGCTGGCGTTGGGCGCCCAGACCGCGAAATGCGCGCCCTGCCCGCCCGGCCGCAGCGCGGCGCCGAGGCGGCCGGCAAGCGCGGTGTGCGTGCCCTCGCGGAAGTAGTGCAGGTCCTGGTCCGCCAGCGCGGCGGCGGTCGAAGGCGTGGCTGCGGTGTGCTGCATCTGCGCGACTGTGCGTTCCGCGCCACGCGCAAGCGAGCGGACAGCTGCCGCAGCGCGTGTAGGCCAAGGCCCCGATCTGACGCACGGCAGTGAGTGGTACAACCACCGCCATGAACGAAGAAATCGGCCGGGTGTTCGTCGTCGACTGGTCTTTTCTGCTGATCCTGGCCGGGCTGGCGGCCATCACGGTGGCGCTGTTCGTCCGGCGCGTCCGCATGAAGCGGCGCGCCCGGCGCGAGGAGAGCCGCAAGCGCCGGCACGAGTACCGGGCCTGGCTGCGCGACAGCGGCGTGCAGCCCCTGAGCCGCGACGAGGACCATGACCCGGCGGGACGCTGAACCGCCCGGGTTGCCACCAATGTCACACAGCTGACACATTGCTAGGCTCTGCAGCGGCCTTCGGACCCGGTTCCGAGGGCCGTCTCACTTGTTCCGCACCAGGCGCAGCGCCATGAAAACCATCCACAACCTCCTCGTCGCCGGCGCCTTGCTGGCCGCATCCGCGGGCGCATCGGCCCAACAGGTCAACGTCATCTGCTCGGCGCAGGCCGACTGGTGCAACATGATCGCCACCGTCTACGCCAGGACCACGGGCGTGAAAATCAACCTGGCCCTCAAGGGCTCGGGCGAGGCCCTGGCCCAGCTCATCGCCGAGAAGGACAACCCCAAGACCGACGTGTGGTTCGGCGGCACGGGCGACCCGCACCTGCAGGCCGCCGAGCAAGGCCTCACGCAGGAGTACAAGTCGCCGTCGCTGCCGCAGCTGTACCCCTGGGCGCAGCAGCAGGCCCAGCAGTCGGGCTACAAGACCGTGGGCATCTATTCGGGCCCGCTGGGCTTCGGCTACAACACCGAACTGCTGGCCAAGAAGAAGCTGGCAGCGCCCAGGAGCTGGGCCGACCTGCTCAAGCCCGAGTACAAGGGCGACATCCAGGTGGCCAACCCGGCATCGAGCGGCACGGCCTACACCATGATCGCCACGCTGGTGCAACTCATGGGCGAGGACAAGGCCTTCGAATACCTCAAGGGCCTGCACAGGAACGTGGGCCAGTACACGCGCTCGGGCACGGGCCCGATCAAGGCCGTGGCACGCGGCGAAACCGCGGTGTCGATCAGCTTCGTGCACGACGCGCCGCAGGAACGCATGCAGGGCTTCCCGGTCGAGACCGCCACGCCCAGCGAGGGCACGGGCGCGGAGATCGGCTCCATGAGCATCATCAAGGGCGCACGCAACCTCGAGCAGGCCAAGAAGTTCTACGAATGGGCGCTGACGCCCGGCGCCCAGGCCTTCGGCGCGGCCACCAAGCAGTACCAGCTGCCCTCCAACAAGGCCACCGCGGTCGACCCCAACGTGCCCGACTTCAAGAAGATCAAGATGATCGACTACGACTACAAGAAGTACGGTGCGAGCGCGGAGCGGCGGCGGCTCATCGCGCGCTGGGAAAAGGAAGTCAACTCGCTCCCACGGTGAGCCAAGGTGGTCAAGCGACCCAACGGCGCGGTGTGGGGGTGCACCGCGGCCGGCCTGCTGGCGTACCTGCTGCTGCCCTGGTATGCCATCCAGGACACCAGCTGGTACCAGGCCCTGCCGGGCATCTTCTCCGAGGGTGACGCCGCCAACGGGCTGCTGCAGGCCCTTGCGCAGAACCGACCCTGGCTGCTGCTCGGGCTGGCGGGCCTCGTGCTGTGCGCGGTCGGTGCGCTGCAGGCCCCGGGCCGCGGCCAGGGCCGCTGGCTGCTGGCCGGCGGCCTGCTCGGCGCCGTGGGCCTGGCCGTCGCCGGCTTCACGATCGGCGCGCGCGGCTGGAGCGTCCCGGCGCTGAACGCCGCCTTCGGCGAACTCACGGTCAACCAGTTCGGCATCGGCGCGGGCGGCTTCGTCGCGCTGGCCATGCTGGTGCTGCTCGCCGCGTTCGGCCTGGCGCGGCTGGGCTTCTTCCGCGGCGACCTGTTCGTCTCGGGCGCCGTGGTCGGCTGCGGGGTGCTGCTGGCCCTGTTCATCGCCTACCCGGTCGGCAAGGCGCTGGCCGGCGCCTTCGTGCTGGAGGACGGCGGCTGGTCCCTGATGGCCTTCTTCGAACGCGTGTTCACGGAACGCATCTGGGGCCTGGGCTGCCTCGCCGGCGGCACGGCCTGCGGCGTGGCCTGGAACACGCTGCTGCTCGCGCTGCTGACGGCCACCGGCACGACGGTGCTCGGCACCATGATGGCGCTGATGGCCGAACGCGGCAGCCGGCGCATGCAGGGGCCGCTGCGCGTGATCGCGCTGCTGCCCATCATCACGCCGCCCTTCGTCGTGGGGCTGGGCCTGATCCTGCTGTTCGGCCGCGCCGGCGTCGTCAACCAGCTGCTGGAGAGCTGGTTCGGCATCGCGCCCACGCGCTGGTTCTACGGCCTGCCCGGCATCCTGACGGCGCAGCTGTTCGCGTTCACGCCGATCGCCTTCATGATCATGCGCGGCGTGGTGCAGGGCATCGCGCCCAGCCTGGAGGAAGCCGCGCAGATGCTGCGCGCCGACCGGCGCCGCGCCTTCTTCACGGTCACGCTGCCGCTGCTCAAGCCGGGGCTGGCCAATGCCTTCCTGGTCGGCTTCATCGAGAGCATCGCGGACTTCGGCAACCCGGTGGTGGTGGGCGGGCAGTACAGCGTGCTGTCCACCGACATCTTCTTCGCCATCGTCGGCGCGCAGTACGACGCGGGCCGCGCGGCCTCGCTGGCCTGGGTGCTGACCATCTTCGCGCTGGCGGTGTTCGCGCTGCAGCGCGGCGTGCTGGGCAAGCAGAACTACACCACGGTCAGCGGCAAGGGCGATGCCGGCATCGCGATGGCCCTGCCGGACGGCGTGCGCCGCGCCTGCCACGGCGTGGCCCTGCCCTGGATCGCCTTCACCGTGGTGGTCTACCTGTTCGCGTTCGCGGGCGGCTTCGTGCAGACCTGGGGCCGCGACTACACGCCCACGCTCAAGCATTTCCACACGGCCTTCGCGCTGGAATGGGGGCAGTTCGGCCTGGTGTGGGCCGGCACGGCCTGGAACTCGCTGATCACCACCGTGAAGCTGGCGGGCATCTCGGCGCCGATCACGGCGGCGCTGGGCCTGCTCATCGCGTGGCTGCTCGCGCGCAACGAGTTCAAGGGCCAGGGCGCCTTCGAGTTCGCGGCGCTGCTGGCCTTCGCGATTCCCGGCACCGTGCTGGGCGTGAGCTACATCCTGGCCTTCAACGTGCCGCCGCTGGAGCTCACGGGCACCGGCCTCGTGATCGTGCTGTGCTTCATGTTCCGCAACCTGCCGGTGGGCGTGCGTGCCGGCACGGCCGCCTTCAAGCAGCTGGACCGCTCGCTCGACGAAGCCTCGCTGATGCTGCGCGCCTCCACCGCGCAGACGCTGTTCCGCGTGGTGCTGCCGCTGCTCAAGCCGGCCCTGGTGGCGGCCCTGGTCTACAGCTTCGTGCGCGCCATGACCACCGTGAGCGCCGTGATCTTCCTGGTCACGGCCGAGAACGAGCTGGCCACCACCTACATCATCGGCCGCGTGGGCAACGGCGACTACGGCGTGGCGCTGGCCTACTGCACGGTGCTGATCGTGCTGATGTCGCTGGCCATCGCGCTGATCCAGTTCCTGGTCGGCGAACGCAGGCTGGGCCGGCGCAAGACGCCCGCGCCCCAGGGGCACCACAAGATGGAAAAAGCAGCATGAACGCCGTCCGGCCGCCCGAAGGCGTTCAGCACCGTAGCCCGCAAGGGCGGAGGTCTTCAATGTTCGGCATCGAGTTTCGCAACGTCACCAAGCGCTACGGCACGGACGCCAGCGCGCCGCTGGCCGTCAAGGGCATCAGCTTCGAGGTGCCGCAGGGCACGCTGACCACCATCCTGGGCCCCTCGGGCTGCGGCAAGACCACCACGCTGCGCATGATCGCGGGCCTGGAGTCGCCCACCGGCGGGCAGATCTTCATGGGCGGGCGCGACGTGACCACGCTGGGCCCGGGCGAGCGCAACGTCTCGATGATGTTCCAGAGCTATGCGCTGTTCCCGCACATGAACGTGGTGCAGAACGTGGCCTACGGCCTGCGCATGGGCGGCATGGCCAAGGCCGAGGCGGCCGCGCGCGCGAGCGACGCGCTCAAGGGCGTGGGCCTGGTCGGCTTCGACGAACGCCTGCCCAGCGAACTCTCGGGCGGCCAGCAGCAGCGCGTGGCGCTCGCGCGTGCGCTGGTGCTGGAGCCTGCCGTGCTGCTGTTCGACGAGCCGCTCTCGAACCTCGACGCGCGGCTGCGCCGCGAGATGCGCGAGGAGATCCGCGCGATCCAGCAGCGCCTGCGGCTCACGGTGGCCTACGTCACGCACGACCAGAGCGAGGCGCTCGCGGTGTCGGACCAGATCATCGTGATGGACCACGGCGTGATCGCGCAGCGCGGCACGCCCGAGGAGCTGTACAGCCGGCCGCAGAGCGAGTTCGTGGCCGGCTTCATGGGCGAGGCCATGGTGTTCCCGGGCCAGGCCCAGGCCGACGGCCAGGTCGCGCTGGGGCCGTTGCGGCTCACGCCCAAGCATCCGGTGGCGGCCGGCCCCGTCAAGGTGGCGGTGCGGCCCGAGGCCTGGCAGATCGGCGCGCCGGGCGGCCTGCCCGCCACGCTGCGCAAGGCGGCCTACCTGGGCGGCTTCTACGAGTACGGCTTCGAGACGCCGCTGGGCGCGGTGTTCGTGGTGTCGTCCGACCTGGAACGCGTGCTCGCACCCGGTGCCCAGACCGCGCTGGGCCTGGGCCGGCACGGGGTGTCCGTGGTGCAGCAGCCGGGCTGAAGCGCGCGGCCGGCGGCGCGGCCGTTCAGAAGCTCTTGCTGACGCGCAGCTGCGAGTAGGTGCCGCTCTTGGCGTTGCGCGATTGCACCGTGGCCATGTGCTGCAGCGTGAGCACGACCTCCAGCACCGGGATGCGCGTGGTCCAGAACAGCCCGGCGTTGGTGGAGCGGTAGCGGCTGGGGCCCCAGCGGTTGTTGCTGTCGTCCTGGAACTGCTGGGCATGGACCACGTGCACGCCGATGGGGCCCAGGCGCGTCATGGTGCCGACGGCGCCTTCAAGGCTGGCCCAGTTGCCGCTGCGCAGGTCGTTGTCGCGGTTGCGCGTGTTCAGGCCCACGGTGACCCGGCCCGCCAGCGCGATGTCGGGCCGCGGCAGGTAGACCAGTTGGGCCGCCGGCCGCAGCGTGTAGAAGTTGCCGAAGCCGATGTCCGGGCCCGAGGCCTGGTCGTAGCGGCCCGTGGGCAGCACCAGCGAGGCGCCGGCCAGCACGCGCACCTGGTCGGTGGCATGGCGCCAGCCCGCGTGCAGTTCCAGGTCGCCGATGCCGGAGACGCTGCCGCCCTCGGCCGACGCCATGGCCGCGACGGTGTTCTGGAACTGGGTGTCGAAACCGGCCTGCACGGCGGCCTGCGTCGTCGCCGGCACGGCCGGGTTCCAGTTCAGCGTGGGCGTGGTGGCCTGCGCGCCGAAACCCTGCTTCTTGGTGCCGTACGGCAGGTTCATGGCCAGCGCGAGCCGGCCGCCGCCGTAGCGCGCCGCACTGATCCAGGCCAGGCCCAGGTTCCACTGCACGAGCGAGCCGCGCGCATCGATGGCGCCGGTGGCCGGGCCATAGGTCGGGTACAGCGCGGACGGCGTGGGTGCCGGCAGGGGCAGCGTGCCGCCCGGCAGGGTCTGCGTGAGCCGCCCGCCGTCGTTGCCCGTGAGCTTGCGGATGTCCACCCGCGTGAGCGCGATGCCGCCGGTCAGGCCCTGCAGGTCGGGCGGCGCGAAGATCTCGCCGCCCAGGCTGCCGGCCAGGTTGTAGCGCACCTGGAAGTCCTCGCCGGCCTGTGCCACGGAGCCCGCGGCGATGGTGCAGGCAAAGGACAGCGCGAGCCGGGCGATGGCGTTCATGGTGGTGGGTGCGGACGGAGAAGGCGCGGCACCTTAGCACCGTGCTGCAACCTGTCGCACCGCCTGTCGCCGGCGCACGACGGCCTTCCTGCGAACGGCCGCACGGGTGCGCGCGGCACCCCCGTGGAATCGGACCGGCGGCGGGGTCCGCCGGCGCTGCCTGGACGCGGATCGGCGCGGGACGGGCCGATGCGGCGCCCCAACCTGGATCAGTGCCGCGAGAAGGCGCGGCTGCTGGCGTAGATCCCGTACAGCACGGCCAATGCCGTCAGCTGGCCCACGACGAACGCGGCGATCGATTCCATGGTGCACTCCCTTGGGTAGACGCGGCACATGCCGCAGCCCTGTTTGTAGAAGTGCGCCGTGAAGGGCTTGCATGCCTGCGCAAACGGCAGGCAAAGCATGGGTAAAGGCTATGCCGCCAGCGCCGTGCGCAGCGCCTGCAGGCACAGCGCGTTGTCCGCGTCGGTGCCGACCGTGATGCGCAGGAACTGCGTGAAGCCGGCCTCCTTCCAGGGCTTGACGATCACGCCGGCGGCGAGCAGCGCCTCGTTGACGGGGCCGTTGGGCCGGCCCAGGTCGACGAACAGAAAGTTGGTGGCCGAAGGTGCCACGCGCAGGCCCATGGCTTGCAGCGCGCGCCGCATCCCCTCGCGCTGCGCCACGGTGCGCGCCACGGCCTCGCGCATGTGGGCCTCGTCGTCCAGCGCCGCGCGCGCGGCCAGCTGCGCGGCGATGTTCACGCCGAACGGCGTGCGCACGCGGTCCAGCAGTTGCACGAGCGCGGCATCGCAGGCGATGCCGTAGCCCACGCGCAGCCCGGCCAGGCCCCAGGCCTTGGAGAAGGTGCGCAGCACGATCCAGGCGCCGCCCCAGTCGCGCAGCATGGGCAGTGCATCGGGGAAGCCCGGCGCGAGGCGCGCGTACTCCACATAGGCCTCGTCGACGACCAGCAGCGTGCTGGCCGGCGTGGCGGCCAGCAGCCGCGCGAAGGCGGCGGTGTCGAACATGCAGCCGACCGGGTTCGAGGGATTGGCCAGCATCGCGATCCGGGGGCCGCGTGCGAGCGCGGCGCACCAGGCGTCCACGTCGAAGCCGAGCGCGGGCGTGAGCTCCAGCAACTCGACCTCGGCGCCCATCATGCGCGGGTAGATCTCGTGCAGGCCGAAGGCCGGGCGCTGCGTCAGCACGCGCGCGCCGGGCGAGAGCAGCGCCAGGCACAGCATGTGCAGGATGGACTCGGAGCCGTTGCCCACGACGATCTGCGCGGCCGTGGCGCCGCTGCGGCGCGCCAGCGCCTCGCGCAGGGCCTGGCTGTCGGCGTCCGGGTACCAGAGCACCTGCCGGTCCAGGCCGGCCAGCGCCGTGGCCACGCGCGGGCTGGGGCCGTAGGGGTTCTCGTTGCTGCCCAGCCGGGCGATGCGGTCCACGCCGTGGCGCGCGCGCACGGCCTCGGACGAGAGGCCGGCGTTGTAGACGGGCAGCGGCGGCACCTCGGGGCGGGCCAGGGCCAGGATGTCGGACGTCATAGGGGCAGCGATACGCGAAGCGATGAGCGTGGGGGCATATTCATGTCAGTCGAAGATCTTTCCGGGGTTCATGAGGTTCAGGGGGTCCAGCGCCGTCTTGATGGCGCGCATGGCCGCCAGTTCGGCCGGCGTGCGGCTGCGGCCCAGGTAGGGCTTCTTGTGCAGGCCGATGCCATGCTCGGCCGAGACGCTGCCCGCGAAGTCGCCGACGAGGCCGTAGACCAGGTGCTCCAGCCCTTCCACGTCGCCGGCGATGGTCGATGCGTCGGTGGAGACGTGCAGGTTGCTGTCGCCGATGTGGCCGAAGAACACGCTGGCATGGCCGGGCCAGCGCGCGTCGAGCGCGGCGCGGCAGGCGGCGGCGAAGCGGCCGATCTCGGCCATGGGCAGGCTCACGTCGAAGTTGACGGGCGGGTGCATGTTGGTGGGCAGTTCGGCCGTGGCCTCGCGGATCTTCCAGAACGCGCGCGCCTGGGCCTCGGACTGGGCGATGGCGGCGTCCAGCACCAGGCCGTCGGCCAGCGCGGGCGCCAGCACCTCTTCGAGCGCGGCCTGCAACTGGGCCGCGTCGGGGCCGTCGAGGTCGACCAGGGCCAGCAGCGGATGCGGCGCGTCGAAGGGTTCGCGCAGCTTCTGCCAGGCCAGCGAGGCCTGCACGAAGTCGCGCCACATGAGCTCGAAGGCGGCCAGGCCCGCGCCGGCACGCCGCTGCAGGCGCGACAGCAGCGCGAGCGCGGCGTCGTAGTCGGGCACGGCGGCCAGCATGGTGGCGCGCGCGCTGGGCGCCGGATGCAGCCGCAGCAGCGCGCGCGTGATCACGCCCAGCGTGCCTTCGGCGCCGATGAAGAACTGCTTGAGGTCGTAGCCCGTGTTGTTCTTCTGCATGGGGCGCAGCATGGGCAGCACGGCGCCGTCGGCCAGCACCACCTCCAGGCCCAGCGTCTGCTCGCGCATCATGCCGAAGCGCAGCACGCCGTTGCCGCCCGCGTTCGTGGCCAGCGCGCCGCCGACCTGGGCCGAGCCGCGCGCGCCGAAGTCCACGCCGAACAGCAGGCCCTGGGCGCCGGCGGCCTCCTGGATGGACTGCACGGTGGCGCCGGCCTGCACGGTCAGCGTGCGCGTGGCGGCATCCACCTGTTCGATGGCCTGCATGCGGTCCAGCGACAGCGCCACGCCGTGCGCCAGCGGCTGGGCCGCGCCGGCCAGGCCGGTCATGCCGCCCTGGGGCACGACGGGCACGCGGTGCCGGCTGCACAGCGCCAATGCGGCGCTCACCTGCTCCGTGCTGCGCGGACGCAGCAGCGCCACCGGGCGCACGGGCGGCACGCCGCTCCAGTCGGCCAGATGGCGGGCCGGGATCGCCTCGCCGGTGGCGACGGCGTCCGCGCCCAGCGCCGCGCGCAAGGCCTCCAGCAGATCGCTCATCGCGGCGCTTCGGCGAAATCGAGCACGGCCTGCAGCAGGCGCTGCAGGTGCGGCTGCACGCCGGCCGCCACGCCGGGCAGGTAGTCGAAGGGCAGCGCCTCCTGCATGTAGCTGCTCTGCGTCATCTCGAGTTGCACGGCGTGCTGGCCGTCCTGCGGCCGGCCGTGGTGGCGCGTGATGTAGCCGCCCGTGAAGCGGCCGTTCAGCACGCTGCTGTAGCCCGCGGCGTCCCTGGCGATGGCCAGCAGGCGCCCGGCCAGGGCCGGGTCGCAGCTCGCGCCCTGGGCCGTGCCCAGGTTCAGGTCGGGCAGCCTGCCTTCGAAGAAGCGCGGCAGCACGGAGCGGATGGAGTGCGCGTCCCACAGCATGGCGATGCCATGCCGGGCCTTGATGCGCGCGAGCTCCTCGGCCAGCTTGGCGTGGTAGGGATGCCAGATGGCGTCGCGGCGCGCGGCGATCTCGGCCTCGCCGGGCTGGTCGGCCGCGTTCCCGTAGACGGGCGTGTCGTCGAAGGTGTCGACAGGGCACAGGCCCGTCACGCTCTGGCCCGGGTACAGGCTCGCGCCGTCCGGCGGGCGGTTCAGGTCGATCACGTAGCGCGAATGCGTGGCCACGAGCACCGAGGCGCCCAGCGCGTCGGCGAAGTCGTACAGGCGTTCCAGGTGCCAGTCGGTGTCGGGCACCTGGCGCGCCTCGGCCGTGAAGCGCGCGGCCAGCGCCGGCGGCACATGGGTGCCGACATGGGGCATGGAGACGAGCAGCGGGCGGCTGCCCTGGCGGAAGCGGAACGGGGGCTCGGTGGTGGAAAAGCTCATGGGCTGTCCTTCAGGAGTTGGGTACGGGCCGCGACCAGGCCGCGCGAGGCGTCCTGGTGCGCGGCATGGCGCGCGGCGCGCACGCGGGCCTGGCCTGCCACGTGGACCGTGCCCACCGCGCTCGTGCGGTGGCTCGCGAACACATGGGCCGACAGCATGTCGGCGGCCGGCAGGCCGGCCAGCGCCGGGTGCCGGGCATCCAGCGTGACGAAGTCGGCCTGCTGGCCGGCGACCAGGCCGGCGACCGGGCGTGCGCACGCCTGCGCGCCGCCGGCCGTGGCGGCCAGCAGCATCGCCGTGGCGACCTGCGGCTGGGCAGGCGTCGCCATCACGTTGCGCCGGCGCGTGGCCAGGCGCTGGCCGTATTCGAGCAGCATGAGTTCCTCGGCCGCGTTGACGCAGGCATGGCTGTCCGAGCCCACGCCCCAGGCGCCGCCCGCGGCCTGCCAGGCCGGCCAGTCGAACAGGCCGTCGCCGAGGTTGGCCTCGGTGCTGGGACACAGGCCGGCCACCGCGCCGCTGGCGGCGGCGCGGCCGTATTCGTCGGCATCCATGTGCGTGGCGTGCACCAGGCACCAGCGCGCGTCCACGGGCGCGTGGTCCAGCAGCCAGGCCACGGGGCGCTGGCCGCTCCAGGCGATGCAGTCGGCCACCTCCTGGGTCTGCTCGGCGATGTGGATGTGCACGGGGGCCGCGGGGTCCGCCGCGTGCAGGCCGGCCACGGCCTCGCGCAAGGCGTCGGGCGGCACGGCGCGCAGCGAGTGCGGCGCCAGGCCCAGGCGCGCCCCCTGGGCGGCGCACAGCGGGCGCAGCCGCTCCAGCAGGCGCAGCATGTCGTCGGTGGCGCGGATGAAGCGGCGCTGCCCCTCCCCCGGCGGCTTGCCGCCGAAGCCGCTGCTCTGGTAGAGCACGGGCAGCAGCGTCAGGCCGATGCCGGCACGCCGCGCGGCGCGCAGCAGGGCCAGCGCGAGTTCGGCGTCGTCGGCGTAGGGCGCGCCGCCGCGGTCGTGGTGCACGTAGTGGAACTCGCAGACGCCGGTGTAGCCGGCCTCCAGCATCTCCACGTACAGGCCGAAGGCGATGGCCTCGAGCAGGGCCGGGTCGAGCCGGCCCGCGAAGCGGTACATCAGCGTGCGCCAGCTCCAGAAGCTGTCCTCGGCCGCGCCGCGGTATTCGGTCAGGCCGGCCATGCCGCGCTGGAAGGCGTGCGAATGCAGGTTGGGCAGGCCGGGCAGCACGGGGCCTTCGGCCTCGGCCACGCCTTCGGGGCGCGCGGCATCGGGCTGCACGTGCACGAGGGTGCCGGCGGCATCCCAGCGCAGCAGCACGTTGCGGGCCCAGCCGGTGGGCAGCAAGGCGTCGGTGGCGAACAGCGCGCTCATGCGGCGCCTCCTTGAAGTCGCGGCGTCGCCCGCGGCGCGTCGTCGGCGCCCGTGCCGCATTCGCTGGGCCGATCCCCGCAAGCGGGGCCCCTCGTCCTGGCGCTCATGCGGCGCCTCCTCGAAGTCGTGGCATCGCCCGCGGCGCGTCGTCGGCGCCCGTGCCGCATTCGCTGGGCCGATCCCCGCAAGCGGGGCCCCTCGTCCTGGCGCTCATGCGGCGCCCTCCGCGACGCGGCCCTGGCGGACCACGCAGCGCACCGGGCGCTGGCCGAACCAATAGGCCAGCTCGGCCGCGTCCTTGAGGTCCCACAGCACGAAGTTCGCCGGCCGGCCGGCCGCGATGGTGCCGTGCGTGTCCTGCAGGCCCAGCGCGCGCGCCGCGTGCGTGGTGATGCCGTCGATCGCCTCGGGCACCGTGAGCCGAAACAGCGTGCAGGCCATGTTGGCCATCAGCAGCAGGGAGAGCGCCGGCGAGGTGCCGGGGTTGTGGTCGGTCGAGACGGCCATGGGCACGCCGGCCGCGCGCAGCGCAGCGATGGGCGGCAGCTGGGTGTCGCGCAGCGTGTAGTAGGCGCCCGGCAGCAGCACGGCCACGGTGCCGGCGGCGGCCATCGCGGCGATGCCTTCCGGCGACAGGTGCTCGATGTGGTCGCAGGACAGCGCGCCGTAGCGCGCCGCGAGCGCCGCGCCGCCCATGTCCGACAGCTGCTCTGCATGCAGCTTGACCGGGATGCCGAGCGCCTGCGCGGCCTGGAACACCTGCTCGGTCTCGGCCAGCGAGAACGCGATGCGCTCGCAGAACACGTCGACCGCATCGACCAGGCCTTCGGCGTGCAGGGCCGGCAGCATCTCGCGGCAGACCAGGTCGATGTAGTCCTGGCTGCGCCCTGCATATTCGGGCGGCAGCGCGTGCGCGCCCAGGAAGGTGGTGCGCACGGTCACGCCGTGGGCGGCGGCCAGGCGCCGCGCCACGCGCAGCTGCTTGCGCTCGTGCGCAAGCGCGAGGCCGTAGCCCGACTTGACCTCGATGGCGCAGACGCCCTCGGCCAGCAGGCTGCGCAGCCGCGCCGAGGCGCTGGCGAAGAGGGCGTCTTCGCTGGCCTCGCGCGTGGCGCGCACGCTGGAGACGATGCCGCCGCCGGCCCGGGCCACCTCCTCGTAGCTCGCGCCGGCCAGGCGCATGGCGAACTCGTTGGCACGCTGGCCGCCGTAGACCAGGTGGGTGTGGCAGTCCACGAGGCCGGGCGTGACGAGCGCGCCCTGCCCTGCGTGGCGCGGCAGGGCCGCGCAGGCCGCGGGCACGGCGTCGGGCGCGCCGGTCCAGGCGATCCGGCCGTCCTGCACGGCGATGGCGCAGGGCTGGCCGTCCAGGCCCGTGAGGCCGGTCCACAGGCCGTCGGCCGACGGCAGGGTGTCGAAAGAAGACATGGGGTTTCCTATCTGGCGGCCTGCCATTGCACGGCCAGCAAGGCGGCCCCGGCATCCGTGGTGTCGAGCGGCCAGCCCGTGGCGGCATCGCTCCACCACAGGCCCTGGCCGGGCGCGAGCGCTTCGCTGCCCGCGCGCCAATGGCCGCGCCAGGCCAGCAGCAGGCCGTGCGGGGCCGCGGGCAGTTCGGCCGCGCGGTGCAGCACGCGCAGCACGGCGTGCAGCCGGCCGCGCCGCGTCATCACGTTGAAGTCGCTGGACGGGCCGCCCAGCAGCGTGCAGTCGATGCGCGCGTCGCCGCTGAACGCGAAGGGGGCCAGCGGCGTGGCCAGGCGGTGCTCCAGGCCCTCGCCGTGCAGGCGCACGCCGTCGCCCTCGAGCAGCGTGATGATGCGGTCCACGCCCGCGAACACCGAGAACGGGCCGCTGGCCGCGATGCGCGCGACCGAGACGCGCCAGTCGAAGCCCTCGAAGCCCGCGCCGGGCGGCCAGCTCGCGATCTCGCGCGTGCTGCCGCCGCCGTTCTTCCAGGGCGTGGCGGGCAGTTCCGCCACGTCGAAACGCTGCACCTTCGCGTTCATCGCACCAGCCCTCCCTGGCTCAACCGCCGTTCGAAATGCCGCAGCACCAGCATCACGGTGCCGGTCAGCGCGAAGTACACGGCCGCGATGGCCAGGTAGACCTCCAGCGAGCGGTAGGACACGCTGATGATCTTCTGCCCCTCGTGCATCACGTCGTGGATGGTCAGCAGCGAGACCAGGGCCGAATTCTTGATCAGCGCGATGAACTCGTTGCCCAGCGGCGGAATCATGCGCACCACGGCCTGCGGCAGGATGATGTGGCGCATGGCCGTGGGCGCCGTCATGCCCAGCGACTGCGCAGCCAGGGTCTGGCCGCTGGTCGATGGACTGGATGGCGCCGCGCACGATCTCCGATACGTAGGCGCCCGAGTAGACGCCCAGGCCCAGCACGCCGCACAGGAAGGCCGGCAGCAGCACGCCGAAATGCGGCAGGCCGAAGAACAGGATGAACAGCTGCACCAGTAGCGGCGTGCCGCGCACCACGGTCACGTAGGCCGGTGCACGCGCCGTAGAGCCAGCGCCGCTGCGGGTGCAGGCGGCCGATGCCGACCAGCAGCCCCAGCACGCAGCCCAGCAGCAGCGCGCAGACCGTGATCTCGATGGTGACCAGCGTGCCGCGCGCGAGCGCGTCCCAGCCGCCGCCAGACGGGGAGAAGTCCAGATCCATGTCAACCCTGCAAGGTGGCCTGCATCAGGGCGTGACTACGAACTCCTTGACGATGGCCGCATAGCTGCCGTCGGCCTTGAGCCTGGCAATCGCCTCGTTCACGGCCTTGGTGAGTTCGGGCGTGTCCTTGCGGATCGCCATGCCGTATTCCTCGGTCGTGAGCTGCTCGGGCAGCACCTTGAGCGCCGGGGCGACGTGCGCACGTACTGGTAGGCGGCCGGCTTGCCCGTGACGGCGGCATCGCTGCGGCCCACGTCCACGAGGTTGAACATCTCCTGGTTCTTCTCGACCTCCACGAGCTGGACCTTGGGGTGCGCCTCCTTGAGATAGCTCACCGACTTGGTGCCCACCTGCACGCTGACCTTCTTGCCGGCCAGGTCGGCCGGCGACTTGATGGTGGCGTTGTCGGCCTTGACCATGGCGACCAGGCCGCCCGCGTAGTAGGGCTCGGTGAAGTCCACGACCTTCCTGCGCTCGTCGGTGATGTAGATGGCCGACACGGCCATGTCCACGCGCCTGGAGACCAGGGCCGGGATCAGGCCCTTGAAGTCGATGTCCACCCACTCGACCTTGCGGCCCATCTGCTTGCCGATGGCTTCCACGAGCTCGGTGTCGAAGCCCGTGCGCTGGCCGTTCTCGAAGAACTCCATGGGCGGGAAGGTGGCGTCGGTGGCGACCTTGAGCACGGCCTGGGCGTGGGCGCCGAAGGCGGTGGACGACAGCAGGGCCAGGGCAAGCAGATGGCGGCGAAGGGTCATGGGGGTTCTCCGTTGGGAATGTGAAGGAAGCGCAGAAGCTAGCAGGATCAGGGCCCGCCGCTCAACCGACCAGGCGCGGGAACAGCGCGTGGTCCATGGGCGCGCCGGCGGGCAGTTCGTCGGCCAGGCCGGGGAACTCGGGCGAGGTCTTCCAGCGCCGCGGTGCGTGGCGGATGTCGTCGCCCAGGAAGCGCAGCGAGAACACGCGGCGGCGCTGCGTGTTGCCCACGCCGGCGGCCGCGTGCAGGGTCAGCATGTGGAAGCAGACGAAGTCGCCCGGCGCGATGTCCCAGCCCAGGATGGGGAAGCGCTCGCGCGCGCCCTCGATGTCGGGCAGGTCGGCCAGGCTGCCTTCGGGAAACCACTTGGCCTGGTGGTCCATGAAGGTGCGCGGCATGAGCCAGGGGCCCCGGTGCGAGCCGGCCACGAACTCCAGCGTGGACGCGCGCGGCACCGGATCGACCGGAATCCACATGCTCACGTTCTGCATGCCGTCGATGTTGTAGTAGGGCTGGTCCTGGTGCCAGGGCGTCTTCTGCCGCGTGCCGGGCTCCTTGACGAGCAGGTGGTCGTGGTACAGGCGCACCTCGCGCGCGCCCATCAGGCGCTGGGCCAGCAGGGCCAGCGGCGTCTCGAACACGAAGCGCCGGTAGGCCGCGATGTGCTGCCAGTTGCAGAAGTCCTCGAAGAAGCGGCCGGGGTCGTCGGGCCGGCTCGCCACCTTGCCGCGCGGGCTGGGCGCGGCAAGGTTCCGTTCGATGCCCTCGGCCAGCAGCGCGAGCTCGTCCTGCGTCAGCAGCTGGCGGACGACGCAGGCGCCGTCGCGCTGGAACTGCGCGACCGTCGCATCGTCCACGCGCTCGGCCACGCGCCGGCGCAGCATCTCGGTGTCGGGCAAGCCGTCCATCTCACTTCACCATGGGCAGCTTCAGGCCGAACTTCCTGGCCGTGGCGATGGCCAGTTCGTAGCCCGCGTCGGCATGGCGCATCACGCCCGAGGCGCAGTCGTTGACGAGCACGCGGGCCAGGCGCTTGTCGGCGGCCTCGGTGCCGTCGCAGACGATGACCATGCCCGCATGCTGCGAGTAGCCCATGCCCACGCCGCCGCCATGGTGCAGGCTGACCCAGGTGGCGCCGCCCGCGGTGTTGAGCAGCGCGTTGAGCAGCGGCCAGTCGGAGACGGCGTCGGTGCCGTCGCGCATGCCCTCGGTCTCGCGGTTGGGGCTGGCGACCGAGCCCGTGTCCAGGTGGTCGCGGCCGATCACGATCGGGGCCTTGAGCTCGCCCGTGCGCACCATCTCGTTGAAGGCCAGGCCCGCCAGGTGCCGCTCGCCCAGGCCCAGCCAGCAGATGCGCGCCGGCAGGCCCTGGAAGGCGATGCGCTCGCGCGCCATGTCCAGCCAGCGGTGCGTGTGCCTGTTCTCCGGAAACAGTTCCTTGATCTTGGCGTCGGTCTTGTAGATGTCCTGCGGATCACCCGAGAGCGCGACCCAGCGGAACGGGCCCTTGCCCTCGCAGAACAGCGGGCGGATGTAGGCCGGCACGAAGCCCGGGAAGTCGAAGGCGTTGCGCACGCCCTCGTCCAGCGCCACCTGGCGGATGTTGTTGCCGTAGTCCACGGTGGGCACGCCCATGGCCTGGAAGTCCAGCATGGCCTGCACGTGCTGCGCGCAGCTCCTGGCCGCGGCGGCCTTCAGGCCGGCGTGCTGGGCCGGGTCGGCCATCGCGGCCTTCCACTGCGGCACGGTCCAGCCGGCCGGCAGGTAGCCGTGGATCAGGTCGTGAGCCGAGGTCTGGTCGGTCACGAGGTCGGGGCGCAAGCCACCCGCCTGCGCGCGCTTCACGAGTTCGGGCAGCACCTCGGCGGCGTTGCCCAGCAGCGCGATCGACACCGCCTCGCCGGCGGCCGTGTGCTGGCGCAGCAGTTCGATGGCGTGGTCGATGTCGCGGGCCTGCTTGTCCACGTAGCGCGTGCGCAGCCGGAAGTCGATCGAGCTCTGCTGGCATTCGACGGTCAGCGAGCAGGCGCCGGCCAGCGTGGCGGCCAGCGGCTGCGCGCCGCCCATGCCGCCCAGGCCGGCCGTCAGGATCCACTTGCCGGACAGGTCGTTGGCATAGTGCTGGCGGCCCGCCTCCACGAAGGTCTCGAAGGTGCCCTGCACGATGCCCTGGCTGCCGATGTAGATCCAGCTGCCCGCCGTCATCTGGCCGTACATGAACAGGCCCTTGCGGTCCAGCTCGTTGAAGTGCTCCCAGTTGCCCCATTTCGGCACGAGGTTGGAGTTGGCCAGCAGCACGCGCGGCGCGTCGGCATGGGTCTTGAACACGCCCACAGGCTTGCCCGACTGCACCAGCAGCGTCTCGTCGGCCTCCAGGTCCTTGAGCGAGGCCAGGATCTGGTCGAAGCATTCCCAGTTGCGCGCCGCGCGGCCGATGCCGCCGTAGACCACGAGGTCCTCGGGCCGCTCGGCCACGTCGGGGTGCAGGTTGTTCTGGATCATGCGGAACGGCGCCTCGGTCAGCCAGCTCTTGCACGTGAGCGCAGTGCCCGTGGGCGCGGCGATCCTGCGGTTGGGGTCGTGGCGGGTGCCGATGTCGGCGGCGAATTTCTCGGGTGCGTTCATGGCGTTCTCCTAGGGGTGTTCAGGCGTGGCTGGGCAGGATGGCGGTGACGGCGGCGGGCCATGCACGCGGCGTGGGGCCCTGGGCACCCAGGGCCCATTGCCGCATGGATTCCACATCGGGCGCAAGGTAGCGGTCCTGTTCGATGAAGCCCACGTGGGCGCGGATCGCGTCGAACTCGGCCTCCATGAGCGGGCTGGACTTCAGCCTGCCGCCGGGCCGCCCCAAGGCGGGCTGCGCCCCCCCGGGGGGCAGCGAGTACACGCCAGTGCCGAGCGTGGGGGCAGCATGCTCGTGCTTCAGTTCGATGCCCTGGCAGGCGGCCATGGCCTCGATGCCGACGACCACGGCCGTGTTGTCCACCATGTCGGCCAGACGGCGCGCCGCGAAGGTGGCCATGGACACATGGTCCTCCTGGTTGGCCGAGGTGGGCAGGCTGTCCACGCTGGCCGGGTGCGCCAGCGACTTGTTCTCCGACGCGAGCGCGGCGGCCGTGACCTGGGCGATCATGAAGCCGGAGTTCACGCCGCCGTCGCGCACGAGGAAGGGCGGCAGGCCCGACAGGCCCGAATCCAGCAGCAGCGCCATGCGGCGTTCGGAGATCGCGCCGACCTCGGCCACGGCGAGCGCGACGATGTCGGCCGCGAAGGCCACGGGCTCGGCGTGGAAGTTGCCGCCGGAGATGACTTCGCCCGTGTCGGTGAAGACCAGCGGGTTGTCCGACGCCGCGTTGGCCTCGATCACGAGCACGCGCGCGGCATGGGCCAGGTTGTCCAGGCAGGCGCCCATGACCTGCGGGATGCAGCGGATCGAGTACGGGTCCTGCACGCGGCCGCAGTTGGCATGGCCCGGGATGATCTCGCTGCCTTCCAGCAGCGCGCGCACCGCCCCCGCCACCGCCATCTGGCCGCTCTGGCCGCGTGCGGCGTGGATGCGCGCGTCGAAGGGCTTGATCGAGCCCTGGATGGCCTCGAGCGAGAGCGCGCCGGCCATCAGGCCCGCGGCGAACACGTTCTCGGCGCCGAACAGGCCGGACAGCGCGAGCGCGGTCGAGACCTGGGTGCCGTTCAGCAGCGCCAGGCCTTCCTTGGGGCCCAGCACGAAGGGTTCGAGCCCGACCGAACGCATGGCCTGGGCGCCGGGCACCACGCGCCCGTCGGCGAGTTCGGCCTCGCCCTCGCCGATCAGCACGCAGGCCAGGTGCGCCAGCGGCGCCAGGTCGCCCGACGCGCCGACCGAGCCCTTGGCCGGGATGCGCGGCACCACGCCCGCGTTGAACAGCGCCAGCAAGGCATCGACCAGCGCGGGCCGCACGCCCGAATGGCCGCGCGCCAGGCTCACGGCCTTGGCCGCCAGCACCAGCCGCACCACGCCGGCCGCCAGCGGCGCGCCCGTGCCGACCGCGTGCGAGAGCACCAGGTTGCGCTGCAGTTCCGCCAGGCGCCCGGACGGGATGATGGTCTGCGCGAGCTTGCCGAAGCCGGTGTTGATGCCGTAGGCCACGGCACCGGCGTCGAGGATGGACTGCACGGTCGCCTGCGCCGCCGCGAGGCCGGCGCGCGCGCCCGCGTCCAGCGCCAGCCGCACGCCGCCGGCGTGGATGCGCCGCAGCGGGGCCAGGCCCACGTTGCCGGGCGACAGCGTCAAGGTGTCGGTTTCAGTGCTCATGGCAATTCCTGTCTATACAAGTACGGACGCAAAAAAATCAGGCCAGGCACCTCCGTTGCGCTCAGGCCATGCAACGGTTGCGCCGGTCGGTGCCAGGCGACATTCACGCTGGCGTCGATCCCCGCTACGCGGGGCCCCTCGCCGCGTGCGCTCATGCCAGCCCCTGGTTGCCGTCGTTGCGCAAACGGCTGCCCAGGCGGTAGCGCGAAGCCGGGTGCAGGCAGCGCACCAGCGTGATGGTCTGGCCGCGCGCCCAGGTGCGGCGGGTCAGCAGCAGGCAGGGCTCGGCCCGGTCCATGGCCAGGCGCTCGGCCTGCTCGGGCGTGGGCAGCACCGCGTCGACGAGGTGCTCGATCTGGTCGAACGGCACGTTGCGCACGAGGTACTCGCTGGGCGGCACGGCCGAGAAGTCCTGCTCGAGGAAGGCCGGCACGATGCGCGGGTTCACGTAGCGGTCTTCCAACTGCACGGGCACGCCGTCCTCCAGGTGCAGGCAGACGCAGTGCACGAGGGATTCGCCCATGCGCACGTCCATCCAGGCCGCCACGTCGGGCGAGGCCGCCACGCGCTCGGCCGCGATCAGCTGGAAGCCGTAGTCGTGGCCGCGGCCGCGGATCTCGCTGGCGATGTTGGCGATCTGCAGCAGCGTGGACTGCGGCTTGGCCTCGGCCACGAAGCTGCCCACGCCGGCCACGCGCACGATGCGGCCCTGGTCCATGAGTTCGCGCAGCGCGCGGTTGGCCGTCATGCGCGAGATGCCGAACTGCGCCACGAGCTCGTGCTCGGACGGCAGCCGGTGGCCGGCCGGCCACTCGCCGCTCTGGATGCGGCGCGTGATGTGCTCCTTGACCTGCTCGTACAGCGCCAGCGCGGGCGCGGCCTCGGAGCGCGCGGGCGCGTGGCGGGCGGTCGCGGGGCCGGATTTCATCTCAATGCCCGGCGGCGGCCATGGACTCGGCGCGGATCTCTTCGGTCAGGCGGGCCTTGAGCTCCATGAACTCGGGCGTGGTCTTGACCGTGTAGTGGCGCGGGTGCGGCAGGTCCACCGCGATCTCGCTCTTGATGCGGCCGGGCCGCGCGCTGAACACGGCCACGCGGCTGGCCATGAAGATGGCCTCGTCGATGTCGTGGGTCACGAACAGCACGGTCTTCTGCTCGGCCTCCCAGATGCCCAGCAGCAGCTCCTGCATGAGCACGCGGGTCTGGTTGTCGAGCGCGCCGAAGGGCTCGTCCATGAGCAGGATCTTGGGATCGTTGGCCAGCGCCCGCGCGATCGCCGTGCGCTGCTGCATGCCGCCCGACAGCTGCTTGGGGAAGTGCTGCTCGAAGCCGCGCAGGCCGACCTTGGCGATGAAGTAGTCGGCCCGCTCCTTCTGCACGCTTTCCGGCAGGCCGCGCTCGCGCAGGCCGAAGCGGATGTTCTGCTCGATGTCGAGCCAGGGGAACAGCGTGTAGCTCTGGAACACCATGCCGCGGTCGGCGCCGGGGCCTTCGATGTTCCGGCCGTCCAGCAGCACCTGGCCGGTCGTCGGGTCGTCCAGCCCCGCGACGATGCGCAGCAGCGTGGACTTGCCGCAGCCCGAAGGGCCCAGGATGGTCACGAAGTCGTTCTTGCGCACTTCGAAGTCCACCGGCTGCAGGGCCTGGGTGGACTTGCCGCCGGGGCTCGTGAAGGTGCGCGAGACGCCGCGGATGGAAAGTTGGTTGCTCGTCACAGACTGGCCCAGGCGAACAGCTTGCGGTTGACCGCCTTGAAGATGAAGTCGGAGACCAGCCCGATCAGGCCGATCACGATGATGCCGAAGATGATCTGGCCGGTGTTCAGCAGCGCCTGGCTGTCGGTGATCATGTGGCCGATGCCCGAGGACGAGCCGATCAGCTCGGCCACGATCACATAGGTCCAGGCCCAGCCCAGCACCAGGCGCAGCGTCTCGGCGATGCCGGGCGCGGCGCCCGGGATCAGCACGCGGCGCACGATGCCGCGGCTGTCGGCGCCCAGCGTGTAGGCGGCCTCCACGAGGTCCTTGCGCGCGCCGCCCACCGTCACGGCCACCATCAGGATGATCTGGAACACCGAACCGATGAAGATCACGAGCAGCTTCTGCGTCTCGCCGATGCCGGCCCACAGGATCAGCAGCGGGATGAAGGCCGAGGCCGGCAGGTAGCGGCAGAACGAGACGAAGGGTTCGAGGAAGGCCTCGACCGGCTTGTACGCGCCCATCGCGATGCCCAGCGGCACGGCGACGACGGCCGCCAGGATGAAGCCGCCCAGCACGCGCCAGACGGTCATGCCGATGTCGTGGATGAAGCCGTACTCGGTGAACAGCAGCCACGCCTCCTGCACCATCGTGATGGGGCTGGCCAGGAAGGTCGGCGAGACGAAGCCGCCGAGCGTGAAGAACGCCCAGACGGCCACGAACAGCACGAAGAAGGCCAGGCCCAGCAGCCAGCGGGCCGTGGGGCTGACGGGGGCCAAAGGCACCATGCCGCGGCGCCGGCGCACCGGGGCTGCCGGCATCGCCGCGGGTGCGGCCGCAGAGAGAACGCGGGTGGTGTCGCCGGCCATCGCTTTACTTGATGTAGCTGGCGTCGTACATGGCGGCCCAGTTGTCGGGCTGCTTGCGGATCACGCCGGCCTCCTGCAGGATCACCGCGGCCTCCTTCATGAAGGTCTCCAGTTCGCCCGCGAAGAACTTCTGGTTGGCCGCCTTGTCCTGCCAGCGCAGGTAGCTCGCCGACTTGGCGAAGGCCTCGCCGGTCTGCTTGACCGCGCCGCCCATGATCTCGTTGGCCTTGGCCGTGTCGCTCTTGATCATCTCCAGTGCCTGGAAGTACGAATCGGCCAGCGCCTTGGCGGCCGTGCCGTTGGCCTTGAGCCAGTCGGGCGCGCAGCCCAGCGTGTCCTGGATGTGCGGGAAGTCCAGCGTGGTCGCGAGGATCTTGCCGGCGGCGGCGTTGTCGCGCACGGTCGAGAGGTAGGGCTCGTAGGTCACGGCTGCGTCGTTCTGCCCCGTCACGAAGGACTGCGCGGCGGGCTGCGGCGCCAGCGTGACGGTCTTGACGTCCTTCACGCTCATGCCGTTCTTGCTCAACATCCAGGCCAGCGTGAAGTACGGCGCCGTGCCGGGCGCGTCCACGGCCACGGTCTTGCCCTTGAGGTCGGCGAAGCTCTTGATGTCGTTGCGCACGGCGATGCCGTCGGCGCCGTAGGACTTGTCGAGCTGGAAGATCTGCACGATGGGCACGCCGTTGGTGTTCCAGGCCACGTGGGTCTCCACGGTGGTGGCCGCGCACTGGATGGACTTGGAGGCCAGGGCCAGGTGGCGGTCCTTCTGCGGAATCATCTTGATCTCCACGTCCAGCCCGTTCTTCTTGAAGATGCCGGCCTTGTCGGCCAGCGTCAGCGGGGCGAAGCCGGTCCAGCCGGACATGCCGATCACGACCTTGGTCTGGGCCGCCGCACCCTGGGCCATGGCGGCCAGTGCGCCTGCGGCCAGCACGGTTGCGAGCTTGGAGAAAACTGTCTTGGCCATGCGGCCCTCCTGGGTTGGGGTTGAACGCTTCGGTCGCCGATGAGCAGCCGGGGGGCCACGCGGGGCGCAGTCTCATCCGCCTGAGCAAACCTGTATATACAGAGTAACCCGCGACGAAACCCGCCCGGGGCACGCCCGCTCGCATCTGGTGCACGGCATGCCCCATCCGGGGTTCCGCGCGGCTGCCTCGCGGTCATGGCGATGCCGAAGCAGAAAGCATGCCTGCCGGACACCGTTACGACATGTAAAAGCTGCGTGGCGTACCTTGTTTGGTGGATCACAGCGCGAGGCCGGCTGCCTAGACTGCAGCGCACACGGTGGGCGTGCAGGCCGGCGACGCGCACCCGGGGAACTAGCCGGCACGGGAGGAACGCCATGCGCACGTACCGTCGTTGGTCCGCCTTGTCCACGCTGGCCTGGGCCTGCACCGCCGGCGCGCAGAGCCCGACCTGCACGGCCGACAACACCGTCCATGCCGACGTGGTCGCCATCGACATGCCGATGGTCTTCAACCGCCTGGGCGCGCAGAACGTCAACTGGCAGATGTATGCGCTCAAGCACGACCTGGTGGTGCGCGAACCCGACAAGCCGCCGCGCCCGGCGACCGATGCGGACATCAAGGCCGCCGTGCCGCTGCTGCGCCTGCGCCAGCCCAGCCACGTGACGCTGCGGCCCGACCTGCGCCCGCGCCCGCTGGTGCTGCGCGTGGCGGCCGGCGAATGCCTCAGCGTGCGACTGACCAACCTGCTGGCGACCGTCTCCAACCCGTTCGAGGCCGACCAGCAGCTGCTGCCCTCCGGCCATCCGATGGAGCACCGGTCCCATGACGAGCGCATGAAGATCGACGACCAGGTCGCCAGCCGCCGGGTGGGCTTCCACCCGAACGGGCTGCAGCCGATCGGCTCCATCGCCTCGGACAGCTCGCACGCCGGCGCCAACGCCAGCAGCCTGGTCGGCCCGGGGCAGAGCGCCAGCTACACCTTCTTCGCGCCGGCCGAGGGCAGCTTCCTGGTCTCCAACCCGGGCGCGGCCTTCGGCGGCGAGGGCACGGCCGGCACCAGCGGCACCGGCCTGTTCGCCACCGTGGCGGTGCAGCCCGTGGGCGGCCGCGCCTACCGCGGCCAGGTCACCGAGGAGGAGCTGCGCCTGGCCACGCGGCTGCTGAAGGACCCGGCCATCGGCGGCGCCGCGGTGCTGCCCTGCGTCGGCCGCCAGCTGCCCGAGCGCGCCTGCATCGCCCAGCCCGACGGGCGGGCCGGCCCGCCCGTCGTCGACTACGCCGCCACCTACCCCGACGAGGCGCCTTGGAACGCCGAGGGCAAGGCCGGCCTGCCCATCCTGGCCATGGAGCAGCGCGGCGCCGACGGCCGCCGCCGCATCGTGCACGGCGACCTCAACGCCATCGTGCTGGGCCCCGAGAAGGACGGCAGCTTCCCCAGGTCCACCTACCCGCTCGAATCCACCGGCGCCACCAACCCCACGCTGCCGAACCGGCTGGAAGCCTTCCGCGAATTCGTCAGCGTGTTCCACGACGAGAACGCCACCGCCCAGGCCTTTCCGGCGCTGTTCGACGACCCGGTGCTGGGCCACACGCTGCACGGCGTGCGCGACGCCTTCATGATCAACTACGGCAGCGGTGGCGTCGGCGCCGAGGTGGTGGCCAACCGGCTGGCCGTGGGGCCGATGCACGACTGCGTGGACTGCGCGTTCGAGGAGTTCTTCCTGTCCTCGTTCACCGTGGGCGACCCGGCCCTGCTGGTGGACCGCCCGGCCAACCTGGGCCTGGAGCCTCTGCAAGCCGGCCGCCTGGAAGGTCCCGACCTGGTCGGCGTGAACCTGCACGGTAAGCTCGCCAGCGGCGTGCAGGACCAGCTCGCAGACCTGGCCGCCAAGCTCAAGGACCGTGTCGGCACCGAGTACACGCTGCAGGGCCCCAAGGCCACCAAGGCCTTCTACCCGCACGACCCCGCCAACGTGCACCACAGCTACCTGGGCGACTTCGTCAAGTTCCGCAACCTGCACACCGGCAAGGAACAACACATCTTCCACCTGCACAACCACCAGTGGCTGTTCAACCCCAACGACGACAACGCCAACTACATCGACGCCCAGGCCATCGGCCCCGGCTCGGGCTACACCTACGAGATCGCCTTCGGCGGCTCGGGCAACCGCAACAAGAGCGCCGGCGACGCGGTGTTCCACTGCCACTACTACCCGCACTTCGCCCAGGGCATGTGGTACCTGTGGCGCATCCATGACACCTTCGAGGCCGGCACCGTGCTGCAGGTCAGCGGCGGTGCCGACGGCGTGCCCGGCATCCACCGCACGCCCTATGCGCTGGCCGACGGCCAGCCCGCGAAGGGCGCGCGGGCGCTGCCCGACGGCGAGATCGTCGCCGGCACGCCGATCCCAGCCGTGGTGCCGCTGCCCGGCAAGGCGCTGGCGCCGGTGCCCGGCCGCGTGGAGGTGGCCGCCAACCCGGCGCTGTCACCGCACAACCAGCGGCCCATCGGCTCGCTGGCCAAGGTCACCGAGCGCGAACGCAACCCCGGCTTCCCGTTCTGGATCGCCGGCATCGAGGACACCGTGGGCTCGCGCCCGACCACGCCGCCGCTGGACATGCACGCCAGCGTGGGCGGCACCGACGGCGGCGTGCCGCGGCATGCGGTGTTCGGCTACTCGGCCGGCAGCGCGTCGCAGGACAGCTTCACCCGGCTGGACGCGACCAAGAAGGAAAAGGCCGCCAAGCCGCGCTACTTTCCCGAGACCGGCACCGACCTCGAACAGCTGGCGATGAAGTTCCACGCGCAGAGCGCGCACGCCAGCACCGCCGTGCGCCCGGACGGCCAGCTGCAGGCGGCCGACTTCGTCACCAACGGCGGCAGGCCCGAGCCCGGCGCGCCCTTCTTCGACCCCTGCGTGGATGACCGGCGCCAGCGCCTGTCGGCCGGCGTGCAGGGCCGCTACTTCGGCAGCGACGGCAGCACCAGCCTGGCCGACGCCAGCCCCTTCGACGCCGACACGCCGCGCATCTACAAGGGCGCCAACATCCAGCTGGACGTGACCATCAACAAGCTCGGCGACCACTACCCGCAGCAGCGCATCCTGGCGCTGTGGGAGGACGTGGACGCCACGCTGGCCACCGGCTTTCGGACACTGCCCGGCGCCGGGGACGTGAAGAACCCGCGCCCGCCCGAGCCGCTGGTGCTGCGCATGAACACCTTCGACTGCGCGCGCTACCTGCACACCAACCTCGTCCCCAAGGAGTTCGAGATGGACGACTACCAGGTGCGCACGCCCACCGACGTGATCGGCCAGCACATCCACCTGCCCAAGTGGGACCTGCCCTCGGCCGACGGCTCGGCCAACGGCTGGAACTACGAGGACGGCACTTTCTCGCCCGGCATGGTCAGGAGCCGCATCCACGCCATCAACGAGTGGAACAAGACGAATCCCGGTGCCGCCGTGCCCAACCCGTATGCCGCCGGCCAGCCCGCGCACGACCCGGCGCGGGCCGCCCAGCCCGGCGACGCGCTGGTGCCGCAGCCGCACTACTTCTTCGGCCGCGGCGGGCCGTTCCAGCTGACGGCCGAGCAGTGCGTTAGGCTGTGGCACGCTACGCCCTACGCGGAGTTCAACAACGAGAAGGCCGGCCGCCCCGGCAGCCCCGGCCAGTGCGACTGGCTGGGCGCGCGCACCACCCTCCAGCGCTGGTTCTCCGACCCGGTCGTCAACAAGGAGCACGTGCACCGCGGCCTGGGCATCACCTTCACGCACGACCACCTGGGCCCGTCCACGCACCAGCAGGTCGGCCTGTACGCCACCATGCTGACCGAGCCGCCGCGCTCCACCTGGGTGCACAACGAATCGGGCGAGCTGCTGTACAGCCGTGGCGAGCCCGGTACCGACTGCAGCAAGGAGTTCGCGCCCGGCGCGCCGACCAGCGGCCGCTGCGACGGCGGCCCCACCAGCTGGCAGGCGGTGATCCGTTCGGCCGACGAGAAGCTGCACGAGACGCACCGCGAGTTCTTCCTGCAGTTCGGCGACTTCCAGCACGCCTACCGCAAGCACGAGTTCCGCGGGGTGGACGCGCAGGGCGTGGTCGTGGCCAAGGCCGATGCCGGCAACACGCAGAGCTTCCGCAAGACCGTCACGCCCTCGTTCCGCAAGCCGGCCTCGCCCAACTTCCCGGACGTGGTGGCGCTGCCGGCCAGTTGCCCCGGCGGCGCCGACCAGCTGGAGCCCGCCGAGGCCAAAGCGCACGGTGCGCTGCCCAGCATCCCGCGCCCCTGCCCCGAGGTGATCTCGGCCGACGACATCGGCACCATGGTCGTCAACTACCGCCAGGAGCCGGTGGCCGCGCGCGTGCTGCAGCTGCGCGATTCCGCCGGCACCGACCGCCCGGTGCACGCCCCCGGCGACGCCCAGGCGCGCCAGAGCCCCGGCCCGGCCGGCGACCTGGCCTACGCCTACCAGAGCCGCACCGACCGGCGCCTGGCCGCGCTGAACGACGCCAAGGGCGACAGCCCCTACGACCTGCTCACGCACGACGTGCGCCCGGGCGATCCGTACACGCCCATCGTGCGCGCCTACTCGGGCGACCTGGTGCGCATCAAGATCCAGGCCGGCTCGCACGAGCACGAGCACACCGGCGCCATCAACGGCCTCAAGTGGCTGCAGGCGGGCAGCGGCTACGGGCAGTCGCCGCAGTCGGGCTGGCGCGGCTCGCAGAACATCGGCCTGTCCGAGCAGTTCACGCTGTCCACCCGCATCACCGACTACGCCGGCAACGACAAGCTGCACAGCACCGACCGCCTGTACGCCATCGACAGCAGCCAGGACGGGCTGTGGAACGGCGCCTGGGGCCTGATCCGCACGCTGGAGCGCCGCGGCGCGCGCGACCGGCTGGTGCCGCTGCCGGCCAACCCGCAGCCCACGCTGTTCTTCTCGGGCGACAAGTCGATGCGCGCCAACGACTGCCCGCGCGACGCGCCGCTGCGCAACTACCAACTCGTCGCCGGCCTGGCCAACCAGCTGCTGGACAAGGTGCCGGCCGTCGCGCTGGCCGGCGTGGGCGGGGTCCACGCCGACGGCGGCACCCTGGTCTACAACCCGCGCGCCACCGAGATCCGCTTGAACGTCTACGCCGAGGAGGACGATCCGGCCACGCCGCAGGACGAGCGCCAGGTGGTGCAGCGCACCGAGCGCTTCGGCATCGGCCCGCTGCACGACCCCACCGCCATCCTGGTCGTGCACAGGCAGGACATCGACCCTGCCACGCACCGCATCAAAGCCGGCGCGCCGGTCGAACCCGTGGTGCTGCGCGCCGCGGCCGGCGAGTGCGTGCAGGTCACGCTGGAGAACCGGCTGCCGCTGCGGCGCGCCGACATGCCGGACCTGGCCGGCTTCACCACGCTGAGCATGCTGATGCCGCAGCGGCTGGACGGCGGCAGCGGCGAGCACGCCTCGTTCAACAACAACCGCGTGCGCCCGTCCAACCGCATCGGCCTGCACCCGCAGATGCTGCAGTACGACGTGCAGCACCACGACGGCAGCGTGGTCGGCTTCAACACCCGCTCGCTGGCCGGGCCGGGCGAGCAGATCACCTACAAGTGGTACGCGGGCGAACTGAGCTTCAGCATGGCCGCGGCGCGGCCCGACCTGATGTGCGGCAGCACCCAGGGCGCCGAGGCCTACGAACCCTTCAACCAGCTGCGCGAGGTGCTGCGCCGCAACGCCGACGGCCAGCCGCGCATGGTGCGCCCGCCGAACCAGCGCTTCACGCTGGAAGTGCTGAGCGCGCGGCTGCAGAAGCTGGTGGCCATGCCCATGGACGAGGACGGTACCCAGCCCGCGGCCGACGACACCCTGCGCCTGCGCGCGGCCGCGCCGTTCAAGCAGCGCCCGCTGGTGCTGAGCCAGCCGGCCCTGCGCAGCCTGCGCACGCTGCGCCCGGCGCTGGCCACGAACGACCTGGCGGTGCTGACGCCGCCGCCCGCCGGCATGGCCGCCGCCAGCTTCGACGCGCTGCTGCGCCGCAGCCTGCAGCAGCTGGTCGAGCTGCCGGCCCTGCGCGCCTGCCTGGAAGACCCGGCCGCCGGCGCCACGCAGACGCGCGAGGCGCCCACGGCCGTGCTGGGCCTGCTGCCGGCCGAACTGCAGCGCGCGCTGCGCGGCACGGCCGACTCGGCCCAGGTCTGGTCGCCCGATGCCGCACTCAGCAGCACCGAGACCTTGGGCCGGCGCGAGCAGTGCGCGGCAACGCTGCGCACGCCGGTGGCCGAGGCGCTGAAGCAGGCGTTCGCCGGCACGGCGGCCGCGCCGCGCACCGTCGAAGTGGCCACGGCGCTGGCCGACAGCATCGCCTACCTGGTGCCCGAGCTGGACGACGACGCGCTGGACAGCCCCACCTTCCCCTACCCCTGGCTGCTGCGGCGCGAGAGCACGCGGCTGAGCGCCGACACGACGCGGCTGGCCACGCCGTCCGGCCCCGGCTGCCGGTTCGCGGCGATCGAGTTCGGCGGCATCAACCTGTCGCCGCCGGACCGCATCAAGCAGGGGCAGAAAGCGGCCGTCGGCGCCTTCGTGGTCGAGCCGCGCGGCAGCTTCTGGTGGGAGCTGGCCGACGACCGCGCGCTGGACCGGCAGAACCCCGGTCCGGCCCCCGGCGCCACGCGCCAGGCCCGCACCAGCGCCCATGTGCTGTACCCGGTGGCCGGCCTGTCGGCGCTGGACTGGCACTTCTTCCGCGACCTCGTGACCGTGCACCAGAAGGGCCTGAACCAGCGCTACGGCAAGCGCGTGCCCGGCAAGTCCTCGGCCGTGGGCGCACTGGCCGCCGAGCGCGTGGACACCTGGATGCCGGCCTCCCGCGTGGCGCCCGAGGACGCACACGACGCCGGCCAGATGGCCATCAACTACGGCACCGAGCCGCTGTGGTACCGCTTCGGCATCGACCCCGCGGCGCCCTTCGGCCATGGCCCCAAGGCCAGCCAGCCCACGGTGCCGGGCCAGGGCTTCGGCGGCTTCGCCAACGCGCACCAAGCCTTCGCCGACGCCTGCTGCGCCAGCGCCAGCCACCAGCCCGCACCCAGCCCGGGCACGCCCACGGCCGGGCCGTACACGCCGGTCTTCGGCGTGCCGCCCCATGCCGAAGCGCGGCTGCGGATGCTGATGCCCACCGGCGTGGGCCGCGGCAGCACCATGGTGCTGCACGGCCACGGCTGGCAGCGCGACCCCTACCTGGCCGAGCGCAGCGGGCCCAAGGCGCTGACGCTGCCCTACTTCGCCGCGCCGGGCCAGCCGCTGCCGGGCGGCCTGCACCTGGCGGCCGGCACGCCGGTGCAGTACGGCACGGCCAGCCAGTGCCAGGGCCGCAGCGCGCTGGGCCTGTACGCCGGCGCGCAGGACAGCATCTCGCCGACCGCGCACTTCGACTGGCTGCTGGAGGGCGGCGGCGGCACCCAGGGCCTGCCCGGCGACTACCTGCTGCGCGACATCGCCGGCTTCGGCGTGACCAGCGGCCTGTGGGCGCTGATGCGGGTGCAGGGCGAGGCCATGCCGGTGGCGCTGCGGCAGGGCTTGCGGACCTCGTGCGAGTGAGCGCCATGCCCGCTGCCGGCTGGTTCCTCGCGCTCGCATTGCTGGCGGCCGGCGCGCAGGCCGAGCCGCTGCAGCGCGTGCTGGAGCAGGACGGCCTGCGCATCGCCCTGCACCTCGCCCCCACCACGCCCGCCGGCCTGCAGGCCGGCGCCCCCGCCCTGCTGCGCGCCACCGTCACCGGCAGCCTGGACGGCGCGCCCGTGCGCACGCTGCCCGGCGTCTGGCTCGACGCACTGGACGGCGGCGCCGCGCCCGACGCCGCCGACTGCCAGCGCCGCGTGGCCCGCTACGCCCGCGGCACCGGCATCAACCCGCAGGCGCTGACCGACCTGAACGGCTACGACGTGCTGGCGCTGAACGCCGACGCCAGCGTCTCGGTGCTGGACCCGCGCACGCAGTTCGCCGGCCGCACCAGCCTGCGCGCCACGCTCAGCCTGCCCGGCCCCGGCTTCGACTGGGCCGCCGCGCCCGACGACCGGCTGCTGTGGGTCGGCGTGCCCGCCGCCCGTGCGCTGGCCCTGGCCGACCTGGAGGCGCTGCGCACCACGGCCACCATCGCCCTGCCCGGCGCCCCCGGCCGCGTGAAGGCCGAGCCCGGCGGCGCGCGCGCCTGGGCCGGCGTGGCCCAGGCGGCCGACGGCGGCCCCGGCGGCATCGCCGTGGTCGACGCCGCCGCGCCGCACCGCCTGCACTGGCTGGCGCTGGCGCGCGGCCATGCCGAGATGGCCTTCGACCCAGCCGGCTGGGTGGCCGTGACGCAGCGCGAGGCCGCCGAGGTGGTGTTCGTCGACCCGACCACGCTGCAGGTGGCGCGCCGCGCGCCGCTGCCACCCGGGGCCGTGCCGCTGAACGTGGTGTTCGACGCGGCGGCGCGCCGCTTCGTCGTGGCCGAGGCGCGCGGCGGCGCGCTGCACGCCTTCGACCACCGCGGTCAGCCCCTGGCCACGCTGCCGTTGGCCGCCGGCATCGGGCCCATGGCGCTGTCGCCCGACGGGCGCTGGCTGCTGGTCGCCAATCCGGCGCTGCACCAGGTCGAGGTGGTGGACCTGCCGGCCTTTCGCCATGCGCACCGCATCCCCGTCAGCGGCCGGCCCTACGACATCGGCATGACGCCGGGCTACGCCTACGTGCGCGCGCTGGACACCGAGGCCGTCTCGCTGATCGCGCTGCCCTCGCTGTCCGCCACGCCGCGCGTGCAGGCCATCGTCATGGGCGAGCGCGCGCCCGCGCGCACGCCGCAGCTGCCGCTGGCCACGCCGCTGGCCGCCATGATGGACGGCAGCGGCAGCTTCGTCGCCAGCCCCGGCGACAACGCCATCTACTTCTACATGGAAGGCATGAACGCGCCGGCCGGCAGCGTCTCCGCGCGCGGGCACGAGCTGCGCGCCGTGCGCGTGGCCCGGCGCGGCCTGCGCGAGACCGCGCCGGGCGTGTACGAGGCGCAGTTCACGCTGCCGGCCGCCACGCAGCTGATGCTGGCCGTGGCCACCGAAGCGCCGCGCACGCGCCAGTGCACGCCGCTGGCGCTGCAGGCCGCGCCGGCCTCCGCCGAGCCGGGCTGGCGCCTGGCCTGGGAACAGCTGCCGGTGGCGCAGGCGCGGCTGGCGCTGCGCATCGAGGGCACGCCCGCGGCCGCGCTGCCGCCGGCCGTGGCGCTGCGGCTGTTCCAGCCCGGCGCCACCGGCCTGCAGGTGCTGGCGCGCCAGCAGGCCGGCGGCCGGTACGAGGCCGAGCTGCCGCCGCTGGCCAGCGGCCTGTGGTACGTGCACCCCAGCGCGCCGGCCGGCTCCGGCGCGCGCTGGGCCTACACCAGCTTCATCCGCCAGAAGGCTGCCCCATGACCCTGCTCCACCCCACCCGCCGCGCGCTACTGGCGGCCGCCGCCGGCGCCGCACTGCCGGCCCGCGCCGCCGCCGTGCCCGACAGCCTGCTGCTGCACCGCGACGGCAGGCCCGTGCGCCTGCGCAGCGAAGTCTGGCGCGAGCGGCGCGCGCTGGTCAACTTCGTGTTCACCGGCTGCTCCAGCTTCTGCGGCGTGCAGTCCGCGATGCTGGCGCACCTGCAGGACCGGCTGGGCCTGCGGCTGGGGCCCGAGCTGGTGCTGATCTCCCTGTCGGTCGACCCGCTGAACGACGACCCGCCGCGGCTGGCCGCGTTCGCCCAGGCCTTCGCGCCCGGCCCGCACTGGTGGTGGCTGACCGGCCGCCCCGACACCGTGTTCGCCACGCTGGACGCGCTGGGCGCCAGCCCCGGCGCCAACCCGGCCGACCACGGACCGCTGTGGCTGGCCGGCCCGGCCGGCTCGCCGCGGCGCATCGTCGGCATGCCCGGCGTGGAACAGCTGGAACGCGCCCTCGGAGGAACGCGCTGATGCACCGCCGCCAACTGCTCATCGCCAGCGCCGCCGCCGCGCTGGCACCGGCCCGCGCCCAGGACGCCGACGCCCGTGCCGCGCGCGGCAAGGCCTGGTTCACCGACACCGCCCTGGTCGACCAGGACCGCCGGCCGCACGCCTTCTACTCGGACCTGCTGGCGCCGCGCACGGTGCTGGTCAACGCGGCCTTCGTCGGCTGCTCCTCGGCCTGCCCGCTGCTGACGCAGCAACTGGTGCAGGTGCGCGACCTGCTGGGGCTGCTCTTCGGCCGCGACATCTGGTTCCTGTCGATCACCGTGGACCCGCTGAACGACGGCCCCGACCAGCTCAAGCAGTTCGCCCGGCGCCAGGGCGCGGACGGGCCCGGCTGGCGCTTCCTCGGCGGCCAGCCGGCCGACGTCCAGCGCGTGCTCGGCCGCCTGGGCCTGTGGCCCGACGCGCCGGACGCGCACCAGACCGGCCTGATCGCCGGCCGCGCCGCCGCCGGCCACTGGGGCAAGCTGCGGCCCGACGGCAGCCCGCAGGCACTGGCGCAGCAGCTGCAGCGCTTCCTGCCCGGAGCCGGATGAGGTTCTTCGCGCTGCTGCTGGCGCTGGCCACGGGCCCGGCCCAGGCCGACGACGCCGGCCGCCGGCTGTACGAAGCCGGTGGCGCGCCGGCGCAGCAGCTGTCGGCCCGCACCGGCGCCGACGGCAGCTGGGTGCTGCGCGGCGCCGCCGTGGCCTGTGCCAATTGCCACGGCCTGCGGGCCGACGGCGGCGGCGAGGGCACGCAGCGCGCGCCCGGGCTGCGCTGGCCCGCCTGGTCCTCGCTCGACGCCGGCCAGCGGGCCCAGGCGCGCGAGCGCCTGCGCCAGGCGGTGCGCCACGGCCGCGCGGCCGACGGCCGGCTGCTGGCCACGGCCATGCCGCGCTTCGACATCGACGATGCCGCGCTGGACGCCCTGGCCGCGCACCTGGAGCACCTGGGCAGCCAGGGCCGCGCCCAGGCGCTGCCGCGGCTGGCGCTGCTGCGCCTGGCCGACGGCCGGGCCCCGGCCATCGAGCAGGACATCGACCGCCGCCTGCGCGCCTGCCTGGCCGAACGCCTGCGCGGCAGCGCCGAGCTGGACAGCGTGGACGCCGCCAGTGCCGACGATGCCGCGCGCCAGTGGCAGCGCTGGCAGCAGCGCCCCGAGGTGCTGGCCGCCATCGCCCCGCCCTGGCGCGGCTGGCAGCCGCCCGCGCCGTCCAGCGGCGAGCCGCTACCCGCGCTGTTCCCGCTGGTCGCGGACCCGGCCCCCGGCACGCCCGGTGCGCTCTGGCTGTTCGGCGGCGCCGAGGCCCGCGCCGTGGCGCTGGTGCTGGCCTGGCTGCAGGAACAGGCCGGGCCGGCGCGGCTGCCGGTGTGGGCAGGTGCTGGCCGCGATGCGCAGCCGCTGCTGGCGCGCATCGCCCAGGTCGTGCGGCAGGACGGCGGACGCCCGCTGCAGTGGCAGCCGCTGGCCGCGCCGGTGCTGGCCCCGGGCCAGGCCGGCCTGTGGCTGGCCGACGACGCGCCGCCGGCGGCCGGCTGGTGGCTGCTGCCCCAGCCCTCGCACGATGCGCCCGGTGACGGCCAGCGCTGGTGGCGCGCCACGCCCTACCCGGGCACGCCGCCGCAGCCGCTGGCCGCGCGCTGGGCCGAGGCCGCCTGCGCCACGGCCCAGGCGCTGCTGGGCCAGGGCATCGCGACGCGCGCACAGTGGCAGGCGGCGCTGGCGCGCCAGGGCCGCCTGCGCGACGGCGCGGGCTGGGAATGGTCGGTGCCGGCCAGCGACCCGGCCGGCTACGGCGCCTCCACCGGCTGGACCATCCTGGACCTGCAGCCGGGTTGGCCGCCGCGTGCGGTGCGGCCGCTGGTGGCCATCGGCCGGCCACCGGCCGAGCCACGCCAGGCCGGCCGGTGACCGGTCAGCGCGTCGCCAGCAGCGCCTCCACCTGCGCCGCCGTCGGCATGCCGCCGATGGCCCCCGCCCCCGTCACCGACAGCGCCGCCGCCGCGTTGGCGCGCACCATGGCCTGCTCCAGCGCCAGGCCGCGCGCCAGCGCCGCGGCCAGCGCGCCGTTGAAGGTGTCGCCGGCGCCGATGGTGTCGGCCACGGCCGGCATGCGCCAGCCCGGCACGGACAGCGCCGCCGCGCCCGGCCGCCAGAGCCGGCAGCCCTGCGCACCCAGCGTGGCCAGCACCGCGCCCGCGCCACGGGCCAGCAGGCGCTGCGCGCACTGCTCCAGCGGCGCATCGGGCGGCAGCTCCGCCAGGCTGCGCAGTTCGGTCTCGTTGGGCGTCAGCAGGTCGGTCAGGGCCAGCAGTTCGTCGGCCAGCGCGGCGGCCGGAGCGGGGTTCAGCAGCGTGGCCACGCCGGCCGCGCGCGCGATGAGGAAGGCGGCCAGCGTGGCGGCCTGCGGCACCTCGTTGGAGGCGATCACGACGCGCGCGCCCGCGATCGTGGCCTGCGCGGCCTGGACCTGGGCGGGGCCCAGGCCGGCGCCCGCGCCCGGCGCCACGGCGATGCTGTTGTCGCCGTCGTCGAACACGAGGATCTGCGCCACGCCGCTGCGCTCGCCCTCGACCTGTTCCACGTGCGCGGTCAGGATGCCTTCGCGCGCCCAGAGGTCCAGGCCCATGCGGCCGAAGTCGTCGCGGCCGATGCGCGCGACCACGGCCGTGCGCGCGCCCTGGCGCGCGCAGGCCACGGCCGCGTTCGAGCCCTTGCCGCCGGGGCTGATGTCGAACGCGCGCGCCAGCACGGTCTCGCCGCGCGCCATGGGCCGCGCCACGCGCGCCACCAGGTCGGCGTTCCAGCTGGCGATGCAGACGACGGAGATGGACCCACCCCGTCGGGATGTCTCACTTCGCGTGGACATCCCATCCCCCAGGGGCCGGGCCCGGACACGAAAGGCCGTGAGACATCGGCATGCTCAATCCTGGCTGCGGTCCAGCGCGAAGCTCGCCATCTGCGCTTCGATGCGCGCGAGCTCGGCCTCGTCCAGCGCCACGAGCGGCGGGCGCACGCGGCGCCAGCCGGCATCGCCGTCGAGGATGGCCATGATGGCCTTGAACGCGGCCGTCATGCCGTAGCCGCCCAGGATGTCCAGGAAGGCGCGCACGCGCGCCAGGTCGCGCTGCGCCTGCGGGCCGTCCTCGCCCTGCGCCGTGGCCAGCCGGCCGACCAGGTGCGGCATCACGTTGGCGATGCCGCTCACGGCCCCCAGGCTGCCGCGCGCGCCCATGGTGGGCAGGTCGGGTTCGTTGCCGACCCAGACCTGCATGCCGGGCATGAAGGCCTCGGCATAGGCCACGGAGTCGGCGCGCGTGCAGCCGCTGTCCTTCAGGCCGACGATGGTTTCGGGGTACAGCAGGCGCAGCGTGGAGATGACCTGGTGCGACAGCCGCACGCCCGAGACCTGCGGGATGTGGTACAGCACCACGCGCAGGCGCGCGTCGGCCACGCCGTCGATCACGTAGCGGTAGGAATCGATCACGCCCTGGTCGGGCACGCCCTTGAGGAAGAACGGCGGCAGGATCAGGCAGCGCGTGGCGCCCACCGACAGCGCATGGCGCGTGAGCTCCAGCGTGTCCGGCAGCGCGGCGCAGCTGGTCGAGACCAGGATGCGCTCGGCCGGCACGCCGCCGGCGATCAGGCCTTCCAGCGCGGCGCGGCGCTCGGCCACCGTGAACGAGGGCCCCTCGCCCGTGGTGCCGAACGGCGTCACGCCGGCGCAGCCGCCGTCGATCAGGGCCTTCGCGTGCCGGGCGAAGCGGGGGATGTCGATGGACAGGTCGGCATTCAGGGGCGTCAGCAACGCGGGCCAGATGCCGGCATGGGAAACAGGGGTGCTCATGGAATGACTTTCGGGTCGGTGGAATCAGGCGGCGCCGCCGAACTGTTCGTCCAGCTGCTGGTGGTGCGCCAGGCCGACGGTGTCGGCGAAGGCGGCGTAGGACAGGCCGGGCTGCGCCAGCGCGCCCGGCGTGCCGCCGGCGTGCAGCGCGGCCAGCGACTCCTGCACGGCGCGCGCGGCGCTGAACAGGGCCGTGACGGCATAGAACACGATGGCGAAGCCCATGGCCTGCATCTGCGGTGCCGTCAAGGCCACGGCCGGCGTGCCGTCGACGATGGAGACGACCTTGGGCCCGGCCACGCGGCGCGCGACGGCCTCGACCTCGGCCACGGTCTTGATGCCGTCCACGAACACGAGGTCCACGCCCGCATCCTGGTAGCGCTGGGCGCGCGCGACCGCCTCGTCGATGCCGGCGGCCGGCAGCGCGTCGGTGCGGCCGATCACGAGCAGGCCGTCGCCTGCGCGCGCCTGCACGGCGCAGCGCAGGCGGCGCGCGTTCTCGGCCGCGTCGATCAGGCGGATGCCGGCCATCTGGCCGCAGCGCTTGGGCGCGACCTGGTCTTCCAGGTGGATGGCCGCGACGCCGGCCTGCACGTACTCGCGCACCGTGCGTTCGATGTTGGACGGGCCGCCGTAGCCGGTGTCGGCATCGGCGATCACGGGGATGCCGACCGCGCGCACCATGTCGCGCGCATGCGTGGTCATCTCGGTCTGCGTGAGCAGGCCGATGTCGGGCTGGCCCAGCCGCGTGGCCGTGGCGCCGAAGCCCGTCATGTAGATCGCGGGAAAGCCCGCGCGCTCGACCAGGCGGGCGCTCAGGCCGTCGTAGGCGCCGGGCGCCTGGACGATGGTGCCGCTGGCGAGCAGGTGGCGCAGGGTCGCTGCAGGTTGTTGCATGGGTTCAGTTCATCATCAGGCCGCCATCGACATTGATGGCCTGGCCCGTCATGTAGTCCGATTCTGGCGCGGCCAGGAAGGTCGCGACGTCGGCCACGTCTTCAGGCCGCTGCGGCCGGCCCATGGGGATGCCCGCGATGCGCTGCTGCCAGACCTGGCCTTCGCCCAGGCCTTGCAGCGCGCCCCAGTCGCGGTCCATGCCGCGCCACATCTCGCTCTCGACCAGGCCCGGGCAGATCGCGTTGACCGTCAGCTGCGGCGCGAACGCGATGGCGGCCGACTGCGTGAGGCTCAGCACCGCGGCCTTGCTCGCGCGGTAGTGCGGGATCACCGCCGCGATCGGGCCGGCGCCGCTGCGCCCCGCGATGGACGCCATGGCGATGATCTTGCCGCGGGGGCGCCCCTGCGCCAGCGGCTCCTGCTGCAGCATCTGGCGCGCGGCGGCCTGCAGGCTCAGGAAGCAGCCCTTGACGTTGACGCCCAGCATGCGGTCCCAGTCTGCGCCTTCGAGCTCCAGCAGCGGCTTCAACTGCATGATGCCGGCGTTGCAGACCATCACGTCGAGCCGGCCGTGCGCGGCCACGGTGCGTTCGACGAGATGGCGGCACTGCGCGGCATCGGTCACGTCGGCCGGCACGGCCAGCGCGCCGATCTCGCCGGCCGCGCGCTGGCAGCGGGCGGCATCGATGTCGGACACCACGACGCGCGCGCCCAGCGCGGCGAACTTGCGCGCCACGGCCAGGCCGATGCCCTGGCCCGAGCCGGTGACGGCGACCACCAGAGCTTGCTTCATACGGCCTTCCTGCGGCTCAAAGGCTGGTCTTGCACGTAGGTGCGGTTCCACACCGGCGAGATCACGAGTTCGTTGACGCACACGTGCGCGGGCGCCTCGGCGATGAAGCGGATAGTGCGGCCCATGTCGGCCTCCTGCAGCATGCGCGCCTTGTCGGCCTCGGTCGGCTCCACCGGGCGCTTCTTGAGGATGGGCGTGGCCACCTCGCCCGGGCACAGCGCCGTGGCGCGCAGGCCGTTCACGCATTCCTCGATGTTGAAGGAATGCGTCAGCGCCATCATCGCGGCCTTGCTCGCCGTGTAGGCCGGGCCCGTCATGTACTCGTAGTGGAAGCCCGCGAACGAGGCCACGTTGATGACCGTGCCCTGCCCGCGCGCGCGCATGCCCTTGACGACGGCCAACGTGCAGTAGGTCGCGCCGTTCAGGTTGATGCCCACCACGTCGGCGAAGGTCTCGGCGTCGGTGTCGCACCAGTAGCGCTTGGGGTAGTTCAGCCCCGCGCTGTTGACGAGGATGTCGACCCGGCCGAACTCGGCCTGGATCGCATCCGCCACGGCGTTCACGGCGCGGGCGTCGGCCACGTTCAGCGGCTGGGCCGTGATGCTGCCGGCCGGCGCGCCGCGCGACGTGGCTTCGGCGATGGCCGCGGCCAGCTTGACCGCGTCGCGGCCCGAGATCACCACGCGCGCACCGGCCTTGGCCAGGTCCACCGCGCCGGCCAGGCCGATGCCGCTGCCGCCGCCCGTGACCCAGGCGACCTGCCCCTCCAGGAGTCCGCTCATTCACACCCCCTTCGGCCTGCGGCCTGTCCCCCCGAGGGGGAGCGAGCTTGCTTGGGGCGGCCCGGCGCGGCGCTCATTGCCCGCGGATCCGCTTGAGTTCCTCGGTGACCAGCGCGATCGGCTCTTCGCCGATGGTCTTGGCGTGGCGCTCGTAGATGACCTTGGTCTTCTCGCGGATGCGGGCCGTCTCGGCCGGGCTGATCTCGTTCACGGCCATGCCCTTGCTGCGCAGGTTGTCCACGCTCTTGGCCTCCATGGCGCGGTTGGCGCGGCGCTGTTCGGCACGGCCGACCACGGCGCATTCCTTGAGCACGGTGCGCTCCTGCTCCGACAGGCCGTCCCAGATCTTCTTGGAGAACAGCACCAGCGTGGGGCTGTAGGCGTGCTTGGACAGCGTGAGGTACTTCTGCACCTCGTAGAACTTCATGTTCTCGATGTTGGTGAACGGGTTCTCCTGGCCGTCCACGGTCTTGGTCTCCAGCGCCGAGTAGACCTCGGTGAAGGCCATGGGCACGGCGTTGCTGCCCAGGGTCTTGAAGGTGTCCAGGTAGACGTTGTTCTGCATCACGCGCATCTTCACGCCGTCGAAGTCCTCGACCTTGGTGATCGGGCGCTTGGAGTTGGTCGGTGTGGCGAAAGCCGTTCTCCCACCAGGCCAGGTTGACCAGGCCCACGGCCGGCAGCTTGGCCGAGAACCAGTCGCCCACCTTGCCGTCCAGCAGCTGGTCGGCCTCGGTGGCGGTGTTGAACAGGAACGGCAGGTCGAACACGCCCAGCGCCGGCACGATGGACACCACCGGCGCGGTGGAGGTCAGCACCATGTCGATGGAGCCGGTGCGCACGCTCTGGGTGCTGGTCAGGTCGCTGCCCAGCGCGCCGTCCCAGAAGGCCTGGATCTTCATCCTGCCGCCGGACTTCTCCAGCGTGCAGGCGCCCATGGCGGCCAGGCCGTTGCCCATGGGATGCTCCTTGCTCACGCCGTTGGAGACGCGGAAGTTGCGGTTCTGGAACTGGGCGCTGGCGGTGCCGGCGGCCAGGGCCAGGGTGGCGGCGGCCACGGCGGTCAGGGCGGCGCGGGTGAATGTCGTCATGGTCATGTCTCCGTGAATGAAGAGGAAGAAGATCAGCTCAGCCAGCGCAGCGGCACGAGCACGAGAGTCGGGGAACAGCACGAGCAGGAACAGCACGATGAGTTCGGCCACAGGAAGGGTCACAGGCCCTTCATGAGTCGCCCATCGAAATCTTGGCCATGCCGCACATCACGTTGATCACGATGCTCACATGCGGCGTGATCAGGCCGATCGCGTTGTTCATGATGAACAGCACGCCGAAGTACACGGGGTCGATGCCTGCCTCCTTGACCACGCTGCATCAGCACCTAGGGGTCAGGATCATCAGCGTGGGCACAAAGTCCACGCCGTGCAGACGATGACCACGATGAACATGATCACAAACATCAGCCACAATCTTGTTGAACATGAAGGTCTGCAGCATGGCCGAGACCTGCTGCGGCACTTCCGAGGTCGTGATGAGCCAGGCCGAGACCAGCGCCGCGGCGATCGAGGAACACCACCACGGCCGTCGCTCTTGGCGGTGGCCACCAGCAGCGGATACAGCTGGTGCAAGGGCAGTTCGCGGTAGACGAAGGCGCCGAGGACGAAGGCGTAGATGCAGGCCACCACGCCTGCCTCGGTCGGCGTGAACACGCCGAATCTTCAGCCCGCCGATGATGCCCAGCGGCATCAGCAGGGCCCAGATGCTGTCGATGGCGGCACGGCCGCGATCGGCCATGCTCTGCGCGCGGCAGCACGGCCACCTGGTCGCGCCGCGCCACCCACATCCAGGCCACCAGCAGCGACAGCGCCCATCAGGATGCCCGGGACGATACCCGCGAGGAACAGCTTGCCGATGGACACGTTGGCGATCACGCCGAACACGATCAGACCGATGGACGGCGGGATCACCGGCGCGATCACGCCGCTGGCGGCGATCAGGCCGGCCGGCGCGCGGCACGTTGTAGCCGGCCCGGCGCATCATGGGGATCAGCAGCGCGCCGATGCGCCGCGGCGTCGGCCGCGGCGCTGCCCGAGATCGCGGCCATCATGACCGAGGCGAAGATCGCCACGATGCCCAGGCCGCCGCGCATGTGGCCGACCCAGGCCAGCGCGAAGTTCACGATGCGCTTGGAGATGCCGCCGGCGTTCATGAGTTCGCCGGCCAGCATGAAGAACGGGATCGCCAGCAGCGGGAAGCTGTCGGCGCCCTCGATGAGCTTCTGCGACAGGATGGTGGTGTCGATCTGGCCCTGGGCGACCATCAGCGCGGCGCCGCAGACCAGCAGCGCGAACGCGATCGGCAGGCCCAGCATCATGGCGCCGAGCAGCGAGAAGGTGAAGACGGCGATGGTCATGCCTTGCCCTCCGCGGCGGGCGTGCCGGTGCGGCGCTTCCTCGCTCTCGCTGATGGCGACCAGTTCGTCGTCGCGGATGCGGCCGGTGGCGATGCGCCACAGCGTGCGCAGCGCCATCAGGCCGATGGCCCCCGCCGTGAGGTAGGACACGCCGAACACCCAGATCATGGACAGGCCCGTGACGGGCGCGGCCGTGGTGGCGTTGATCTCGTGCTGCACCCAGGTGCCGCGGAACATCATGAAGCAGCACAGCAGGGTCAGGCCCTGGCACAGCGTCAGGCAGACCAGCTTGCCGCGCCGGCCGAGCTTGGTGACGAAGTTGTCCATGCCCAGGTGCGCGCCCTCGCGCATTGCGACGATGGCGCCGATGAAGGTCAGCCAGATGAAGAAGAAACGCGAGCAGCTCTTCCGACACCTGGATGCCCGAGTTGAAGGCATAGCGCAGCAGCACGTTGCCGAACACCATGAGCACCATGCCCAGCAGCAGCGCTGCGAGCACGGCCTCGATGCACTTGAAGAGCCGGTCCATCAGATCACCTTGCCGGGATTCAGCAGGTTCTGCGGGTCGAGCGCCTGCTTGAGCGTGCGCATCAGTGCGATCTTCTTCGGGGCTGCGCGCGTAGGACAGGTAGGGCTTCTTGGCCGTGCCGATGCCGTGCTCGGCCGAGATGCTGCCCTTGAAGTCGCGCACGGTGCCGTAGATCACCTCGTCCATGCGCTTCTTGGGCTGCTCCTCGATGGACAGGCCCTCGACCCAGGCCACCAGGTGCACGTTGCCGTCGCCGATGTGGCCGTAGTAGACGCTCTGGCAGCCCGGGATCTGGGCCAGCAGCGCGGCCTTGCACTGGGCGGCGAAGGCGTCCATGTCGCGCACGGCGAGTGCCACGTCGTAGGAGACGTGGGGGCCGAGCGCCTGGAAGAACTCCGAGCAGGCGTCGCGCAGCGCCCAGAACGACTGCGTGTCGGCCACGGACTGGGCCAGCGCCGCATCGGCCAGGCCGCCGCCGTCGGCGAACTGCTCCAGCCAGGCGGCGAAGCGCGGGCCGTCCACGGCCTCGTCCGTGCCCTGGGCTTCCACGAGCACGTAGAAGCCGTGCTCGCCGGCCACGGGCGCGCGCACGCCCACGCGCTGGGTCACGACGTGCCAGTAGTCGGGCCACATGACCTCGAAGGCCGACAGCAGCGGGCCCAGGCCGCGCCGGCGACGCGTTCAGCAGGCGCACGACGGAGGCGTAGTCCGGCAGCGCGCACAGCGCCGACAGCGTGCAGCCGGGCTGCGGGTGCAGCTTGAGCACGATGCGCGTGATGATGCCCAGCGTGCCCTCGCTGCCGATGAACAGCTGCTTGAGGTCGTAGCCCGCGTTGTTCTTCATCATCTTGTTCAGGCTGGTCACGATGGTGCCGTCGGGCAGCACCCACTCCAGGCCCAGCACCAGTTCGCGCGCCATGCCGTAGCGGATCACGCGGTTGCCGCCGGCGTTGGTCGACAGGTTGCCGCCGATCGCGCAGGAGCCGCGCGAGCCCAGGTCCAGCGCGAAGTACAGGCCGGCTTCGGCGGCGGCGCGCTGCACCGCCTCCAGCGGCGTGCCGGCGCGCACGGTCATGGTGGCGCTGTCGGGGTCGATCTCCTCCACGCCGACCAGCCGCTCCAGCGACAGCGCGACCCAGCCGTCCTCGGGCCGGGCGCCGCCGCACAGCCCGGTCAGGCCGCCTTGGGGCACGACGGGCAGGCAAGCCTCGCGACAGGCGCGCAGCGCGGCCGAGACACCGGCCGCGTCCACCGGGCGGATCACCGCCAGCGGGTTGGTGGGCGACTGCGTGCTCCAGTCGTTGCGGTTGCGCTCGGGCACGTCGGCGCCGATCAGCACCGTGGCAGCGCCCAACTGGTCGCGCAGCCTGGTCAGCACTTCGATGGCGCGGGCCGCGTCTGCGCCCGCCAGGGTGGTCGTGTTCATGGCCGGCAAGTATCCTTGTATGTAAGGTACTAAAGCACTAGTACAAACACTGATGGCAGAATGCACCGGCCTGCGCGGGAAACCGGGTTGTTCTGCGAGACTCGGACGCCCTTCCCCCGATGGGCGCACCCACAGGAGGCCGCGCCGTGAGCGCACCCAGTTTCAAGATCGAAGCCCCCCGTTCGCTGGCGACGCAGGTCGCGCAGCGGCTGCGCGAAGCCATCGTCGACGGCCAGTTCGCGCTGGGCGAGATGATTCCGGAGGAGCAGCTCGCCAGTTCGTTCGGCGTCAGCCGCACGCCCGTGCGCGAGGCGCTGAACCAGTTGCAGCTGCTGGGCCTGGTGGCCGTCAAGCCGCAGCGCGGCAGCTATGTGTTCGAAGCCAGCGAGGCCGACGTGGAGGCGCTGTGCGAGTTCCGCATGCTGATCGAGCCGCGCGCCGCCGAACTCGCCTTTCGCCACGCACGCGAAGACACCATCGCCGAGGTGCAGGCCGCCATCGCCGAGATGACGGCCTCGCGCAAGAGCCGGGACGGCGTGCGCTACAGCCGCGCCGACACGCGGCTGCACGAGGCCTTCGTCCTGCACTGCGGCAACAGCTACCTGCAGGCGGCCTATGCCACGGCCGGCGCCAAGATCGCCGCGCTGCGCACCCACCTGTCGGCCCCGGCCGACGTGCTGCGCCCGGCCGGCTATGAGCAGCACCAGCAGCTGCTGGCCCATTTCAGCGCCGGCGATTTCGCGGCCTTCGACGCGCTCATGCGCGTGCACGTGGCCGGCACGCGCGAGAACTACGTGGCCAGCCTCAAGGCGCGGCGCGCGGCCGCGGCCTGAAACGCACCACTCAGGTGCGCGGCAGCTGGCCCAGCGCCTCGAGCAGCCGGTCCAGTTCGGTGGACTTGTCGTAGATGCCGTCGATGCGGAGCGCGGCGCAGCGCTCGCGGATGCTGGGCGTGGCGTAGTTGCTCAGCACGTAGACGCGCTGGCCGGCGCCGCGCTGCTCGAAGGCCCTGGCCACGCCCAGGCCCGAGCCCTGCAGGAGGAACAGGTCGACCAGGGCCACGTCCCATGCCGTGCGGCGCAGGGTCTCGATGGCCGCGTCCTCGCCGTCGGCCCAGGCCACGACCTGCGCGCCCAGCACCTCCTCCAGCATCTCCTGCATGCTCTGTCGGATGAGGGGGTTGTCTTCCACGAGGACGATGCGCAGCTGCATGGGCGGTGGCCAGTCGTTGGGCCGCATGCTATCGCCCCCGCGGCGCCGCCTGATGTAGGTCAAGCGCGCTTCGTGCCGCTGCGCATGGCGGCAGGCGCCGCTCGGTCACAATGCCCGCCGCTGGCGCCAATGCGCGAATGGGGACAACAGGGTGTGAGCCGCGGTCTGTCGGTGTATCTGGATCTGCTGCGTTTTCTCGCGGCGCTCGCGGTGTTCGTGCTGCACGCGAGCTTCGAGCGCTTCTCGGGCGGGCTGCCGTTCCTGTGGCGCTTTGCCGTGTTCGGCAACGACGCCGTGATGCTGTTCTTCGTGCTGTCGGGCTTCGTGATCGCCCATGTGGCCACCCGCGAAGCCGCCAGCCCGCGCAGCTACGCGGCCGCGCGGCTGGCGCGGCTCTGGTCGGTCTGCGTGCCGGCCCTGCCGCTGACCATGCTGGTCGACGGGATCGGCGTGCGGCTCGCGCCCCAGCTGTACGACTTCCCGTGGTACGGATACGCCTATCCGGCCGCACGCACCGTCGCCAGCCTGCTGTTCGCCAACGAACTGTGGTTCTGGTCGCTGCAGCCGTTCTCCAACACGCCGTACTGGTCGGTCGGCTACGAGTTCTGGTACTACGCGCTGTTCGGCGCCTGGCTGTTCACGCGCGGGCGCCGGCGCTGGCTGGCCTGCGGCCTCGCCGCGCTCGTGATGGGCCCCAAGATCGTGCTGCTGCTGCCGGTGTGGCTGGCCGGCGTCTGGGCCTACCGCACGCCGCTCGCGCAGCGCCTGTCGCCCGCCGGCGCGGCCCTGCTGTGCGCGGCCACGCTGGCGGCCTACCTCGCCTACCGCGACTCGGCCCTGCCCCAGGACCTGGCCGCGTTCACGGCGCAGTGGCTGGGCAGCACCGCCACCAGGCGGCTGGGCTGGTCGGCCAACTTCCTGGCGAGCTACCTGGTGGGCGCGCTCGTCGCACTGCATTTCGTGGGCGCGCGACGCCTGCTGCAGGACGACGCGCCGGTGCCGCACGCCCTGGAGCGCGGCATCCGCACCCTGGCCGGCTTCACCTTCGCGCTGTACCTGTTCCACAACCCGCTGCTGCAGTTCTTCGGCGCGCTGGCGCACTGGCTGGGCTGGTGGGAGCAGCGCGCGCTGCCCGTCGTGCTGGGCCCGCTGCTCGTGGTGGGGCTGCTCGGCGCGCGCACCGAGCGACTGAAAGGCCCGCTCAAGGCCGCACTGCTGCGGCTTTTCGCGCGCCGCGCGCGGGCGGCCTGAAGCCTTCTTCAGCGGGCAGCGCCGTCCTCGGCCTCCTGCAGCAAGCGCCACATGACCTTGCCGCTGCCGCTCTTGGGGAGATTCAGGGGAGAATTGCGAACCGTCGCGGACACCAATTCTCTCGGGAACCGCATGGCGCAAGGCCGTCGATGTCCGGTACAGTTCGCTACGGATTTCCGTATTTTTTCCGTACGACACATGGCCTCCAAGATCGATACCGTTGCAGCCAGGGCCAGGCTCAAGGCGCGCCGTGAGCCCTACTGGTCCAAGGTGGGCGCGGGCAACTTCCTTGGCGTGCGCAAGACGGACGGCGGCACCTCCTGGATTGCTCGACATCGTACCGATGACGGCAAGCAGGCGTATCAGGCCCTAGGCGACTTCGCACAGCATCCTGACCACGAGCGGTTCGACCGCGCAATGTCGGCCGCACAGCAGTGGTTTGCTCACCTGGACACCGGGGGCAGCACCAAGATCCTCACCGTGGCAGACGCTGCGGCGCACTACCTCGCGGAGCTACGCGCCGACAACCGCCTCAAGGTCGAGGCCCATTCCAAGAGTCAGCTGGACCTGCACGTCCTGTCGCATCGCATCGCCAAGCTGGAACTGGGCAAGCTGCGCGACAAGGACATTCAGAACTGGCGCCGGGACATGCGTGACAAGCCAACACCGCAAGGCAAGCCCCGTGCGGGTTCTTCGATCAATCGCATCTCGAACCTGCTGCGCGCAGTCTTGAATCAAGCTGTGAGGGACGGCTATGCGACAAGTAGCCGCGCCTGGAAAGAGAAGCTTAAGAAGGACGGCAGTGCCGAGCGGTCGGGCGGTGTGTACCTTGATCGTGACCAGCGGCGGGCACTGTTGCGCCACGCCAGTGCCGAGGCGTTGCCGTTCTTCGAAGCGCTGACGCTGCTACCCGCTAGGCCGGGCGCGATGGCATCCCTTCTGGCCGAGAATTTCGATCTGCGAACGAGCGTGCTGCACATCGTCGAAGACAAAGTGAACGGAGATCGGCTGATCAAGCTCAAGGGCACGGCCGCCGTCTTCTTCACAGAACAGGCGCGAGGCAAAGACAAGGCCGCCCTCCTCTTCGCCAACTCCAGAGGCACAGCCTGGGACCGGGACTCCTGGTCCCACCAGTACCGCAATGCCGCAGACGCTGCCGGCCTGCCGCCCGAGTCGTCCGCGTACGACCTTCGACACAGCGTAATCACCGATCTGATCACTGCTGGCGTGCCAACGATCACGGTTGCGACATGGGCCGGGACTTCGGTGGCGCAGATCGAAGCCAACTACCACCACCACGCGCCCGATCACAGTGCTGACGCGCTTGAACTCCTCGCACTCTAAGGAACCACCATGGCAAGCAAGAAAACCCCTGAGCGCCCTACTTTCGTTCAGTCCTATGTATTCGATGACGACTCGAAGATGTCGGTCCCGCTGGATGAGCTGGCGTACCAGTACCTCCTTCAGGCAGCCAAGATGCTCGCGTCCGACAATCCAGCCTTTCGGCAGTCGGGCGATACACGGCTGAGAGAGGCTTCGAAAGTGCTCGGTGCCATCGAGAACAGGCAGCTGTGGCAGTCGCTGATCAACAAGGAGAACGCGCAGAAGAAGCGTCCCAGCGGCAAGGTTGATGCGGACGAGGACGACACCATCGAAAAGGAGTTCGCGCGCCTGGTCCGAGAGGGGCACTCCGAGCGCGAGGCCAGGGGCATCATGGTCAGTTGGGGCAAGTGGTCGCAACCGACGATCTACCGTCGCACCAACGGCACTGAAGAAAACTAGTCACTAGCGGCCGCTAGTGCATTCCTGATTTTCAGCATTCGTCCTGTCGCGAACTCAAGCGGCAGGAAGCGGTAGAGAAGGATTTCCCCGATCCCAGCAGCCTGCCCGTTCGCGAACGGAAGGTACTGCTGTGGCAACTAAACCTGTCGCCCTCCCCGCTGAACTACACCCCGAGCAGCGGCTGAAGCTGCCCCAGGTCTTGGCCCTCACCGGCATGGGCAAGACCAAGCTTTACGCCGACATCAAGGTCGGCAAGTTCCCCGAACCCGAGCGCGATGGCTCCCGCTGGAGCCGCTGGCGCGCCGGCACTGTCGTGAACCACCTGCGCCAGTCGGCGGTGGACGCCCGATGATGGCCCTGCTGGTCTCCGCGCAAGACCGCAAGCGCCGCGACACCGCGACCGCTCGCGCCATCCTGGCTGGTGCGCTGCTCGCCATCACCGACGACGACCACGGCCGCCCGCTGTTCGTCCTGACCTACGGCGCCACCACGCACCGCGCCGACTCCCTCGACCAACTCGAATCGCTGCTCGACGAGATCGAGCTGAAGGAGCGCCATGTCTGAAAACAAAGAAGCCGTCGGGGTGGTCAAGACCCCGACGGCTTACGAAACCAAATCGCAGCGCAAGTTTAGCCCCAAATCGACGCACAGCGAAGCCCAGCGCGAGCGCATCGTGGCCGCGTTGCGCGTGCGCCCGCAGACGAGCTATGACCTGCGCCGGCTGGGCTGCTACCAGGCGCCGGCCCGCGTGAAGGAGTTGCGCGACCGCTTCGGCTACAAGATCGAGACCACCCGCATCACGCTGGTGGACCGCGACGGCTACCTGCACCCGCGCGCAGCGCTCTACTCCCTGGTGGCCGAGCCGAATGTCTAACGGGCGCGGCTCGCGCAAGCACGGTCTCGCGGTCTCCGGCAGTTGGGTTCCCGTGCCGCTGGAGTTCCTGCGCAGCCGCGCGTGCGCCGAGCTGTCCGTGCACGGCACCAAGCTGCTGCTCGACGTTCTGTCCATGCTGGGGCCGAACGCCACGCGCAACGGCGACATCAGCTTGGCGCCGAAACTGATGGCCGTGCGCGGCTGGTCCGGCCGCTCGACGCTCAATGCCGCGGTGAAGGAACTGGAGGAGCACGGCCTCCTGGTCCGCACGCGACAGGGCGGCCGGCTGGACTGCACGCTGTACGCGCTGACGCTGTACCCGGTGAACTGCGACGTGAAGAAGCTCGACCCTCACGCGGTCGGCAGCTACACGACCCGCGACTTCACCAAGGCCGGCGCGAACGCGCCGACCGAGCAGCAGCCCGCAGCCTGGCGCCAGGCCCGCAAAACGCAACCGGTGACCCCGCCACGGTACGAAGCCCCATCGGAACGTTCCGCCACGGTACAAACCCCGCGCACTGCGCCCACGAAAACACCCACTTTGTACCGCCACGGTACGAAACCCCCTGTTTTCGGCCCTTCCATCGTCCCGCCACGGGTCACCTTTCTAGATCCCATGTCTATGCGACCGGAGGTAGGGGAGTGCAGCACATGACCGACTTCACCACGACCACGGGAATCACGCCTGGTCGCAACGCGTTCGGCGATCTGCTGGTCGACCCTGACGCCCTGAACCAGCGCGAACGCATCGACGTGGTTCGCCGCCTGGCAGGCCGCTGGCAAGCCGCTGCAGACCGTGAGACGGCATGGTTCGGCCGCAAGGTCTCGCTGTGGCTGCATGGCCCGGCAGACGGCGATCTGACCGCGGTCCTCGGCCTGCGTCCCCCGCAGGGCTCACGCGCCACCGCGCCGGCTGTCATGGCCCAGATGCGCCGCGACACGGTGCTGCTGCAGCTGAGCACGCTGGCCGGCGGTGACCAGGCCGCCATGCTGGTGCTGGCCATCGAGCCGCCCACGCATTGGGCCGATCTCGTCAGTGAACTGGCGGGCTTCCGGCCTGCATCGGCCTCGTGTTTCAGCAAGGCCCGAGAGCGACTTTCCCGTCATACCCCATGAGGGGCAATTTCTACGATGACCCCATCAACCCCATCCACCCGTAGCGGCCCGCACTCATGACCGACAACGAACCCATCCCCGGCTTGCTCGCCCTGCGCGTGCTGCGCGCAAACGCCATCGGCAACGGCGACCGCGTGCAAACCATCGCCTTCGCCGAGGAGAAGCGTTTCTGGCCGAACCACGCGAAGGTGATGGCGCACGTCACCAAGGCAGCGGTGCCGACCATCACGAGCATGAACGCTCCACTGTTCAGCGAGGTGGGCGCGGACCTGATGAACGCCATCCGTCCGCTGACCGTCATCGGCCGCCTGGGCGTGCGCCGCCTGCCGCTCCGTACTCGCATGCTGACCAGCAACGTCGGCGCGGTGGCCGGCTGGCTGGGTGAGGGTCACTCGGCGCCGCTGAGGCTGGGCGCCTTTACGGCCCAGAGCTTGGACGAGCGCAAGATCGTCGTCTTGATGGTCGCCAGCGATGAATTGTTGCGCTCCGATTTGGTTGACGTGGAGCGCGGTCTGCTCGACGACATGCTAAGCGCCTGCCGCCAGGTGCTGGACATGACGTTCCTCGACCCGACGAATGCCGGTGTCGCGGGCGAGCGCCCGGCCAGCATCGCGCACCCCTCGCAGGGCGGCATCCTGATCCCGTCCACGGGCAACACGGTCGCGGCCATCGACACCGACATGAAGGCCGCGGTTGCAGCGCTGCTCACCGCCGGCAGCAACCTGGAACGCGCCAAGTGGGTGTTCTCCCAGGGCCTGGCCACCAAGCTGTCCATGCTGCGCGGCACCGGTGGCGCGCTCTCGCACCCCGGCCTGAGCACGGTGGGCGGTCTGGTGGCGAACCTGCCCTGGATTGCATCGCAGTCGGCCCCCGCCAACACCATCCAGCTCATCGACGCCGCGCATGTCGGCGTTGCGGAGCAGGAGCCGGAGCTGGGCGTCAGCAAGCAAGGCGCCATCGACATGAACGGCTCGCCCGGCGAGGACAGGATGGTCACGCCGATGTCCATGTTTCAGACCGAGAGCAGCGCGCTGCGCGCCATGCTCCGAGTGAACTTCCTGGCCCGCAAGCCGGCCGCCGCAACCGTCACGGGGGTGACGCTGTGAGCGCCGACATGGACAGCGCGGTCAACCGCCTGCAGCGTGCGGTAGAGGTCGGTCGCCGGGAGCAGAAAGCGCTGCGCACGGCAGAGCAGGACGGCGGCGATTTGCGATGGTCGCAGGGCGTGTTCATCGCATCCAGCACCGAGATCCTGGACGCAGTGGAAAGCGCGTTCGGCCACCAGCCCGAAGCGGTCACCTACCGCAAGGCCATGTTCCCACCGGCCAGTTTGGACTACGCCATGGCCCAGCTGCGCGGCGCAACCCATCACAGCCGAGCCCTGCTGGAGAAGGCCCAGCAGTGCAAGCACAACGCCGCCGCCTTCGCCAAAGCGGACGCCGAGTACATCGAGTCGGTGGGTGATGTCATGGACATGGCCGACCACGCCTTCCGCCTGGCCAAGAGCGCTGCGGCGCCAGCGCCCGCACCGGCGCCGGCCCCGATTCAGAAAACGGGCCCAGCGGAAGCCGACAGCCTCGCCGACGCGCTGTTCGCTTCCATGCAGCGGTTCGTGACGCAGGCCATCTCCCAGCAGTCCGGCAAGGACCGCGAGGACGTGCAACGCATGTTCAGCGACAAGCTGGGCGAGCTGCGCGACAGCCTGCGTACCCGCGAGGACCTGCGCGAGCTGAAGGACCTGCAGGCCAAGGGCGAGTTCGACCGACGCATTGCCAGCCTGGGCAAGACCTTCAACGCGATGCTGAATCGCCGCTTGGACGAAGCCCAGAACAAGGCAGCAAAGGAGGCCGCCCGACACGCATCGGCGAAGGCGAACGAGGTCCGTAAGGAGCTGCTGGCCCGCGTGGAGATCCACACCGACGGCGCAGAGGTCACCGGCTGGACGCCCGGCCACGAATGGCGCGGCACCGAGATCCGCTTCGAGCAGGCGCCAGGCGTCTGGGGCCCCTGGGTGGACGTGCAAGGCGACCGCGGCCGCGACGGCATCGGCGGTGGCGGCGCCATCAACACCAAGCGCCTGGAGATGGATGGCGGCGGCGCCTTCGACGAGAACACCACGCTGGACGGCAAGACGGCCGGCGCCGACATTGCCAGCCTGCCAGGCATCGGCGGCGGTGGTGCTGACACGGTGTTCGACTCCCGCACCTTCAACGGCGGCCGGAGCATCTGACATGGAAGGCCTCGACCAGCACCAGGTGCCGCCGCTGACCGTTCAAGAGTGGATGCACGTACGCCGGGCTTTCGACCTGCCCGTCCTGGTGGCGGTGCGTCGGATGCTGGAAGACATCGAGGCCGGACACATCGCAGCAGAGGAGCGCCACCGCCATGGCATTCCCCTGCACTGATTCACGCCCCGCGTCGGGGGCAAGCCTGCCCGTGCAGGTGGATGGTTGTGCACGCCGCGCCTGGCACCGCACAGCCCGCGCGACCACTGGGGTCGGCGGCGGGCACATCTTCTCTGACCGCATGAACATGACTTGCCCCGAGTTCGAGGACACCCGCGTGCTGGCCCAATGGGTTGGCCTGCAGCTGATCTGCCAGAACGATTCACGCAACGGCCGATACCGGCTACTGAGCGGCCCGCGCATCGTCGCGCACAGCAATGACCTGCGCGAGCTGCAGCAGTTCGCACTCGCTTGGCGGTATGTCCGGTGACCAGAGCCAGCGGGGGGTGGCGCCGGCATCCGGCCACGCCCACGGGGAAACCGTCCTGTCCGGTCAATTCCTGCGACCGCGAAAAATGAAATTCAGCCCCTGCACCTCATGCACCCCAGGGGGGGCGGTCCGGGGCGAAAAAGCGGTTGATTCTGGACACCCCGCCGTTCCGCACGCGCAGAAAAAAGTCCCCGTTTGATTTTTATCAGCAGCACATGGAAATCAAACGCCCCTCGCAAACCCGCATGGATGCTCGCTTTCGGGCCTGCGACCACCTCGTTTGATTTGCTGATTACCCCCTAATTCAAACCCAAGAAGGCACGACCAATGTCTGACCTCAAGATCCAGGGCGAGGTATCGCTCGACACCTCTAACGCCGACCAGGCGCTGGCCCGCGTCGATGCCGGTGCCCGCAAGATGGCCGAAGGCGTCAAGCAGTCCGGCGAGCGCGCGGGCCGCACTATCAAGAGCATTGGCGAAAGCGCGACGCAGACCGCTGACAGTTTCACGCGCGACGAACGCCGCATCAGCGCGGCCATCAAGAAGACCACTTTCGACCTGGAGTCGCTGGGCAAGACCGCCAGCCAGAAGTTCGAGCTGAGGCTGGGGATGCGCGGCGCCGACCTGACCAAGTTTCAGACCGATCTCGACAAGCTCCGCGCCGCCGAGATCGCCGCAACCAAGTCGCTGTCGAACATGCAGGTCTCGGCCGCGCAGACCGCTGCTGCGTTGCGCGGCGTGCCTGCGCAGTTCACCGACATCATCACCAGCCTGCAGGGTGGACAGGCCCCTCTGACGGTCTTCCTGCAGCAAGGCGGCCAGCTTAAGGACATGTTCGGCGGTGCCGGCAATGCGGCCAAGGCGTTGAGCGGCTACGTGCTGGGCCTGGTCAACCCTCTGTCTACCGCAACGGTGGGCATCACGGCCCTGGGCGCGGCCTACTACAGCGGGTCGCAGGAGATCAACGAGTTCCAGAAGGCGCTGATCCTGTCGGGCAACGCGGCCGGCACCACCGCTGGCCAGCTCCAGCTCTACGCGCAGAACATCGACGCCATCGTCGGCACCCAGGCCGCGGCGGCCGAAGCCCTGACGCTGATCACCCGCACGGGCGCTGTCGGCACCCAGAACCTGCAGCAGTTCGCCACCGTCGCAATCCAGTGGCAGAAGGCCACCGGCACGGCAGTCGGCGACACAGCGAAGGCGTTCGAGGACCTGAAGAAAGCGCCGCTGGAGGCCACGCTCAAGCTCAATGAGAGCATGGGCTACCTGACCACCTCCACCTACCAGCAGATCAAGGCGTTGACCGACCAGGGCCGGCAGATCGAGGCGTCCAACCTCGCACAGAAGCTGTTCGCCGACACGCTTGCCAGCCGCTCGCCCCAGATCACCGAGAACCTGGGCGGCATCGAGCGCGCATGGCGTGCCATCAAGAGCACGATTGCCGAGACGGTCGATGCGGCCAAGAGCGTCGGCCGCGAAGCAGGCCCCCAGGTCCAACTTCAGGCCATCGAGAAGCGCATTGCCGAGATCACCTCGCGCGGCGCCTCGGGCTTCGGCACCAATGCCGGCGGTGCGGCCTTCGGCCTGCCTAACGCAGCGCAGTCGGAACGGGAACTGGAGCTGCTGCGCAAGCAGGCCGACGAACTGCGCCGCACCATCAGCCTCACCCAGCTGCGCGCGACGGAACAGTCCATCGCGGTCCAGCAGGCAAAGGCCCTGGCCGACTGGGACAAGCAAGGCACCAAGTACCTGTCCGATGCCGTCAAGCTGCAGCGCGAGTTGACCGCAGCCCGGAACCAGGGCATCGAGGCAGGCCGGTCCGAAACCGAGATTCAGGCCCGTCTGAACCAGATCCGCGCCGACTATGCCAAGAAGACCGCCAGCAGCGGCAGCGCCGGCGTAGGCCAGAGCGAGGTGGCCGAACTCCGGGCCCGCGCTACGGAGGCAGAGCGCTACCTGGAAAGCCTGCGGTCGCTGGGGACCGAGGCGGAGAAGCTGACGGACGGCGAGCGACGTGCGGCCAAAATCCGCGAGGAACTGAAAACCAGCCTCTCCGGCACCGCACGCGAACAGAAGGCGTTGGCCTTGATCGAAGCCGAGCGCATCGGCATCGCAGAGCGCGCGACCGCTGGCGAGCAAATGCGGCTGACCGGGCTGGAGAAGTCGCGCCAGGCCTATGCGCAGCTCATCGAGGACACCTTTCGCGGTGCCGAAGCCCTGGGCATCCAAGCCGACGAGCTGGCCGCGTCCAATGCGGTTTGGGGCAAGGGCGCCGCAGCAATCGAGGAGTACCGGCTGGCGCTGCTGAAGGCCCGGCTGGTCGAGATCGAAAGCGGCAGCGACTCGGCCTTCGACCCGCGCTATGTCGCCGGCCTGCGCGCCCAGCTGGACGCCCAGGAACGCAAGGTCGGGCAGACCCGCATCGCCGAGTTCAAGACCATCAACGGCCAGGCCGATGAGCTGCTGCGGTCGGCGCGGGAAAGCGCCACGGTGTACGCCGAGGAGGCCCGGCTGATCGGCCTGAGCGCAGAGGACCGGGCCCAGGTCGTCGCCCTGCGGCAGATCGAACTCAAGTACGCCAAGGAGCTGGCCAAGGTCGAGGCCAGCACCGGCAGCGAGGCAGAGAAGGAAGCGGCCCGCGTCAAGCTGGCCCAGGCCGAGATGCTGGAGAAGTCCAATGCGTCCGATCAGATCCGGCTGCAGGCCTTCCAGAAGACCACGGACCAGATCGACGACATCTTTCGCCAGGGCTTCGCCGGCATGCTCGACCGTGGAGAAGACACCTGGGACGCCTTCACGAAGTCGCTGGCCACCACCTTCAAGACCACCGTCGCGGACGCGATCTACAAGACCTTCGCGCAGAAGTACGTCATCAACGCCACCACCGGCACGCTGGAAATGCTGGGCCTGGGCGGCGGCACGGTCGCGGGCGGTGGGAGCAGTGGCTTGCTGGGCGCCGCGAGCACCGCGAAGGACGCTTACACCCTCTACAGCGCAGCGACCGGCTACAGCTCGGGCGTGGCTTCCGTCGCTGGCCTGCTGGGCGCCGGCCAAGTGGCTGGCTCCAGCGCGGCGGCTCTGGGCTACGCGAACGCAGTCGGTGCAATCGGTGGCGACGCGCTGGGCGCGCTGATCGCTGGCAATGCAGGATGGAGCGGCGTCGGGGTCGCTGCAGCTGCTGAGGCCGGGGCGGCAGCTGGTGCCGCAGCTGGCACGGCCGCGGCAGGGTCTGCCGGCACCGGCGCCGCGACCACTGCTGCGGGAATGGGCCCCTACGGCTGGATCGCGGCCGCCGCCATCCTGGCTGTGATGGCCTTCGCCGGCAAGGGCGAGAAGCGCTACGGCGGCCACTACGGTATCAACTTCGAGGGGGACGAGGTACTCGACTACCGCCGTGGTGGCTACATCGACAGCAAGGCCGGCGAGGTGACCTACGTCGTTGGGCCGTCTGGCGGCGAGTTCGCGACCGACTATGTAACCGAGCTGATGACCGGCACGACGAAGGGCATCAACACGCTGCTGAGCGACCTGGGTTCCGGCCTGGCCCTGACCGGCTTCCAAGCCGGCCTGGAGACTTCTGGCAAGGGCCGGGGCGGGGTGTTTGCTGGCGGCACGCTGACCGGCGGCATCACATTCGGGGAGTCTGCGACGGGAGCGGGCAGCCCGTTCGAAACCACCAGCACGCGCAGCCCTGACGCCGAGACCGCGGTGAAGAACTTCGCCAGCGACATGCTGCAGGTGACGATCCAGGCTCTGCAGGCCGCGACCGACCTGCCGAAGGCCATCAAGGCCCAGCTGACCGGCATCGACGCCGAGAAGCTGACGGACGATGCGGCCACGCAGCTCCTGAACAGCATCCAGGCGCAGATCGACTATGTGAAGTCCTTCCGCGACACGCTGAACATGCTGCCCTTCGCCAACCTCAAGGACGTGGCCTTCGACACCGCGGCGGGCCTGATCGCGGCGGCTGGTGGCATCGACGCGCTGAACCAGAACATCACGGGGTACTTCGAGAACTACTTCACCGCCGAGGAGCAGCGAACTGCGGCCATCGCGCGCACGTCGTCGGCCTTCACCGCACTGGGCCTGGCCATGCCGGACGTGAGCGGCGAGGCAGACGCAGCCCGCGCCGCGTTCCGCGCGATGGCGAACAGCATCGACGTGAGCACCGAGGCCGGCCAGAAGCAGTATGCGGGTCTCCTCTCGCTGCAGGGGGCCTTCGCGGACTTGACGCCGATCATCGACAAGACCGCCGAGGCCGCGCGACAGGCCGAGTCGCAGCTGCAGCAGCGCCAGCAGCTGGAAATGCAGCTGCTGCAACTGCAGGGCAACACCGCCGAGATCCGCAGCCGCGAACTGGCCGCGCTGTTGACCGACGAGAACCGCGCCATCCAGCAGGCGATCTATGCGCTGCAGGACCAGCAGACGGCGGACACGGCAGCCAAGGCAGCGCAGGACGCCGCCGACCGCGTGAAGGCGGCCTGGCAATCCGTGGGCGACACCATCGCCGACGAGATCAAGCGCATTCGCGGCGTGGTCGCTGGAGACGGTGCTGAAGGTCTCGACTACCTGCAGGCCCAGTTCGCCATCGCCACCGGCCAGGCGCGCGCCGGGGACCAGGACGCAGCATCCTCGCTGCCGAGCTTGAGCAAGCAGGTGCTGGACATGGCCCAGCAGAACGCCCGCAGTGCGCTGGACCTGAAGGTGTTCCAGAGCCAGATCGCGGCCAGCCTCGCCGAGACCACCAAGGCCATCGCGGCATCGCAGGGCATCGTCCCGGCCTTCGCTGGTGGCGGCACCCACAGCGGTGGATGGGCGGTGGTCGGCGAGAAGGGGCCGGAGCTGGCCTACATGCCGCCGGCTCGGATCTACACCGCCGACCAGAGCGCAAGCATGCTGGGCAACACCGCCCGGCTGGAGCGCCTGGTCGAACAGCTGATCGATGACAACCGGCGCCAGGCAGGAACCATCGCCAGCCTGAACCTGCGCTTGGCCAAGGCCGCCGAGGGCACGAAGTACCTGCTCGACAACGTCACCGACGGTGGCAACGCGATGCGGACCACCACCTAACCCGAAAGGACTCCATGACCACTGCAAAAGCCATCGCCGACGAGCTGTCGGCCGTCATCATCCACACCGCTGTGGCGCTGCGCGACGAGATTCAGACCACGCCGCCGTTCTCTCCGCAGCTTGCTGGCGCCATGTCCACCGTGCTGATCGCGCACATCGCACGGCTGGAGGCCCGCATCGAGCAACTGGAGCGCCGCGGCAAGCGCCGGTAACCATGGGCATCAAGATCGACACCAGCCAGTTCTCCCGCGCGCTGGCCGAGCGCAAGCAGGCGCTGCACGATGCCGTGCGCCCTGCGGCCCAGGCCGGCGCACAGGAGCTGTACATCGAGGCCCGCCTGCGCGCCCCGGTGTCGGCAGAGGCGCACTACTTCTACGGCTCTGCCGCCAAGGCCGCGCCCAAGGGCCAGAAGAAAGCGCTGTCGTACCTGTTCCAGCCCGGGAACCTGCGCGACAGCATCTACCAGGTCTACAGCAAGACCAACAGCACCGCGGCCAAGGCCACCTATCACGTCAGCTGGAACGCGAGCAAAGCGCCCTATGGACACATGGTCGAGTTCGGCACCAGCCGCATGCCTGCACACCCCTTCTTGCGGCCGGCGCTGCTGGCAGCCGAGCCGATGATCATCAGCGCCATGCGCGGCGAGTTCCTCAAGCGGATGACGAACGCATGAGCGTTGAGGACCGTCTGGTCGCCATCATCGCGCCGCGCTGCCCGGTCTTCTTCCGCCGCGCTCCCGAAGGCTTGGGGGCGCCGTACGCGACCATCCAGCACCTGGGCGGCCGCTCCATCCGGTTCCTCGACAACACCGCGCCGGACAAGCGCAACACCGCGGTGCAGGTCACCGTCTGGGCCGCGACGGCCGAGCACGCCTCTGCGCTGCTGCACGCCATCGCCGCCGACGTAACCACAGCACCGGGCATGCAGGCCAGCCGCCTGGCCGGGCCGCGCACCATCCCCGACGACGAGCTGCACGGCCTGGCGCAAGACCTCTCGATCTGGGCGCCCCGGTAGGTTTGCCCCCTCAAGGGGGTTAAGCCGTTGAACCCCCTGCGCCCCCTCGTGGGTGAGCAGATGGTCTCCACTCCCGTCACTGGCGGAAGTCGAGGGGTCACATCCGATCTGACCCCTTGCGCAGCGCGAAGGAATTTCGTACGCAGTCGCGCCGGCCACTGACCCGACCGCATCCGGTCTGTGCATGCCAAGGGTCTGTCCGATCGGCAGATCCTTCCCGATCTCTTCGGGTATGTGGCAATACCAAGCCGACGAATTTCGTCCGCTTGGTCTCACTGGGTGATTCATCCAGTGAGGCTCACTTTGTACGGGTCAAAGTGACGCTCCAGTGCGGAGCGGGACGACGCCTCAAATGCGGGAACATCCCGTATTCGGCGACCATCGTGCTTACCGTGACAGTTGGACCGATGCCCGAAATTTCTCTGGCATCTCGGCCGTGCTTCTTGACGGTGGGCACCGAGTGCCCACCGTGGCGGCGCAGTGCGGATGGCTGCGGGTCGCATGCCGTCGCTGTGCTAGCCCCTGCTACCCGCTGCTAGACGGTGCTCGTAGCATGCTCGTAGCACCCGTGCGGCTCCTGCACGGGTGCATCTGGCGCACCCGTGCGGCTGGCGCACTGGTCGGCGCCAACACCCCCAAAAACGGAACACATCCGTTTTCGGAACTGTTCCGGATTTGGGACTGTTCAGGCGGCAGGCCCGCGCCTGCAACGAGACCTGCAACGGCGCCTGCAACGGCGCCTGCAACGGCGCCTGCAACGCCTGCAACGCGTGTCAACTGCCGACGAATTTCGTCGTCAGTCACATCGTCGCGGGGCAAGTGCGCAGACTCGCCGCATTGCAGGCAGGTCCGCAGAATCTGCGGACCTGCTCGGCGCGACGTGACGCCGCTGGCTCCAAATACCGGGGAAGCTGGTGATTTGGCCAGGTCTGCAGAATCTGCAGACCTGACTCCCGTGGGAGCGTAAATCGGCAGGCCCTGCCGAATTGCAGTCACCCCGCTTCAACTCCCACCAATGGTGGAAGTCGTGCGGCCTTGGCCTCCCTGTCTGGCGCCCGGCCGCAGGTGTCCCACGGGACACCCTGGGACTTTTGGTCAGTTTTGGCGGAAAGTCTGCTCAAAACGCGGCGACCCTGATGGCTCAGAACTGAGTCATCTCGGCCACCGACCGGAACGCGCCCGGCCCGGCGCAGGACGCCCCCCCCGCAGTACCAAATCGGAACCACGGGAAACTGAGGCACCGGCCCTCGCTCAACTCGGACTGACCAAGGGGACGAATTTCGTCGGGCTGGACATGGTCCCGTTCTGGACCATGAACGAAATCAACGATCTTCACGCCGTCACAGCCGTTGGAGCGCGGCTGCGCAGCGGTGGCGGCGCCTGCCCGGACGCACGAAGTGAGGGGGGTCACATTCAGTGTGACCCCCCCCTCTGACCTACCCCCGATAACAGTTAAGGCCGTCCTTCCAGGGGGGGTGACATTCAATGTCACCCCCCCCCTGCGCCCAATCGGATACTGAGTATCCGATTGGACGATCTTCGTGAAAAAGTTAACCAAAATTCATGAACCGGAGGACTATGCGAAGTCGTCGCCAGCGCCGTCCTTGGTCACAACAAACAGTTCAACCAGTACCCACACGCCGGTGATGACCAGTCCCACGACGAACCAGCCGAGGATGCAAGTTACTAGGAATTGCGCCAGGCCAATCCCAAGCCGGCCCGCATAAAAGTTATGGATGCCAAGCATCCCGAAGAACAAGCCAAGGATGATATAGATGCCCCTGCTTTTGGCGGACTTCACAAGCCGGGGTGCTTCCGTGTGCACGGCTTGGGGTGATGCAGGGCGCTCGGCAACGGGACGCCAGCCGAAGCTGTCGAACACCGCCTTGCACTTCGAGCAGAAGGGGGCATCCATGCGGCACTCCGCTCCGCAGTTGGGACAGTACCCCTCACGCTGAGCTGTTGCTGGCTGGAGTGGCGTCGATGCCTTCACGCGGGCCTTCACGTAGGCGGCCTTGGCCTTCCCTTCATCCCCATCCGCCTCGGCGAAGCATCTCGCCCACAGGCCTCTGTCCCGCCGATCCACGGACTGGGCTTCCTCCATCGCTTGGGCCCATGCTTCGTTCTCGCTCATCTATCCCCCTTGTTGCGTACGCCATCGTATCTTTCAGTTACTCATCCGCGGTCCAACGTAGTCCTCAAGGTTGTGGAAATAGCTTGCACGAACTTGGAAACGGATGCACCATTGCATGTATGGACGAAGCGAAAAAAAAGCACGGCGGTGCGCGACCTGGCGGGGGGCGGCGAGCTATCGAGCCTGGCTCTGAGACCGTGGTCTTTCCGGTCAAGATGAGCGCGCGCCAGCGTGAAAAGTTGAAGCTCTTAGGAGGCGCCCCATGGGTACGTGCTCGCATCGACAAGGCCAAGGAGCCTGAACCGAAGGAATGACCGCCGCGCCTCGGGGCGGCATGGCTCAAGTCTGAGCCATGGATCTGAGGCACAAAAAGCGACGGCCCAAGGTGCTACCAACACCAAGGACCGTCTGACCACAACGTGCACCCGACTAAAGGAAAAGCACATCATGGCTACCCGCATTATTGCCCCGGGAGGGGCCTCTACGCCCGCACAGGGCATCGTTTTTCGTCAGAACAGCTGGAAGGGCGAGGTCCATTCCGTTGACGGCACGCTGCCCGCCAGCGGCGCCCTGATGACCATCCAGGCTTGCCCCAGGCTGGGAGAGATCGACCTGATGGTCTTGCTGAGCGGGATCAGCTGCAGCATCCGCCTGAGCCCCGCGGACGCGCGGGCCGTGGCCTCCGAACTGCGCGTCGCGGCCTCGGCTGTGGACGCAAAGCAAGGGAGGGCCTGACCATGCGAGCCACTGCAACCGCCACCCGAAAGGCTGCAGGCCTGGCCGCCGTTGACGGCCTGACCAACGAGCAACTTCGCAACGTGCTGACAGTCATCGCCGGGCGTGCGCTGACGCTACGCAACTTCTTGTGCGAAGACCACGCCGACAAGCACGTTGCCGTGGACATGGCTGTCATTGCCATCGAGTCCATCGGCGCCCTGGCTGACGAGGCCTGCGACGTGGAGGTCTACGGCACGGCCCTGGGCTGGTCGATGGGCCCGACCTTCGACTGATGGCAAACGGCCGCAACCCCAAGAAGCGCGGCCACGACAGCAGCAGGGACCCGGGCGGGTTCGTGGCGCTGCCGTGGGCCGTGCTCGACTCGCCGGCCTACCTGGGCCTGTCGCACCCCGCCCGCTCGCTCTTGCTGGAGCTGGCCAGGCAGCTGCGCGGCGACGACAACGGCAGGCTGGTGCTGTCGCGCCCCTTGCTCGCCAAGCGCGGCTGGAAGTCGGTGGACGTGATCCAGCGAGCGAAGCAAGAGCTGCTGGACGCCGAATTGATCTTCGAGACCGCCAAGGGCCAGCGGCCCAACAAGGCGAGCTGGTACGCGGTCACCTGGTACAGGCTCGGTAAGCCAGACGGCTTCGATTTCGGAGCCGATCGCGCGTTCGTGCGCGGGGCCTACCGCAAAAACGCGCCCCTTAGTCCGTCTCGCGGACAGCCAACGGCCTCTATAGGTCCGTCTCACGGACAAGGCAAGCCCGCTGCTTGTCCGTCCCACGGACCTATGCGGGCGGTTCAGGACCCCTCGCCTTGTCCGTCTCACGGACACCCTCTAGATAAGCCATCTACGGCGGCACCGTCGGCCATGCCGGTCAGGGAGTCCGCCTAGCTGCCCTGGCAGAAGGGCATTTTCCGTACGCATTCCGTACGAAGGGCACTGAACCCTCCCTTCAATCTTCTATGCCATTGATTTCGCGGAATTTTCTTCCTCCTGCAGCAGTCGCCACATCACCTTGCCGCTGCCGCTCTTGGGCAGGGCATCGGTGAAGGCCACCTGCCGCGGCACCTTGTAGGCGGCCATGTTGTCGCGGCACCAGGCGATGATGTCCTCGGCCGTGGTGTCCCTGTGCGTGGGCCGCAGCACCACCACGGCCTTGACCGACTCGCCGCGGTAGGCATCGTGCGTGGCGATGATGCAGGCCTCCTGCACGGCGGGGTGGCGGTACATCAGCAGTTCCACTTCGGCCGGCCAGACCTTGAAGCCGCTCGCGTTGATCATGCGCTTCAAGCGGTCGGTCAGGAAGAAGTAGCCGTCCTCGTCCATGCGTCCCATGTCGCCGGTGCGGAAGAAGCGCTTGCCCTCGAACTCGATGAAGGCCGCCGCCGTCGCCTCGGGCTGCTTCCAGTAGCCGTGGAAGACCTGCGGGCCGTGCACGATGATCTCGCCGGACTCGCCGGCCGGCAGTTCCTGCAGGCTGTCGGGGTCGACCACGCGCGCGTCGGTGGACAGGATGGGAATGCCCAGGCACTGCTGCTTGGGCCGGTCGAAGGGGTTGGTGTGCGTGGGCGCGGCCGTCTCGGTCAGGCCGTAGCCCTCCTGGTAGCGCAGGCCGTACCGTTCCTCCAGGCGCTGGGCGATGGCCTGCGGCATCGCCGCACCGCCACCGCCGATCTGCTGCAGGCTCGTGAGGTCGTAGTCCGGCAGCCTGGGGCTGGCCAGCAGGTCCACCACCATGGTCGGGATGTTGGTCCAGCTCGTGACCTTCCAGCGCGAGATCAGGTGGCCGGCCACGTCGCGGTCCCAGCGCGGCATCAGCACCAGCGTGGCACCGGCGCTGATGGCCGTGTGCATCATGCTGACGATGCCCGTGATGTGGAACATGGGCACCACGGCCAGCACCACCGATTCCGAATTCGCGCAGGCCCACAGCGTGCTGGACACCACGTTGTGCATGAGGTTGCTGTGGTGGTGGATGCAGCCCTTGGGCAGGCCCGTCGTGCCGCTGGTGTAGGGCAGGAGCGCCATGTCGTGCGCGCCGACCGTGTGTGCGGGCGCGGGCAGGCCCTGCGCCAGCAGCGCGTCCCAGGCGTGCACGGCACCGCCGGCCAGGGCCGGCGGCGCATGGCGCTGCAGCAGCCAGTCGCGCCAGGCCGGCGCCATGGCCGGGCCGTCGGCCGCCGCGGCGTCGAAGGCATCGGTGAACTGCGAGACGACCAGGTGCGCCAGGCGCTGCGGCGCCGGCAGTTCGTCGCTGGCCCGGGCCAGCGCGCCGGCCAGGTCGCCGGTGGTGATGGCGACCCTGGCATCGGCGTCGGCGAGGTAGTGCTTGAGCTCCTCGGCCTTGTTCATGGGATTGACCGGCACCACCACGGCGTTGGCGCGCAGGATCGCGAAATGCGCCGCCACGAGCTGCGGGCAGTTCTGCATGAACAGCGCCACGCGGTCGCCGCGCTGCACGCCCTGCGCGGCCAGGGCGCCGGCCAGCGCCTCGACCTGCGCGGCCAGTTCGGCGTAGGTGGTCACGCGGTCGAAGAACACCAGGGCCGGCTTGTCCGGGTAGCGCGCCGCACTGGTCGCCAGGTTGTGCCACAGCGAGGTCGCCGGCACGGTCAGTGCACGCGGCACGCGCGAGGGCCAGAACTTGTGGTGGGGGCGGTCGGCAATCAGGGACATGGGCGGGAGCCGGCAGTGGTCGAAGCAGGCGAGGGTAGGCCAGAAAACCGGGGCCGTGCTCGGGGATGCCCCTTAGGGCTTGTCGGACCCGGGACAGCGCACCGGCTCCTACACTCGGCCCCATGGCTTCCCCCTCCCCCACCGCGCTGGTGCTGACCGGCGGCGGCGCCCGGGCCGCCTACCAGGTCGGCGTGCTGCAGGCACTGGCGCAACTGCGGCGGGACAGCGCCCAGGCGGCCACGGGCAATCCCTTCCCCATCATCGTCGGCACCTCGGCCGGCGCCATCAACGCGGCGGCGCTGGCCTGCGGCACCGACGACTTCGACACCGCAGTGGCCGCCATCGCCGAGGTCTGGGCGCACTTGCGGCCCGAGCAGATCTACCGCGCCGACGCGCTGGACCTGCTGGACACGCCGGGCCGCGCGCGCATGCTGTGGGGCGTGGCCCAGCTGCTGGCGAGATGGCGCCAGGCCCAGCCGCACAGCCTGCTCGACAACCGGCCGCTGGCCGAGCTGCTGCAGCGCCTGGTGCCGCTGGAGCGCCTGCCCGTGCTGCTGCGGGCCGGCCACCTGCAGGCGCTGGCCGTCACCGCGTCGAGCTACAGCGCCGGCGACCACTGCACCTTCTACCAATCGGCCTTGCCCATGGAGCCCTGGCTGCGCTCGCAGCGCCGCGCCGTGCCGGGACCGATCGCGCATGCCCACCTGCTGGCCTCCTCGGCCATCCCCTTCGTGTTCCCGGCCACCGCGATCGGCACCGTGGACGCCGCGGAATACTTCGGCGACGGCTCGATGCGCCAGGCCGCGCCGCTCTCACCCGCGATCCACCTGGGCGCCGCGCGCATCCTGGCCGTGGGCGCGGGCCGGCTGCAGGAGCCGCGCGGCAGCAGCCCCACGCTGCACACCGGCCGGCCCACGGCGGCGCAGATCGCCGGCCACGCCCTGTCGAGCATCTTCCTGGACGCGCTGGGCGTGGACGTGGAGCGCCTGCACCGCATCAACCAGACGCTGGCCCTGGTGCCCTCGGCGGCGCGCGACCGCACGGCGCTGCGGCCCGTGGAACTGCTGCTGATCGCGCCCTCGCAGCGGCTGGACGCCATCGCCGCGCGCCATGCGCAGGCGCTGCCCGGCGTGGTGCGCCGGCTGTTCGCGGCCGGCGGCCCGGCCGCGCACGCGGCCACGCAGTCCGCGGCCTTCGCGAGCTACCTGCTGTTCGATGCCGGCTTCACGGGCGAACTCATGGCGCTGGGCCGCGCCGACACGCTGGCCCAGGCCGCCCAGGTGCGCAGCTTCCTGGGCTGGACCTGACTCAATACCCGGCCGCCAGGCCGGTGTTGCGGCGCGGATCGTTGGCGCCGAAGTAGCGCTTGCCGGGCACGGGCTTGGCCTCCAGCGCGGGCGCGCCGACCAGGATCACGGCCAGGTGGTTGGCCGGCTGCGGGCCGGCGAACTGGTGGCCCCAGCCTTCCAGGATGCGGCGCGTGTCGGGCGAGAGCATGCGGTTCTCCACGTTGGTGGCTGCGGGCAGCCACTGCTGGTGGAAGCGCGGCGCGTCCACCGCCTCCTGCACCGTCATGCCGTAGTCCAGCACGTTGAGGATGGTGTGCAGCACGGCCGTGATGATGCGGCTGCCGCCCGGCGTGCCCACCACCATGAGCGGCTGGCCGTCCTTGTTCGTCACGATGGTCGGGCTCATGGACGACAGCGGCCGCTTGCCGGGTGCGATCGCGTTGGCCTCGCCCTGCACCAGGCCGTACAGGTTGGGCACGCCGACCTTGACCGTGAAGTCGTCCATCTCGTTGTTGAGCAGCACGCCGGTGCCGCCGGCCGTGACCTTGGCGCCGAACCAGTCGTTCAGCGTGTAGGTGACCGAGACCGCGTTGCCCCACTTGTCGGTGATCGAGTAGTGCGTGGTGTTGCTGCCCTCGTGCGGCGCCACGCCGGGCTTGAGCGCGCGGCTGTCGGCGGCCTTGTCGGGCGCGATGGTGGCACGGATGCGCGCCGCGTAGTCCTTGGACAGCAGGCGCTCCATCGGGTTCTTGACGAAGTCCGGATCGCCCAGGTAGCTGTTGCGGTCGACGTAGGCGTGGCGCATGGCCTCGATCTGGTAGTGCACGCCCTGCGCCGCGCCCCAGCCCAGGTCCTTGAGCGGGTAGCCTTCCAGGATATTGAGGATCTCGCAGATCACCACGCCGCCCGAGCTCGGCGGCGGCGCCGAGACGATGCCGTAGCCGCGGTAGTTGCACTCCACGGGCTTGAGCTCGCGCGTCCGGTACTGGTCCAGGTCGGCCTGCGTGATGATGCCCTTGCCGGCCTGGCTGGAGGCCACGATGGCGGCGCCCACGGGGCCCTTGTAGAAGCCGTCCACGCCGCGCTCGCTGATGGCCTGCAGCGTGCCCGCGAGGTCGCGCTGCACCAGGCGCTGCCCGCTCTGGAACGGCTCGCCGCGGTTCAGGAAGATCTCGGCGGTGGGCGCGTCGCGCCGGAAGTCCGCCGTGGCCGTGGCCAGCAGGTCGATGTCGCCCTGCTCGAGCACGAAGCCCTCGCGCGCGAGCTTGATGGACGGCGCGATCAGCGTGGCGCGCTGCTGCGTGCCGTACTTCTCGCGCGCGTACTCCAGGCCCGACACCGAGCCCGGCACGCCCACCGCCAGGTGGCCCAGCGTGCTCGCGCCCTTGATGACGTTGCCGTCCTTGTCCAGGTACATGTTGGCCGTCGCGGCCAGCGGCGCCTTCTCGCGGAAATCGAGGAAGGTGCTGCGGCCGTCGGCCAGCCGGATGGTCATGAAGCCGCCGCCGCCCAGGTTGCCGGCCGCCGGGTAGACCACGGCCAGCGCATAGCCCACGGCCACCGCGGCGTCGATGGCGTTGCCACCGTCCTTGAGCACGTCCACGCCCACGCGCGTGGCCAGGTGCTGGGCCGAGACGACCATGCCGTTCTCGGCCGCCACCGGCGCCGGCGAGGCCGCCAGCGCGGCGCTGGTCCAGACGGCCGCGCAGCCGGCGGCGCAGACGGTGAGGGAAAGGGTCCAACGCATCGAAAGTCTCCTGTTGTTTGCATACGGTGCGGGACCGCCATTCTGCTGCGCTTTCGCGTGTGCAGCAGGCGCTTCGACAGGAGTTACATCTGCGCCGCGCTTCAGGCGTCCGGAACGATGCCCAACTCCGTGCACAGCCGCGCCACCGTGGCCTTGAGCGCGGCCACCTCGCCGTCCAGCCGCTGCACCTGGGCGCGCAGCGCCGGCACCTCGCCGGCCGGGTCGGCGGTGGAGGCCGGCGCGTCCAACGCCGCCGCCGCCTCGGGCGCATCGCCCGACAGCAGGTGCATCCAGCGGTTCTCGCGCGCCCCCGGCAGCCGCGCCAGCCGCGCCACGAGCGCGCCGGCCGGCCGCTCGGCCAGTTCGTCGAGGAAGGCCTCGACCGAGGAGATGTCTGCGAAGTTGTGCATGCGGTCGCTGGCGATGCGCAGTTCGCCCGCCGTCTGCGGCCCGCGCAGCAGCAGCACCGCCAGCAGCGCCTGCGACTGCGAGGGAATGCGCAGCACGCCGTCGGCGTTGTGGGCGTAGCGCATCGCGCGGCCGCCGCTGGTCTCGTTGACGAAGGCCATGCCGCGCAGCGCGGCCAGCGCATCCTGCACCTGGGCCTCGGTCAGTTCCATGACCGGATGCCGGCTGGTCTTCTGGTTGCAGCCGGCCACCAGGCTGTTCAGCGTCAGCGGGTAGGTGTCGGGCACGGTGCGCTGCTTCTCGATCAGCACGCCCAGCACGCGCGCCTCGGCCAGCGAGAGGATGGGCACCGTCATGCGGTGGCCTCGATCCTGGCCACCAGCGCCTGCGTGAACTGCGCCGTGCCGGCCTTGCCGCCCAGGTCGCCCGTGCGCACCTGGTCGGTGTTGAGCGTGGCGTCGATGGCCTCGCGCAGCCGGCGTGCCAGGTCCGGCAGCTGCACGTGCTCGAGCATCAGCGCCGCCGCCAGCATGATGGCGACGGGGTTCGCAATGCCCTTGCCCGCGATGTCGGGCGCCGAGCCGTGCACGGCCTCGAAGATGGCCGCGTCCTTGCCGATGTTGGCGCCCGGCGCCATGCCCAGGCCGCCGACCAGGCCGGCCACCAGGTCCGACAGGATGTCGCCGAACAGGTTGGTCGTGACCAGCATGTCGAACTGCCAGGGGTTCAGCACCAGCTTCATCGCGCAGGCGTCGACGATCACGGTCTCGAGCTGGAACCTGCCCTGGTAGCGCTCGGCATAGAGCTTCTCGCCGGTCTCCAGGAAGATGCCGGTCAGCGCCTTCATGATGTTGGCCTTGTGCACCAGCGTGACCTTCTTGCGGCCCGTGGCGATGGCCGTGTCGAACGCGTACTCGAGGATGCGCCGGCTGCCGGCCCGCGTGTTGATGCCGGTGGCCATGGCCACGGCATGCGGGTCCTGGTCGATCTGCACGTAGTGCTCGTGGCCGATGTACAGGCCCTCGAGGTTCTCGCGCACCACCAGCAGGTCGATCTTGTCGAAGCGCCCGCCCGGCACCAGCGTGCGCGCCGGGCGCAGGTTGGCGTAGAGCTGGAACTCCTCGCGCAGCCGCACGTTGGACGAGCGGTAGCCGCCGCCCGAAGGCGTCTCCAGCGGCCCCTTGAGCGCCAGCCGCGTGCGCCGGATGCTGTCCAGCGTGGCCTGGGGCAGCGGGTCGCCGGCGGCCTGCACGCCGCCCAGGCCGGCGATCTGGCGGTCCCAGGCGAAGGGTGCGCCCAGCGCATCGAGCGCAGCGACGGTGGCGTCGACGATCTCGGGGCCGATGCCGTCGCCGGCGATCAGGGTGGCGGGAATGGGGGCGCTCATGGCGGCAGTCCTGTCGCGTCGTGGAACTTGCGCGCGCAGCATACCCGCCGGCGGCGGCGCCGCCGCAAGACCGCAACCGGCGCGGGGCCGTCCACGTACACTGCCGCGCCGGCCTTTGCCCCGCCCCCTCCCCCGCATGAACGAACCCGATCCGGCCCTGCCGTTTTCCGCCCTGGGCCTCGCGCCCGCGCTGGCGCGCGCCGCCGCCGCGCAGGGCTTTGCGCAGCCCACGCCTGTTCAGGCCGCCGCCATCCCGCTGCTGCTGCAGGGCCGCGACCTGCGCGCCAGCGCGCCCACGGGCTCGGGCAAGACCGCGGCCTTCGTGCTGCCGCTGCTGCAGGCCTGGGCCCAGGCGGCGCGCCAGCAGCCGCGCCGCCTGCACGGCCTGGTGCTGGTGCCCACGCGCGAACTCGCCACCCAGGTGGCCGAGCAGGTGCAGGTCCTGGCCCAGGCGCTGGAGGCGCCGCCGCGCCTGGTGCGCGCCATCGGCGGCGTCTCGATCAACCCGCAGATGCTGGCGCTGCGCGGCGGCGCCGACATCGTGGTCGCCACGCCGGGCCGCGCGCTGGACCTGGCCGCGCGCAACGCGCTGCGCCTGGACGGCCTGCGGACGCTGGTGCTGGACGAGGCCGACCGGCTGCTCGAGCTGGGCTTCGCCGACGAACTGCAGCAGCTGCTGCGCCGGCTGCCGGCCCAGCGCCAGACCCTGCTGTTCTCGGCCACCTTCCCGCCCGCCGTCCAGGCGCTGGCCGACGGCCTGCTGCGCGATCCGGCGCAGGTCGAGGCCGCCGCGCAGCAGGCCGCCCCGCCCGACATCGTGCAGCGCGCCATCGCCGTGGACACCGGCCGGCGCACGCAGCTGCTGCGCCACCTGATCGCCCAGCACGGCTGGCCGCAGGTGCTGGTCTTCGTGGCCACCAAGCTGGCCTGCGAGACCGTGGCCGACAAGCTGCGCCGGGCCGGCCTTTCGGCCGAGCCGCTGCACGGCCAGCTGAGCCAGGGCAAGCGCAGCCAGGTGCTGGCCGACTTCAAGGCGGCGCGCGTGCAGGTCGTGGTGGCGACCGACCTGGCCGCGCGCGGTATCGACATCGTGCAGTTGCCCGCTGTCGTCAACTACGACCTCGCGCGCTCGCCCACCGAGCACGTGCACCGCATCGGCCGCACCGGCCGCGCCGGCGCCAGCGGCGTGGCGCTGAGCTTCGTGCCGGCCGCGGCCGAGGCGCATTTCCGGCTCATCGAGAAGCGCCAGGGCCTGGCCGTGCCGCGCGAGCAGGTGCCGGGCTTCGAGGCCAGGGAGGCCGCGCCGGCCTTCGTGCCCGACCCGCAGGGCGGCATCAAGGGCCGCCGGCCCAGCAAGAAGGACAAGCTGCGCGCGGCCGCTGCCGCCGCTGCCGCGGGCGCGGCCAAGCCATGACGCCGCAGTTCCTGCTGTTCGACTACAGCGAGAGCGGCGACGGCACCGGCCTGTTCGAGGCCATGGCCGCGGTGCGGCCCGCGCAGGCCGCCGTCGTGGAGGCCGAGATCGCCGCCGTGCTGGACTGGGCCAGCGCGCAGTTCGGCGCACCGGCGCCCGTGGAAGACGGCGGCGACTGGCATGCCGAACTGCAGCTGGGCGAGGAAGCCGACGGCGACGGAACGCCGCGCCGGGTGTTCAGCCTGTCGCTGGCCGGATCGGCCGCGTTCTGCGCCGCCTTCGAGAGCCGCTTCGGCGACGCGCTGGCCTGAGAACGTGTTCATCACGGCCCATCCGGGGCCGGACAGACCGTGAACACGTTCTAAGATCGCCGCCCGACCATGGCATCCGACCTCCTCCCTGCCGACCACCTGCTGGCCGAACTGCTCGACCGCATCGACGGCTACCTCTACATCAAGGACCGCGACGGCCGCTACCTGTTCGCCAACGCCCAGGTGCGCGCGCTGTTCGGCGCCACGCCGCAGCAGATCGCCGGCGCGCAGGACGCGCAGTTCATGGACACCGCCCGCTCGGCGCGCGTGCTCATGAACGACCGCGCCGTGCTCGACCAGGGCGCGGCCATCCACGACGAGGAGGAGCTGTGCCTGCACGGCGGCGCACGGCGCGGCTTTCGCACCACCAAGCTGCCGATCCTGGACGCGGCCGGCCAGGTCATCGCCGTCTGCGGCCTGTCCACCGACATCACGCAGCGCAACTGGGCCTCGGGCCACCTGGTCGAGCGCAACCACCTGCTGGGCACCGTGCTGTCCAACATCGACGCCCACGTCTACGTCAAGGACCACCACGGCAACTACCTCTACGCCAACGAAAAGACGCTGCTGCTGTACGGCCGCACGGCGGCCGAGGTCATCGGCCGCAGCGACGCCGAGCTGCTGCCGGCCGAGGTGGCGCAGCGGCTGGCCGCCGCCGACCGCGCGGTGATCCACGCCTCGGCCCGCCATGCCGGCGAGGAAGTCGTGATCGACGCCGACGGCAATGAGCGCCACTACTGGTCGATCAAGCTGCCGCTGGACCTGCCGGGCCAGCCGACCGGCACCATCGGCTTTTCCACCGAGATCACCGAACTGCTGCGCCTGCGCCAGACGCTGGAGCGCCAGCGCATCACCGACGCGCTGACCGGCCTGCCCAACCGCCTGCAGCTGGAGCAGGAACTGGCGCTGGAACTGCGCCTGGCCCAGCGCGACGGCGGCGCGGTGGCGCTCGTGATGCTGGACATCGACCAGTTCAAGCACATCAACACCCATTTCGGCCAGGAGGCCGGCGACCAGCTGCTGCGCGAGGCCGCCCAGCGCCTGCGCCAGGCGCTGCCGGCCAGCTGCTGCCTGGCCCGGCCGGGCGGCGACGAGTTCGCCGTGGTGCTGCCCGGCGCCGATCCGGCCGCGCTGCTGCGCCAGGTGGAGAACCTGCGCGCCGTGCTGGCCGAACCCTACATGCTGCTGGGCAAGTCCTGGCGCGCCACGGCCAGCGCCGGGCTGGCCACCTATCCGCAGGATGCCGACAGCGCCGGCCCGCTGCTGGTCCATGCCGAGGCCGCGATGTACCTGGCCAAGGAGCGCGGCCGCGACCAGCTGCGCCGCTACAGCGCCGACCTGGGCGCAGCCGCCTCGCGCCGCCTGGCGCTGGAACACGACCTGCGCGGCGCGCTGGCGGCCGGGCAGTTCGAGCTGCACTACCAGCCCAAGATCCGCGCCATCGACAGCGCCGTCGCCGGCTTCGAGGCCCTGCTGCGCTGGAACCGCTCGGCCCAGGAACGCGTGTCGCCGCTGGAGTTCATTCCGCTGGCCGAGCGGATGGGCCTGCTGGTGCAGATCGGCCAGTGGGTGGTGGAGCAGGCCTGCACGCAGATGGCGCGGTGGCGCGCCCAGGGCCTGGGCAGCGTGCCGGTGGCCGTGAACCTCTCGCCCAGCCAGCTCAAGAGCGACAGCCTGCTGGACAGCGTCTGCGCCAGCGTGGCGCGCCACGGCATCGCCGCCGGCGAACTCGAGCTGGAAGTCACCGAGTCCATGATGATGGACGAGCCCGAGCAGGCCATCGCCATCCTGCGCGCGCTGCACGCGCACGGCGTGCGGCTGTCGATCGACGACTTCGGCACGGGCTACTCGTCCATGGCCTACCTGAAGCGCCTGCCGGTCGACCAGCTCAAGCTCGACCGCGTGTTCGTCGCCGAGATCGCCACCGACGTGCGCGACGCCGACCTGTGCGCCGGCGTGATCGCACTGGCCCACAAGCTGGGCCTGCGCGTGGTGGCCGAGGGCGTGGAGACCGAGGCCCAGCGCCAGGCGCTGGCCGCGCGCGACTGCGACCTGTTCCAGGGCTACCTGTTCAGCCGGCCGCTGGCGGCAGCGGCCGTGCCGGCATACCTGCGCGAGCGGGCCGCCCACCGACACCACGCCGCGGCCATGCTGGGCCACGGCATCTGAACCCCATGCCCGAACAGACCATCACCACCGCCACCTACAAGCTCTACCCCTCGCCGCGCAACCGCGACCGCACGCTGTTCGCGCACGAGGTCTTCGTGCCCCACCCCTACGCGCTGGTGGACCCGCCCAGCTACGACCCGCAGGGCCGCTGGAGCCTGTTCGCGGCGCACCGGCTGGCCGATGGCAAGAACGGCCAGCTCGTCACCTTCGAGCTGCAGGCCGACGCCGCGCGCTTCACGGCCCGCTTCACGCCGGACTGACGGCGTCAGCGCCGCGGCCTGGCGCCGCCCTGCGCCATCGCCGCCGCGTTCACGTCGCGGATCTGCTGCTGCAGCTTGCGGAACGCGGCCGATTCGCGCAGCAGCTTGCCGGCCTGGGCGCGCAGCCGGTCCACCGCCTCGTCGGGCAGCACGAAGCTGGTCGGCAGCTCCATGAAGTAGCGCCGCTCGGCCGGATCGGCGATGGCGTCGAAGCTCACGTCGATCGCATCGAAGGTGATGCGCGGCACCTGGGCCTCGGCCTGCGCCTGCGTCATGCCCTCCAGGCGCTTTTGCGCGATCTGGTAGTCGCGCCGGTTGGCCCAGCGCTGGGCGATGTCCTTGAGCAGCTCCACCGACTCGTAGGAGAAATGGTCGATCGGCACGCTGGAGGACTGCAGCAGCTGCGCCACGAAGCCCGGCGGCGTCGGGCTGCGGTCCCAGTCGGTGCTGGGCGCCGAGCGCGAGTTCACGGCGATCACCACCACATGGCGCAGCTGGTCGAAATCCAGTTCCTTCTGGAAGTTCGGGCTGGCCTCCATCTGCTCGAAGGCCTCGATCATGCCGCGCAGGCCCAGGTTGTCGGAGACGCCGCCGTCCACGGTGTGGATGTAGGGCCGGGCCTGGCTGTCCTGCAGCTCGCGGATGTCGCGGTAGCGCAGCAGCGCGCGGCCCGCCGGCCGCGCCGTGTTGTCGGCCCGGGCCACGTCCTGCACCCAGGCCGGCAGCGGCGCGTTGCAGCTGCCGCCGTAGTTGCGCCAGGTCACGGGCGAGAGCACCACGGGCACGGCCGAGGAGGTGGCGGCCGCACGGGCCAGCCGCACGCCGCCCAGGTCCGAGCACATCAGGTCGAAGTTGTCCTGCGAGAACTCGAAGCGCGCGCCCGTGGACAGGTCCGTGCCCGTCACCAGCGCCACCGGCGTGGCCAGGCGCTGCAGGTCGGCGAAGGTCGCGCCCTGGAACAGGATTTCGTCGTAGTAGTCGGCCGCCATCTCCGAGCGGCCGTAGGTCTGGCTGCCGAGGTCGCCCCAGTTACGCGGGCTCAGCGCGCGCGAGATCAGTTCCCCCTGCACGTTGCGCTTGAGAAAGCGCGGTTCGAACTCGGTGAACAGACGCTCGCCGTACAGCGCATAGGCCAGCGCCGTGAAGCTGCCGCCCGAGACGCCGGCCATCAGGTCCACCTCGTCGAGGAAGCGGTGGGTCTGCCCTTCCACCACGATGGGCGTGCGGCGCAGTTCCTCCAGCACGCCGTAGGAGAACGCCGCCGCGCGCGTGCCGCCGCCGGAGAACGCCAGCAGCACCAGCGCGCGCGGGTTGTTGCCGGGCAGCCGCCGCTTGAGCAGGGGCAGCACGCTGTAGCCCTGGCTGGCCTGCGGCTGCGCAATGGGCGGGTTCACCGGCGCCATGGCCGTGCAGGCGGCCAGCGCGAGGCTGCCCGCGGCCAGCGCCAGCGTAGCGACGGCGCGCAGGCCGCGCGCCAGGCCCTGTGCGGACGGCCGCACTGCTTGTCGTTCCACGAAATCCATGGGAGTCACCTTTTCTGCATACATGTCTTCAAAAAAGAAGACATGTCGCCAGAATACAGGCTCCCGTGGGCAGCCGGGCGTTCAGTCCGGCCCTGCGGGCTCCTGGCCGCCGGCGCCATGGCCGGCCCCGAGCCCCAGCATGCCGCCGGCGGCGAGCCCGCCGCCGCCGCCACCACCCGCGCGGCCTGCGCTGCCCGCGGCGCCGCCGCCGCGCCCGGTCGCCGCGGCGCGCAGCGGGCCCTGGTGCGGCACCGCCACATCGGGGGCGATCGGCTCCAGGTCCAGCGCGGTGCGGATGAAGTCGCGCAGCGAACGCACCAGTTCGGCCGTCTCGATCTCGCGGCCGGCCACCATGTCCTCGGCGGCGCGGGCCGCCAGCCGCACCTGGTCGGCCGTGCCCAGCAGGACCACGTCGGACAGCGCGGCCTCCACCGCGTCGCGGATGCGCCGGCGCCGCTCCGCGTTCGGCGGCTCGGCCGCGCCCTCGCCCGCCTGGGCGCGCCAGGCGCTCCGGTGGCGCGGGTCCACGCGCAGGCTGCCGGTGAAGGAGCCGCCCAGCGTCTTGTAGGCCGCGATCAGCAGCTTGAGCCGCTCGTTGATCTGGCGGTTCTGGCGTTCGCGCCGCTGCTGCACGCGCTGCATCACGAGCAGCCGGATGCCGACCGCCACGAAGGAGACGATGACCAGTCCGAGCAGCGTGGAGAGCACGCCCGACCAGGAGCTGAAGTCGATGGGATTGCGCATGGCCGCGAGGCTACAACCCGCCGGCCGCCTTGAACATGCCGCGCGCGACACAGGAGGCCCCGTCCGACAACAGCCAGACGCAGGCCCCGTCGCCAGGCATGCGCAGACCGCATGGCTGCACGCCTGTCTTCGCATGCCGCGGCGGCGTGCCGCGCCGCACACTGCAGGCGCCACCAGGAGAACGCCATGCACCACGAACTGCAACTGGACCAAGCCTGCCGCCGCCTGCACCTGCCCGCCGGCGCGGTACTGCACTGCCATGCGGGCCAGCTGTGGCTGACGCGCGAAACGCCGGCCGACGCCGGCCCCAGCCCCGACATCGTGCTGCAGCCCGGGCAGCGGCACCGGGTCGAGCGGGCCGGCCCGCACTTCCTCGCGCACCTGCGCGGCAGCGGCCGGGCGGTGCGCTGCAGCCTGGAGCTGCCCGCGCCGCGCCCCAGGTGGCGGAGCGTCTTCAGCTGGCGCTGAGGGCCGCCGTGCCGGCGGCCTCGGCGCGGATCCACGCGGCCACGCGCTGCACCTCGGCGCGCGGCGCCGCCTCGGCCTGCAGCAGCCAGAACGCATAGGGGCTGGGCCGCGGGCCGTGCGGCCCGGCCAGCAGCGCCAGCTGGCCGCCCGCCAGCAGCGGCTGCAGCAGCTCCAGCCGGCCCAGCGCCACGCCCTGCCCGGCCAGCGCGGCGTGGATCACCTGGTCGTACTGGTTCAGGCGCAGCATGGCCGGGCGGCCACGGCCGCGCGCCGCGCCCTTGGCCAGCGGCCAGCCGCGCCATTGCAGCCAGGGCCTCGGGTCGTCCAGTTCCAGCAAGGCCATGCGCGCCAGCGCGCCGGGGTCGCGCGCGGCCTGTGCCACCAGCTGCGGATGCGCCACCGGCGCCAGCGTCTCGCCGAACAGCCGCACCGCGTCGGCCGGCGCATCGGCCGCGCTGCAATAGCGCAGCGCCAGGTCGATGCCGTCGGCGCGCAGGTCGCTGAGCTGGTTGCTGGCCGACAGCCGCACGTCCAGCTGCGGATGCAGCTGCTGCAGCGCCGCCAGCCGCGGCAGCAGCCACAGGCCGACCACGCCGACGCTGGCCGTGACGGTGACGGGCCGGCGCTCCTCGCTGCGGCGCAGCTCGCCCATCACGTCCTGCAGCTGCTGCAGGGCACCGTCGGCGCTGCGGAACAGGCGCTCGCCCTCGGGCGTGAAGGCCACGCCGCGGTGCTGGCGCAGGAACAGCCTGCAGCCCAGCTGCGCCTCCAGCTGGTTCACCTGCCGGCTCACGGCCGACTGCGTCAGGCACAGGTCGTCGGCGGCCTGCGTGATGCTCAAGCGCCGGCCGACCGCGACGAAGCCCTTCAGCAGATCCAGGGACGACAGGCGCACGAGGGGCATGGTCATGGCCCCATTGTGGCGCCCCGCGCGCCGGATTGCCATGCACCGGGCGCATGGCTGGCGCACCAAATCCTCCATTGTGCGGGCGCCGCCCGGCGCGTCCAATCGTGGCCATGCGCTCCTTTTCCTCTCCCTCCTCCGCGTCCCGGGCCTGGTGGACCCAGGCCTGGGTGCCGGTCCTGGCCGGCGGCCTGGTCATGGGCCTGGCCCTGGGCGTGCGCCACGTGCAGGGCCTGTTCATGCTGCCCATGACGCAGGACCGCGGCTGGACGCGCGAGACCTTCGCGCTGGCCCTGGCCGTGCAGAACCTGGTCTGGGGCCTGGCCCAGCCCTTCACGGGCATGCTGGCCGACCGCTTCGGCGCCGCGCGCGTGGTGGCGGCCGGGCTGCTGCTCTACGCGCTGGGCCTGGCCGGCATGGCCTGCGCACCCGGCGCCATGGCGCTGGTGCTGGCGTCGGGGGTGTGCATCGGCATCGCGCTGTCGGGCACGGCCTTCGGCGTGGTCTACGCGGCGCTGAGCCGGCTCGTCGCGCCCGAGCGGCGCGGCTGGGCGCTGGGCCTGGCCGGCGCGGTCGGCGGTGTCGGGCAGTTCGCGCTGGTGCCCGGGGCGCAGGGCCTGATCGCGGGCTGGGGCTGGCCGGCGGCGCTGGCCGTGCTGTCGGTCGCCGCCGCGCTGCTGCTGCCGCTGGCCTGGCCGCTGGACGACCGCCGCCCGGCCGCCGCCGCCGCGCCGGGCGAGGCCCTGCCGCTGGGCCGCGCCGTGCGCGAGGCCTTCGCCCAGCCCGGCTTCTGGCTGCTGAACCTGGGTTTCCTCGCCTGCGGTTTCCAGCTCGCCTTCATCGCCAGCCACCTGCCGGCCTACCTGCTGGACCGGGGCCTGCGCGCCGCCGACGGGGTGGCGGCGCTGGCCATCATCGCGCTGGCCAACGTGGCCGGCACCTATGCCGCCGGGCTGCTGGGCGCGCGCTGGAGCAAAAAGCGCCTGCTCGCCGGCGTCTACCTCGCGCGCAGCGCGGCCATGGCGCTGTTCCTGCTGGCGCCGCTGTCCAGCACCAGCCTGTACGCCTTCGCGGCCGCCATGGGCCTGCTGTGGCTGGGCACGCTGCCGCTGACCAACGGCATCGTGGCCCAGGTGTTCGGCGTGCGCTACCTGGGCACCCTCTTCGGCTTCGTGTTCCTGGGGCACCAGGTCGGCGGCTTCCTGGGCGTGTGGCTGGGCGGCCTGGTGTTCGAGGCCACGCGCTCCTACGAGCCGGTCTGGCTCGTCGCCATGGGCCTGGGCGTGCTGGCCGCCGCGCTGCACTGGCCGATCGACGAGCGGCCGCTGCTGCGGCCGGCGGCCGCGTGAAGCCGCAGGTGCTGGGGGCGCTGGCCCTGGCGGCCGGCTGCGCCGCGCTGGCGCCGGCCTGGCGCGACCCGGCGCTGGCCCAGGCCTGGCTCATGCTGGCCGCGCTGTGCGGCGGCTGATCACAGTTCCGCCGCGGCCCAGGCGGCCTGGATGTCGGCCGCCAGCCGCAGCAGCAGGCCCACGTGGTTCTCGTCGCCCTCCTGCGCGGACGCGGCCGGCACCGGAAAGCTCACGTTGAGCGCGTACAGGTCGCCGCCGGGCGTGCGCAGCGGCGCGGCCACCGAGACCATGCCGGCCTGCCACTGCGCGCGGCAAAAGCCCTGCGCGCGCACGCTGGCCAGCGCCGCCTCCACATCGCGCTGCTGCGCCGGCCAGCCGGCGCCGTGGGCCTGGCGCAGCCGCGCCAGCAGCGCCTTGCGCTCGGCCGCGGCCATGCCGGCCAGGAAGGCGCAGCCCAGCGCCGTGCTGGCGATCGGGATGCGCGAGCCCGGCACGATGCGCCGGAACATGCCCAGCCGGCTCAACCGCACCGAGTCGAGGTAGACCATCTCCAGCTGGTCGGCCATGGCCAGGCCGACGTTGACGCGCCGGCCTTCGGCCAGCGAGCGCATGAGCGGCAGCGCCAGCTCCAGCGCGCGCTCGGAAGCGCGGTAGACCAGCGCCAGCGTGAGGCACACGGCGCCCAGCCGGTAGCCCTGCTGCTGGTGGTCGTAGGCCAGGAAGCCCGCCTCCACCAGCGAGCGCGTGAGCCTGCTCACGGTCGGGCGCGGCAGGCCCGTGCGTTCGGCCAGTTCGGCATTGCCCAGCGTGCGCCCGCCGAGCCGGAAGGCGCGCAGCAGGGCCAGGCCGCGCTCCAGCGAGTGACTGCCCGGCGTGCTGCGCACGAAGCTGCCCGAGGCGCGCGTGCGGCTGCGGGTGGAAGGTCCGGAGGTCATGCGCACGGTTCCCACAATTTCGAAGACCGAAATTATGTCCTTGCCGGCGGCCGCCTGCACGCCAATACTGCGGCCGACCCGACGACCACGGAGACAAGGGATGGATTTCAAGGAACTGCGCTACGGCGTGGCCGAGCGCACCGCCGTGCTGTGCCTGCAGCGGCCCGAGCGCATGAACGCCTGGACGCCGACGCTGGAGACCGAACTGCGCCAGGCGCTGGCCCTGGCCGAGCAGGACGAGGAGGTGCGCTGCATCGTGCTGACCGGCGCGGGCCGGGCCTTCTGCGCCGGCATGGACATGGAGGTGCTGCGCGCAAGCGGCGACGGCGAACGCAGCGGCCCGCTGGCCGAAGGCCGGCGCTATGCCTTCATGGACCGCATCGACAAGCCGCTGGTGGCGGCCATCAACGGCGCGGCCGCCGGCGTGGGCCTGTGCCTGGCGCTGTACTGCGACCTGCGCTTCGTGGCCGCCGGCGCCAAGCTCACGGCGCCCTATGCGCGGCGCGGCCTGGCGGCCGAGCACGGCATCGCCTGGCTGCTGCCGCGGCTCGTCGGCCCCATGCACGCGGCCGACCTGCTGCTGACCGGCCGCACGCTGCTGGCCGACGAGGCCGAGCGCATGGGCCTGGCCCGCATGCTGCCGGCCGAAGGCTTCCTCGAGGCCGTGCTGGAACGCGCCCGGGACCTGGCCAACGCCACCTCGCCGCGCTCGGTGCGCACCATGAAGCGCCAGCTGCGCGAGGCCCGCACGCAGACGCTGCTGGAGGCCACCGACGTGGCCGACCGCGAGATCGCCGCCTGCCGCGGCACCGAGGATTTCCGCGAGGGCGTGCAGCACTTCATCGAGAAGCGCGCGCCCCGCTTCACGGGGAGATGAGCATGGACCGGTTCGCCGCACAACCCCTCAAGGGCATCCGCGTGGTCGAGGTCGCGCAGAACATCGCCGGCCCCTACGCCGGCGAGATCCTCTCGGCCCTGGGCGCCGACGTGGTCAAGGTGGAACGGCCCGGCACGGGCGACGACGCGCGCGGCTGGGGCCCGCCGTTCTGGCGCGGCACGGCGACCACCTTCCAGGCCATGAACCATGGCAAGAAGAGGCATCGCGCTGGACCTCAAGGACCCGGCCGACCTGCAATGGCTGCACGGCTTCATCGGCGAGGCCGACGTGTTCGTGCAGAACATGCGGCCCGGCGCGCTGGCCGAGCTGCAGCTGGGGCCGGAGCCGCTGTGCGCGGCCAACCCACGGCTCGTGTACTGCTCGCTGACGGCCTTCGGCCACAAGGGCCCCAAGCAGCTGGCGCCGGGCTACGAGCCCATGGTGCAGGCCTATGCGGGCCTGTTCAGCGTCAACGGCGCCGAGGGCGGACCGCCGGCCCGCGTGGGCATGCAGGTGCTGGACCTGGGCAGCGGCATCTGGGCCGCGCTGGGCTGCATCGCGGCGCTGTTCCAGCGCACCGCCACGGGCCGGGGCTGCGTGGTCGACACCTCGCTGTTCGAGACCGCGCTGGGCTGGCTGCAGGTGTCGATGGCGGGCTTCCAGGCCACCGGCCAGCAGCCCGCGCGCCACCGCAGCGGCAACCCCAACGTGGTGGTGTTCCAGGCGCTGCCCACGGCCGACGGCGAAGTCGTGGTGGCCGCCGCCAACGACCGGCTGTTCGCCAAGCTGGCACGCCTGGTCGGCCGCGCCGAATGGGCCGGCGACCCGCGCTACGCCAGCAACGCGCTGCGCGTGGAGCACAAGGCCGAACTGGTGCCGCAGCTGGAGGCGCTGTTCCGCCAGCGCACGACCGCCGACTGGATCGCCGCGCTGGAGGACGCCGGCATCCCCTGCGGGCCGATCCAGGACTTCGCCCAGGTCATGGCCGAGCCGCAGACCGAGGCCATCGGCATCTTCCAGAACATTCCCGGGGTCGACCTGCGCGTGGTCGGCCTGCCGCTGTCCTTCGACGGCCAGCGTCCGCCCGTGCGCGGCCGCGCGCCGGAACTGGGCGAGCACACCCAGGACATCCGGGGCTGATTCCACCAACGAGAACAGGAGACCGACATGGACAGAAGACATTGGCTGCAGGGCCTGGCGGCGTTGCCGCTGGCCGCCGCGCTGCCCGCACGGGCGCAGGACAAGCCGATCCAGATCATCGTGCCCTTCGGCCCCGGCGGCTCGGGCGACATCTCCGCGCGCATGCTGTCGGAGTTCCTGGCCAAAAAGACCGGCCGCGCCGTGGTCGTGGACAACAAGCCCGGCGGCAACGGCATCATCGGCGTGGAGGCCGCGCGCATCGCGCCCGCCGACGGCTCGGTGCTGCTGCTGGCCACCACCTCCACGCACCTGGCGAATCCGGCGCTGTTCCACAAGCTGCCCTACGACCCGGGCAAGGACTTCCGCCTGGTCGGCTCGTTCGGCCCGGGCTCGACCTACCTGCTGGTGCGGCCGGACGCGCCCTACAAGACGCTGCAGGACTTCGTGCGCGCCGCCAAGGCGGCGCCCGGCAAGCTCAACTACGGCCACTTCAACGCCACCTCCAAGGTCACGGCCGCGCTGTTCGCGCACGAGGCCGGCATCGAGCTCACGGCCATCCCCTACAAGCAGGTCGGCCAGGCCATGTCCGAGCTCATGGCGGGCCAGATCCAGGTGGTGTTCACCGACACCGTGCAGGGCGACTCCTTCGTCGCCTCGGGCCAACTGCGCGCGCTGGCGGTGCACAGCGACGCGCGGCTCAAGCGCTACCCGGAGCTGCCGCGCATCGCCGAGAGCATCCCCAACTTCACGATCCGCGGCGGCTTCCTGGGCATCGCCGTGCCGGCGGCCACGCCGCTGGCCGTGCAGCAGCAGCTCAACGGCTGGATCAACGAGGCCGTGACGACCGACCCGATCAAGTCCCGGCTGGAGGGCTTCGCGTTCTCGCCGGCCAGCGTGAGCCTGGCGGAGCTGGCGGCCTTCGAGCGCGAGGAGCGCGCCAAGTGGAAGCAGTACGTGGACATCGCCAGGATCGAAGTGCAATGAGCGACATCGCCCAGCTGCAATCCGGCCACGAGCACGTGGCCCTGCTCGAGATCCGCCGCCCGCCGCACAACCACGCCAGCCTGGAGATGCTGCGCGAGCTGGCCGATCGGCTGGACCGCTCGGACGCCGATCCCGCCGTGCGCTGCACGGTGCTGGCGGCCGAGGGCCGCGCGTTCTGCGCCGGTGCCGACTTCAGCGGCGGCGCGCAGGACCCGGCCGCCTTCTACGTGCAGGCCATGCGCCTGTTCCGCACCGCCAAGCCGCTGGTGGCCGCGGTGCAGGGCGCGGCCATCGGCGCGGGCCTGGGCCTGGCCGTGGCGGCCGACTTCCGCGTCGGCTGCGCGCAGGCGCGCTTCTCGGCCAACTTCAACCGGCTGGGCTTCCACCCGGGCTTCGGCCTCAGCGCCACGCTGCCGCGCCTGGTCGGCCCGCAGCAGGCCAGCCTGCTGCTGTACACGGGCCGGCGCATCGGCGGCGAGGAGGCACTGCGCATCGGCCTCGTCGACGAACTGGTGCCCGAGGACCAGGTGCGCAGCGCCGCCCTGGCGCTGGCCGCCGAGATCGCCCAGTCGGCGCCGCTGGCCGTGACCAGCACACGCGCCACGCTGCGCCGCGGCCTGGCGGACGCGGTCGCGCAGCTCAACCGGCACGAGCGCGACATGCAGCAGGTCCACTACGCCACGGCCGACTTCCGCGAAGGCGTGCGCGCGATGGCCGAGCGCCGCCTGCCGCGTTTCGAGGGCCGCTAGCTAGGCGACTGCCGCGGCGCGCTCGGCCAGCGCCCGCAGCGCCTCGGCCTCCAGCGGCCGCGCGAACAGGTAGCCCTGGTAGATGTGGCAGCCGGCGGCCAGCAGCACGGCGCGCTGCTCGGCCGTCTCCACGCCTTCGGCCACGACGGACAGGCCCAGGCTGGCGCCCAGCGCGATCACGGTGCGCACGATGGCCGCGTCGTTCGGATCGGCCAGCAGGTCGCGCACGAAGGACTGGTCGATCTTGAGCTGGTCCAGCGGCAGCCGCTTGAGGTAGCTCAGCGAGGAATAGCCGGTGCCGAAGTCGTCCAGCGAGAAGCGCACGCCCAGCGCCTTGAGCGCGCCCATCTTGTTCACGATGGCGTCCAGGTCGCGCGCGACCACGCTTTCCGTGAGCTCCAGCTTGAGCCGCGCCGGATCGGCGTCGGCGCTGTGCAGCGCGTCCAGCACCTGGCCGACGAAGTCCGGGTGGTGGAACTGGCGCGCGCTGACGTTGACGGCCATCACCGCCTTGCCCAGCGGCGTGCCGGGCTGCCAGCTGGCGAGCTGGCGGCAGGCCGTGCGCAGCACCCATTCGCCCAGCGCGTAGATGCTGCCGTTGTCTTCGGCCAGCGCGATGAAGACCGCCGGCGACACCGGGCCGCGCTCGGCGTGGGTCCAGCGGCACAGCGCCTCGGCGCCGACCAGCGCGCCGCTGGCGTCCATCTGCGGCTGGTACAGCAGCGTCAGCTCGCCGCGCTGCAAGGCCTGGCGCAGCGCGGCCTCCAGCTGGGCGCGCTCGGCCAGCCGGCTGCGCAGGCCTTCGTCGAACAGCCGGAAGGTGCTGCGCCCGTCGTGCTTGGCCAGTTCCATGGCCGAATCGGCGCGTGCCAGCAGTTCCTCCAGCGTCAGCGCCTCGTGGCCGAACACCGCGATGCCCATGCTGGCCGAGCAGTACAGCTCGCGCCCGCCGACCTGGGCCGGCGCGGCCAGCATGCGCAGCACCGTGCGGCAGCGGTCCTGGGCCAGCCGCGTGGCGTCTTCCTCGTGCTGCCCCAGCGCGCCGAGCAGCACGATGAACTCGTCGGCATGCAGGCGCGCCACCAGATGCTCGGGCGGCACGCAGTCGCGCAGGCGCTGCGCCACCTCGCGCAGCACGGCGTCGCCGCTGCGGTGGCCCCAGTTGTCGTTGATCGCCTTGAAGCGGTCCAGGTCCAGCAGGATGGCCGCGCCGACCAGGCCCTGGGCCCGGGCCGCCTCCAGCACCGGCGTGGCCTCCTTCACGAACAGGCTGCGGTTGGGCAGGCCGGTCAGCTGGTCGAAGTAGGCGAGCCGGTGCAACTGGTCCTGCGAGGCGCGCCGCGAGCTGATGTCCTGCAGCGTGAAGAAGCGCTCCGCCTCGTCCTCCGACGCGACGGGCGTGCTCAGCAGCATCCAGCGCGCCGGCGCATCGCCGTCCTGGGTGACGCAGAACTCGTACTCCAGCGCCGCCGGCACGGCCTCGCTCAGACACAGGGCCTCGACGCGCTGGCGCTGGCGCACATCCACCCGGGCCAGGAAGCGGTCGAAGTCCAGCCGTTCGGCCGGCGGCAGGCCCATCAGGCGGGCACTGGCCGTGGACAGCCGGCAGCTGCGCGTGGCCAGGTCGACCCAGAAATGGCCCAGCGCCGCGACGCGCTGCGCCTCCAGCAGCACGTGCTCGCTCTCCTGCAGGGCCTGCAGCGCGCGCACGCGCGAGGTGACGTCGCGCGACAGCACGATGAAGCGCGCCTGCGCCGCGTCGGCATGGTCGTCCTTGCAGGCCACCGAGAGCTCGAACCAGCGCGGCCGGCCGGCGATGGGCACCTCGATGCGCAGGCCGGCGCAACGGCCGTGCGCGCGCGCCTGGGCCAGCGCCTGCAGCAGCGTCTCGGCCGCGGCAGGCGGCAGCACCTCGTTCACGGTGCGCCCGATCATCTGCTCCGGCGGCGCGACCAGCCCGTCCAGCCGGCGCGCGCGCAGCGCCAGGTAGCGGCCGTCGCCGTCCATCTCCACCAGCAGGTCGGGAATGGCGTTGAGCGTGCCGGCGATCTGGGCCGACAGCGCGCGCGCCTCGCCGCTCATCTCCAGCGCGAGCCGCTGCGCCCGGTTGCGCGCATGCAGCAGCAGGAACACGATGGCGCCCGCCGACAGGCTCAGCAGCAGGCCGGCCACCGCCAGGCCGTGGTGGTCGCTGGCGTGGCGCTGCGCGATGAAGGCCGCGGTCGGCGCCAGCACATAGGTCCAGTTGCGCCCGCCGAAGCTGGCGACCCGGCGCACGGTGTAGGCCGTCGGCGCGGCGCCGTCGAATGCGGCCGGCTGCCCGTCGAGCAGGCCGAACAGGTGGTTGGCCTCGGACGGGGTGTCGCCATCGAACACCTGCAGGTGCAGCCCCGGCATGAGCTCGGCGGCGACCGGCGCCAGCAGTTCGCGCAGCCGGAACGGGCCGTCGGCCCAGCCCGCCAGTTCCATGCGCTGCGGCTCCCGGCCCGACGCACGGGCCTGCGGCAGGTAGACCGGCAGGTACATCACGAAGCCGGGCTCGGGCGGACCGCCGGCATCCTGCACCAGTTGCAGCTTGCCCGTCAGCGCCAGCGCGCCCGTGGCGATCGACTGCTCGATCGCAGCGCGGGCCGCGGGCACGGTCAGCACGTCCATGCCCAGCGCGCTGCGGTTGTTGCGCGTGGACGGTTCCATGAACAGGATGGGCGCATAGGCCTCGCGCTGCCCCGGCGGCCGCAGCACCAGGCCGGAGGCTTCGAACGCGGCCGCGGCAGCATGGCGCGGCGCGCCGGCGCCGGGCACATGGGCGACGAAGCCCACGCCCTGCAGGCCCGGGGCGGTGCGCTGCAGCGCCAGCGACTCCACGAAGGCCTGGAACTCGGCCGCATCGACATCGTCCGAGCCCTCGAAGAAGCCCTTGACGCCGCGCATCACGAGTTCGAAGGCACGCAGCTGGGTCTGCACGCCGCCGACGACGGCATCGCCCTCGTGCGCCACCAGCGCATGCAGCGTCGTCTCCGCGTCGCTCTGGCGGTGCTGCCAGTACAGCCAGGGCACCACGGCCAGCACCAGGCTGGTCAGGCCCGCGGCCAGCGCAGGACGCAGCCACAGGGCACGGCGCGCGTCGGCCGACGCGGCCCGCGGCGCGGTTCGGCGGTCGGCCATGGAAGGGCTTGGGTTGGTCATGCTGCCTGCGCCCGAGGCCACCTTTCCACGACAGGTGGATCTTTGCTACCGAGCTATCCGCATCATAGATGTTCGAATCATTCAAAATATACGTGCAAACCACGCACAGCCCAGCCGCCGGAGCGCCGTTAGTCGAGCACCACGCCCACGCGTCGGATCACCCCGGTCCAGGTCTGCAGGTCGCGGTCCACGATCTGCGCGAACTGCTCGGGCGTGGTGGCCGAAGGGTTCACGTACATCTCGTCCATGAAGCGGCGCGCCAGCGCCGGATCGGCCTGCACGGCGTTGATGTCCTCGGAGATCCTGCGCACCACGGCGTCCGGCGTGCGCGCGGGCGCGAACAGGCCCAGCCAGTTGTAGCCGTCGAAGCCGGTGACGCCGGCCTCCTGCAGCGTCTGCACCTGGGGCATGTTGGGCAGGCGCACCGGCCCCGTCACGCCGATCACGCGCAGCTTGCCGGACTTGAAGTGCGCGTCCGGGCTCAGCAGGTCGGCCACGGCCACGTCGGCCTCGCCCGACAGCAGCGCCTTGATGATGTCCGAGCCGCCCTTGTAGGGCACGTGCAGCATGGGCGCGTCGTTGTCCACGCGCATCTTCTCCAGCAGCAGGTGGGCGGTGGACCCCAGGCCCCAGGTCGCGAAGTTGATCCTGTTGGGCTGGGCGCGCGCCAGTTCGAGCAGTTGCGTCACGCTGTGCACGGGCAGGTCTGCGCGCACGAAGACGGGCAGCTGCTGGCGGTTGAACTGGGTCACGGCGCGCAGGTCGTCGAAGGCGTAGGGCAGCTTCTTGCGCAGCGCCGGGTTCTGCACCACCAGCGTGATGTTGGCCAGCAGCGTGTAGCCGTCGGGCGCGGCCTTGGCCACATGGTCGCTGCCGATGATGGAGCTGGCGCCGGGCCGGTTGTCCACGACGACGGGCTGCTTCCAGCGCCTGGCCAGTTCGTCGCCGACCAGGCGCAGCACGACGTCGTTGACGGTGCCGGGCGGGAACGGCAGCACGATGCGCACGGGCCGGTTCGGGAATTCGCCGGCCTGGGCCAGCGCGCCGCTGCCGTGCAGCGCGGCCAGGCCGGCGCCGGCCGCCAGCAGCCGGCGGCGCGAGAAGAGGGGATGTGGGGTCTGCATGCTTGTCTCCTGTGTCATCGTGTGTCGGCGGCTCAGGCCGCCGCGGTCGCGCCGCGCGAACCGATCACGCCGTCGAAGGCGCCGACCTCGATGCCCATGGCTTGCGAGAACGCGCGCTGCACCGCCTCGGGCTGGCCGGCCTGGAAGATGTAGGTCGTGTAGAAAAGCTTCATGCGCGGGCTGGCCAGGATCTGCTCCACGGTGTAGCCGTCCAGCGTCTGGGCGCGGTCCATCATGGGCAGCGGCACGCGCACGTTGCGCGCGGGGTCGCGGATCGTGCCCTTGGGCTCGGCGCCCGCGGCCACGGCCTCCAGTTCCTCGAAGAAGCGCCGGCGGATCGCGACGATGCCGCGGTCGCTGGCGCCCAGGTGCTCCTGCGTGCGGTCGGCGATGCGGCCCTGCCCCACCCAGGCCAGGAAGTCCTGGTTCATGACGTGGGTGTCGATCCAGCGGCCGTCGGCGTCCTGCACGGGGCCGTACCAGGTCGGGATGCTGTCCTGCACATAGGGCTCGCGACCGCGCGGCACGCGCGTGTACTTCCAGGTCACCGACAGCGTGTTCTCGTCGTCGATGGGCACGCGCCACTCGAAGTGCTCGCCCAGGAAGAAGCCGTTGGGCCACAGGCAGACGCGGCCGATGGTCCAGGCGTCGTCCTGTTCGTCGGTGTCCTCCTTGACGCGGCGGTAGACGAAGCCGTGCTCGAACTCGTCGAAGTCGAGCTTCAGGTGCGTGGGGCCCGGCGTGGTGTCGCCCGTGCGCAGCCGCTTGCCCCAGTTCTCGTGCATCCACTCGAAGTGCACGGGATCGATGGAGTTCTCCTGGCACTGGAACCAGTTGCAGGGCACCTCGGAGATCACCACCTGCACGAAGCCGTCGGGCCAGGAGAAGGCCTCCCAGTCCGGCAGCAGCGGCGCCGGCTGCGGGCCCAGGTAGGCCCACAGCATGCCGCCCTTCTGCTCGACCGGGTAGGCCTTGATGCGCACGCGCTGCTTGGCATCGCGCTCGGGAAAGCAGGTGTCCTCGAAGGGCTGGCTCACGCACTGGCCGGTCTGGTTGAAGCACCAGCCGTGGTAGTTGCAGCGCAGGCCATGCTGCTCGACCATGCCGTAGGCCAGGTCGGCGCGGCGGTGCGCGCAGCGCCGGTCCACCAGGCCGAAGGCGCCGGAGAGATCCTTGTACAGCACCAGGTCCTCGCCGAGCAGGCGCACGGGCTTGGTGCTGCGCCGATCGAACTCCGAGACGCCGGCGATCGGCATCCAGTAGCGCCGCAGCAGGTTGCCCATGGGGGTTCCCGGGCCGACCTGGGTCAGCAGGCGGTTCTTCTCTTCGCTCAACATCGTGGTCTCCTCTTCAAGCGCCCCAGATGGCGAAGGCCGCGCCCACGCCGGTGCCGGCGGGCGTGCGGTACAGGGGCTGGTAGTCGTGCCAGGCGAGCGGCAGGCCGCCGGCGGCGCCGGCCGCGACGATCCAGTTCAGGATCTCGGACGAACCCGAGTTCAACGCGCCGCGCGGGATGGCACCGAGCGCCTGCGCATCGCCGCGCGCCATGGCGTCGAGCACGCCGCGGTCCAGCACCTCGTCGACGACGAAGTGGCTGAGCCCGCCCGAGGCCACCACGGCCACGCGCAGGTCCGTCGCGCTGGCCTCGATGACCTGGCGCAAGGCCCGGCCCAGCTTCCAGCAGCGCGCGGGCCCCGGCACGTTCGGGGCCGTAGTAGGTGTTCAGCAGCACAGGAACGACCGGGATCGCGCGGCCCTGGAACAGGCGCTTGACGATGAAACCGTAGGCATGGCCGAAGCCCGCCGTCTTGGGATCGTCCACGCGCGCGCAGGCCGCGACGTCGAACTCGGCCTCGATGAGGCCGTGGATCAGTTCGAGCGCGAAGGCCGCCGCGCCCGGCACCACGTGCGTGTCGTCCATGAGGTAGCCGCGGCCCATGGCCTTGACCCAGTCGGCGCCCTCCTCGTCGCCGAACTTGTCGCTCGTGACGATCTCCTCGCCGTGGAAGACGGCGATGGCCGGCTGGTTGGCCGGGCCGAACAGCTCGCGCTGGTCGTCGCCCACGATGAGCACCACGTCGGGCCTGGCCTCTGCGAGCGCGGCCGCCAGCCGGTCCAGCGCGGCATGGCAGGCGCGCTCCTTGGCGGCCAGCATCGCGGGCGCGATCAGGTCGGCGCAGCGCGGGCCGAGTTCGGCCAGCACCTGCTGCGTAGCGCAGCAGCCGGCCGTCGCTCATGTTGAGCTGGGTGTTGGCGTAGTCCACGGCCGCGCGGTGCTGCCACTGTTCGGCCGTGAGCGTGAGCAGCGGCGTGTGGGAGGCGCCCAGGCCCAGAACGATCTGCGCCATCTCAGTTCTCCATGACGCTGGCGCGCCACCCGCAGAGCACGAAACCGGGTCGCACGCCGCTGGTCGAGAGGCCGCGGAGCAGGCCATGCCAGCGCAGCCGCGGAACTGGCTCTGCCAGGCCGCCGGGTGCGCCCCTGGAGGGGGATGGGACTTCTACACGCCCTTCGAAGTCCAAACGGGGTGGTTTCATCTCATTCATCCTTGCGGAAGCGGCTGTAGAGCCTGGTGCAGTTGCACTCGAAGACGTTGCGCCGGTCCGCGTCGGTCAGGAACGGGATGGCCTCGATCACGGGCTTCAGGTCGTCGTAGGCGCGGCCGGTCTTGGGATCGATGGCGCTGCCGGTGCCCGGGTTCTCGGTGGCGAACAGCACGCGTTCCGGGACCGACCACCTTGAACAGCAGTTCCAGCGCATCCTGGTCGTAGGTCGTGGTGTCGAAGTGCAGGCGCTTCAACTGGTCGTCGAAGAAGGCCCCGCCCTTGCGCACGCTCCAGGCCCGGAAACGCCCCATGTGGTAGGGGATCGCACCGCCGCCGTGCGGCACGATGAGCTTGAGGTCGGGGAACTTCTCGAACACCGGCGAGTTCATGCAGCGAGACGATGGCGATGCTCTCCTCGTTGATGAACTTGAGCGTGTAGCTCTCGCGCGGCTGGCAGCTGCCGGCCGAGTGGACCAGCGCGGGGATGTCGAGCGCGCAGAGCTTCTCGTACAGCGGATACCAGAACGGATCGCCCAGGCCGGGCGGCGGCGCGCCGTCGCCCTCGGTCGGGTCCGGGTTCAGCAGGCAGCCGATGAAGCCCTGCTCCTTGACGCGGAATTCCAGTTCCGCGAGGCAGTTCGCCGGGCTCTCGTCGCGGTACTGCGGCAGGCCGGCCACGCCGCGAAAGCGCGTGGGGAACATCTGCACCGTGCGGTGGACCAGGTCGTTCATGTGCCGGGTCCACAGCGCGGTCACCTGGGCCGGCTTGACCGAGTGCATCTGCATGTAGGGGCGCGGCGACAGGAACTGGATGTCCGTGCCGACCTTGTCCATGATGTCCACGATGCTCTGGCCGGCCGTGCGCACGGCCTCGTCGCCCAGCTTGGGCGCGGCGGCCGGATTGGCGCGGCTGGCCACGAGCTCGGCCATGTACTTGTAGCTCTCGGGCGGGACGACCACGTGGGCGTGGGAGTCGATGATCATGCTGATGGTCTCCTTGGATGGATGGGGGGTCAGAGGTCGAGCACCAGCTCGGGGCCGGTGCAGCGGGATACGCAGACGAGGATGCGGTCCTGCGGCGGGTCCTTGCGGCCCGCGAGCACGGGGTCGCGGTGCTCGGGGCAGCCGGCCAGCACGCGCGTCTCGCAGGTGCCGCACAGGCCTTCGCGGCAGGAGTGGTCCACGTCGATGCCGCCGTCCAGCAGCACCTCGAGGATGGTCTTGTCGGCCGGCACTTCGAAGCGGCGGTTCTTGCGCTTGAGCTGCACGATGAAGCTGCCGGCCGGTGCCTCGGCCTCGGCCTCGGCGGCCGGCGCCGGCGCACTCGAACCACTCCACATGCACGCGTGCGTCCGGCAGGCCCTGCGTGGCGCGGCCGAAGGCCACCAGCATGGGCGCCGGACCGCAGCAGTAGAAGTGGGCGCCCGCGGGCGCCTCGCGCACGAGCGCCGCGAGGTCCAGCCGCGCCGTGCCCGGCAGGCCGTCCACGACCGTCACCACGCGGCCCGGTGCGCCGGGCGGCGCCAGCGCCTGCAGTTCCTCGGCGAAGGCCGCGCGGCAGGGCGAACGCACGCAGTGGTAGAGCGTCCACGGCCGACCCAGCCGCGCGAGCCGGCGCGCCATGGCCAGCATGGGCGTGATGCCGATGCCGCCGGCCACCAGCACGCTGTGCGGCGCAGACTCGTCGAGCGCGAAGTTGTTGCGCGGCACGCCGATGCGCAGTTCGGCGCCGGCCCGCAGCCCGTCGTGCAACGCGACCGATCCGCCGCGGCTGGCCGCGTCCCGGCCCACGCCGATCACGTAGCGGTGCCGTTCCCCGGGGTCGTTGCACAGCGAGTACTGGCGCAGCAGCGGCCCGGCGGCGGCGGGAACCTCGACGTCGATGTGGCTGCCGGCCGTGAAGGCCGGCAGCGCGCCGCCGTCCTCGGCGCGCAGGTCGAAGGACTGCACGTCCAGCGCCTCGGCACGCACGGCATGCACGCGCACCGACAACCAGGTGGGAGCGGCGGCCATCAGAAGTCGTAGACCTCGAGCGTGCGCTCGCCGGCCCGGATGCGTTGCACGATGCCGGCTTCCCTGGCCTCGCGGGCCTGCGCCGCCTGCACGAGCTCGGCCGCGCGGGCGCGCGGCAGCGCGACCACGCCGTCGGTGTCGCCCACCACGAGGTCGCCCGGCTGCACCACGAGGTCGTCGAACAGCACCGGGTGGTTGATCCAGCCGCGCGCGCCGAAGTCCTTGCCCGTGCCGCGGATGCAGAGGCCGCGCGCGAACACCGGGAAGCCGAAGTCGGCCAGCACCGCGCCGTCGCGCACGCAGCCGTCGATGACGAGGCCGCCGAGCTGGCGCGCCTGCGCCGCGGCCGACATGATCTCGCCCCAGTAGCCGAAGTCGTGCGCGCCGCCCACGTGCACGACCAGCACGTCGCCGGGTTCGGCCACGTACAGCGCACGGTGCAGCCACAGGTTGTCGCCCCCGGGCGACTGCACGGTGACGGCCGGTCCGCAGATGCGGAAAGCCGGTGCCACCGGCTTGATGGCCGGGGGCAGCACGCCGATGCGGCCACCGGCCTCGTGCAGCGTGGCGGCCGGCAGCGCGCGCGCGGCGGCCACGGTGGCTGCGTCCACACGTTCGATGCTGTCGCGGATGGTCGGGCCGCTCGGGCGTGGCAGCGCGGCGTTCATTTCGCCTCCCGCGTCTGCAGCTGGTGGTAGCCGTGCCGCACGCGTGCCTCGCGCAGCCCCATGCCGTCGCGTACCGAAGCGCGGATCGCGTCCTCGGCCTGCTGGATGGCTTCGGCCGTGGCCAGCACCTGGTCCTCCTGTGCCTTGGGGATCACGACCACGCCGTCGGCGTCGCCGCGCAGCGAGATCGCCCGGGCACACGCGCACGTCGCCGATGTTGACCGGCACGCCCGTGGCCTCGACCTGCACGCGGTCCTTGCCCGTGCGCATCCAGTGGCCGCGGCTGAGATCGGGTAGCCCAGCTGCAGGCTCAGCGCCACGTCGCGGTAGATGCCGTCGATCACGGTGCCGGCGACGCCCCTGGCGTGCGCGACCTCGGTCAGGATGTCGCCCCAGACGGTGGCGTTGTCGCGCCCGCCGTTGTCCAGCACGATCACGCTGCCGGGCGCCACGTCGTCGATGTAGTCGCCCACCGTGCCGGCCGGGTTGCCGGCCGGGCCGTACAGCAGCGTCCAGGCGCGGCCGGTCATGCGCGAGGCGCTGCTGCGCGGCGCGATGCTGGTAGCACTGGCCGTTGAGGCCATGCTTGTCCAGCGCGTCGCTGAGCGTGGCGGTGTCCAGTCGCGCGGCGCGCGCGACGTTGGTGTCGTTCATGGTGTTCCTCGGTGCAGCATGTGTTCGTAGTCGGCGCCCATCACCTGGCTGACGGGCTGGCCGGCCAGCAGCGCGCGGGCCATGGCGGCCTCGCGGCCGGCGATGGCTTCGGCGGCGTCCAGCACGCGGGCGATGTCGTCCGCGCGCACGAAGACCACGCCGCTCGCGTCGGCGATGGCGTAGTCGCCGGGGTGGACCGTGACCTCGCCCACCGTGATGGGCTGGTTGGTGAAGGCCTCGGCCACGCGGCCGCGCGCGGTGCGGGCCGTGAGGCTGCGGCAGTGGATGGGGAAGTCGTAGCCGCGCGCCTCGTCGATGTCGCGCACGGGGCCGTCGGCGATGACCCCGGCCACGCCGCGCAGCTTGGCGGCCAGCGAGAGGATGCCGCCCCAGGAGCCGGCATCGAGGCCGGTGCGCTGCTCCACGGCGATGATGTCGCCGGGCTGCGCGGCCTCGACGGCCGTCGTGCCCAGGTGGCGCGGGGGGCCGTCGGTGGCGGGCGCCTGGTCCTTGGGCACGAGCTTGTAGGTGACCACGCGGCCGGCGATGCGGCGCGTGCTGGCGCGCTGCTCCAGGCCGCTCACGCCGCCGGCCAGGCCCAGCTTGTCCATGGCGTCGGAGACGGCGCAGCAGTCCAGCCGCGCGAGGCGCTTGACGAAGTCGTCTGCCATGTCAGCGGTCCTGGACCACGGCCATGGCTTCGAGCTGGACCAGCATGGTTCCTGGCAGGTCCACCACCTGGGTGTGGCGCGCGGGCCGGTCGTGCGGGTCGGGGAAGCACTTCAGCCATTCGGCGTTGACGGCCTCGCGCTGGCCGTTGTCCTTGACGAACACGGTGATGCGCACCACGTCGTCCAGCGTCGCGCCGCCGTTGGCCAGCACGGTGCGCAGGTTCTGGAACAGGAAGCGGGCCTGCGCCGGGCCGTCGGCCGGCAGCTGGTCGGTGGCGGGGTCCTTGCCGAGCACGCCGGAGGTCATCAGGATGTTGCCGACGCGCGCGGCCATGGGGATGGGCGCGGCGCCGTGGGTCACGCCTTCGACCTCGATCGAGCGTGGGCGGCGGGTGGTGGGGCTGGACATGGTGGTCTCCTTGAAGGTCAATGCGATAGGCCCAGGTGGCGGTCGATCAGCGCCTGGTCGGCCAGCAGCGCGGCGCTGGCGCCGGCGTGGACCACGGCGCCGTGGTCGATCACGATGCAGCGCTCGGAATGCGCGAGCGCGAGTTCGTACTTCTGCTCGACGAGCACGATGCCCATGCGGCCCGTGGCGCGCATGCGGTCGATGGCGGCCAGCATCTCCTCGACCACGATGGGCGCCAGGCCCTCGACCGGCTCGTCGAGCAGCAGCACGCGCGGGTTGGTCATGAGCGCGCGGCCCAGCGCCAGCATCTGCTGCTCACCGCCGGAGAGCTGGTCGCCGTGGTGGCGGCTGCGCTCGGCCAGGCGGGGAAAGAGTTCGTACACGCGCGCCAGCGTCCAGTCGCCGGGCCGCGCGACCACGCGCAGGTTCTCCTCCACCGTGAGCGAGGCGAACACCTCGCGCTGCTGCGGCACCCAGGCGATGCCGGCTCGGTTGCGCCGGTGCGGCGCGAGGCCGTGCACGGGCCGGCCGTCGAGCAGGATCTCGCCGCCGTGGTGGTCGGTCAGGCCGATGATGGTCTCCACCAGCGTGGTCTTGCCCACGCCGTTGCGGCCCACGACGACCAGCGTCTCGCCGGCCTGCAGGCGCAGGTCCAGGCCGTGCAGCACGCGCGAGGGGCCGTAGCCGGCCTGCAGGTTGCGCAGTTCGAGCAGCACCTCGTCAGCCTCCGAGATACGCCTGGCGCACGCCGGCATCGGCGCGGATCTCGTCCGGCGTGCCCTGCGCGAGCAGGCGGCCGCCGGCCAGCACGGTCACGCGCTGCGCGTAGCGGAACACGATGTTCATGTCGTGCTCGATGAACAGCAACGCCGTGCCCTCGGTCAAGCCCGCCAGGCGCTCGAACAGCGCATGGCCCTGCGTAGTCGACAGGCCGGCGGCCGGTTCGTCGAGCAGCAGCACGCGCGGACGCAACGCGTAGGCCAGCACGACTTCGAGCAGGCGCTGCTGGCCATAGGCCAGCGCCGAGGTGGGCAGCAGCGCGTCGTCGGCCAGGCCGAAGCGTTCGAGCAGTGCACCGGCCTCGTCGATCTGCGGCGTGCAATGCCGCAGTGCGCGCAGCGTGGGCCGCGCCCGCCGGTCGCGCTGGCACAGCGCCAGCACCACGGATTCCAGCGGCGTCAGCGAGGGGAACAGCTGGTTGATCTGGAAGGTGCGCACGATGCCCGCGGCCACGCGCTCGCCGGCGCCGGCCCGCGTGACATCACGGCCGTCCAGCAGCACCGCGCCCTCGGTCGGCCGCAGCAGGCCCGTGACCACGGCCACGAAGGTGCTCTTGCCCGCGCCGTTGGGGCCGATCACGGCATGGCGTTCGCCGCGGGCCAACGCGAAGTCGATGCCCGAGAACACCCGCAGGCCGCCGAAAGCCATGCCCAGGCCGCGCGTGGCCAGCACCGCATCGGTCATGGCGCCACCTCCGGCACCGGCAGCGGTCCGGGCTTTCGGCGGCGCAGCCAGGCCGTGCGCAGGCTGGGCAGGATGCCCTTGCGGAAGAAGGCCACGATCAGCACGAGCACCAGGCCGATCCAGAAGTACCAGTAGATCGGGTTCAGCGCGGCGAGCAGGTCGCGCAGCACCAGGAACACCAGCGCCCCCGCGAAACCGCCGTAGAGCATGGCCGCGCCGCCGATCACGAGCACGACCAGCAGGTCGGCCGAGCGCTGGAACGACAGCACCTCGGGCGCGACGAACTGCGTGGTCTGCGTCAGCAGCGCGCCGGCCACGCCGGCCAGCGCGGCCGAGATGCCGAAGGCCCAGGTCAGGTCGCCGGCCACGGGCGCGCCCAGCATGGTCATGCGGCGCGCGTTGTCGCGCGCGCCCAGCAGCGCCAGGCCCCAGGCCGAGTGCGCCAGCGCGCGCACCAGCAGGAACAGCACGAACACCACGGCCAGCACGTAGACGTAGCCGGTGCGGCCGAACATGTCGAAGCGGAACAGGCCGAGCACGGGCGCGATCTCGATGCCCTGCAGGCCGTCGTCGCCGCCCGTCAGCTCGGTGGAGCGGTGCACGAAGTCGTACAGCAGCAGGTTCAGCCCCAGCGTGACCATGAGCAGGCCCACGCCGTGCAGGCCGCGCACGATGCGGCCCGTGGCCAGGCCCACGAGGCCGGCCATGAGGGCGGCCAGCACCAGGCCCGAGATCGGCTCGGTCCAGCCGAACTTGCCGAGGTAGCCAGCGGTGTAGGCGCCGATGCCGAAGAAGGCCGCGTGCCCGAGCGAGGGAATGCCGCGGTAGCCCAGCAGCAGGTCCAGCGACAGCGCGAACAGGCCCCAGACGAGCACCTGGGTCAGCAGCACGAGGTTGGCGCCCGGCACGAAGAAGGCCAGGGCCCAGCCGAGCCAGAAGACGGTTTCCCAGCCGTTCCAGCGCGCACGGGTGCGGAAGAAGGTCTGCGCGGCCTCACGCATGGCGCACCTTGCGGCCGAGCAGGCCCTCGGGCCGCCAGAGCATGACGGCGACGGTCACCAGGTAGATCACCGAGCCGCCCGCGGCCGGCAGGTAGTACTTGCTGGCCACGTCGGCCACGCCCAGGCCCAGCGCGGCCGCGAGCGAACCGAGGATGGTGCCCATGCCGCCGACCGAGACCACGATCAGCATGTACACGAGGTAGCGGAACGGGAAGTTCGGGTCCAGCCCGAGCAGGCTGGCGGACAGCGCGCCGCCCAGGCCCGCCAGGCCGCCGCCGATGGCGAATGTCAGCGCGAAGACCTTCTGCGTGTCCAGCCCGCAGGCCGAGGCGGCGCGCCGGTTGTCCACGCAGGCACGCACCATGGCGCCGAAGCGCGTGCGCTCCAGGCCCAGGAAGATGGCGACGGTCAGCAGCGCGCCCACGGCCAGCAGGAACAGCCGGTAGCGCTCCAGTTCCAGGCCCAGCACGGCGGCGCGGCCGCCGAGCCAGGCCGGCACCGCGACCGGCTTGAAGGCCGGGCCCCAGACATAGGCCGCCGCCGAGACCGACATGAACACCAGGCCGATCGTCAGCAGCACCTGCGTGAGGTCGTCGCTGCCGTAGAAGTGGCGCAGCACCAGCCGCTCGAGCGCGACCGAGAACAGCGCGGTGGCCACGAAGGCCAGTGGCAGCGTGGCGAGGAAGGGCCAGTGCAGCGCCTCCATCGCGCTGGCGGCCACGTAGCCGCCCAGCATGCACAGGCTCACGTGCGCCAGGTTGACGAAGCGCATCATGCCCATGGTGACGGACAGGCCCACGGCCATGACGAACAGCAAGATGCCGTACGCCAGCCCGTTGAACAGGATGGTGAGAAGAATCATCGTGGAGTGCCGCGCGCGGGCGCGGCCCGGGATCGGTGGCTGGAGCCGGCTTACCTGGCAGGCACGTTCTTGACCACGTCGAACTCGACGTTCTGCAGCACCCCGTCGACGCGCTCGACGCGCCGGATGTAGGTGTTCTGCACGATGTCGCCGGTGGCCTTGTCGATCGCGATCGGGCCGCGCGGGCTCTCGAAGGCCATGCCGCGCGCGTGGGCCATGAACTTGTCGGGATCGAACTTCGCGCCGCGCTGCGCCTCCAGCGCGCTGTACAGGATGTGCATGGCATCCCACATCACCGGGTGGTAGAGCGACAGGCGCGGCGTCTTGCCCACGGCCTTGTCGTAGGCGGCGGCGAACTGGCGGTTCAGCGCCGAGTCGTGCAGCGGCGAGTAGTTGCCGGCCGTGATGGCGCCCAGCGCGGCGTCGCCGGCGGCGTCCAGCGTGGTCTCGTCGGTCACGTCCGAGGTGGCCAGCAGCTTCATCTTCCCGTCCTTCAACCCGGCGTCGGCATAGGCCTTGAGGAACTGCAGCGAGAGTTCGCCGATCGGCATGAAGACGAAGGCGGCGTCGGCGTTGGCGTCCTTCAGGCGCTGCATGTAGCCGGAGAACTCGGGGTTGCGCACCGGCACCTTGATGGTGGCGGCGATGCTGCCGCCGGCCTCGGTGAAGGCCTTGGCGAAGCTCGCCTCGGCATCCTGGCCGGGGCCGTAGTCGGCGACCATGACGGCCACCTTCCTGATGCCGTTCTTCGCGGCCCACTGCGCCATCGGCCGCACGACCTGGGGCACGGAAAAGAAGGTGCGCAGGTAGTACGGCGACTTCTCGCCGACGATGCCCTGCGTGGCCGCGCCGGTGATGATGGCCGGCACCCTGGCCTCCGTCACGAGCGGCGCCACGGCCAGCACGTTGGGCGTGAAGTCCGGGCCGATCAGCACCTGCACCTTCTCGCGCACGATGAGCTCCTGCGCCAGCCGGCGCGCGACCTCGGGGTTGGGGCCGGTGCTGTCGCGCCGCACGAATTCCAGCTTGCGGCCGCCGGCCTCGCTGCCATGCTGGGCCTGGTAGAGCCTGATGATGTTGTCGGTGGACTGGCCGGCCAGCGCACTGACGCCCGAATAGCTCATCAGCACGCCGATCTTGAGCGTGTCCTGCGCCTGGGCGGCGAACGCCAGGACGCCGCCCGCCAGCAAGCCCGCCACGTGGGTCCATGGTCTACGCATGCTTGTCTCCTTCCGCCTCTTCGAGGTCTGTCGTGGGTGGACGCGAACGCCTGTGGGCCGTCCCACATCACATTCAATTTCGTTAGATCATATTGAATTCAATTTTGAATGGGATCGGGATCCCCCCTAGTCCGCGGGGGCGCTAGCATCGACCCTCATCGCCCGGCCGTTGGGACGCCGGGATGCCTTGCCCACCCGCCATGACCGACACCGCGACGACCCCGAAACCAACTTCCGACAAGGCCCGCGGAGCCATGGCGCGCACGCTGCAGCAGCTCAAGGCCATGATCGTCAACGGCGAGCTGAGCCCGGGCGAGCAGATCCGCCAGGAGGAAATGGCCGAGCAGCTGGAGGTCAGCCGCGTGCCGCTGCGCGAGGCCATGAACGTGCTGGCCGACCAGGGCCTGCTCGTGCACCGGCGCAACCAGGGCTACTTCGTGACCAAGCGCGCGCCGGGCGAGCACGCGCAGATCCGCCGCATGCTGCACCTGCTGGAAAACGAGCTCATGAGCACGATCCGCTGGCCCGACGAGGACACGCTGGCCATGCTGCGCCAGCTCAACGAGGGCATGCGCAGGAGCGCCGCGGCCGGCGACGTGCGCAGCCTGATCGAGCAGAACCGGCAGTTCCACTTCCGCATGTTCAGCCTGTCGCCGAACAACCTGATCCTGGAAGAAGTGCGGCGGCTGTGGGCCATGGCCGAGCCGCTGATGTGGAACAAGTACGAGCGCGCCGACGACCGCGCGCGCACGCTGGACGAGCACGCGCGGCTGCTCGAGGCGCTGGCCGCGCGCGACCGCGCGCGCGCCATCGGCGAGATGGAGCGGCACCGCTACAGCGCCGAGGCCGGCGTGCCGATCGAGCTGCCCGGCGCGGGACCGGACCTGCCGGCCCGCGCGCGGATTCAGGACGCTTCGTAGCGCCGGCGCAGTTCGCGCTTGAGCAGCTTGCCGCTGGGGTTCTTGGGCAGCGCGTCGACGAAGTGCACGCGCTTGGGCACCTTGAAGTGCGCGAGCCGCGCGCCGGCCGCCGCGATCAGGCCGGCCTCGTCCAGGTCGCTGCCCGGGCGGCGCACGACCACGGCCGTGACGGCCTCGATCCACTTCGGGTCCGGCAGGCCGATCACGGCGACCTCGGACACGCCCTCGATGCCGTACAGCACCTCCTCCACCTCGCGGCTGGCCACGTTCTCGCCGCCGGTCTTGATCATGTCCTTCTTGCGGTCCACCACGGTGAGGTAGCCCTCGTCGTCGAGCACGCCGAGGTCGCCGCTGTGGAACCAGCCGCCCTCGAAGGCCGCGGCCGTGCGCTCGGGGTCGCGGTAGTAGCCGGCCAGCAGCTGCGGCGAGCGGTGCACGATCTCGCCGACCTGGCCGGGCGGCACGTCCTGCATGGCGTCGTCGACCACGCGCGTCTCCACGTTCAGCGTGGCGCGCCCGGCCGAGCCGGCCTTGCGCAGCTGGTCCTCGGGCGGCAGCACGGTGGCCACGGGCGCGATCTCGGTCTGGCCGTACAGGTTCCACAGCCGCGTGCCGGGCAGGCGGCGCAGGATCTCCTTGAGCACCTCCACCGGCATGATGGAGGCGCCGTAGTAGCCCTTGGCCAGCGCCGACAGGTCGGTGGCGTCGAACTGCGGCGCGCGCAGCAGGCCGATCCACACCGTGGGCGGCGCGAAGAACGAGGTGATGCGCTCGCGCGCCATCAGCGCGAGCAGGTGGTCGGGCGTGGGCTTGCCCGTGATCACGTTGGTCGCGCCCACGTAGATGCAGGGGCCCAGGAACACGTCGAGCTGGGCGCAGTGGTACAGCGGCAGCGCATGCAGCACGCGGTCGCCCTGGGCGATCTCGGCGTCCACCAGGCAGCTCACGTATTCGGCGATCACGGCCGCGTGCGTGAGCATGGCGCCCTTGGGCCGCGACTCGGTGCCGCTGGTGTAGATGATCTGGGCCAGCGCATCGGCGTCGATGTCGGGCTCGGCCAGCGTGCCGGCCCCGGCCAGCAGCGCCTCGAAGGTGACCAGGCCGGCCACGGGCTCGGAGTCCTCCTCGGCCGGCAGCCAGACCGGGTGGCGCACGGCGGTGCCCTGCGCGGCCTGCAGCGCGACCGGCGCCGAGGCCGTGTCCACGCACAGCACCGTGGCGCCGGCATGCTCGAGGATGTAGCGCACCTCCTCGGCGTTGAGCATGAAGTTGATGGGCACCAGCACCGCGCCCAGCCGCGCCACCGCGTAGCGCAGCGCGGCGAAGGCGTGCGAGTTGCGCGAGACCACCGCCACGCGCTCGCCCGGCGCCACGCCCAGGCCGGCCAGGCCCGCGGCCAGGCGGCTGCAGGTGTCGTCGAATTCCGCATAGGTCCAGGCCACGGCGCCGCAGCGGATGGCGGTGCGCGCGGGGTAGCGCCGGCGCGTGCGCCGCAGCAGGTCGGCGATGGTGTGGCGGCGCGGGGAAGGGGTGGACATCGGCTCGGGTCTCCTGTGGAATGCCGGCGCACGGCCGTGCGCCGGGGTTGAAGGCTGGATGCTATGGCGGATTCCGCGGCCGGCGTGTCGCCCGCAGGAACGCGTCCACGGTCTAAGATGGCCCGATGAGCACCACCCCCCTCGAGGTCCTGCCGCGCGACCTCTCCGCCTACCGCCAGGGCAACACCGGCGTCGACTACGTGCACCGCTTCGACTCGGGCAAGCCCGGCCCGCACGTGCTCGTCAACGCGCTCACGCATGGCAACGAGATCTGCGGCATGGTGGCGGCCACGCACCTGCTCGACACCGGCGTGCGGCCGAAGATCGGCACGCTGACGGTCAGCTTCGCCAACGTGGCGGCCTACGAGAGCTTCGACATCGAGCGCCCGTTCGACAGCCGCCAGCTCGTGCACAACATGAACCGCATCTGGTCCGCCGACTGGCTGGACGGCGCCGAGGACAGCCCCGAGCTGCAGCGCGCCCGCGCGCTGCGCGGCGTGGTCGAGGCGGCCGACCACATCCTCGACATCCATTCCACGAGCCAGGCCGTGCCGCCGTTCTGGGTCTATCCGTCCTTCTCGCGCAATGCCGCCGTGGCGCTGGCCATCGCCCGGCCGGCCCTGCACCTGGTGATGCCGCGCGGCCTGGGCTCGGGCACGCCGCTGATCCAGTACGGCATGCACGGCAACGAGGGGCCGGGGCCCGGCGTGGCGCTGGTGGTCGAGTGCGGCCAGCATTTCCAGCAGGCTTCGTCCGACCTCGCGACCGCGGTGACGCTGGACTTCCTCGCGCATTTCGGCCTCGTCGACGCGCCGGCCAGGGGCCCGGCCCAGCCGCAGCTGCGCTTCGAACTGCTGGAGACGCACCTGGTGCGCACCACCGACTTCCATTTCACGCGGCCGCTGATCGGGCTGGAGAGCTTCGCCCAGGGCGAACTGATCGCCACCGACGGGCCGCACGCCATCGTCGCGCCCTGCAACGACTGCACGGTGTTCATGCCCACGCGCGAACCCATCGTGGGGCGCGAGGCCGTCTACCTCACCAAGCCGCTGGATTGACGCCCGCCCGGCATGCGCCGGGCCCCGGGCCGCGGCACGCGGAGGGCCGGCCTCAACCGCCCAGGCCGACGAACAGGTTCTGCACGTCGTCGTTGGCGTCGATGGCGGCCAGGAAGGCCTCGACCTCCTCGAGTTCCGCGGCCGACAGGCTGGCCGGGTCGATCGGGTTCTTGGCCTTGTAGCCGAGCTTGGCCGACAGCACCGTGAAGCCCTGGGCCGGCAGTGCGCGGCTGACCAGGTCCAGGTCGCCCGGATCGGTCAGGAACAGCGTGCTGCCTTCCTCGTGGCCCGGCTCGAAGTCCTGCGCGCCGGCCTCGATCGCGGCCAGTTCCGGGTCGGCGCCGGCGGCGGCGGGTTCGGCCTCGATCATGCCCACATGGTGGAAATCCCAGGACACCGAGCCCGAGGTGCCGAGCTGGCCCTTGCGGAACAGCACGCGCATCTCGGGCGCCGTGCGGTTCACGTTGTCGGTCAGGCACTCGACCATCACCGGCACGCGGTGCGGCGCGAAGCCCTCGTAGATCACGTGGTCGAAGTGCACGGCCTCGCCGGTCAGGCCCGCGCCCTTCTTGATCGCGCGGTCCAGCGTGTCCTTGGGCATGGAGGCCTTGCGCGCCTGCTCCACCACCAGCCGCAGCCTGGCGTTGGCGGCCGGATCGGCGCCGGCGCGCGCGGCCAGCATGATGTCCTTGGCGAGCTTGCTGAACAGCTTGCCCTTGGCATTGGCCACGAGCTCCTTGCCCTTCGATTTCCACTGTGCGCCCATGTCGCCTCTCCTTGAAGAAACCCGGTATTAGGCCACGACCGGGGCCGCGGCCGGCTTTCAGCCCCGCTTCAGTTTCGGGCCGGTGGCCTCGGGATAATCCCCGCAACGAGGACACACCCATGCGACTGCTTCTGGTCGAGGACGACACCATGATCGGCGAGACCGTGCTCGACCTGCTGCGGGCCGAGCACTTCGCCGTCGGGACTGGGTGCGCGACGGCGAGATGGCCGACACCGCGCTCAAGGCCGAACGCTACGACCTCGTGCTGCTGGACCTGAGGTGCTGTTCGGATTCTATCGTGTTTCCCTATTAACCTTAGCAATA
>JASGJO010000032.1:0-243103 GCA_049840715.1 Pseudorhodoferax sp.
TTCTGGCCCACGCGCGGCAGCCGCGCGATCAGCGAGTCCGTACCCAGGTGGCCGCGTTCGTGGAGCGCCACCACGGCGCCCATGAAGGTCATCCAGACGAACAGCCAGCGCGACAACTCCTCGGACAAGGTCAGACCCGAGTTGAAGGCGTAGCGCATGACCACGTTGCCGAACACCATGAGCACCATGAGCGCGAGGCTGGCGACCATGAACCAGCCCAGCAGGCGGCAGTAAGCGTCGATGAATTTGCGGACCACGCGTGTCTCCTTGCGAGCCCCGTAATGTACGAACTGGTTAGTTTTTCTGTTCTAGGGGCTTACCCTGGCATCGACGAAGCGCAGCACGGTCTGGACGATGGACTCGCGCCGCGCGGCGACGACCTGGGGATCGGTGTAGTCGCGCTTGAAGATCAGGCCGAAGGTGTGGCGATTCGCCACGTTGAAGAAGCACAGGGCCGAGATGGTGGCGTGCAGGTCGATGGCGTCCACGCCGCGGCGGAACACCCGCTCGGCCACGCCGCGCGCGTACAGGCTTTCGATGGCCGAGATCGCCGGCACGTTGAGCTGCTCGATGCTCTGGCTCTGCGCCATGTAGTGGCCGCGCTGCATGTTCTCGGCCATCACCACGCGGATGTAGGGCTCGCTGGACAGGTGGTGGTCGAAGGTGAATTCCACGAGCCGACGCAGCGCGGCCTCGGGCGGCAGGTCATCCAGGTGCAGGTCGGCCTCGGTCTCGCGCATGGCGCGGTAGCTGGCCTCCAGCACGGCCAGGTACAGGCCTTCCTTGCTGCCGAAGTAGTAGTAGATCATGCGCTTGGAGGTCTGCGTGGCGGCCGCGATCTCGTCGATGCGCGCGCCGTCCAGGCCCTTCTCCGCGAACTCCGTGAGCGCCACGTCCAGGATGTCGGCCATGGTGCGCGCGGGATCGTTGGTGCGGCTCGCCTCCCGGGTCGCCTTGGCCGCGGGCTTCGCGCCGGCCGCGCGGCGCCGGGAATGTACCGTCTGGTTCATTCCGGCAGTATAGGAAGCGCGCCGATCAGTCGTCCAGCAGCCGCACCTTGACGCTCTTGCCCTTGATGCGGCCCTTGTTGAGCCGGTCGGCCGCCTGCTGCGCGATGCCGCGCGCCACCGCCACGTAGGTGGAGAACTCGTTCACGTCGATCTTGCCGACCTGCTCGCGCGTGAAGCCGGCCTCGCCGGTCAGTGCGCCCAGCACGTCGCCGGCGCGGATCTTCTCCTTGCGCCCGCCCTGGATCTGCAGCGTGGCCATGGGCGGGGGCGGCGGCATGCCCGCGTCCTGCAGCGCGGCCAGCGGCTCGAAGCGCGTGGGCTGGCCCTGCAGCTGCTCGATGCGGCCCACGCGGCCCATCTCGTCCATGCTGGCCAGGTTCAGGGCCAGGCCCTTCTCGCCGGCGCGGCCGGTGCGGCCGACGCGGTGCACATGCACCTCGGGGTCGGGCGTCACCTCGACGTTGACCACGGCGCCCAGGCGCGCGATGTCCAGCCCGCGCGCGGCCACGTCGGTGGCCACCAGCACGTTGGCGCTGCGGTTGGCGAAGCGCACCAGTACCTGGTCGCGCTCGACCTGCTCGAGCTCGCCGTACAGCGCCAGCGCCGCGAAGCCATGGCCGCGCAGCACGGCCAGGAGGTCGCGGCACTGCTGCTTGGTGTTGCAAAAGGCCAGCGCGTTGTCGGGCCGGTGGTGGCGCAGCAGGCGCACCACGGCATCGAGCCGCGCGCCCTCCTCCACCTCGTACCAGTGCTGCACGATGTGGCGCACGTCCTGCTTCTTCTCGACCGTGATGCGCTGCGGGTCGCGCAGGAACTGGCGCGCCAGCTGGGCGATGCCCTCGGGGTAGGTGGCCGAGAACAGCAGGGTCTGGCGGTCGGCCGGGCAGCGGCGTGCGACGGCGGCGATGTCGTCCATGAAGCCCATGTCCAGCATGCGGTCGGCCTCGTCCAGCACCAGCGTGCGCAGGCCGTCCAGCACCAGGTTGCCGCGCTCCAGGTGGTCCAGCACGCGGCCCGGCGTGCCGACCACGATGTGGGCGCCATGCTCCAGGCTGGCGGCCTGGTTGCGCAGCGGCACGCCGCCGCACAGCACCACGGCCTTGATGTTGTCCTGTGCGCGCGCCAGGCGGCGCAGTTCCTGCGCCACCTGGTCGGCCAGTTCGCGCGTGGGGCACAGCACCAGCGCCTGCACGCCGAAGAAGCGCGGGTTCAGCCCGGCCAGCAGCGCCAGGCCGAAGGCCGCGGTCTTGCCGCTGCCGGTCTCGGCCTGGGCGATCAGGTCGCGCCCGGCCAGCGCCAGCGGCAGGCTGGCGGCCTGGATCGGCGTCATCTGCGTGAAGCCCAGGCTGGCCAGGTTGTCCAGCTGGGCCGGGGCCAGCGGGAGCCGTGCGAACGCGAGGTCCGCCAAATTCGTTTCAGACATGTGGCGATTGTCGGCGCTCGTCAAGCCAGGAATTGCGCAGATTGCAGCGCAAAATCACGAACTGGCACCGATTCCCCTTGTTGCACCGGCGTTCGGCTGGCCTGACCGCCCACCAGAATGCCCCCAAAAAGGACACCCGTATGGATCTGCAGTACCAGTTGAAAGCCGGCAGCTACTACCTGTACGACCTGGCCACGCCGCCGAGCCTGGCCACGGGGGAACACAAGCTCAAGCTCAAGACCGATACGGTCGCCATCGCCTTCGACGCCAGCACCGGCCACCTGCACCAGCACGGCAACCCGGCGCGCATCCATTCCTGGGCCAACGGCGCGCGGCGCCGGCTGCGGGCCGCCGGCGCGCAGGACAGCGCCAACGACATCGTGGTCGTCTCCGGCCCGCTGCCCGTGGACGAGATCAACAAGTGCCTGTCGGTCGCCGGCTACTGCCGGCGCATGTTCTCGCGCCTGGCCAGCCTGCCGCACGGCAAGTTCGGCGCCGCACGCGCACGCGCCTGACACCGCCCCCGCCGCGGGCGGCCGCGGCGCCCCCGTAAAATCCGGCCCATCATGCGTTCCCGGGCCCTCGCCTTCTTCCTTGCCCTGGTCATGGCATGGATGGGTCTCTCTGCCCAGGAGCTGGCCGCCGAGGTCTGCTCCGACGCCCTCACCGAACAGGCCCAGGCCGGCCCCTCCGGCGCCGCGGACGGTTCCCTCGGCGACCACCACCTCGACAACCTGCCGTTCCAGCTGCTGGCCGACCTGCTCGGGCTGCTCGGCCCGGGCGACACCGGCGTGGTGGCCGGCCTGCCCGTGCGGCCCAATGCGCCCGTGCCCGGCGGCTGGCCGGCGCCCGACCTGGCGCGGCTGCAGCGCCCGCCCATCGCCCCGACCGCCCCCCTCGTCCCGCTCGCGCGCGGCTAGCTGCGCTGCGGCGCGTCCTGCTCCTTCCTTCTACCGGCCAACCTGGCCAAGCCCGTCGCCGTCGCGGCGGTGCCAACCTCTCGTCTTCCCCTTTGGGTGCCCTGTGGAAATATTTGTTTTACTGGCCTTGGTCCTGCTCAACGGCCTGTTCGCGATGTCGGAAATCGCGCTCGTCACGGCGCGCCGCGCGCGCCTGCAGAAGCTGGTCGACGAAGGCGATCCGGCGGCCCGCGCCGCCATCCAGCTCGGCGAAGACCCGACGCGCTTCCTGTCCACCATCCAGATCGGCATCACCTCCATCGGCGTGCTGAACGGCATCGTCGGCGAGGCCGCGCTGGCCGCGCCGCTGGCCGACCGGCTGACCGAGATGGGCGTGCCGGCCGCCTCCAGCGGCTACGCCGCCACCGCGCTGGTGGTGGTGCTGATCACCTACGTCTCCATCGTCGCCGGCGAACTGGTGCCCAAGCGCCTGGGCCAGACGCACCCCGAGGCCCTGGCCCGGCTGGTGGCGCGCCCCATCAACTGGCTGGCCACGGCCACCAAGCCCTTCGTCAAGCTGCTGACGGTCTCCACGCAGGCGCTGCTGCGCGTGCTGGGCGTGAAGGACGGCAACCCCAACCCGATCACGGCCGACGAGATCCACGCCATGCTGGCCGAGGGCACGACGGCCGGCGTGATCGAGTCGCACGAGCACGACATGGTGCGCAACGTGTTCCGGCTGGACGACCGCCAGATCGTCTCGCTGATGGTGCCGCGCAGCGACGTGGTCACGCTGGACGCCGACCTGCCCTTCGAGGAGAACCTGAAGCGCATCGAGGAGAGCGACCATGCGCGCTTTCCGGTCGTGCGCGGCGGCCTGGACAACGTGCTGGGCATCCTGAACGCGCGCCAATGGCTGTCGCGCGCGCTGCGCGACGAGCAGCGGGATCTGTCCAGGCAGGTGCTCACGCAGCCGCTGTACGTGCCCGAGACGCTGACCGGCATGGAGCTGCTGGACAACTTCCGCTCCAGCGACATGCAGATGGCCTTCGTCATCGACGAGTACGGCGAGGTGCAGGGCATCGTCACGCTGCAGGATCTGATCGAGGCCATCACGGGCGAATTCCAGCCGCGCGACCCGCAGACCTCCTGGGCCGTGCAGCGCGAGGACGGCAGCTGGCTGCTGGACGGCCACATCCCGGTGCCCGAACTCAAGGACCGGCTGGGCCTCGACAGCGTGCCCGAGGAGGAGCGCGGCCGCTACCACACGCTGGCCGGCATGCTGATGCTGCTGTCGGGCCGGCTGCCGCGCGTGGCCGACACCGCCGAATGGGAAGGCTGGACGCTGGAGATCGTCGACATGGACGGCCGCACCATCGACAAGGTGCTGGCCCGGCGCCTGCCCGACCCGGTGGCAGCGGACGGCGACGCGGAGACCCAGGCTTGAAGCCTGCCCCCGCGGTGCTGGCCGCCGCCTGGCTGCTGGCCGGATGCGACGGCTACCCGACCGAGGACGCCGCCCTGCTCGACGAATCGGCGATGAGCGTGCCGCAGCTGCTGCAGACGCTGGACCAGATCGGCACGCGGCCGCACCTGCGCGCGCGCTACCGCCATGCGCTGATGCCGGGCTGCGTGCTGGAAGTGCGCGCCGACGGCGAAGCGCCCTTGCGCGTGCCGCTGGACGGCGCCGAGATCACCACCCGCCTGACCGACGAGGACGCGCCCGACCACGAGGTGCTGGTCTACGCACGCGACCAGACCCGCGGCGACGATGCGCCCGTGGTGGTCCAGCAGGGCGGCCGCTGGGTCGACTGGGTGCAGACCCGCTCGCTGCTGCAGCAGCTGCAGCGGCGCTGCGCCGAGGCCGAGGGCCTCAGAAGTCCATCAGGCTCAGACCCAGGCTGAACACGGTCTTGCGCACGTTGTAGTCGATCAGGCTGTCGCCGTAGCCGTGGAAGACCTGGGTGTGCAGGCGCAGGCCGCTGCGCAGCCAGCCGCCCTCACCCTGCGGGCCCAGCGCGTGCGACCACTCGAAGCGCGCCGAACCCTTGCCATTGGACTTGAGCGGGTGGCGCACCGTGAGCGAGAGGCTGTCGCGGCTGGACAGCGTCCAGCCGCCCGTGATCTCGGCGCGGCCGATGTAGTCGGTGATGTCGGGGTTGTCGTCGCTGTCGGCCTTCTCGTGGAAGCGGTGCCAGACGCGGCCCGTGAGGCGGAAGCGCTCGTCCTTGCTCTCCATGCCGGCCATCAGGTACACGCGGTTCCAGCTGCGCGACAGCGGCAGACTCTGGCCGTTGGATTGGTGCACCAGGCCCAGGCCCGTGTAGCGCAGGCGCCAGCTGCCGAGTTCAAGGTAGCTCGGGTAGGTGTAGATCAGCTCGGGCTCGTGGTCGGTGGCGCGGAAGGGGCGCGACAGCTGCGGCGTGAACACCTGCCAGAACGACTGTTGCGAATAGGCGAACCACAGCGAATCCACGGCGTCTCCCTCGCGCGGCGTGAGCAGGCCCTGCGCCACCTTGGTCCGCACCGACAGCTGGATGCGCGCCTCGGTGCGGCGGTATGCGTCCACGTCCGTGGACTGGTTGTCGGGGTTGGGCGTGCCGGGCGTGCGGTTCACGCTGCTGGACTGCGCCAGCGACAGCGCGATCGGCCGGTAGCCGCGCAGGCTGAACTCGCCGCAGTCGGTGCCGGACTCCAGTTCCCAGACGCGCGAGAGCACCGAGTAGCGCGTGTCGTGGCAGCGCGGCACCACGGGCGCCTCGGGCGCGGCCGTCGGCACGGCGGTGCTGGCCACTGCCGTGGTGGTCGTGGCGCCCGTGCTCTCGGGCTTGTTGATGGTGGGGCCGTCCTTGGGCACATTGGCCGCCGCCCTGGCGTTGATGGCCGCGGCCTCGGCCTGCTGCTGGCGCGCCCAGGCGTCGAAGCAGCGCAGCCGCGCGGCATCGTCGCCGCCCTGGGCGGCACAGGTCTGCCAGCTCGGCACCGGGCCGGTCTGGGCCTGCGCGGCGGGCAGCACGCCCGCGACGAGCAGCAAGGCGGCAAGCGGCGCAGGACGCAGCAACGGGGGAAGACCAGGCATGGAAAGTCCTTTGGGGCAGAGAAAAGAAGGAACGGCCATCACCAACCCGATGCGCGGCGCAGCACGAACTCGCGCCTGGCCTCGGTGTCGGCATCGGTCCAGGTGCCGCGGATCAGCTTGCCGCAGGAATCCGCGTCGACGCGGCCGATCCAGGTGGCCGAGATGCGTTTGCCGTCGCGCGATTCCTCCAGCGTGAGGTCGCCGTCGTCCACGTCGCCGGCCAGCAGCGCCGTGATGCCGTCGCGCTCGACGCGGCCGCGCACGCTGTCGCCGAGCTCGGGATGGCGTTCCAGCTGCAGCGTGGCGCCGGGCGCGTCGCCGTCGCCCCCCTGCCACTGCGCGCGCCAGCTGCCGTAGAGGTTGAGCGCGCGCATCTCGTGCGGCGCAGGGCAGGCGGGTAGATCGCCCGCGGCGAAGGCGGCTGGCACCGCAAGCAGGGCTGCGCAAAGTGCGAGGCAGCGGCGAGATGGGTTCATGGGGCTTCTTCGTTCGCACGTGCTGCCAGCCAGGCCTGGCCCAGCCCGCTCGCGCGGTAGCGCTGGGCGCGGCTGTTGGGCTTGTCCGGCAGCGTCATTTCCAGCACGCCCGCTTGCAGCGCCGGTTGCAGGTAGTGCGCGGCGAAGTGCTTGCGGTCCTTCAGGCCCAGCGCGTCCATCAGCTCTTGCCGCGAGGGCGTACCGGACACCCGCATCAGCAACTCGCCGACTTGGGGGGTGACTTGGGGGGTGACTTGGGGGGTGACTTGGGGGGTAGGCTCCACCGTCCGACGCACGATGGCCTTGAACTGGTGGCCACGCCGGTCATCGACCAGTTCGGTCCGCGGCCAAGCGCGCATGGCGCGCGGAATGCCGCTGCCAAGCCCCTGGTAGGGCAGCAGATGGAAGGCGTGCGACGCGAGTGCCGCATTGCGCAGGTTGGACAGGCCGAAGCGGATCTGCTGGGCATCCAGATGGTCCGGCAGATGGCCAGGGCTGACGATCTCGACCCGGTCGGCGAAGACCAGCAAGCGCACCGGCGCGTTGACGAAGTAGTCCCGGTGCACCAAGGCGTTGACCAGCAGTTCCTCGAACACGCTCTCCGGAATCTCCAGCACGCTCTGGCTGTTGAAGCTGGACCCGCCCTGCACATGGTGCAGGTTTCGGCGCAGGAAGGCCATGGCGAGCCGGTACAGCTCGGGCAACGGCCCTTCCAGCGTTTCGCTGTCCAGATACCGGTCGCCGTGCAGCTCCGTGCCGGGCACGGCGGCAGCTTTCAGCACGAAGGCCGGCTTGAGATGCTGCGGCGCCTTGCCAAACAGCAGCAGGCAGGCCAGATTGGGAATGCCATCGCGCGCCAGGTTGAGGTTGTGCAGCAGTTGGGCCAGCGGCATCTGCGCGTCGGCGCGCTGGCCATAGCGCTGGGCCACGTAGCGCGCCAGTGCCGGTGCATCCAGATCGGCCAGCGAGGCCGCCGACACAGGAACCTCGTCCGCCTGCACCAGACCGGCGCCCTGGAACAAGCGCTGCATCTCCTCGCGTGCCGTCACATGCCGCTTGTCGGCGCCGCTCTTGACCCAGATGCGGCCAGCCGTGTCCACATAGGGCTTGTTCAGGCCTTCGCGGACCTCGATGACCATGACCAATCCAGCGGCTGTCTGCACGTTCTCGGAGGTCGGATTCAGCGGTGGGCGCACATTCTGGGATGCGGCATTCGACAGCAGCTGGTTCAGCCGCGCGACGGCCGACGCGTCCAGGCCCTGGATGCGGCCACCGTCATCCACGCCAAGCAGCAAACGCCCTCCTGCGCCATTGGCAAAGGCGATCAGCTCGGCGGCCAGCGCATCCGCATGGCTGACATCGCGCTTGAACTGCTGGCGGCTGTCCTCGCCATGCGCCACCAGTTGCAGCAGTGCGGTCTCGTCCATCGCGTCAGGCGGACGGCGCCGCGCCGGCCGCCTTCCTGGCCGCGAACTCGGCGCGCAGCTGGCGCAGCTTCTCGCGCGGGTCTTCCTTGACGGTGGCCTTGTCCAGCCCCATCTCGGCGATGAAGCGGCTGGGCCGGGCCGGCACCAGGTCGCGGCCCTTCTTGCGCTTGCGCGTCCAACTCACGGCCAGCGTGCGCTGGGCGCGCGTGATGCCCACGTACATGAGCCGGCGTTCTTCCTGCAGGCGCTGCGCGATGTCGTCGCCGACCTTCTGCTGGCGGCCCTCGTCGTCGTCGAGCTTGAAGGGCAGCATGCCCTCGTTGACGCCCACCAGCACCACGTGCGGCCACTCCAGCCCCTTGGAGGCGTGCAGCGTGGACAGCGTGACGAGGTCCTGGTCCTGCTCGCGCTCGCTCATGGTGGACAGCAGCGAGATGGTCTGCGCGACCTCCATGAGCGACTTGACCTCGGTTTGCGTGGCGACGCCGGCGGCGTCGTCGACCTGCCCGCCGCAGCGGCCCGACATCCAGTCCACGAAGTCCATCACGTTGGACCAGCGCGTCGCGGCGGCCTGCTCGCTCTCCTCGTGGTCGTACAGGTGCTGCTCGTAGCCGATCTCCTTGAGCCACTCCATCATGAAGGCGCGCGCGGCCTCGGCCCCCATGGTCTGGCGCGCGCGGTACGCCAGGTCGTTCACGTAGCGGCCGAACTCGGTCAGGCTCTCGTGGCCGCGGCGCGGCAGCAGGCTGGCCAGCGAAGACGAGAACAGCGACTCGAACAGCGAGAGCTTGTACTGCGTGGCGTAGATGCCCAGCTGGCCCAGCGTCTGGTGGCCGATGCCGCGCTTGGGCACGGTCACGGCGCGCAGGAAGGCCGGGTCGTCGTCGTTGTTGATCCACAGCCGGAACCAGGAACACAGGTCCTTGATCTCGGCGCGGTCGAAGAAGCTCTGGCCGCCCGAGACCTTGTAGGGGATCTGCGCCTTGCGCAAGGCCTTCTCGAAGGGCTTGGCCTGGTGGTTGGCGCGGTACAGCACGGCGAAATGCCGGAAGTCCTTGTGCACCGAATTGGCGCGCAGCGACTGGATGCGCGCGACCACGCGCTCGGCCTCGTGTTCCTCGCTGTCGGCATCGACGATGCGCACGGGCTCGCCCTCGCCGAGTTCGGAGAACAGGGTCTTGGGGAACAGCTTGGGGTTGGGGCCGATCACGTTGTTGGCCGCGCGCAGGATGGCGCTGGTGGAGCGGTAGTTCTGCTCCAGCTTGATGACCTTGAGGTTCGGGTAGTCGACCGGCAGGCGCTTGAGGTTGTCCAGCGTGGCGCCGCGCCAGCCGTAGATGGACTGGTCGTCGTCGCCCACGGCCGTGAAGCGCGCGCGCTCGCCGACCAGCAGCTTGAGCACCTCGTACTGCGTGGCGTTGGTGTCCTGGTATTCGTCGACCAGCACGTGGCCCAGCACGCGCTGCCATTTCTCGCGCACTTCGGCGTGGTCGCGCAACAGCCGCAGCGGCAGGCCGATCAGGTCGTCGAAGTCCACGCTCTGGTAGGCCGTGAGCCGCTCCTCGTAGCGCGCCATGATGCGCGCCGTGATGCGCTCGTTGTCGTCCACGGCCTGCTCCTCGGCCTGCGCAGCCGACAGGCCCATGTTCTTCCACTTGCTGATGGTCCACTGCCACTGGCGCGCGGTGGCCGCATCGGTGGTGCCGCCGGCGTCCTTGAGGATGGAAGTCACGTCGTCGCTGTCCAGGATGCTGAACTGCGCCTTCAGGCCCACGCGGTGACCGTCCTCGCGCACCAGGCGCACGCCCAGCGCGTGGAAGGTGCAGATCACCACGTCCTTGGCGGGCTTGCCGATCAGGCCCTTGGCACGCTCGCGCATCTCGGCCGCGGCCTTGTTCGTGAAGGTGATGGCGGCCACGCTCCTGGCCGCCACGCCGGCCTGGATCAGCCGCGCGATCTTGGCCGTGATCACGCGCGTCTTGCCCGAGCCGGCGCCTGCCAGCACCAGGCAGGGCCCGTGCATGTAGTTGACAGCTTCTTGCTGGGCGACGTTGAGACCGGAGACCATAGGGGAGGGGAGCAGAGCGGCCCGGCGCTGGGTCCGGGCGCAGGGATCATACAAAGCCGCCATCGGTCGCATTTCCATGATGCGGCATGACCGACGGTAGCGCTTGCACGATGAACCGCGCAAAGCCCGGCGGCATGGCCTGTGAACACCATCTAACTTCTTTCCCGGAACGGCGTCTTCGTATTCAAAGAAAGGGAAAAGATGAATCTGACCACACGGATCGGCATCGCCAGGCGCCTGTACATCGCTACGTTCATCCTGGTTGCAGCATTGGGCGCCGCCGCCTGGTATACGACCGTCGCGTTGTCCACGGTATCGGAGCTGGCGGACAAAACCGAACGGCTGCGCGTGCCGCAGCTGCAGCGCATGGCGGCGCTGGAGCTCAACATCACGCGCGTCTCGCTGCAACTGCGCCACGCCATGCTGTCACGCACGCCCGAGGAACTGTCCACCACGCTGGCGGACATCGGCGAGAAGCACAAGCTGCTGGACCAGATGCTGGCCGACTACGACCGGGACATCAGCAGCACCGAGGGCCGCGCGCGGTTCGAGGCCATGACCCCGCTGATGCGCAGCTTCTGGCAGATCGGCAATGCCAACGTGGCACTGATCCAGTCCGGCGACCGCGCGGGCGCATTCGCCATGCTGGTCGACCAGACCATCCCGGCCCGCAACGCATTGCTGCAGGCCATCGCCGAGACGGTCCAGTACCAGGAGCGCTGGCTGCGCCGCGAACTGGCCACCACGCGCCAGCAGGCCGACCAGACCCGGCTCGTCATCGTGAGCCTGGTCGTGGCGGCCATGCTGGGCCTGGCTGGCTTCGCCTGGTACATCGGCAACGTGCTGCGCCACCGCGTGGCGGTGTCGCAGCAGATGGCCGAGCAGGTGCGCGACGGCAACCTCGCGGTCACGCCCGAGGATCCTGTCCGCGACGAGTTCACGCCGCTGCTGGCGGCCCTGCGCGACATGCAGCAGGCCCTGGGCGGCGTGGTCGCCGGCGTGCGCGGCACGGCCGAGAGCGTCGCCTCGGCCAGCACCGAGATCGCCCAGGGCAACTCCAACCTGAGCCAGCGCACCGAGGCCCAGGCCAGCGTGTTGCAGGAAACATCGAGTGCGCTCGCCGAGCTGACCGCCACCGTGCAGCAGAACGCCGACAGCGCGCGCCAGGCCAACACGCTGGCCCAGGGTGCCAGCACGGTGGCCGTTCGTGGCGGCGACGTGGTCGCCGAGGTGGTCCGCACCATGCAGGGCATCAACGACAGCTCGCGCAGGGTCGTGGACATCATCAGCGTGATCGACAGCATCGCCTTCCAGACCAACATCCTGGCACTGAACGCGGCGGTTGAGGCGGCGCGCGCCGGCGAGCAAGGCCGCGGCTTCGCCGTGGTCGCCAGCGAGGTGCGCAGCCTGGCCAGCCGCTCGGCCGACGCGGCGCGCGAGATCAAGCAGCTGATCTCGGCCAGCGTCGAGCGCGTGGAACAGGGCTCGGCCCTGGTCGACCAGGCCGGCAGCACCATGCAGGAGATCGTCACGGCGATCCGCCGCGTGACCGACATCGTCGGCGAGATCAGCAGCGCCAGCGTGCAGCAGAGCGCCGGCGTGGCCCAGGTCGGCGACGCCATGGGCCGCATCGACACGGCGACGCAGCAGAACGCGGCCCTGGTCGAAAAGAGCGCTGCCGCCGCCGCCAGCCTGAGCCAGCAGGCGCAGACCCTGGTCCAGGCCGTGGCCGTGTTCCAGCTGTCCGAGAACGCGCTGCGCCTGCCGGCGCCGGCCTGAACGCCTGCGCGAAGGATCCGCCGTCTGGGAGAAGCTCGCCGCCGACTCCGGCGCGCGGCTGGATCGACGCCGGCGCGGGGCAGTGACAATCGCTCCCCGTGCTCGCCATCCTCTCCGTCACCTTCCCCTTCTTCGCGCTGATCCTGGCCGGCTACCTGGCGGCACGCCGGCGCATGCTGCCGCTGGACGCGATCCCGGGCCTGAACGGCTTCGTGCTGTTCTTCGCCCTGCCCTGCATGCTGTACCGCTTCGGCGCGAGCACGCCGCTGGCGCTGCTGCTCGATCCGGTGCCGGCCGCCATCTACCTGGTCTGCGCGCTGGCGCTGGTGGCGGTGGTCGTCCTGGCCGACCGGCGCCGCCTGGGCTGGAACGACGCGGCCTTCGGCGCGCTCGTGGCGGCCTTCCCGAACACCGGCTTCATGGGCGTGCCGCTGCTCGTGGCGCTGCTGGGCGCCAGCGCCGCGGGGCCGGTCATGGTCACGCTGGTGGTGGACCTGCTGCTGACCACCTCGGTGTGCGTGGCGCTGTCGCGTCTCGACGCCGCGGGCGCGGCCGGCGCGCGCCATGCGCTGGCGCGGGCGCTGCGCGGCGTGGCGCACAACCCCATGCCCTGGTCCATCGTGCTGGGCATCGCGAGCCAGGCCTTCGCCATCCGGCTGTGGCAGCCGCTGGACGCCACCATCGCGCTGCTGGCGGCCGCTGCCTCGCCCGTGGCGCTGTTCACGATCGGCGCGGTGCTGGCGCGCTCGCAGATGCTGGTAGACCGCGTGGAACACCGGCCCGTGCCGCTGCGCGCCGTGCTGCCGGTGGTGCTGCTCAAGCTGTTCGCCCACCCGCTGCTGGTCTGGGGCCTGGGCCTGGCGGCCATGGCGCTGGGCCTGCCCATCACGCCGTTCGCGCTGACCGTGCTGGTGCTGGCCGCGGCCCTGCCCAGCGCCAGCAACGTCTCGCTGCTGGCCGAGCGCTTCGGCGCCGACAACGGCCGCATCGCGCGCATCATCCTGTGGTCCACGGCCGCAGCCTTCTTCACCTTCTCGGCGGCGGTCGCGCTGTTGCGCTGAACCCCGTATTCCTTCGACCGGAGTCCACATGCCCTCGCACCGCACCGACCAATACGCCCTTGCCGACTGCACCGCCCACGAGCTGGTCCAGCTCTACCGCACCGGCCAGGCCTCGCCGCTGGAGGCCGCCAGCGCCGTGTTCGGCCGCATGGACCGCGTGGACGGCACGCTCAATGCCTTCTGCCACATCGACCCCGAGGGCGCGGCCCAGGCCGCCCGCGCCAGCACCCAGCGCTGGCAGCAGGGCACGCCGATCGGCCCGCTGGACGGCGTGCCGGTGTCGATCAAGGACCTGATCCTGACCCAGGGCATGCCGACCCGGCGCGGCAGCGCCACCATCGCCGCCGACCAGCCCTGGGAGGTGGACGCCCCCGTCACGGCCCGGCTGCGCGCGGCCGGCGCCGTGATCGTGGGCAAGACCGCCACGCCCGAGTTCGGCTGCAAGTGCGAGACCAATTCGCCGCTGACCGGCCTCACGCGCAACCCCTGGAACGCGGCCAAGACCACGGGCGGCTCCTCCGGTGGCGCGGCCGCAGCCGTGGCGGCCGGCATGGCGCCCATCGCCATCGGCACCGACGGCGCGGGCTCGATCCGCAACCCGGCCGCGCTGTGCGGCAACTTCGGGCTCAAGCCCAGCTTCGGCCGCGTGCCGGCCTGGCCGCTGTCGCCGTTCGGCACGGTCGCGCACCTGGGCCCGCACACCATGAGCGTGCTCGACGCGGCCATGGTCATGAACGTGATCAAGCAGCCCGATGCGCGCGACTGGACTTCCCTGCCCTTCGACCCGCGCGACTACCTGGTCGGCCTCAACGACGGCGTGCGCGGCCTGCGCGTAGCCTGGTCGCCCACGCTGGGCTTCGCCAAGGACGTGCACCCCGAGGTGGCGGCCGCCACGTTGCGCGCGGCCGAGGCCTTCGTCGAGATGGGCGCGCTGGTCGAGCAGGTCGACCCCGGCTTCGCCGACCCGCTGGACATCTCCACCGGCCTGTGGTTCCTGGGGGCCTGGCAGGTCTGGAACGGCCTCACGCCGGCCCAGCAGGCGCTGACCGACCCGGACTTCGCGGCCCAGGCACAGCTCGGCTCGCGCCTCTCCACGCTGGACGTGCAGGAACTGCACCTGCGCCGCGGCGCGCTCGGCGCGCTGATGCGCCAGTTCATGGGCGGCTACGACCTGCTGCTGACGCCGGCCGTCTCCATCCCCGCCTTCGACGCGCTGCCGGCCGGCCACCGCCCCATGGACGCGCAGAGCATGCTGGGCTGGTCGCCGTTCAGCTACCCGTTCAACCTCACGCAGCAGCCGGCCTGCTCCATCCCCTGCGGCCTGACCGAGGGCGGCCTGCCGATCGGCCTGCAGATCGTCGGCCCGATGTTCGGCGACGCCATGGTGCTGCGCGCCGCGCGCGCCTACGAGAGCATGCACCCGATCCCGCGGCCGGACCTGAACCCGCTGCTGTAGACAGACGCCGATAATGCGCGCCGTGCACGCGCACGGCGTGCGACAGGGAGGGGACGGCAATGACATTTCTCGCGATCGACATCGGCAACACCCGCCTCAAGTGGGCCCAGTACGACGCCCCGGCACCGGGCGCCCGGCTGCTGGCGCACGGCGCGGAATTCCTGGAGAACATCGACAAGCTCGGCGACGGCCCCTGGGCCGCGTTGAGCGAGCCGCGCCACATGCTGGGCTGCCAGGTGGCGGGCGACGCGCTCAAGCGCCGCACCGAGGAGCAGATGGAGCTCTGGGACGTGGCGCCGCGGTGGGTCGTCTCCAGCAGCGAGGAGGCCGGCCTGCGCAACGGCTACGACCACCCCACGCGCCTGGGCACGGACCGCTGGGTCGCCATGGTCGGCGCGCGCCACCGCGTGCTGCGCCGCGACGGGCCGCGCCCCATGGTGGTGGTGATGGTGGGCACGGCCGTGACGGTGGAGGCCGTGGACATCGAGGGCACCTTCCTGGGCGGGCTGATCCTGCCGGGCCACGGCATCATGCTGCGCGCGCTGGAGTCCGGCACGGCCGGCCTGCACGTGCCCACGGGCGACGTGCGCGACTTCCCCACCAACACCAGCGACGCGCTGACCAGCGGCGGCACCTACGCCATCGCGGGCGCGGTCGAGCGCATGGTGCAGCACCTGCAGCAGCACTCCGGCGAGGAGCCGGCCTGCATCATGACCGGCGGTGCCGGCTGGAAGATGGCGCCGCACATGGCGCGGCCCTTCGAGCTCGTCGACAACCTGATCTTCGACGGGCTGCTGGAGCTGGCGCAGGCGCGCTTCGGACGCTAGGAGCCCGGGTTCCTAGTGCAGCAGGCTCTGCGCCTGCACCACCGGCGGCCGCGCCGGGATGCGCGGCATGCCGTCGGCCGCGTCGAAGGCATTCGCCAGGTGCTCGATGAGCTTGCGCACGCGCAGCGGCTGGTGCTGGCGTTCGCGGTAGACCAGGAAGATGCCCGGCGCCGGGCAGGTCCAGGCCGCCAGCACGGGCTGCAGTTCGCCGCGCTCCACGGCCGGGTCGGCCAGCACGCGCGGCAGCACGGCCAGGCCCTGGCCCAGCAGCGCGGCGGCCATCAGCGCCTCCACATGGTTGGCGCGCAGGGCCTGGCGCAACTGGGGCTGGGTGCGCTCCTGCGTGACCGGGTGGCGGAACTGCCAGGCCCGGCTGGCCCCCGGTCCGCTGTGCACCACGCAGTCGTGGCCGGCCAGTTCCTCCGGCTCGCGCGGCAGCCCGCGCGCGCGCAGGTAGGCCGGCGCGGCGTAGACGCCCATGGGCACCTCGCCGATGCGGCGCGCCACGAGATGCCCGGGCAGCACCTGGGCGATGCGCAGCGCGAGGTCGACCGTGCCGTCCTCCATGGACTCGAGCGCATCGCCGAGCACGAGGTCGATGCGCACCTCGGGATGCCGGGCCATGAAATCGGCCAGCAGCGGCGCCAGCCGGGCCGCGCCGAACGAGGCCGGGGCCGAGAAGCGGATGTCGCCCGCCACCTCGGCACCGTGCTGGCGGCTGCTCTGCATCAAGGCCTCGTAGGCGCCGATCACGCCGCGCGCCCGGGCCAGCGCGGCCTCGCCCTCGCGCGTGAGCGCCACGCGCCGCGTGGAGCGCTGCAGCAGGCGCAGGCCCAGGCTCTGCTCCAGTTCCTGCACGGCGCGCGTGACCACGGGCGTGGACAGGTCCAGCGATGCGGCGGCCCGCGTGAAGCTGTTGCGCTCGGCCACGGCGGCGAAGATTTCGAGGGCTTTGAGTCGGTCCATGGGCGCATGGTGCGCCGCAGCAACCAAGAGGGAATCTCAGCCGGGTTTCGGTTTGTTTCGTTTCTTGTCAGGCCGCTGCCAGACCATCGGCCGCCTGGAACATGGCCTGGCGCGCCTGGCTGACGACCTGGCCCTTCCAGGCGTCGGTGTCCGTGTAGAAGGCCGCCAGCAGGCGCGCGCGGATCTGCGCGGCCAGCGCGGGCGGCGCCTCGGGATGCCGGTGCAGCCAATGGTCGCCGCGCAGGGCCTCGATGACCTCCTCGAAGGGCTCGGTGCCGTACTCCAGCGCCAGGCCCGTGTATTCGGCCTGCGGGCATTCCTCGTAGACCGCGTTGAAGGCCATGCCGGTCAGGAAGGCCGAGGTCGAGGAGCCGTCGTAGATCGAGGTCACGCCCGCGCCCCACCAGGCCCGGGCCCGCGCGAGCGCCGCCGCATCGTCGCGGCAGGCGAAGATGCGCTCGCCGATGCCCGACGGCCCCAGGCCCGTGTGCAGGTCGATCCAGGCCAGCCGGCGCGCGCGGCCGGCCTCGCGGCGCAGCACTTCGCGCCAGGCCCGGTTGCTCCAGGTCGGCCCCGCGCCGCCGTAGAACAGGCCGTCGGCGAAGCCGTGCTGGCCCCGGCTCACGGCGGACTGCAGCGCGGCGGCGCCATGCCGTGCCACGTAGGCGGCCACGGCGTCCCGGTTGGCCTGCGTGGGCGGCCACTCGGGCGGCAGCATGAGGCCGTGCACCTCGGCATAGGCCGGGTTGTCGGGCAGCGGCTGCGCGAAGTCCTGGAAGTTGCGGTTCAGGTCCACGTTCTCGTGCGTGACGCGGCGCGTCCACGAGAAGCCATGGGGGTTGAGCGCGTGCACGTACAGCACGGCCACGCCGGCCGCCCGGGCCCTGGCGCGCCATTCGGCGTCGTGCAGCGCGAACACCTGCACGCCGCTGCCGCAATGGCCCTCGACGCCGTGGCAGGCGCTCGTGACGATCAGCAGCCGCTCGGCATCGGGCGGGCCGTCGCGTGCCGTGTCCAGCGCCAGCGCCTCGCCCTCGCGGCCGGGCAAGGGGTGGGCCAGCGAATGGATCGCCATGCCGGCGCGGGCCGCGCCCTCCAGGAACTGGACGCGCGCGGCACGGTAGCTGGGCGAGAAGGCCTGCGCGACGCCGATCATGGCGCCGGCGGCCGCGCCAGCCACGCTTCGGCCAGCCGCACCCAGTAGCTCGCACCCAGCGGGATCAGCTCGTCGTTGAAGTCGTAGCTGGGGTTGTGCAGGGTGCAGGGGCCGGCGCCGTGGCCGATGTCGCGGTGCGCGCCTTCGCCGTTGCCGATGAAGCAGTAGGCGCCGGGCCGGGCCTGCAGCATGTAGGCGAAGTCTTCCGCGCCCATGGTCGGCTCCTGCAGGCGCACGTTCGCGGCGCCGACGATGCCGGCCATCACCTCGCGCGCGAACGCGGTCTCGGCCGGGTGGTTCACGGTGGGCGGGTAGTTGCGGTCGAATTCGAACGCGCACTGCGCGTCGAAGGCCGCGCAGATGTTCTGCGCGATGGCCCGCATGCGCTCCTCGATCAGGTCCAGCACCTCCAGCGTGAAGGTGCGCACCGTGCCCTGCAGCTCGCAGCTGTCGGGCACCACGTTGGTGGCCTCGCCGGCATGGACCATGGTGACCGAGATCACGCCCGCGTCCACCGGCTTCTTGTTGCGGCTGATGATGGTCTGGAAGGCCTGCACCATCTGGCAGGCGATCGGCACGGGGTCGATGCCCATGTGCGGCAGCGCCGCGTGGCTGCCCTTGCCGCGGATGGTGATCTTGAACTCGTTGCTCGACGCCATGACCGGCCCTTCGCTGACCGCGAAACTGCCCACCGGCATGCCGGGCCAGTTGTGCATGCCGAACACCGCCTCCATCGGGAACCGCTCGAACAGGCCGTCTTCGATCATCTCGCGCGCGCCGCCGCCGCCCTCCTCGGCCGGCTGGAAGATCAGGTAGACGGTGCCGTCGAAGTGGCGGTTCCGTGCCAGGTGCTGGGCCGCCGCGAGCAGCATGGCGGTGTGGCCGTCGTGGCCGCAGGCGTGCATCTTGCCCTGGTGCCGGCTGGCATGCGGAAACGTGTTGAACTCCTGCATGGGCAGCGCGTCGATGTCGGCGCGCAGGCCGATCGCGCGCGACGAGGTGCCGTTCCTGACGATGCCCACCACCCCGGTCGTGCCCATGCCGCGGTGGACCGGGATGCCCCATTCCGTGAGCCTGGCCGCCACGAGGTCGGCCGTGCGGACCTCCTCGAAGCACAGTTCGGGATGGGCGTGGATGTCGCGGCGGATGGCGGCGATGCCGGCGGCCTGGCCGACGATGGAATCGATGAGCTTCATGTGAGGGGCGTCATGTCGGGTGGCGGGCATTGCAGTCTAGCGTCGCGGCGCCGCTCTGGGGAAACCCGGGGCGCCGATGGCCAACGACCAGATCGCCGACGCCACGGGCCTGGTGCTCCTTTTTGAAACCTGGAGGTCGTCATGCACCACATCTCCAAGCTCGTCTGGAACGCTTGACACCAAGCCTGGGGGCTGTGCCCGAAGTCGTCAGCGGCATCCTGGGCAAGACAGCCTGTGGCGAATTCGCGGGCAGGTCGATCACCGCCCCCACGCCCCACCCCACCAGCGCGCACAATGCGCCGATGCTCTCCCCGAATCCCTGCAGCTCGCCCAGACCCTGGTGCAGTTCGACACCCGCAGCCACGTCAGCAACCTGCCGCTGATCCACTTCGTGCGCGACCACCTGGCCGGGCTCGGCATCGCGAGCCGGCTGACCTACAACGCCGACAAGACCAAGGCCAACCTGTTCGCCACGCTGGGCGAACACCGGCCGGCCGGCGTGATCCTGTCGGGCCACACCGACACCGTGCCCTGGGACGGGCAGGACTGGACTGTCGACCCGCTCTCGGCCACCGTGCGGGACGGCCGGCTCTACGGCCGCGGCAGCGCCGACATGAAGGGCTTCATCGCCGTGGCGCTGGCCCATGCGCGCCGGCTGGCCGAAGGCAGCGCGCCGTTCGCCGTGCACCTGGCGCTCTCCTACGACGAGGAGGTCGGCTGCTTCGGCGTGCGCGAACTCATCGCCGACCTGCGCGAGGCCGGCATCCGGCCCCTGGCCTGCATCGTCGGCGAGCCCACCGGCATGGTGCCGGCCATCGCCCACAAGGGCGTGTACCGCTACAAGTGCTGCGTGCGCGGCAAGGAGGCGCACTCCTCGCTCACGCCGCTGTCGGTCAACGCGATCGAGATGGCGGCGCGGCTGGTCGGCAAGGTCCGCGACATGGCCGAGGGCTTCGAGCGCGAGGAGCCGCGCTACGAAGGCTTCGACGTGCCCTTCTCCACCGCCAGCGTGGGCCAGTTCCACGGCGGCATCGCCGACAACGTGGTGCCGCGCGACGCCGAGTTCCGCTACGAGTTCCGCGACCTGCCCACCGCCGACGCCGCCGCCATGCAGGCCCAGGTGCTGGCCCACGCGCGCGCGCTGGAGCCGGCCATGCAGAAGGTCGCGCCCGACGCGGGCTTTCGCTTCGAGACCATCTGCGAGATCCCCAGCTTCCTGGGCTCGGCCGACGATGCCGTCACGCGGCTGGCGCTGCAGCTGGCCGGCGAGCGCCAGACCACGCTGGTGGCCTTCGGCACCGAGGCCGGGCTGTTCAAGAGCGCCGGCATCCCCACCGTGGTCTGCGGCCCCGGCAGCATCACGCAGGCCCACCAGCCCGACGAGTACGTGAGCCTGGAGCAGCTCGCGCGCGCCGAGTCCTTCGTGCGCGGCCTGGCCAGCACCCCTGCGCTCCCCTGATCCACGACAGAGGCACCGCCATGTCCCTCGCCCTCGAACTCCCCCGCAACGGCCCCGTGCGCGGCGCCTGCCCGCACGACTGCCCCGACACCTGCGCGCTCGTCACCACCGTGGCCGACGGCGTGGCCACGCGCGTGCAGGGCAACGCGGACCACGCCCACACGGGCGGCGTGCTGTGCACCAAGGTCTCGCGCTACGTGGAGCGCAGCTACCACGCCGAGCGGCTGCTGCAGCCGCTCAGGCGTGTCGGCCCCAAGGGTTCGGGCTGCTTCGCGCCCGTGGGCTGGGACGAGGCGCTGGACGACATCGCCGCGCGCCTGTCGGCCATCGCCGCGCGCGCGCCCGAGGCCATCGTGCCCTACAGCTACGCCGGCACCATGGGCCTGGTGCAGGGCGAGAGCATCGCGGCGCGCTTCTTCCACGGCCTGGGCGCCTCGCTGCTGGACCGCACGATCTGCGCCTCGGCCGGCGCCGAGGGCCTGACGCAGACGCTGGGCGGCAAGGTCGGCATGAAGGTGGAGTTCTTCGCCGAGGCGAAGCTGATCCTGGTCTGGGGCGGCAACGCGATCGCCAGCAGCCTGCACTTCTGGCGCTATGCGCAGGAGGCCAAGCGCCGCGGCGCGCGCCTCGTGTGCATCGACCCGCGCCGCACCGAGACCGCCGACAAGTGCCATGAACACATCGCGCTGCGGCCCGGCACCGATGCCGCGCTGGCGCTGGCCCTGATGCACGAGCTCGTCGTGCACGACTGGCTGGACCACGCCTACCTGCGCGAGCACACCCTGGGCTGGGAGCCGCTGCGCGAACGCGCGCTGCAATGGCCGCCCGCACGCGCCGCCGAGGTCTGCGGCATTCCCGTGGAACAGATCGAGCGCCTGGCGCGCGACTACGGCGCCTGCCGCGCGACCGCGCAAGGGGCGGGTTCCGCCGCGATCCGCCTGAACTACGGCATGCAGCGTGCGCGCGGCGGCGGCAACGCCGTGCGCGCCGTGGCCAGCCTGCCCGCGCTGATCGGCGCCTGGCGCCAGCGCGCCGGCGGCGTGCTGTTGAGCAGCTCGGGCCACTACCCGGTGCAGCGCGCGGCGCTGCAGCGGCCCGACCTCCTGGCCGGCCGCCGGCCGCGCACCGTCAACATGAGCACCATCGGCGACGCGCTGCTGCACCCGGGCGACGCCGCCTTCGGCCCGCGCATCGAGGCCGTGGTGGTCTACAACAGCAACCCCGTGGCCGTGGCGCCCGAGTCGGCCAAGGTGGTGCGCGGCTTCGCGCGCGAGGACCTGTTCACGGTGGTGCTCGAGCAGTTCCAGACCGACACGGCCGACCATGCCGACTACGTGCTGCCGGCCACCACGCAGCTGGAGCACTGGGACATCCACTCGGCCTACGGCCACACCGACGTGCTGCTGAACCGCCCGGCCATCGCGCCGCTGGGACAGGCCCGGCCCAACACCGCCATCTTCCGCGCGCTGGCCGCGCGCATGGGCCTGGCCGACCCCTGCCTGCAGGACGACGACGAGACGCTCTGCCGCCAGGCCTTCGGCGATGCGGTGGACTTCGATGCGCTGCTGCGGGACGGCTTCGCCTCGCTGGCCCTGCCCGATGCGCCGTTCGCGCAGGGCCGCTTCCCCTCGCCCTCGGGCCGCTGCGAGTTCTTCAGCAGCCGCCTCGCCGCCCAGGGCCTGGACGGCCTGCCCGACCACCTGCCCAACCACGAGGCCATCGGCAGTTCGGCGGACTACCCGCTGGCCATGATCTCGCCGCCCGCGCGCAACTTCCTGAACTCGAGCTTCGTCAACGTGACCAGCCTGCGTTCCATCGAGGGCGAGCAGCTGCTGGAGATCCACCCGGTGGACGCGGCCGCGCGCGGCATCGCCGACGGCGCCACGGTGCGCGTGTTCAACGGCCGCGGCAGCTACCGTTGCCGGGCCGAGGTCAGCACGCGGGCGCGCGAGGGCGTGGTCAACGGCCTGGGCATCTGGTGGCGCAAGCTCGGCCTGGACGGGCGCAACGTCAACGAGCTGACCAGCCAGCGCCTGACCGACCTGGGCCGCGCGCCGACCTTCTACGACTGCCTCGTCGAGGTGGAGGCCGACAGCCCCGCCGCCGCGAAGTAGTCCGGCAGCGCCGCCGCCGGCAGCGGCGGGCTGAACAGGTAGCCCTGGTAGTCGCGGCAGCCCTCGCGCAGCAGGAAATCGCGCTGCGCCGCGGTTTCCACGCCCTCGGCCATGACCTGCAGGCCCAGGCTGCGCGCCAGCGCGATGATGGTGCGCACGATGGTGTCGTCGTTGGCGTCGCCGCCCAGCGCGCGCACGAAGGACTGGTCGATCTTGATCTGGTCCAGCGGCAGCCGGCGCAGGTAGGCCAGCGACGAGTAGCCGGTGCCGAAGTCGTCCAGCGCGAAGCCCACGCCATGGGCCTTGAGCGCCGCCATCTTGGCGGTGGTGCCCTCCATGTCCTCCACCAGCAGGCCCTCGGTCAGCTCGAACTTGAGCCGGCGCCCGTCGGCCCGCGTGCGCGCCAGCACGCTCGCGCACTGCGCGACGAAGTCCGGATGGCGGAACTGGCGCGGACTCACGTTGACCGCCATGTCCAGCCCCGCCGTGGCCGGGTGCTGCGCCCAGCGCGCCAGCTGGAAGCAGGCCTGGCGCAGCACCCAGCGGCCCAGCTGCATGATCAGGCCCGTGTCCTCGGCCAGCGGAATGAACTCGGCCGGCGCGATGCTGCCGCGCCCGGCATGCTGCCAGCGCACCAGGGCCTCCACGCCGGTCACGCGGCCTCCGGCATCCACCTGGGGCTGGTAGTGCAGCGTCAGCGCGTTCTGCGCCAGGGCCACGCGCAGGTCGGCCTCCAGCGCCGCGCGCGCCGACACGGCGGCCTGCAGCCCGGGGTCGAAGAAGCGCAGCGTGTTGCGGCCCGCGCCCTTGGCCTGGTACATGGCGATGTCGGCCTGCTTGAGCAGTTCCAGCACGCCGCCGCTGTGGCCGTGGAACGGCGCCACGCCGATGCTGCAGGTCGACAGGTGTTCGTTGCCGTCCAGCGCGAACGGGGTGTTCAGCGCGGCCAGGATCTTCTCGCCGATCTGGCGCGCGTTCTGGGCCACGGCCTGGTCGTCCTGGCCCAGGTCTTCGAGCATCACGACGAACTCGTCGCCGCCCAGGCGCGCCACGGTGTCGCTCTCGCGCACGCTGTCCCGCAGCCGGCCGGCCACCTGCTGCAGCAGCAGGTCGCCCATGCCGTGGCCCAGCGTGTCGTTGAGCGTCTTGAAGTTGTCCAGGTCGATGAACATCAGCGCGCCGCCGCGGCCGCTGCGGTGCTCGGTGGCCAGCGCGTGCTGCAGCCGCTCCATCAACAGCAGGCGGTTGGGCAGCTGCGTGAGCGGGTCGTAGAAGGCCAGCTGCTGGATCTCGCGCTCGGCCGCCTTGCGCGCCGTGATGTCGGTGTGGATGGCCAGCACCGATTCGGGCGCGCCCTCCTCGTCGCGCACCAGGGTCCAGCGCGCGCCCACGGTCACCGTGCTGCCGTCGCGCCGCGTCTGCACGAGCTCGCCGGCCCACTCGCCGCGCGCGCGCACGTCGTGCAGCGCCTGGTCGAAGGCGCCGCGGTCGTGCTGCAGCCGCGTCACGCGGAAGTCCGCGCCGACCTCGCTGCCGCGCCAGCCGTACAGGCGCTCGGCGCCCTGGCTCCAGAACACCACCTGGTGCTCCATGCCGTACACGACGATGGCGTCCTGCGCCAGGTCCAGCAGCGAGGCCTGGCGGCGCAGCCGGCGGTCCTGCTCCTGGCGTTCGAGCTCGGCGCCCACGCGCGCGGCGAAGATCTGCATGGTGGACAGCACCAGCGCCACGTCCGGCGGGCGCGTGTCGAACAGCGTCACCAGCATGCCGAGCAGGCCGCCGGCCGAGTCCTCCAGCCGCACGCCGGCGTAGGCCACGGGGCGCCAGCTGCCCAGCACGTGCGCCATGGCCGGCGAGGGCGGCGGCAGCGCCTCGGTGTAGCAGCTGGGCCGCTGCAGCAGCGGCTCGGCCGGCGTGCCGATCAGCGCGAACTCGGCGTTCTCGCGGAACGTGCCGGCGACCACGGCCGCGATGCTGCGCACCGTCTGGCGCTCGGGCGTGTGCAGGCGGCCGATGAAGGCGGCCCGCGCGGCGACGGCCTGCGCCATGTGCTGGGCCATGGTGCGGAAGAAGGCGTCGCCGGTGGAGGTCGACACCGCCGCCGCCACCTGCAGCACGGCGGCGTGCAGCCGGCGCTGGCGCTGCTCGGTCTGCAGGTTGCGGATGCCGAAGGCCAGGTTGTTGGCCAGCTCCTGCAGCAGCGCGATCTCGTCGCGGCCGATCTGCACCACGTCGGGCGCGTACAGGTAGAAGAAGCCGAAGGTGCGCTGCCGGTCGCGCAGCGGCAGGCAGGCCACGCCGCGAAAGCCGCTGGCCAGCGCATCGGCCAGCCAGGGCGCGAAGCTCGGGTCCTCGGCGATGTCCTCCACGATCACCATCTCGCCGCTGCGCACGCTGCGCGCGGCCGGGCCCCGGCCGTTGGGCCCGTCCTCGGCCCAGGACATCGGGATGCCCTTCATGAAATCGGCGTCGTCGCCGGCATGGGCCATCACGTCGATGGTCTTGCCGGCGTCGTCGTGCGCGTAGCCGACCCAGGCCATGGCGTAGCCGCCGATGTCCACCGAGATGCGGCACACGCCGCGCAGCAGGCCGGCCTCGGACTCGGCGCGGATCAGCGTCTCGTTGCAGGCGCTCAGCATGTGCTGGGCCCGGCTCAGCCGCGCCAGTTCGCGGTCGGCCTGCAGGCGCAGCGTCACGTCCGCCAGCCCGCCGACCACGCGGCGCACGCGCCCGGCGGCGTTGCGGATCAGGTAGGCGCGGCTGCTGACCGGCACCACCACGCCGTCCTCGCGCTGCAGGCGGAAGCTGTCGACCCAGGTGTCCTCGGTGCCGGCCAGCGCGGCGTCCAGCGCGGCATGGACGCGCACGGCGTCCTCCGGATGCAGGTCGGCCAGCCAGCTGCGGCCGGCCTCGGCCCAGCGCGCCGCCTGCGGCCCCATGATGCGCTGCGCGCCATCGCTCCACCAGACCGTGCTGGCCTGCAGGTCCCAGTCCCAGACGGCATCGGCCATGGCGCGCAGCAGGTGGCGAAAGCGCTCCTCGCCCTCGCGCAGCACGTCCGAGGCCTGCTTGCGCTTGGACACGTCGCGCAGCAGCACCTGCAGCCGGCCCTCGGGCAGCGGCTGCGCCCGCACCTCGAGCCAGCGGCCCAGGCTGGTCGAATACGACTCGAACGCCACGGCGCAGGACTCGCGCAGGGCCCAGGCGCACTCGGCCGCGAAGGCCGCCTCGCCCGGGGCCTGGAACAAGGCCTCCAGGGTCTGGCCCCGCAAGGCCGCCAGCGAGCGCCGCAGCAGCCGCACCGCCTTGCCGTTCGCCTCGCGGACCGCACCGCCGGCATCGAGCACGATGCGCGCGTCCGCAGGCACGACTCGGGGCGGAACGGGACTCATGGAAGCGGTGGTTCTCCAGCGGCGCCGCGGTCACGGCGGGGGGAACACAGTGTAGTTGTGCGACAGTCGCGCCGTGCACCCCGCCCCCGAGCCGCCCCCTGCGGCGGATGTCTCCGCCATGCTGTACCGCGCGGCCATCGGCCCGGACCGCGGCGGCCACTACCTGCGGCGCTTCCAGGCCCGCGATGCCGGCGGCATGCAGGCGGCGGGCCGGCTCCATTGGCATTGGGGCGGCTTCGTCTCGGCGCTCGCCTGGCTGGCCTGGCGCGGGCTGGTCGGTGCGGCCGCGCTGTGGGCCGGCGCCGCGCTGCTGGGCAGCGTGCTGGCCCTGGGCCTGGCGCGGCTGCTGTTCGGGGCCGGTGCCGCGCCGCTGGCCTGGCTGCTGGCGGGGCTCACGCTGGCGGCCTCGCTGGCCTGGGGCCTGGGCGCGGAGCGCCTGTACCACCGCCTGTGCAACCGGCGCATCCTGGCCGCGGTGGCCGCGCACGCCAGCATCGGCGCCGCCTGCGCCGCGCTGCAGCGCCAGCAGCCCGGCCGGGCGGCGCGCTGGGCCGCGCTGCTGGCGCTGCAGGGCACGCTGCTGCTGGCACTGGCCGGGCTGGTGCTGGCCATGCGGCCGCTGCCGCAGCAGCCGCCGTCGCAGCGGGTGGCGCCGGGCCCGGTGGCCGCCCCCGTCACGCCCGTCACGCCCGGCGTGGCCGCGGTGGCGCCGCCGGCGATCCGTCCCACCGCCGCGGGCCAGGCAGCCCCCGCGCCGGCCCCGGTGGCCGACGCCGCCACGCCCGCGGAGCCGGCCCCCGCGGCCAGCCTGCCCGCGCCTGCGCCCCCCGCACCGCCAGCCAGTGCCGCCGCATCGGCGCAGCCCGCACCGGCGGCCGGCACGGCGGCATCCGCGGCCCGGCCCCGGCGCGCAGCGGCGCCGCCGGCGTCGGCGGCGGTCGTGGCGTCCGCACCGGCCGCCGCGGCGGGACGCCATGCCGTGCAGATCGGCGTGTTCGCCGAGCCCGCCAACGCCCAGGCCGCGCTGGACCGGCTGCGGGCGGCCGGCCTGCCGGTACGGGCCGATGCGGTGGACCCGCCGGGCCGGCTGCGCGTCCGGGCCGGCCCCTTCGCCACGCGGGAGCAGGCCCAGCATGCCAGGGAGCGCATCCAGGCACTGGGGCTGCCCGCGGTGCTGGTGCAGCTGCCGGCCGGCGCGGCCGAACCCTGACGGCCGCCTCTTCCTCCATGCGGAGGACCGTGCGCACGCGCGGCGCCGCCGCGCTCTGTATGCTGTCCAGCCGTCCACCCTCCGGAGAACACATGAAAGCAAAGCAGGCGCTCGCCGCCCTCGCCGTGGCCGGCGCATTCGCCGCCCCCCCGACCTGGGCAGACATCGTCTGGAACTGGCGCTACAGCGGCGCCGGCATCCAGGCCAGCGGCACCGTCACGACCGAGGACGCCGCCGATGCCGACGGCTTCCACCTGATCACGGCCATCAGCGGCACGCGCAACGGCGACCCGATCACGGGCCTGTACCCCACCGGCTCGGCCATCCCCGGCAACGAGCCCTACGAGCTCGACAACCTGATCCGCTTCGGGCCGCAGGGGCAGATCACGGTGCATGGCTTCGGCTTCACCACGGCCGCGGGCGGCTACGCCAATCCTTTCTACGCGGACTTCTTCGATCCCGCCATCTACATGGAGGTGTTCACCACCGCCTCCAGCTACCAGGAACTGCCCGTCACGTTCACGGCCTCGCGCGTGCCGGAGCCGGCCAGCATCCTGCTGGTGCTGGCGGGGCTGGGCGCGGCCGGCTGGGCCGGTGCGGGCCGCCGGCGCGGCCGGCACGTGCCGGCCTGAAGCCGGGGCGCCGCGGCCCCGACGATGCGGCCGCGTCCGACGCCGCGCAGGCGCGGCGCGGCCTATGCTGCCGGGACGATGCACGAAGATCCCGCCCCCCTCCCGGCCCGTCCCGAAGACCCCGCGGCCAGCGCCCCCGCGACGCTGCGGCAGCGGCTGCAGGCCCTCGACCGGCGGCTGCGCCGCGCCATCGCCGAACGGCCGGTGCTGGCCGGCCTCCTGGCCGCCACGGGCGCGGCCGTGCTGACGCAGACCGGGGCGGTGGTGCTGCGGCGCGCCCTGGCCGCCAAGGCGCCACCGGCCAGGCCGGCGGGCCGGGCATGGCCTGCGTTCGGCTGGCCTGCGGTCGCGGCGCTGCCTGACAGACGGCGCGCGCCCGCCGTGGATGATGGCACCAGGTCGTCCGCTCTCGGACGGCTGCTGGCCTGCCGCATTCCGCGGCGGCTCCACTTCAAAGGACACAACATGCTGGAACAGGCACAAGGCACCGTCAACGAAATCGCCGGCAAGGTGCAAGGCGCATTCGGACGCGCCACCAACGACACCGCGACGCACCTGGAAGGCCAGGCCCGCGAGACCCTGGGCAAGGCCCAGCAGGTGTACGGCGACGCGCTCGACCAGGTGCGCGAATCGGCCGTCAAGAACCCGCTGGGCACCATCGCGGTCGCCGCAGGCGTCGGCCTGCTGGTCGGCCTGCTCTGCAGCCGGCGCTGAACGCCGGCGCGGCACGGGTGGCCGCGCAGGCGGGGCCGCGACGGCGCGCCGCTCCCCCGCCGCGCGCCGGCTTCAGCGCTCGGCGTTGCGCTTGCGGGTGGCGGCTGCCTTCCTGGCCGATGCGGACCGCTCCTCGGCCGTGCGCGCGGCCGATGCATGGCCGCCGATGCGCCCGCCCTTCCTCGCGGGCGACTTGTCCACGGCCTTGCCGCGGCCGGCGCCGCTCTTCTTGCCGCCGCCGGTTTCCTTGTTGACGGTGGCCCAGGCGCGCCGCTCGGCCTCGCCCTCGGCCACGCCGCGCTGCTCGTAGCCCTTCTCGATGTGTTCGGCCTGCCGCTTCTGCTTGTCCGTGTAGGCCGACTTGTCGCCTCTTGGCATGGTGCCCTCCTTGCTCGCCGGCGCGGACACCGCGCCCGCACCGCCTCCAGTCTGGTGCGCTGACCCGCGCGCGGTGTCCGACAGCGGCACGCCTGCGCGTCAGACGGCGCGCGCGATGCCGTTCGCCTGCCGCCGCAGCAGGACCAGCGCCTGGCGCACCTGCTCCACCACCGCCGCCCAGTCGCCGCGCCGGGCCTGGCGGAACAGCCGCATGCGCGGGTACCAGGGCGTGTCGTCGCGCCCCCGCAGCCAGCGCCAGTCGACGCGGTAGGCCGGCAGCAGCACCCAGCAGGGGCGGCCGAGCGCGCCGGCCAGGTGGCAGGCGGCCGTGTCCACCGAGACCAGCAGGTCGAGCTGGGCCAGGATCGCGGCCGTGTCGGAGAAGTCCTCGATGGCGCTGCCCAGGTGCACGAGCGGCTGGCCGGCCGGCGGCTGCCGGCCCTCCTCCTCGCCGGCCCATTTCTGCAGGCTCACGAAGGCCACGCCCGGCACCTGCCAGAGCGGCGCCAGCGTGGCCAAGCCGGGCAGCGAGCGCTCGGCGTCGTTGTCGTGCCGCGGGTTGCCGCGCCAGACCAGGCCGACCTTGAGCGGCGCCGAGGGAATGCGCGGCGCCCAGCGCGCCACGTCGGCCGGCCCGGGCCGCAGGTAGGGCGTCGCGGCCGGAACGGTCTGCAGGCGCGTGCCGCACCACAGCGGCAGCTGCTGCAGCGGCACCCAGTGGTCGTGCGTGGCCAGGGCGGCCGGCGCCTCCTGCAGCGCGATGTACCGGTCGGCGCCGGCCACGCTGCGCATGAGCCCCAGCAGCGAGGCCGTGCTCGCACAGGTGATCTGCGCGGGCCGGTGCAGTTCGCGCACCAGCCGCAGGTAGCGGCAGAACTGCAGCTGGTCGCCATGGCCCTGCTCGGGCCAGACCAGCAGGCGCTTGCCCTGCAGCGGCTGGCCGGTCCAGGGCTGCGCCGCGCCGGGCGGCGGCGGGTCCGGGAAACCCGGCACCACGGCAGCGGGCGGCAGCAGCGCGCAGCTCCGCGCGGCATGGTCGAAGCCCTCGGGCAGCCGGCCCACCGACAGCAGCAGGTGGCCCAGGTTGATCTGCGCGCAGGCCAGGTGCGGCGCCTGCGCCACGGCGGCGCGCAGCACCTGCTCGGCCTCCTGCACGCGGCCCAGGTCGTACAGCAGGGCGCCCAGGTTGGAGCCGTGCCGCGCATCCTGTGGCGCGAGACGCAGGGCCTCGCGGTAGTGCCATTCGGCTTCGGCCTCGTGGCGGCCGTCCGGCCGGCGCGCCAGCACGCCGGCCAGGTGGTTGTGCAGGTCGGCCAGGTCCGGCGCCAGCGCCAGGGCGCGGCGCTGGCAGGCTTCGGCTTCGTCGAGCCGGCGCTGCTGCTCCAGCACCAGGCCCAGGTTGGTGAGCGCGGCCACGTCGTCGGGCTGCAGCGCCAGCGCGCGGCGGTAGGCGGCCTCGGCGTCGGCCGGGCGCCGGCGGGCCGCGCACAGCACGCCCAGGCCGACCCAGCAGCGCGCGTCGGCGCTGCCGTCGTCGGCGGCGGCCTGGTAGCAAGCCAGGGCCTCGCCGTCGCGGCCCTGCGCCCGCAGCAGGCTGGCCAGGTGGTGGGTGGCCAGCGCATCGGGCTGCAGGGCCAGCGCGCGGCGCCAGCAGCGTTCGGCCTCGGCGGGGTGCCCGCCGAGCCGGGCGGCGATGCCGCAGGCGCTCCACAGGCGCGCGTCCCCGGGCGTGGCCTGCAGCGCCTGCGTGCCCAGCCGGTGGGCCAGCGCGGCGTCGCCGCCGTCGAGCGCGTCGAGCACGCGGTCCAGCGCGTCAATCGCCATGCGGGGCGGTGGAACGGGTCATGGGAGCCGGCATCGTAGTCCAGCCGGCGCCGGGACGGGCAGAATGCCGCGCATCCCATTTCCAGGAGGCGTTCGGTTCCATGGCATCCCCCCAAGCATGCGATGTGCTCGTCATCGGCGGCGGCCCGGCGGGCTCCAGTGTCGCCACGCTGCTGGCCCGCCAAGGCCGCCAGGTGGTGCTGCTCGAAAAGGACCACCACCCGCGTTTTCACATCGGCGAATCCCTGCTGCCGGGCAACCGCGAGCTGTTCGAGGCGCTGGGCGTGAAGGAAGAGGTCGACCGCATCGGCATGCCCAAGTTCGGCATCGAGTTCGTGCCGCCGGACAGCGATGCGCGCTCCTACGTGGAATTCCGCGAGGGCTGGGACCCGGACAAGGGCGAAGCCTGGCAGGTGCGCCGCTCCGAGCTCGACGAGCTGCTGTTCCGCAACGCGGCGAAGCAGGGCGCCGTCACGCTCGAGGGCGCGACGGTGCGCGCCGTCGATTTCGACGCCGACGGCGCGACCGTGCAGGCCCGGCTCGACGACGGCAGCCAGCGCAGCTGGCGCGCGCGCTTCGTGGTCGATGCGAGCGGCCGCCAGACCGTGCTGGCCAACAAGTTCAAGAGCAAGCAGAAGAACCCCGCGCACAACAGCACGGCGCTGTTCGGCCACTTCCGGGGCGCGCGGCGCCTGCCCGGTCGGCGCGAGGGCAACATCAGCATCTGCTGGTTCGAGCACGGCTGGTTCTGGTTCATCCCGCTGGCCGATGGCACGACCAGCGTGGGCGCGGTGTGCTGGGCCTACTACCTGAAGGCGCGCGACAAGCCGCTCAAGGACTACTTCTTCGACACCATCGCGATGTGCCCCGAACTGCACGACCGGCTGCAGGGCGCGACGCTGGTGGACGACAAGGTGCACGCCACGGGCAACTTCGCCTACGCCAGCACGCACGCCACGGGCGAGCGCTACGTGCTGCTGGGCGACGCCTTCACCTTCATCGACCCGATGTTCTCCTCGGGCGTCTACCTGGCCATGCGCAGCGCCTTCAACGGCGCCGAACTCGTGGCCACCGCGCTCGACCGCCCGGCCGACTACCCGGCCGCGCGCCAGCGCCTGGAGCAGCAGATGCGCTCGGGCCCGCGCGACTACGCGTGGTTCATCTACCGCGTGACCAACCCGACCATCCGCGACATGTTCATGCACCCCAAGAACATGTTCAAGGTCAAGCAGGGCCTGCTGTCGCTGCTGGCCGCGGACCTGCAGCACGGCCTGCCGTACCGGTTCTCGCTGTTCATGTTCAAGGTGGTCTACTACTTCGTGTCGGTGCTGAACTGGCGCCGCACCTACGCGGGCTGGAAGCGGCACCGCTTCAACATCCGCGACATGGGCGCCCTCAAGGGCGAGACCATCGTCAACGTCGACTGATCCTGGATTCGGCAGCCGCTGCAATCAGCCCTGCGGGGTGCGCGCCTGCGCGCCTGCGCGCCTGCGCGCCTGCGCGTCGGCGCGCTGGCGCCGCACCGCCTCGTCCGACGAGGCCGCCGCGCGCGCCAGCGCCTCGGCCGCCGCCGCGGGTGCCAGCCGCCGCAGGATGGCGCGGCCCACGGTGCCGGCCTGCGGCACCTGCTCGGAGATCGCGTTGGATTCCCAGACCAGGCCGCGCAGCGCATGGCCCACGGCGTACAGGCCGGGCTGCGGCTGGCCGGCCGCGTCGCGCAGCGCATGCGTCTCGCGCGTGGCCTGCACGCCGAAGCCCAGCGGGTCGGGCTGGGCCAGGCCGCGCGCGACGAGCTGGCGCACCAGCGGGTCGCCGATGCCGCGCCAGTCGAAGTCGAAGCCCAGGCAGTTGACGACGCGGTCCGCCACCACGGTCTGCGGCGGCCGGCCATCGCGCGGCTGCCAGGTCACGGCCAGGCGGCCATCGGCCTGCAGCGCGATGGACTGCACGCGGCCGGCTTCGTGGCGGTGCCGCCCTTGTGCATGCGCGCGCGCCTGCCAGGCCAGCGGCGCGGCCGCGCTGCGGTGCAGCGCGGCCTCCCAGTAGGCGCGCAGCCGGCCCAGGAAGCGGCGGCGCTCGCGCGCGCTGGCCAGCGACCACAGCAGCGGCACGTGGGCGCGGATGGCCGGCACCAGGCGCTGCCAGGGCTCGCCCTGGTCGCGCACCGCACGGCGCTGCACGCGGATCTGCGCGAGCAGTTCGCGCAGCGAGACCGCATCGGGCCGGTAGCGCAGGAAGTCGGGCCAGGGCTGCACGTCCTCGCGCACGTGCACGCCCTGGCCGCGCCGGCTCAGCACCAGGTGTCGGCCGCGAAAGCCGGCCTTCTCGGCCATGATCAGGCTGTCGACCGCGCTCAGGCCCGCGCCCAGGTAGACGATCTGCGCGTCCTGCGCCGCAGCATCCCAGGCCCCGGCCTGCCAGATGTCGGCCACGTAGCGCGGCGACGCCTCCACGCCCGCGCCGACCGCGAAGGCCTGGCGCGCCAGCGGCTTGGTGAAGATGCCGGTGGCCAGCACGAGTTCGTCGGCGACCTCCTCGCGGCCGTCGTCCAGCACCACGCGGTAGCGCGGGCGGCCGGTGTCGTACTGCGCGAGCACGTCGACCGCGCGCGCACGCAGGTGGCGCAGTTCCACGCCCGGGCCCGCGGCGGACACGGCCGCCGCCAGGCTGGCCTGCACGTAGGCGCCATAGACCTGGCGCGGCGGCATGCTCTCTTCGATCGCCACGCCGGCCGGCGGCTGCCAGCCGCCCGCGGCGGCGCCCGCGCGCAGCCAGCGCACGAGGTGCTCGGGCTCGTCGTCGTAGAGGCTGAACAGCCGGGCCAGGCCGTTGACCAGGTGCTCGGGGTGCGTGGTGCCGTAGGCGACGCCCAGGCCCAGCGCGGGGCGCGGTTCGACGATGGAAAGCCGGATCGGCTGCTCCACGTCCTTGAGGATGCGCAGCGCGACGGCGGTGCCGGCCAGGCCGCCGCCGACGATGAGGACATGGGGACGCGTGTCGGAAGAAGGCATGGTGCGGTTCAGGCGGGAAAGAAGCGGTTGGCGGGCCGTGGCAGGCCCAGGTGTTCGCGCAGCGTGCGGCCGCCGTAGGCGCGGCGGAAGATGCCGCGGCGCTGCAGCTCGGGCACGACCTTGTCGACGAAGTCCAGCAGGCCGCCGGGCAGCCAGGGGAACATGATTTTGAAGCCGTCGCTGCCGCCGCTCTCCAGCCAGTGCTGCATCTCGTCGGCGATCGTCCGCGGCGTGCCCACGAAGGCCAGGCCGGCATAGCCGCCCAGCCGCTGCGCGAGTTGGCGCACCGTGAGCCGCTCGCGCCGGCCCAGCTCGATGGCGCGCTCGCGGCTGGTCTGGCTCGCGTTGGTGGGCGGGATGGCGGGCAGCGGCGCATCGAGGTCGAAGCCCGACACGTCGTGGCCCAGCGCGATCGACAGCGAGGCGATGGCGCTGTCGGCATGCACCAGGCTGTCGAGCCTGGCGCGGATGGCGCGGGCCTCCTCCACCGTCTCGCCCACGACCACGAAGGCGCCGGGCAGGATCTTGAGGTGCGCCGGATCGCGGCCGATGGCGCGCATGCGGCCCTTCACGTCGGCGTAGAAGCGCTGCGCGTTCTCCAGCGTGCCGGGCGCGGCGAACACCACCTCGGCCGTCTCGGCCGCGAGCTGGCGGCCCGGCTCGGAGGCACCGGCCTGCACGATCACGGGCCAGCCCTGCACGGGCCGCGCGATGTGCAGCGGGCCGCGCACGTTCAGGTAGGTGCCGCGGTGGTTCAAGGTGTGCAGGCGCGCCGGGTCGAAGAAGCGGCCGCTCTCGGCATCGCGCACGAAGGCGTCGTCGGCCCAGCTGTCCCACAGGCCCGTGACCACGCCCTGGAACTCGCGGGCGCGCGCATAGCGCGCGTCGTGCGCCATGTGGTCCTCGCGGCCGAAGTTCAGCGCCGCGTCGGGGTTGGAGGTGGTCACGATGTTCCAGCCCGCGCGGCCGCCGCTCAGGTGGTCCAGCGAGGCGAAGCGCCGCGCGATGTGGAAGGGCTCGTCGAAGGTGGTCGAGGCCGTGGCCACCAGGCCCAGGTGCGTGGTGTGCTGGGCCAGCGCCGACAGCAGCGTGAACGGCTCGAAGGAGCTGACCGTGTGGCTGCGCTGCAGCGCCTCGATCGGCATGTTCAGCACGGCCAGGTGGTCGGCCATGAAGAAGGCATCGAAGCAGGCGCGCTCCAGCGCCTGGGCCAGGGTCTTGAGGCGCTCGAAGTTGAAGTTGGCATCGCGCCAGGCGCCGGGGTAGCGCCAGGCACCGGTGTGGATGCTGACGGGGCGCATGAAGGCGCCCAGGTGCAGCTGGCGGGTCGATGGCATCGGCGTGCTCCTGGCGGCGCAGGTCCAGGGCCGTGGCCGGTGCTGCGGTCCCCGCGAGCCCCACGCCCGCCGCCGCACCGGCCACAGCCTGAACACGGTGAAGGCCCGCCCCAGCGGCGGGCCATGGATGTCAGAAGTCGGCGCCGCCGAAGCCGCCCGGTGCGCCGCCCGCTGTCGCGGGGGCCGGCTCGTCCTTGGGCAGCTCGGCCACGATGGCCTCGGTCGTCAGGATCAGGCTGGCCACGGAAGCCGCGTTCTGCAGCGCCGTGCGCGTGACCTTGGCCGGGTCCAGCACGCCCTGCTCGACGAGATCGCCATAGCTGCCGTTGGCGGCGTTGTAGCCCTGGTTGCCCGACAGTTCGAGCACGCGGGCCACGACCACGCTGGCTTCCTCGCCGGCATTGCCGACGATCTGGCGCAGCGGCTCCTCGATGGCGCGCAGCACGAGCGCGATACCGGCGTCCTGGTCGGCGTTGTCGCCCTTGAGCACGCCGGCCTTGCGGACCGCCTGCTTGGCGCGCAGCAGCGCCACGCCGCCGCCGGGCACCACGCCCTCTTCGACGGCCGCGCGCGTGGCGTGCAGCGCGTCTTCGACGCGGGCCTTCTTCTCCTTGAGCTCGACCTCGGTGGCCGCGCCGACCTTGATCACGGCCACGCCGCCGGCCAGCTTGGCCACGCGCTCCTGCAGCTTCTCGCGGTCGTAGTCGCTGGTCGCCTCGTCGATCTGCACGCGGATCTGCTTGACGCGCGCCTCGATGTCGGCCGCCGTGCCGGCACCGTCGATGACGGTGGTGTTCTCCTTGCCGATCTCCGCGCGCTTGGCCTGGCCCAGATCGGCCAGGGTCACTTTCTCCAGCGTGAGGCCCACCTCCTCGGCGATGACCTTGCCGCCCGTCAGGATGGCGATGTCCTCGAGGATGGCCTTGCGGCGGTCGCCGAAGCCCGGCGCCTTGACGGCCACGACCTTGAGGATGCCGCGGATGGAGTTGACCACCAGCGTGGCCAGGGCTTCGCCCTCGACCTCTTCGGCAATGACCAGCAGCGGCCGGCCGGCCTTGGCCACGGCCTCCAGCGTGGGCAGCAGCTCGCGGATGTTGCTGATCTTCTTGTCGAACAGCAGGATGAAGGGGTTGTCCAGCGCGGCGACCTGGCGCTCGGCGTTGTTGATGAAGTAGGGCGAGAGGTAGCCGCGGTCGAACTGCAGGCCCTCGACCACGTCGAGCTCGTTGTGCAGGCTCTTGCCGTCCTCCACCGTGATCACGCCTTCCTTGCCGACCTTGTCGATGGCGTCGGCGATGATCTGGCCCACGTCCCAGTCGGAATTCGCCGAGATCGCGCCGACCTGGGCGATCTCCTTGCTCGTGGTGGTGGGCCTGGACAGGGTTTTGACCTCGGCCACCAGCGCCGTGACGGCCTTGTCGATGCCGCGCTTGAGGTCGGCCGGGTTCAGGCCGGCGGCCACGTACTTGAAGCCTTCGCGCACGATGGCCTGGGCCAGCACGGTGGCGGTGGTGGTGCCGTCGCCGGCGTTGTCGCTGGTGCGCGAGGCGACCTCCTTGACGAGCTGGGCGCCGATGTTCTCGTACTTGTCCTTGAGCTCGATCTCCTTGGCGACGGAGACGCCGTCCTTGGTGACGGTGGGGGCGCCGAAGCTGCGCTCCAGCACCACGTTGCGGCCCTTGGGGCCCAGCGTGACCTTGACCGCATCGGCCAGGATGTTCACGCCGCGCACGATCTTGGCGCGGGCGTCGTCGGCAAACAGGACGTGTTTGGCTGCCATGGTGTGTTCCTTGTTCTGAATCAGTTGTCGATGACGCCGAAGACTTCGTCTTCGCGCAGCACCAGCACTTCCTTGCCGTCGAGCTTGACGGTCTGGCCGCCGTACTTGCCGAACAGCACGCGGTCGCCGACCTTCACGTCGGGCGTGACGCGCTGGCCGCTGTCGTCGCGCTTGCCCGGGCCCACGGCCAGCACCACGCCCTGCTCGGGCTTCTCGCCGGCCGAATCGGGGATCACGATGCCGCTGGCCGTCTTGGTTTCGGGGTCGCTGCGTTGGACGATCAGGCGGTCGTGCAGGGGGCGGATGGAAGACATGTGAAGCGGGTTCCTGGAAGAAAGAAGCGTTGTTGCTCGGCTGCATTCTTCGGTGGCCTGCCGGCCGAGGGAACGAAGGGTTCGGCAGTTGCTTCCTCGGAAAACGAGGATGGCATGCGGGCCCTTGCGCCGGACCCTGGGGCCGGTGCGACAAAGGCGCCCTGTCCGCTCCATCGCGCGTGCCTGCATGGCCACCGTCAGTCGCCGAGTTCCTGCGCGCCGACCTGCTCCAGCAGCTGCGCGACGAAGTCGTCGTACAGCGGCAAGTCCGGCAACACCGCGCCGGTCGGCTCGGCCACCCAGCCCCGGGGCTGGCCGAACAGGCGCAGGGCGTCGAAGTCGGGGGCTTCGCCCGCGTCGAAGCGGTGCGCCAGGCCGGCCGGCAGCGCCACCCACTCGCCCGCCTCGCAGAGCAACCCGAGGAAGCCCGCGCCGCTGCGCAGGGTGAACAGGCCCGTGCCCGACAGGAAGAAGCGGATCTCCGCATCGCCGTGCCGGTGCTCGGCCAGGAACTGCGCGCGCAGCGCAGGCCAGGCCGCGTCACCGGGCGACAGCGCCACGCGGTCGGCGCTGTGCAGCGCGAAGTCCGGCCCCAGCGCCTGCAGTTCCTCGCCATAGGTGGCGCGCACGGCGGCCACGGCGGCGCCCTGCGGCAAGGCCAATGGCCGCACCGGCCAGCGGCCGAACTGCACGCCCGTGGGCCCCAGGTTCTCGCGGACCAGGCCGTCGCAGACCCAGGTATCTTCCCACCGACCCTGCGCGTCGAAGCGTGCGAGCGCGACCATGGCGGCCTGCCTTGGATCTACTGCAGGAAGCTCGGGCGCGCGTAGCCGGCGAAGTGCTTGTCCAGCACGGCCTTGAACTCCGGCGTCCTGAAGGCCTGGGCCACGTCCTGGGCCCAGGGCTGGGCCTTGTCGGCGCTCTTGACCGCGGCCACCAGCAGGTAGTGGTCGGGCGTCTTCTCCAGCACCACGGCCTCGGTCAGTTTCAGGCCCGAGGAGATCGCGAAGTTGCCGTTGACGATGGCCCACTCCACGTCGCCCAGCGAGCGCGGCAGCTGCGCGGCCTCCAGCGGCACCAGCTTGAGCTTCTTCGGATTGGCCGTGATGTCCTTCTCGCTCACGCGCAGCGGGTCCGCGTCGGCGCGCACGGTCAGCAGGCCCTGGCTCTGCAGCAGCACCAGCGCGCGCGCCAGGTTGCTCGGGTCGTTGGGCAGCGAGACGCGGTCGCCCTCCTTCACCTCGGCGATGGTCTTGCGCCTGGTCGAGTAGATACCCAGCGGCGCGATGGGACCTTGCACGATCTCGGCCAGGTCCAGCTTCTGGTCCTGCGCGAACTTCTTCAGGTAGATGATGTGCTGGAAATAGTTGACGTCCAGCGCGCCCTGGGCCAGCGCGAGGTTGGGCTGCACGTAGTCGTTGAACTCGACGAGCCTGACCTTGTAGCCCTTCTTCTCGAGCTGCGGCTGGATGCCGAGCCTGAGCACGTCGACGTTGGAGCCGGCGGTGGCGCCGATGACCAGCTCCTTCCTGGCGGCGGATTGGGCGAATGCGGCGGGCGCGGCGGCCAGGGCGAGGCTGGCCAGCGCGGCCAGCGTGGTGCGGCGGATCATGGACATGGTGTGCACAGGAGGAAAGGGAATCAACGCTTGTCGAGCCTGCCGGCCAGGCCGTTGCCGGCGAACTGCAGGATCTGCACGAGCACGACGAGCAGCGCCACGGTCAGCACCATGACGTCGGTCTGGAAGCGGTAGTAGCCGTAGCGGATCGCCAGGTCGCCGATGCCGCCGCCGCCCACCACGCCGGCCACGGCGGAGTACGACAGGAAGCTCACGGCCAGCACGGTCAGCGCCAGCACCAGGCCCGATCTGGCCTCCACCAGCAGCACGCGCAGCACGATCTGCAGCTCCGACGCGCCCATGGCGTGGGCGGCCTCGATCACGCCGCGCGGCACCTCGCGCAGCGACTGGTCGACCAGCCGAGCGAAGTACGGGATGGCGGCGAACGACAGCGGCACGGCCGCGGCCAGCGGGCCGATGGAGGTGCCGGCGATGGCGCGCGTGAACGGCACCAGCGCCACCAGCAGGATGATGAACGGGAACGAGCGCACGGTGTTGACGATCCAGTTCAGCACCAGGAACAGCGGCCGGTTCTCCAGCGACTGGCCGGGGCCGAGCAGGAACAGCAGCACGCCGAGCGGCCCGCCCAGCAGCACCGCGGCCGACAGGCCGATGGCCAGCATCAGGAAGGTCTGGCCCGTGGCCAGCCACAGCTCGGGCAGGATGGCGGCGATGTTTTCAGGCATGGGCCACCACCTCGCGCAGCTCGAGCGGCACGACGGCCTGCTGCTGGTGCGCCTCGCGCACGCGCTGGCGCACCAGCGCATCGATCTCCTGGCCCAGCACCGTGCTGCGCGCGGCCACCGGCCCGTCGACCGCGAACTGCTCGACCACCTGCCCCTTCTCCAGGATGGCCACGTTGCGGCACAGCGCCTGCACCACGGGCAGCTCGTGCGTGACGATCACGATGGTCACGCCGATCTTCTGGTTGATCTCGCGCAGCTGCTGCAGCAGCGCGCGCGTGGTCTCGCTGTCCAGCGCCGAGGTCGGCTCGTCGCACAGCAGCACCTGCGGCCGCGGCGCCAAGGCCCGCGCGATCGCCACGCGCTGCTTCTGCCCGCCCGAGAGCTGGGCCGGGTAGCTGTCGCGTTTCTCGGACAGGCCCACCAAGGCCAGGCACTCGCGCACGCGCGCATCGATCTCGGCGCGGCCGTGCCGGCCGTGGATGCGCAGCGGAAAGGCCACGTTGTCGAACACCGTGGCGTTCTGGATCAGGTTGAACTGCTGGAAGATCATGCCGATCTGCTGGCGCGCGTCGCGCAGTTCGCTGCGCGACAGCGCGGTCAGCTCGCGGCCGGCCACGAACACGCGGCCGCCGTCGGGCCGCTCCAGCAGGTTGATCAGGCGCAGCAGCGTGGACTTGCCGGCGCCGCTCTTGCCGACCAGGCCGAACACGTCGCCGCCGTGCACCTCCAGCGTGGTGGCGCGCACGGCGTCGAAGGCCTCGCCATTGGGCAGGCGGAAGGACTTGCGCACGCCTTCGAGGCGGATCACGGGCGGCGCGGCGGAGGGATGGGACATGGATGCAGCGTGCGGAGACGACAAGGAGCGCCAGTGTGGCCACGCGCGGGCACCGCGTGAACGAATCAATCGAACGCTGCTTATGCGGTTTGCGCAGAAGCGGCAGCGCGGCATCTGCACGAAATCCTTCTATGCATATCGGATTTCGTTCGTTGGTCGGCCCAGGGCCCCGGCCTAGAGTCGCAGCCTCATTCCTCTTTCAGCCCTCTTTCTCCCATGACCAAGCCCCTGGACATCGTCGCCGTCGTCGGCAGCACCTACCAGCCCTCGCGCACCCGCGCCCTGGTCGATGCGCTGGTCGGCGAACTGGAGCAGCGCCTGGTGGCGCACACCCGCATCCTGCAGATCGGCGATTTCGCGCGCCCGCTGGGCCAGGCGCTGTCGCGCGAGGAACTGCCGGCCGAGATCCAGGGCCACCTGCAATCGATCGAATCGGCCGACCTGCTGATCGCGGCCGCGCCGGTGTACCGCGGCGCCTACCCCGGCCACTTCAAGCACCTGTTCGACCTGGTCGGCCAGGAGGCCCTGGTCGACAAGCCCGTGCTGCTGGCCGCCACCGGCGGCAGCGACCGCCACGCACTGGTGCTGGACCACCAGCTGCGCCCGCTGTTCAGCTTCTTCCAGTCGCTGACGCTGCCGATCGGCGTGTACGGCGCCAACGGCGACTTCGACAACTACCGCGTCACGAGCCCGGCGCTGAAGGCCCGGCTGCAGCTGGCGGCCGAGCGCGCCGTGCCGCTGTTCGACCCCGGCCAACGCCGCCCGCTGCTGCGCGCCGCCTGAATCCACCTTTGTCTCCTGGCCTCCCGGGGCCTTTGCAGCCCCGGCGTGCGAGCGTCCGGGGCTTTTTCTCGGCCGGGCCACGCCGCGCACCACACCGCGCATATGCACATGCGCGTTCCTTCGTTCCCTTGCGCGCACGCCGCGGCGACAGTTCCGTTTCCAACACTTCGCACCGCGCGCCATGACGCTTTTCCTCCGCCACCGACGTACCCTTCTGGCCGGCACCGCCGCCGCCCTGCTGGCCCTGGGCGCCGGCCCGGCCATTGCCCAGGACAAACAACGCCTGAAGGTCGGCATCTCGGTCGGCAACGCCGAGCAGATCTTCGAGGTGGTCAAGAAGGTCGCGGCACGGCAGGGTCTGCAGCTCGACGTGGTGGTGTTCAACGACTACCAGCTGCCCAACGCCGCGCTGGCCGCCGGCGACCTGGACGCCAACGCGTTCCAGCACCAGCCCTTCCTGGACAACCAGAACAAGGCGCGCGGCTTCGACATCGTGCCCGTGGGCCTGACGGTCACGGCGCCGCTGGGCTTTTACTCGCGCAGGATCAAGGACATCGCCGCGCTGCCCGAGGGCGCCTCGGTCGGCATCCAGAACGATCCGTCCAACGGCAACCGCGCGCTGCTGCTGCTCCAGAGCGCCGGCCTCGTCACGCTCAAGCCCGAGGCCGTGAAGAACAACACCGCCACGCCGCTGGACGTGGTGGCCAACCCGAAGAAGCTCAAGCTCGTGCCGCTGGACGCCGCGCAGCTGCCACGTTCGCTGGACGACCTCGTCATCGCCTCGATCAACAACGACTACGCCGAGAAGGCCGGCCTGTCGCTGGCGCGCGACGCCGTGATCAAGGAATCGCCGCAGAGCCCCTACGCCAACCTGATCGCGGTGCGCCGCGCCGACCAGGACAAGCCCTGGGCCCGGCGCCTGGTGGCCGCCTACCAGTCGCCCGAGGTCAGGCAGTTCATCGAAACCCGATTCAACGGCGCCCTGGTGCCGGCCTTCTGAGGACATCGCCATGCACCACGACCGACACCACGACAAGCGCGCCAGCCTGCGCCGCCTCGGCACCCTGGCGGTGTTCCTGACCGCGGCGCGCCTGGGCAGCGCGCAGGCCCAGACGCCGACCCTGCGCGTGGGCGTGCGCGGCGGCACGGACGAGGAGATCTGGGAGGTGGTGACCCAGGTGGCCAGGAAGAACGGCCTGAACGTCAAGCCCGTCGTCGTCACCGGCGCGGCCAGCCCGAACGAGGCGCTCAACAACGGCGACCTCGAGGCCAACTCGTTCCAGCACGTTCCCTTCCTGCGCGACCAGGTGCAGCAGCGCGGCTACAAGCTGGTCGCCGTGGGCGACACCTACATCTCGCCGATCGCCTTCTATTCGAAGAAGCACAAGCGCTTTGCCGACCTGCCGGAGAACGCGCGCCTGGGCATCCCGAACGACCCCAGCAACCAGACGCGCGCGCTCGTGGTGCTGCGCGACCAGGGCGTGCTGACGCTGCGCGAGGGCTTCGACCCGGCCAAGGGCACGGCCACGCTGGCCGACATCACGGGCTACCGGAAGAAGGTGCAGCTCGTGGAGGCCGCCTCGGTGGTGCTGGCGCGTTCGCTCGAAGACCTGGACGCCTCGGCCATCGTCAACACCTTCGCCTACCAGGCCGGCCTGATCGCCACGCGCGACGGGCTCGCGGTGGAGAAGCGCGAGAACAACCCCTACGTCAACATCATCGTGGTGCGCGCGCAGGACCGCGACGCGGCCTGGGTCGCGCCGCTGGTCCGGTCCTACCAGTCGCCCGAGGTGCGCGCCTTCATCGAGAGCAAGTACCAGGGCTCGGTGATCGCCGCGTTCTGAGGGTTCCATGAGCGGCCCCCCGCCCGCCGTGGACATCGCCACGCCCCACATCGTCTTCGAGCAGGTGCACAAGCGCTTCGCCGGCCCGCACGGCGACGTGCAGGCGCTCGAGGCGCTGAGCTTCTCGGTGCTGCGCGGCGAGGTGTTCGGCATCATCGGCCGCAGCGGCGCGGGCAAGTCCACGCTGCTGCGCGCCATCAATGCGCTGGAGGCGCCCAGCGGCGGCCGCGTGACCGTGGACGGCATCGACGTGGGCGGGCTCGGCGAGGACGCCCTCGTCGCGCTGCGCCGGCGCATCGGCATGATCTTCCAGCACTTCAACCTGCTGGCGGCCAAGACCGTGCGCGAGAACGTCGCGCTGCCGCTGCGCGTGGCCGGCTGGCGGCCCGCCGCCATCCATGCGCGCGTGGAGGAACTGCTGGCCCTGGTCGGCCTGGCCGACAAGGCCGGGGTCTACCCGGCCAAGCTCTCGGGCGGCCAGAAGCAGCGCGTGGGCATCGCGCGCGCGCTCGTGCACGGGCCCGAAGTGCTGCTGTGCGACGAGGCCACCTCGGCGCTGGACCCCGAGACCACGCAGTCCATCCTCGGGCTGCTGCGCGAGATCAACCAGCAGCTGGGCCTCACCGTGGTGCTGATCACGCACGACATGGCCGTGATCCGCGCCATCTGCGACCGCGTGCTGGTGCTGGACGCGGGCCGGCGCCAGGAACTCGGCGAGGTCTGGCGCGTGTTCGGCGACCCGCAGGCCGAGGCCACGCGCGCGCTGCTGCGCCCGCTGCAGCAGGCGCTGCCGGCCGACCTCGCGCAGGCGCTGGTGCCCACGCTGGACGGGCGGCCCGGCCGCGCGATCTACAGCGCCGGCTTCGTGGGCCGTACGCAAGGCCAGGGCCTGCCGCTGGCGGCATTGGCGGCCCTGGCCGCGCTGGGCCCCGGCGCCGAGCTGCTGCATGGCGGGCTGGACCGCATCCGCGGCCATGCGCACGGCCGGCTGCTGCTGTCGCTGCCGGCCGGCACCGCCCCTTCCGAAGACCGGCTGCGCCAGATCCTCGGCGCCGACCACCTCGCCTTGCTCGGCCATGTCCCTGCCTCCGCTTGAACGCTACCTGCAGGCCCTGCTGGAAACCCTGGCCATGGTGGGCGTCTCGGCCGTCATCGCCATCGGCCTGGGCCTGCTGCTGGCCATCGTGCTCAACGTGACGGGGCCGCGCGGCGTCTATGCGCGGCCGCGGCTGCACAAGGGCCTGTCCATCGTGGTCAACATCTGCCGCGCCATCCCCTTCATCATCCTGCTGGTGGCGCTGCTGCCCGTCACGCGGGCCATCGTCGGCACCACGCTCGGCACCTGGGCGGCGGTGGTGCCGCTGGCCGCCAACCTGATCCCGTTCTACGCGCGCATCGCGCAGGTCAGCCTCAACGAGGTGGATGGCGGGCTCGTCGAGGCGGCGCGCGCCATGGGCTGCAAGCGCTGGCACATCGTGCGCCACGTGCTGCTGCCCGAGGCCCTGCCCGGCATCGTCGGCGGCATGACGGTCAGCGTGATCGCCATGGTCAACGCCTCGGCCATGGCCGGCGCGGTCGGCGCCGGCGGGCTGGGCGACCTGGCCATCCGCTACGGCTACGAGCGCTACGAGACGCGCGTGATGTTCGAGGTCATCGTGATCCTGGTCGCGCTGGTCTCGGTGCTGCAGTTCGCAGGCGAGTGGCTGGCGCGGCGGGTGGACCACCGGGGCTGAACGTCGGCCCCGGCGATGCGCCGGTCAGCGCCGCCGGCCACCGGAGCCGCCCTCGCACGGCCTACGCCGGCAACCGCGCCACCGCGCCCAGCAACTCCTGCGTATACGGGTGTTGCGGCGCGTCCAGCACCGCCTGCGCGCTGCCGTACTCCCGCAGCAGCCCGCCCTGCAGCACCGCCACGTCGTGGCTGACCTGGCGGATCACGCCCAGGTCGTGCGAGATGAACAGGAAGGCCGCGCCCGTGTCGCGCTGCAGCGCGGCAATGAGCCGCAGCACCTGCTGCTGCACCGAGACATCGAGCGCGGACACGGGCTCGTCCATGACCACCAGCCGCGGCTCCACGGCCAGCGCGCGCGCGATCGCCACGCGCTGGCGCTGGCCGCCCGAGAGCGTGAGCGGACGGCGCGCGGCCAGGGCCGCGGGCAGCTCCACGCGTGCGAGCCACGCGGCCACGCGTTCGCGCAGGCGCGCCTGGGGCTCGCGGCCGAAGCGCAGGGCCAGCGCCTGGCCCAGGATGGTGCCGACCGTGTGGCGCGGGTCGAAGGACGACAGGGGGTCCTGGTAGACGAACTGGATGGCGCGCGCCCGGCCCGCGGCCGGGCTCTGCAGCAGCGGACCGGCGACGAGTTCGCCCGCACTGGGCGTCTCCAGGCCCGCGACGATGCGCGCCAGCGTGGTCTTGCCCGAGCCCGACTCGCCGACCAGGCCCAGCGTGCGGCCTGGGTGCAGCACGAGGTCCACGCCGCGCACGACCTCGCGCTCGCCGAAGCGTTTGCGGATGCCTTGCACGCGCAGCAGCGGCGCGGCGGCGGGCGCGGGTTCTGCCGGTCCGCCTGTGCGCGCCGACGGGCCGAAGCGCGGCACGGCGTCGAGCAGCGCGCGCGTGTAGGCATGCCGGGGCCGGCGCAGCACCGCGTCGGTGGGGCCGGACTCCACGACCTCGCCGCCGCGCAGCACGAGCACATGGTCGGCCAGCTGCGCCACCACGCCCAGGTCGTGGCTGATCAGCAGCAGCGCCGTGCCGGCCTCGCGCAGCTCACGGAACAGCGCGAGGATCTGCTGCTGCACCGAGGCGTCCAGCGCCGTGGTCGGTTCGTCGGCGATCAAGAGCGGCGGCGCACCGGCCAGCGCGCTCGCGATCAGCGCGCGCTGGCGCTGGCCGCCCGACAGCTGGCCCGGATAGGCCTTGAGGCGTTCCGCGGCGCCGTCGAGCCGGGCGCGGGCCAGCAGCTCCAGCACGCGCGGCTCGGTGGCCGCGCCGCGCGGGCCACCCGTGGCGCGCACGGCCTCGGCCAGCTCCTGGCCGATGCTGCGCAGCGGGTCGAGCGAGACCAGCGCGTCCTGCAGGATGTAGCCGACCTCGCGGCCGCGCACGGCGCGCCATTGGCGCTCACCCAGGCCGCGCAAGTCGCGGCCGCCGAGTTCCAGCGCGTCGGCGCGCACGCGCGCGTTGGCGCCGTGCAGGCCCAGCAGGCTGCGCGCCGTGACGCTCTTGCCCGAGCCGGACTCGCCCACCAGCGCCACGCAGCCGCCGCGCGGGATGTCGAAACTCACCCCGCCCACGGCCTGGCGCCAGCGCCAGCCCTGGCGGAAATCCACCGCGAGATCGCGCACCCGCACGAGCGGCTGGGCCTTGGCGGGCGCCGCACCCTGCGCCGCCTGTTCGGGCAGCAGCCTCATGCCCTTCCCTCCGAACGCCGCTGCAGCCACTGGCCGAGCACCGTGGTGCTGGCCACGAACACCGTCAGCGCGGCGCCCGGGAACACGGCGGCCCACCAGCCCATGGTCAGGAAGCTGCGCGCATTGGTCAGCATGGAACCCCATTCGGGCGCCGGCGGTGGGCTGCCCAGGCCCAGGAAGCTCAGCGCCGCGCCGGCCAGCGTGGCACCGCCCAGGCCCAGCGTGGCGATGGTGCCCACGGGCCGCAGCGCGTTGGGGATGGTGTGGCGCCACAACACGGCGGCCGGCGACAGGCCCAGCCCGCGCGCGGCTTCGACGAAGGGCTCGGCGCGCGTGCGCAGGGCCTGGGCCCGCACCACGCGCGTGTAGTAGGGAATGCCGGCCACGCCGATGGCCAGCGCCGCATGCAGCACGCCGCTGCCGAACAGCGCGACGATGAAGATGGCCAGCAGCAGTTCGGGAAAGGCCGCGCCGATGTCGGTCAGCCGCATGACGATGGTGGGCACGTAGCGGCGCGTGAGTCCTGCGACCAGGCCCAGCGCCGAGCCCACGCCCACGGCCAGCGCCACGGCGCCGAAGCCCAGCGCCAGCGAGGAGCGCGCGCCATGCACCACGCGCGTGTAGACGTCGCGGCCGATCTGGTCGGTGCCGAAGGGATGGGCGGCCGAAGGCGGCGCCAGCAGCGCGCTGCGGTCGGCCGCCAGCGGGTCGCCGGGCGCCAGCCATTCGGGCCACAGCGCGGCCACGGCGAACAGCAGCACCACGGCCAGGCTCAGGGCCGCAAACAGGTCGCCGATGCCGGGCCAGCGCACTGCCGGCAAGGGCAGTCCAAGGCGTGCACTGCTCATGCCGCAGGCGCCGCGTCGATGCGGTGGTCGATCAGGATGTAGGCCATGTCGATGAGCGTGTTGATGGCGATGAAGGCCAGCGTGCCGACGATGACCAGGCCCAGCACCAGCGGCATGTCCTGGCGCGTCACCGCGCCGACGAGCAGCCGGCCCAGGCCCGGACGGCCGAACAGGGTCTCGGTGATGGCGGCACCGCCCAGCAGCGCGCCGAACGAGAAGCCCAGCATCGTGAGGTAGGGGATCACGGCATGGCGCAGCGCATGCCGCAGCTTCACGCCCAGGCGCGACAGCCCGCGCGCGCGGGCCGTCAGGATGAAGGGCTGCTCCAGCACCTCGTCGAGCGCGCGGCGCAGCACCTGGGCCAGCGGTGCGGCCGTGGGCAGCGCGATGGTCAGCGCGGGCAACACCAGCGTGCGCAGGTCGCCTGCGTCGAGCAGCGGGAACACGCGCCACTGCACGGCCAGCACCAGCATCAGCAGGAAGCCGATCCAGAACACGGGCGTGGACGCGAGCACCAGTTCCACCCCACTGGCCAGTGCGCTGGCCGTGCGGTGTCCCGCGGTCAGCAAGGCGACGCCGGCCGAGAGCAGCACCGCGAACAGGCTGGCCAGGCCGGCCAGCGCCAGCGTGGGCCCGGCCTGCTCGGCGATCAGCGCCAGCACGGGCTGATCCTGCGCGTAGGAGATGCCGAGGTCGCCACGCACGAGCCGCCCGAGGTACAGCCCGTACTGCACGATGAGCGGCTGGTCCAGGTGGTACTCCAGGCGGATCGCGTCCAGCACCTCCCTGGTGATGGCGACGGCGTCCTGCCCCGCCCCGGCGATGACCAGCGCCGGGTCGGTGGGCACCAGGCGCAGCGCGAGGAACGCGAACGTGGCCGCGCCCCAGAGCGTGAGCAGCGCCAGGCCGGCGCGGCGCAGCAGGAGGGTGCTGCGCCTACTTCGCAATCCAGGCATCGAAGAGGTAGGGCTGCGGCCAGGCCTTGTCCCAGGACACGCCGTGCACGTTGGGCTGCGCCGCCACGAGCCGGCCACGCGAATACAGCGGCACCGACGGCGCGTGGTTGGGCAGGATCTCCTGGGCCTCGGCGTAGTAGCGCGCACGGTCGGCGGCCTTGCCGGACGAACGCGCCCTGGCCAGCACGGCGTCGAGTTCGGGGATGCTCAGGAACGAGGCGTTCGAGCCCACGGTGCTGCCATCGCTGATGTTGTCGCTGCCGTACAGGCGCCACAGCTGCATGCCCGTGGCCTCGGACTGGAACGAGCCCAGGATGCCGTAGTTGCCGTTGTACAGGCGCTGCGCCAGTTCGGTCGCGGTCACGGGCTGCAGCTGGATCTCGATGCCGAGCTTCCTGGCGTCGATCTGCACCTGCTCCAACGTGCGCTGCGCGAGTTGGTCGTTGTCGGCATAGGGCGAGATGGTCGACAGGCGCTTGCCCTCCTTGCTGCGGTAGCCCTGGGCGTCGCGCTGGGTCCAGCCGGCGGCGTCCAGCAAGCCATTGGCACGCACGGGGTCGTGGCGGATCCGGTTCTTGAGGTTCTTGGCGAAGTCCGGCGTGGTGGTGGCCAGGTACTCCTGCGCCGGATAGGCGCCGAAGGTCGCCGCGCCCGCGATGCCGGCACGGTCCAGCCCCGTCAGCAGGGCCAGGCGCACCTCCTTCTGGTCGAAGGGCGGGCGGCGCGTGTTCAGGTGCAGGCTGTAGCCCACGCCGGGCAGCAGGAACTCCGAGGTCTGGTACTTGCCGGCCTTGACGGTCTTGGCGTGTTCGGGCGGGATGTAGTCCACCACATGGGCCTCGCCGGTCAGCAGCGCGTTGTAGCGGGTCTGGTCCTCGGGCAGGAACACGTAGCGCACGCTGTCCACGTAGGCGCTGCCGCGGTGGAACCTGGGCGGCGCCCAGTGGTAGTCGTCGTTGCGCACATAGGTGAGGCTCTGGCCCTTGACCCAGCGGTCGAACTTGAAGGGGCCGGTGCCGATCAGCTTGCTGGCCAGCGACTTGGGGTCCTGCTCCAGCTGCTGCCTGGAGACGATGCCGAAGTACGGCGCCGCGATCAGCGTGAGGAAGCTCGACTCGGGCGTGCCCAGCGTGACTTCCAGCGTGTAGGCGTCGATGACGCGCGCCACGGGCTTGAGCTTGGCCGTCGAACCCGTGGACTTGTTGGCCGGGTTGGCGATGAAGTCGAAGTTGGCCTTGACGGCCTCGGCGTTGAACGGCGTGCCGTCGTGGAACTTCACGTCGCGGCGCAGGTGGAAGGTGTAGACCCTGGCGTCGGGGGATATCTCCCAGCGCTCGGCCAGCCAGGGGTCGTAGCTGCCGTCGCCGTTGTCCCAGACCAGCGAGTCGAGCACGGGCCGCACCGAATGGGCGCCCGAGCCCTGGTCCACGAGCGGGTTCAGCAGCACGGGTTCGGCGCGCAGCGCCACGACGAGCTGGCCACCGCGCTGGGGCGGGCCGGCATCGCCGGCCGGGGCGGCCAGCACAGCGCAGGAGGCGAGCGATGCCAGCGCCAGCGCGCCGACCGTGCGGCGCGACATGAGCTTCTTCATGGGAGAAATCCTTGTGTGGGTGGAGCCGGCGCGAAGCGCCGTGGACAGGGCCCGGGGGAAGCGTCTCCACCGCCGATGCGGCAATGTAGGGCGACGCCCGCGCCGGGCCAAGCATGCTTTCGCATAAGCAATCTCGCTGCGCGCAGAAAGCGCGAGCCGCGCATATCGACATGCGCGAAGCTTCGTTCCCAAGGCCGTGGTGCGCGGCGATAGTGGCGCCCTTTTTTGCATGCCGCGCGCCCCATGTCCTACCTGCCCTCCGCCGACCGCTACGAACGCCTGCCCTACCGCCGCGTGGGCCGCAGCGGCCTGGTGCTGCCGGCCTTGTCGCTGGGCCTGTGGCACAACTTCGGCGACAGCACGCCGATCGCCACCCAGCGTGCGCTGCTGCGCACGGCCTTCGACCTCGGCATCAACCACTTCGACCTGGCCAACAACTACGGCCCGCCCTACGGCAGCGCCGAGACCAACTTCGGCCGCCTGCTGCGCGAGGACTTCCAACCCTACCGCGACGAACTCGTCATCTCCAGCAAGGCCGGCTGGGACATGTGGCCCGGCCCCTACGGCCGCGGCGGCGGCGCGCGCAAGCACGTGCTGGCCAGCCTGGACCAGAGCTTGACGCGCCTGGGCCTGGACCACGTGGACATCTTCTACTCGCACCGCTTCGACGCCGACACGCCGCTGGAGGAAACCGCCGCCGCGCTGGCCCAGGCCGTGCGCCAGGGCAAGGCGCTGTACGTGGGCATCTCCTCGTACTCGGCACGCAAGACGCGCGAGATCGCCGCGCTGCTGGCCGACTGGAGGGTGCCGCTGTTGATCCACCAGCCCGCCTACAACCTGTTCAACCGCTGGATCGAGCCCGAGCTGCTGGACACGACCGCGGAACTGGGCGCCGGCGTGATCGCGTTCACGCCGCTGGCCCAGGGCCTGCTGACCGACAAGTACCTCGACGAGACCCCGAGCGACGCGCGCATCCACCGCGACGGCGGCGGCTCGCTCAAGGCCGACCACCTGGCGCCCGGGAACCTCGAACGCGCGCGTGCGCTGCGCGAGATCGCGCGCCGCCGCGGCCAGAGCCTGGCCCAGCTGGCATTGGCCTGGACGCTGCGCGACGGGCGCGTGAGCTCCGCGCTGATCGGCGCGAGCCGGCCCGAGCAGATCGTCGAGAACGTGGCCGCCCTGCAGAACAGCCGCTTCAGCGCCGAGGAACTGGCCGAGATCGACCGCCACGCCGTGGACGGTGGCATCGACCTGTGGCGCAAACCCGCGACCGACTGGGCTTGAGGACCGCCATGCGCCTGCCCTCCACCCGCCGCCACCTGCTGCAAGGCGGCATCGCCCTGGCCGCCTGGCCTTTCGCCGGCGCTGCCGCCTCCGCACAGGCGGCAGGCCAGCCGCAACGCGGCGGCACGCTCGTGGTCTCGCTCGCGCCCGAGCCGCAGACCATCTCGGCCGCCTTCCTGACGACCATGCAGACCACCATGATCGCCGGCAAGATCAGCGAAGGACTGGTCTGGTTCGACGAGAAGCTGCAGCCCCAGCCCGAACTGGCCGAGTCCTGGGCCTTCGCGCCGGACGGCCTGTCGCTGACGCTGAACCTGCGCCGCGGCGTGAAGTGGCACGACGGGCGCGACTTCACGTCGGCCGACGTGGCCTTCTCGCTGCTCAACATCTGGCAGAAGTTCCATCCGGGCGGCCGGCTGGCCTATGCCTCCGTCACCGCCGTGGACACGCCCGACGCACACACGGCCGTGCTGCGCTTCTCGCGGCCCACGCCCTACCTGCTGGCCTTCCTGAACGTCTACGGCGCGCAGGTCGTGCCCAGGCACCTGTACGAGGGCACGGACCTGCTCAGGAACCCGGCCAACAACGCGCCCATCGGCACCGGTCCGTTCCGCTTCAAGGAGTGGGTGCGCGGCAGCCACATCGCGCTGGAACGCAACCCGAACTACTGGCGCCCGAACCTGCCCTACCTGGACGGCGTGGTCTTCAAGTTCATCCCCGAGGCCGCGGCGCGCGCCGTGGCGCTGGCCGGCGGCGAGGTGCAGGTGGCGCTGGCCTCCAACATCCCGATCTCCAACCTCACGCAGTTCGCAGGCAAGGCCGACTACCGCATCAACACCACGGACGGCAACTACCTGGCCTCGATCCAGCTGGTGCAGGTCAACACGCGCCGGCCGCAGCTGGCCGACAAGCGCGTGCGCCAGGCCCTGATGTACGCGCTGGACCGCGAGGCGCTGCTGCGCGTGGTGTTCCGCGGCTACGGCCGCGTGGCGCGAAGCGCCATCCCGTCCACCGTGCCGGCCTTCTTCAGCGACAAGGGCCGGCAGTACAGGCACGACCCCAGGCAGGCCGAGGCCCTGCTCGACGCCGCCGGCTTCCAGCGCCAGGGCAGTGCGCCGCGCTTCAAGCTCACGCTGGACTACGGCACGGGCTCGCTGGAGGCCACGCGCACGGCCGAGTTCATCAAGCAGAACCTCGCGCGCGTGGGCATCGAGGTGGAGCTGCGCGTGTCGGACGCGGGCGTGTACCTCAAGCGCGTGTTCGGCGACGCCGACTTCGACCTGTTCCTGACCAGCCTGCACAACCTGCCCGACCCGACGCTGGGCGTGCAGCGCTGGTACTGGAGCAAGAACATCGCCAAGGGCGTGCCCTGGAGCAACGGCTCGGGCTACGCCAACCCCGAACTCGACCGGCTCATGGAGGCGGCCGCCGTCGAAGGCGACCCGGCCAAACGCCGTGCGCTGATCGACCAGTGGCAGGCCTTCCTGCAGGAGGAGGTGCCCATCCTGGACCTGATCGAGATCGACTGGATCACCGTGTCGAGCACCCGCGTGCACAAGACGACGCCCCAGGGCGACGGCCTCTACGCCTCCCTCGCCGACGCCTGGCTTTCCCCGAAATGACGAAGGACTTCTCCATGCAACGCCGCGACCTGCTGACCACCACCTCCGCGCTGGGCGCGCTGTTCTCGCTCGGCATCCCGCTGGCCCCGGCGGCCTACGCCCAGACCGTGGGCAGGACGCCCGTGCGCGGCGGCGTGCTGACCGTGGCCGTGGCGCCCGAGCCCACGCAGCTGACCTCGGCCAACCTGACCACCATGAACGTGGGCATGGTCTCCAGCAAGATCCTCGAAGGCCTGGTCAGCTACGACCTGGACTTGAAGCCCGTGCCCGCGCTGGCCGAGTCCTGGCAGCAAGCGGCCGACGGCCGCACGCTGACCTTCAGGCTGCGCGCCAACGTCAAGTGGCACGACGGCAAGCCCTTCAGCTCGGCCGACGTGGCCTGGACGCTGGAAGAGGTCTGGCGCAAGCTGCACCCCTTCGGCCGCGCGGCCTTCGCCAACGTCGAGAAGGTGGAGACGCCCGACGCGCTGACGGTGGTGATCCGCCTGTCCTCGCCCGCGCCCTACATCCTCAACTACATCAACACCTACGGCGCGCAGATCCTGCCCAGGCACGTGTACGAGGGCACGGACGTGCTCAAGAACCCGGCCAACAACGCGCCCATCGGCACCGGGCCCTTCGTGTTCAAGGAATGGGTGCGCGGCAGCCACGTGCGGCTGGAGCGCAATCCGAACTACTGGGGCCGCGGCCCGCAGGGCGAGCCGCAGCCCTACCTGGACGGCCTCTTGGTCAAGTTCATCCCCGACGCGGCCGCGCGCACCGTGGCGCTGGAGGCCGGCGAGGTCGACGTGGCGCTGGGCTCCATCATCCCGCTGACCAACCTGAACCGCTTTTCCGACAAGAAGAAGTTCACCATCAACCTGGACGACGGCCGCTACCTCTCGACCATCTTCCTGCTGCAGTTCAACGTGCGCCGGCCCTACTTCCAGGACAGGCGCGTACGCCAGGCCTTCGCCCACGCCATCGACAAGAACGCGCTGCTCAAGGTGGTGTTCCTGAACTACGGCAAGGTGGCCACGGGGCCGGTGCCCTCCTCGGTCGTCAACTACTACAGCAAGGACGTGAAGCACTACGCCTTCGACCCCAGGCGCGCCGAGGCGCTGCTGGACGAGGCCGGCTTCAAGAAGGGCAAGGACGGCAAGCGGCTCAAGATCGCGCTGGACTACGACGGCTTCGGCGGCCCCATCGGCGCGCGCTCGGCCGAGTTCCTCAAGCAGTCGCTCGCGCGCATCGACGTGGAGCTGGAACTGCGCACTTCGGACACGGCCAACTACCTGCGCCGCATCTTCACGGACCAGGACTACGACCTCATGACCTCCAGCCTGCACCGGCTGCCCGACCCCACGCTGGGCGTGCAGCGGCTGTACTGGACCAAGAACATCGTCAAGGGCGCGCCCTGGACCAACGGCTCGGGCTACTCCAACCCCGAACTCGACAAGGTCATGGAAGCCGCCGCCGCCGAACCCGACGAAGCCAAGCGCAAGGCCCTCGTCACGCAGTGGCAGCAGATCGTGCAGGAAGACGTGCCGCTGATCGAGTTGATCGAGCAGACCTGGGTCACGGTGTCGAACGCACGGCTCAAGAAGCACCAGTTGCAGGGCGACGGGCTGTTCGCGTCCTACGCCGACACCTGGCTCGAAGCGGGGCATTGAAGCCGGCATGGCATCCACGGCCCCGCCCCTGCTCGGCTTCCTGCGCCGGCGCCTGCTGCAGGTGCTGCCGGTGGTGTTCGGCATCGCGCTGCTGAACTTCCTGATCCTGCAGCTGGCCCCCGGCGACGTGGTCGACGTGCTGGCCGGCGAGGCCGGCGCCGCCACGCCCGAGTACATGGCGCAGCTGCGCGCGAGCTTCGGGCTGGACCAGCCGCTGGGCGTGCAGTTCTGGCACTACATGGCCAACGTGGCCACGCTGGACCTGGGCTGGTCGTTCCGCCAGAACGTGCCGGTGTTCGACCTCATCGTGGACCGCATCCCGGCGACGCTGCTGCTGATGGGCTCGGCCATCGTCTTCGCGCTGGTGCTGGGCGTGCTGCTGGGCGTGGTCTCGGCCGTGCGCGTGCACGGCTGGGTGGACGACGTGGTCTCGGTCTTCGTGCTGCTGACCTACGCGCTGCCGACCTTCTGGCTCGGTCTCATGGCCATGGTGCTGTTCTCCGCGCGGCTGGGCTGGCTGCCCTCGGGCGGCATGGTCGACCTGGGCGCGAACCACAGCGGCCTGGCCTGGGCGCTGGACGTGGCGCGCCATGCGCTGCTGCCCGCGCTCACGCTGTCGACCTTCTACCTGGCCGTCTACACCAAGCTCGTGCGCACGGCCATGCTCGAACTCTACGGCGCGGACTTCATCCGCACCGCGCGCGCCAAGGGCGCGGGCGAGGCGCGCATCACGCTGCGCCATGCGCTGCGCAACGCGCTGCTGCCGCTGCTCACCATGGTGGGCTACCAGGTGGCCTCGCTGCTGAGCGGAGCGGTGCTCGTGGAGTCGGTGTTCAACTGGCCCGGCATCGGCAGGCTCGCGTTCGAGGCCATCATGTCGCGCGACTTCAACCTGTTGCTGGGCATCCTGCTGTTGAGTTCCATCCTCGTGACCTTGATCAACGTGGTGGTGGACCTGCTGTACGCCTGGCTCGATCCGCGCGTGCAGCTGACCGGCGGAGCGCACGCATGAGCGCCGTCTGGAACGCCGACCCGGCGCGCCCCGCGACCGCCTGGCACCGCACCCTGGAGTTCGCCAGGCGCGTGCTGGCCAGCCGCTCCGCCGTGCTGGGCCTCGTGCTGCTGCTCAGCGTGGTGGCCGTCGCCACGCTGGGCCGCATCTGGTTCCCGGGCGACCCCTGGGAGATGAGCGGCGCCCCCATGCTGTGGCCCGGTGAAGACGCCCAGAACCCGCTGGGCACCGACTTCATGGGCCGCGACCTCGCCACCGGCCTGGTCTCGGGCGCCGGCGTCTCGCTGCTGATCGGCCTGGTCAGCACGCTGATCTCGGCCTTCGTCGGCATCACCGTGGGCGCGCTGGCCGGTTATTTCCGCGGCTGGGTCGACAGCACGCTGATGCGCGTGATCGAGCTGTTCCAGACCGTGCCCAACTTCGTGCTGGCCGTGGTGCTGGTGGCCATCTTCAAGCCCTCGGTGGCGACGGCGGTGTTCGCCATCGGCATCGTGTCCTGGCCGCCCACGGCGCGGCTCGTGCGCTCGGAATTCCTGCAGCTGCGCGAGCGCGAGTTCGTGCTGGCCAGCCGCACGCTGGGCACGGGCCACGCGCGGCTGATCCTCACGCAGATCCTGCCCAATGCACTGCCGCCCGTGGTGGTGGTGTCCACGCTGTCGATCGCGCACGCGATCCAGACCGAAGCCGCGCTGGCCTTCCTGGGCCTGGGCGATCCCAACGTGATGAGCTGGGGCACCATCATCGGCATCGGCCGCGAACAGGTGGTGGACGCCTGGTACATCTGCGGCCTGCCGGGCCTGGCCATCGTCGTCACCGTGCTGGGCTTCAGCCTGCTCGGCGAAGGGCTCAACGACGCCCTCAACCCCCACCTCCGAAAACGATGAGCCTGCTCGAGATCCGAGGCCTGCAGACCTCGTTCGACACGCGCGCCGGCACCGTGCGCGCCATCGACGGCGTGGACCTGCGCGTGGAGCGCGGCGAGACCGTGGCGCTGGTCGGCGAGAGCGGCAGCGGCAAGTCCGTCACGGCCTATTCCATCCTGCGGCTGCTGCCCAGGGGCCAGGGCCGCATCACGGGCGGCAGCATCCGCTTCGACGGCACCGAGCTGACGACGCTGCCCGAGGCCGGCCTGCGTGCGCTGCGCGGCAACCGCATCTCCATGGTGTTCCAGGAGCCGCTGTCGGCGCTGAACCCGGTCCTGTCCATCGGCTGGCAGATCGTCGAGGCGATCCGGCTGCACCGCCGCGTGGGCCGGCGCGAAGCCTGGGAGCAGGCCGTGCAGCTGCTGGCCCATGTGGGCATCCCCTCGCCCGCGCAGCGCGCGCACGCGCACCCGCACCAGCTCTCGGGCGGCATGCGCCAGCGCGCCGTGATCGCCATCGCGCTGGCCTGCGAGCCCGACCTGCTGATCGCCGACGAACCCACGACCGCGCTGGACGTGACCACCCAGGCGCAGATCCTGGAGCTGCTGCAGCGCCTGCAGGCCGAGCGCGGCATGGGTCTTCTGCTCATCACGCACGACCTCGGCGTGGTGGCCGAGGTGGCGGACCGCGCGGCCGTGATGTACGCGGGCCGCGTGGTCGAGCAGGCCCCGGTGCAGGCGCTGTTCGACGCGCCGGCCCATCCCTACACGCGCGGGCTGCTGGCCTCGCTGGCCATCGACGACCTGCCGCCCGGCACGCGCCTGCCCGAGATCGCGGGCACCGTGCCCTCGCTGCTGGAGATGCCGGCCGGCTGCGCGTTCGCGCCGCGCTGCCGCCAGGCCACGGCGTTGTGCCGCGCGACACGGCCGGAGCCCGTGCGTCTCGGCGGCCACCCGGTGGCCTGCCACCATCCCCTGGAACACCGCCTGGAGGAATTCGCCGCATGAACGCCGTCGCGGAACTGCCCAGGACGGCCACCTCGCTGCTGCGGCTGCAACACGCCGTCAAGCACTACCCCACGGCCGGCGGCACCGTGCACGCGCTCGATGGCGTGGACCTGCACGTGGAACGCGGCGAGACGCTGGGCCTGGTCGGCGAATCGGGCTGCGGCAAGTCCACCGTGGCCCGCGTGGCCATGCGGCTCACGCCCCTGACCGCCGGCCGGCTCTGGTTCGACGGCCAGGACCTCGCGGCGCTCGAGGGCGACGCGCTGCGCAGCCTGCGCGCACGGCTGCAGATGGTGTTCCAGGACCCCTATGCCTCGCTGAACCCGCGCCAGACCGTGGAACGCGCGCTGCGCGAGCCGCTCACCGTGCAGCAGCGCGGCAACGAGGCGGAACAGCGCGAGCGCGTGGCCTGGGCGCTCGCGCGCGTGGGCCTGCGGCCCGAGATGGCGAGCCGTTTCCCGCACGAGTTCTCGGGCGGCCAGCGCCAGCGCATCGGCATCGCGCGCGCGCTGATGCTGCAGCCCGAACTCATCGTCTGCGACGAGGCCGTCTCGGCGCTCGACGTCTCGGTGCGCGCCCAGGTGCTGAACCTGCTGCTGGAGCTGCGCGAGGAGTTCGGCGTGTCCTACCTGTTCATCTCGCACGACCTGTCGGTGGTGCGGCACATGTCCGACCGCATCGCCGTGATGTACCTGGGCCAGGTGGTCGAGCATGGCGCGCGCGACGCGGTCTGGAAGACCCCGCGCCACCCCTACACCCAGGCGCTGGTCTCGGCCGCGCCCAAGGCCCGGCCGGGCGCGGCGCGCACGCAGCGCATCGTGCTGCAGGGCGATCCGCCCAGCCCGTCCGACCCGCCGGCCGGCTGCCGCTTCCACACGCGCTGCCCGCAGGCCGTGGCGCGCTGCCGCGAGCAAGCGCCCGTGGCGCGCCCCGTGGGCGAGCGGCATTGGGCGGCCTGCCACCTGGCATGACGCCCGCGAAAACCCGCGCTTTCCTCGCGCGCGGCGCTGCCGCACACTGATTCCCTCAACCACCACCAGGAGAACCAACCATGTCCAACCATGTCTACAAGACGCTGGAGCTCACGGGCTCGTCGTCCCAGGGCATCGAAGACGCCGTGCAGACGGCGATCGCCAAGGCGCACGAGACCGTGCGCAACATCCAGTGGTTCCAGGTGACCGAGACGCGCGGCCACGTGGTCGACGGCAAGGTGGCCCACTGGCAGGTGGGCCTGAAGATCGGCTTCACGCTGGAGTGACGAGGCCGGGCCGGCGCCGCCGGCCCTGGCTCACATGCGGCCGCGCCAGGGCACCAGCCGCGCCTCGACCCAGCGCATCAGCAGGTCGAAGCTCCAGGCCACGAGGCCGATCACGGCGATGCCCGCGACCACGAGGTCGGTGCGCAGGAAGTTCGAGGCGTTCAGCACCATCTGGCCCACGCCCACCGTGGCCGCCACCATCTCGGCCGCCACCAGCGTGGTCCAGCCGAAGCCGATGGCGATGCGCAGGCCGACCAGGATCTCGGGCAGCGCCGCCGGGATCACCACGTGCCATACCAGCTGCGCGCGCGTGGCGCCCAGCGAGGCCGCGGCATTGACCTGCTCGGTGCTGGCGCTGCGCACGCCGGCCTTGGCCGCCAGCGCGATCGGCGCGAAGCAGGCCAGGTAGATCAGCAGCAGCTTGGAGGTCTCGTCGATGCCGAACCAGATCACGATCAGCGGCAGGTAGGCCAGCGGCGGCAGCGGGCGGTAGAACTCGATCGGCGGATCGAACAGGCCGCGCGCCCAGCGGCTCACGCCCATGGCGATGCCGACCGGCACGGCCGTGACCACCGCCAGCGCGAACGCGCCGAACACGCGCAGCGCGCTCCACTGCAGGTGCTCCAGCAGCGGCCGCCCGCCCTGGATGCGGCCGCCCCAGGCGTCCTGCAGCGCAGCCCAGACGGCCGCCGGCGCGGGCAGGAACAGCGGCGGCACCCAGCCCTGCGCGGTGGCCAGCCACCACAGCGCCAGCAGCGCCGCGACGCAGGCCAGGCTGATGAGCCGGCTGCTGCCGGCGCCGGGCGCGCGGAAGGGCTGCACGGCCGGCACGCTGGCCGGGTCCAGGGCCGCGGCCGGTGCGGCCTGCGCGGCCGTCATGCCGCCACCCCCTCGGCCTGGGCCGGCACGCCCTGCGGGCCGACCCAGCCCAGCACGCGTTCGCGCCAGGCGATGAACGCCGCGCCGGACTTCACGGCCCGTGCATCCCCGCCCTGCAGGTAGTCGCGGTTGAAGGACAGCGCGTGCTGGTGCGCGATGCGCCCGGGCCGCGGCGTCATGATGACCAGGCGCGAGGCCAGGAACAGCGCCTCCTCCACGTCGTGCGTGATGAAGAAGATGGTCTTGCCCGTGCGCTGCCACAGCTGCAGCACGAGCTCCTGGATGCTTTCGCGCGTGAACGCGTCGAGCGCGCCCAGCGGTTCGTCCATGAGCAGCACATCGGGATCGCTGGCCAGTGCGCGCGCGATGCCCACGCGCTGCTGCATGCCGCCCGACAGCTGCCACACGGGCGCGTGCGCAAAGGCCTCCAGCCCGACCAGGGCCAGCAGCTCGGCCGCCCGGGCGCGCCGTTCGGCCAGCGGCACGCCGCGCAGCTTCAGGCCCAGCGCCACGTTGTCGATCACGTCGAGCCAGGGCATCAGCGCGTGCTTCTGGAACACCATGCCGCGTTCGGCGCCGGGCCCGGTGACGGGCCGGCCGTGCAGCGCGATGCTGCCGACCGAGGGCTGGGTGAAGCCCGCGATGCAGTTGAGCAAGGTGGTCTTGCCGCAGCCCGAGGCGCCCAGCGCCACGACGAATTCGCCGGCCGCGATGTCCAGGTTCACCTGCGACAGGGCCAGCGCGGGCGCCACGCGCGGCGCCGTGGCATAGCGCACGCTGAGGTCGCGGATGCGCAGGCCGCGCGCGGCGGCCTGGCCCGTCACGCCCGCGCCCGGTTCGAGGTCGATGCGCATGCAGCCCTCACTTCGCGCGCTGCACCCAGGTCGGGTTCACGCCCGCCGCGTAGTCGGGCAGCACGGACTGGATCGTGCCCTGCTCTTTGAGGAAGGCGGCCGTGGCGGCCAGCGACTGCGCCACCACCGAGTCCTTGCCGCCGCCCAGCCACTGCCGGCCGGCCTGCTCTGCCGGCGGCACGAAGGCGTACAGCGCCAGGCTGGCGGGCACGCTCGCGCCCTCCGCCCCGCTCCACTTGGCCACGGCCTGCACCTGCGGCGAGGCCGCCGTCCAGGCCGCCTTGTTCGCGGTGTAGGCCTTGTCGGCATCGGCCAGCACCTGCACGAACTGCGTGAGGAAGGCGTCGTGGCCCTTGGCGAAGGACTTGCTCACGGCCAGCGCATCGAAGGTGGCCTTGCCGGTCCTGGCGGCGATCTGGCCCGACGTCACGATGAGCTTGCCGCTCTGCTTGACCTTGGCCAGCGCCGGGTCCCAGACGAAGGTGGCGTCGATGTCGCCGCGCTCCCAGGCCGCCAGGATCTCGGGCGGGCGCAGGTTCAGGATCTGCACGGTCCTGGGGTCCACGCCCGCGTCCTGCAGCGCGACCAGCGCATGGAAGTGCGTGGTCGAGGCGAACGGCAGGCCGATCTTCTTGCCCTTGAGGTCGGCCAGGCTGTCGACGCCCGAACCGTTGCGCGCGACCAGCGCCTCGGCGTCGTTGATGTTGTCCAGGATCCAGAAGACCTCCAGCGGCACGCCCTGCGACAGCGCCGCGGCGAACGGCGAGGAGCCGGCCTCGCCGATCTGGATCGCGCCCGAGGCCAGCGCGCGCACCACCTCGGCGCCGCTGCCGAGCTTGCGGTAGGTCACCTTGTAGCCGGTGCGCTTCTCGACCTCGCCGGTTTCCTGCGCATGGCGCCAGGGCACGACCATGTCCTGGTAGCCGATCACGACCTCCCTGGTCTGGGCGAAGGCGGCGGTGGCCAGCAGGCCGGCCGCAAGTGCGGCGCTGGCATGCAGGAGGAATCTGCGGGTGTTCATGTCGGTGCTCCTGTGGATGTGCGAGGGCGCTGCGCCTGCCGCTGCGGCGGCGGCGCCGGCCTTCCGCGCGGATTGTTCCGACGCGCTGTCTACACGGGAACGAAGGGTTTCGTCCTTGCTTCGTCGGTCACCGAATAAGGCGATGCGGCGTGCGACGCGCCTCACGCCACCGGCAGCATCCCCCGCGCTTCGCGCTGCAGCTGCGGCAGCAGCTGCATGGCCAGCGCCAGCTGCGGCTGGGTCGCCGCGCTCGGCGCCAGTTCGGGCACGGCCGCGGCGGCGCTCTCCCCCGGCGGCTGGCGCATGCGCTCGGCCAGCGCGACCAGCTGCGCGCCGAGCGCGGCCGCGTCGCGGCGCAGCACCCCGTCCTGCGCGGCGTCGGCCAGCGTGCCGCGGTGCGCGCCCAGGGCTGACAGGTAGTTGAGCAGCGTGTGCGACAGCACCAGGAAGCGGCCGCTGGCCTCGAACAGCCGCCGCGCGTGGGCCGGCTCCTTGAGCATGGCGGCGTAGGCGTTGGACAGCGCCGCGTCGGCGTTGTGGGCGCTGCGCCGCGCGAACCGGTAGGCCAGGTGGTCCTGCTTGCCGGCACCGGCCTGCGCCGCGATCTCCTGCAGGTACTCGGCCTGGGTGCGCAAGGCCTGTTCGGCCAGCTGCGGCCACTGGCGCGACTGCCAGTTCGGCAGCACCAGCCACGCGGCCAGCCAGGCCAGCACGCCGCCGACCACCGTGTCCAGCATGCGCGTGGGGATCACGCCGTCGCCCATGCCGGCCTGGTGGAAGCTGAGCAGCAGCAGCACCGTGACCGAGGCCGTGGCCCGCGTGTAGTGGGTGTGGCGGCTGCCGAGGAACAGGCCGCCGGCCACCACCAGCAGGGCCGACTGCAGCACCGTCGCGGGGAACAGGCGGATCGCCGCCCAGCCCAGGCACAGGCCCAGCGCCGTGCCGGTGGCCCGCTGCACCACGCGGTGGCGCGTGTCGGCATAGCGCGGCTGGCTCACGAAGACGATGGTCAGCAGCACCCAGTAGGCATGGGGGTCGCGCGTGGCCTCGACGATGGCATAGCCGACCAGCAGCATGAGCGCCAGCCGCAGCCCGTGCCGCAGCAGCGGCGACTGCCAGTGCAGCTGCTCGCGCACGCGCTGCCAGGCGGCGCGCCAGTCGCTGGGGCCACGGTCGCGCAGCGCCTCGCCGGCCCCGCCCTGCAGCGGCTGCTCGAGCGCGGGCAGCACGCCGGCCATCGCCGCGAGGTTGCGGCCCAGCTGCTGCACCGCGCCCAGCGCCCGCGCCGTGCCGGGCTGCTGCGGCAGCGGGCCGGCCAGCAGGTGCACGATCGCGGCCTGCATGTCCTCGATGGCCCGCGCGGTGCTGCCGGTGTGGACCGGGCTGCCGCGGGCCGCGATGGCTTCGGCGAACTTGAGCAGCTGCGCGCCCAGCCGGGTCAGCACGCGCTGGCAGCGGTACAGCACGTCCGAATGGAACAGCGACTCGGCCAGCAGGCCGTAGTCCTCGTGCGAGGAGTTCACGCGCTCGTGGATGTCCTGCGCCGCGAGGTACTGGCGCATCGCCAGCTGCAGCCAGACGGGGCGCGGCCGGTCGCCCTCGGGCAGGCGGCTGTACAGGCTCTCCTTGGTGGCGGTCAGCGCCAGCACCACGCGGCCGTTGTGCAAGGCCAGCGCCATGCGGCGTCCGGCCAGGTCGACGTCGCGCACGGGCTCCAGCAGCCGGGCCTTCAGGCGCAGCTGCTCGCCGAGCAGCGCGTACAGGCGCGACATGCGGTGGCGCAGCGTCGCGCGTGGCAGCAGCGCCGCCCACAGCACCGAGACCACGCCATACCAGGTCGCACCCAGCAACAGCAGCACCAGGGCCCGGTCGGTGCGGCCCTGGCGGCCCAGCATCGCAATGTAGATGGCGAACACCAGCACGCCCAGCGCCACCGCGCGGTAGCGCTCGCCCAGCGCGCCGACCAGCGTCAGCGCGAGCGCCGCGGCGGCCAGCACCAGGGCCTGCAGCAGCGGCAGCGGCTGGCTGGCCTGCACCGCCAGGCCGACCACCGCGAACGCCGCCAGCGCCAGCCCCTGCGCGCGCAGCCGGCCGCGCCAGCCGTCGTCGGTCTCGGCCAGGGCACTGGCGATGACGCCCAGCATGGCCGGCATGAAGCTGCGCTCCCAGCCGGCCCACCAGCCCAGCAGCAGCACGCAGAGCAGCGCCAGGAAGGCGCGCACGCCGCGGGCCACGCCCTCGTGGTTGCGCGTGCGGCTCCAGGTGACGCGCCAGTCCAGCCCCGGAGCGCTCACCGCGGCGCCCCCGGGGCGCGGCCGGATGCCGGCGCGCGGACGGCGGCGGGGGCGGAGGCATCGGCCTGGCGGAAAAGCGGCGGCATGCGGGCGGAGCGGCGAAAGCCGTGGAGCTTAGCGCGAACCGCCGCGCCCCCGCCGGCGGCATCAGGGCCGGTGCCCGGCCTTCTCCAATGCCGCCTGCAGCTTCTCGATCTCCTCGCAGCCGGGCGGCCCGCAGACGATGCGCAGGTAGCCCAGGTTGCGCCGCGCTCCCTCGATGTCGCCGGTGGCGATGAACAGTTCGCCCTGGTATTGCAGCGCGGGCCGGTAGGCGCCGTCGAAGAACAGCGCCTCCCGGTAGCTGCGCGCAGCGTCGTCGTAGCGGCGCAGCTGGCGCTGGCTGTAGCCCAGCAGGTTGTAGATCTCGGCGTGCTGCACCTCGCGGGCGCGTGCCTCGAGCCGCGCGATGGCCTGCGCGTACTCGCCCGCGTAGATCAGCGCCTTCTCGGCCGCGAGGTCGGGCAGGTCGCCGCTGGGCGCGGCCGCCACCGCGTGGGCGGGCGCGGCCTGCGCCAGCGCGGCCAGCAGCACGGGGACCGCCGCCCACCTCATGCGGCGGCCACCTCCGGCGCGCGCTGGTACTCGCCCATGGCCGACAGGATCTCGCGCTTGTATTCGGCGAAGCGCGCACCGGCACGGTCGCGCGGGCGCGGCAGCGCCACGTCGAGCTCGCGCACGATGCGGCCCGGGCCGGCGTTCATGACGATGACCTTGTCGGACAGGAACAGCGCCTCGTCCACGTCGTGCGTGACCAGGATCATGGTCACGCCCTCGACGCGCCAGATGCGCTGGATCTCCTCCTGCAGCCGGATGCGCGTGAGCGCGTCCAGCGCGCCCAGCGGCTCGTCCAGCAGCAGGATCTCGGGCTTGTTGACGAGCGCGCGCGCGATCGCCGCGCGCTGCGCCATGCCGCCCGAGAGCTGGTGCGGGTAGGCCTTCTCGAAGCCCGACAGGCCCACCAGCGCGATGTGCTCGCGCACCGACTGGTTCTTGCGCTCCTGCGGCCAGGGCGAGTTCAGCAGCGACAGGCCGACGTTCTGCTCCAGCGTGAGCCAGGGCAGCAGGCGGTGGTCCTGGAACACGATGCCGCGCGACAGGCTGGCGCCCGCGATGCGCTCGCCGTGCACGAGGATGTCGCCGCTGTAGGTTTGGTCCAGGCCGGCGATCAGGCGCAGCAGGGTGGATTTTCCGCAGCCGCTGGGGCCGACGATGGAAACGAAGGCACCCGGCGCCACGTCGAAGCTGGCGTGCTGCAGCACCTCCAGCCGCGGGCGGCCCTCGACTTCGTAGCTCTTGGAGACGTCGCGGATCTGCAGTTGCCCCTTGCTCATTTCGCCGCTCCCTCGAACCCTTGCTTCCAGCGCAGCACGCGCCGTTGCAGCGCGTACATGCTGCGGTCGATTGCAAACCCGATCAGGCCGATCACCACCATGCAGACCAGCAGCTGGTCCGTCATGAGCAGGCTCTGCGCGCGGAAGATCAGAAAGCCCAGCCCCTCCAGCCCGCTCAGGCCCTCGGCCACCACCACCAGCGCCCAGGCCAGGCCCGCGGCATAGCGCAGCGCGACCATGATGCTGGGCGTGGCGGCCGGCAGGATCACCTTGCGCACCAGTTGGCCGCGCGTGAGCGTGAGCACCTCGGCCAGCTCCACGTAGCTCTTGTCCACGCTGCGGATGCCCTGCAGCGTGTTCAGGAACACCGGGAAGAACACCGACTTGGCGATCACGAGGATCTTGGCCGGCGCGCCCAGCCCCAGCCACAGCACGATCAGCGGAAACCAGGCGATGCCCGGGATGTGGCGGATGGTGTCGAAGGTCGGGCCGAAGAAGCGCTCGACCTTCTGCGACAGCCCGGCCGCGATGCCCAGGCCCACGCCCAGCAGGCTGCCGTACAGGAAGGCCTGGCCCACGATGTTGAGGCTGACCAGGAAGTCCAGCAGCAGGTTCTGCCCGGTCAGCATGGTCCAGAAGGCCCGGACCACGGCGACGGGCTCGGGCAGGAAAACCTTGTCGACCCATTGCAGCGACACGGCGAGCTGCCACCACGCCAGCACGAGCAGCGGCAGCATGAAGCCGATCCAGCCACCGCCGGCCAGGGCCCGGCGCAGCCGCCCCGGGCCGGCCGGCCGGCCCGGCGGCGCCTGCACGGCGCCGATCACGTCAGCGGCCGCGCTCATCGGTAGATGGTGTGCGAGCCGCCGACGAAGAAGCGGCCGTCGATGAAGGCGTCGACCTGGGCGTCGGTCAGCTTGCGCTCGGACAGGATGTCGTCGCCGTTGGCGATGTACCAGTCGCGGAAGGTCTTGATGGCCTGGCGCGCCTTGTCGGCGTTGGGCTCGCCGGCCATGAAGTCCCACTGGCCCAGGTGCGTGATCTGGAACTTGGCGACCTCGATGGGCACGCGCGTTTCCCGGGCGATGATCCTGGCGGCCTCGTCCACGTTGTCGGTGGCCCACTCGGAGGTGCGCTCGCGCGCGGCCAGGAAGGCCTTGACCACGTCGGGGTGCTTCTCGGCGAACTCGCGCCGCGCGAAGTAGGTCACGCGGCCGCCGTTCTGCACGTAGACGCCGTCGTCGGGCGAACGGCCCACGACCTTGAGCTTGCCGGCCAGCCAGGCGCCCGTGAAGGCGCCGGAGGCCAGGTGGGCCGAGGTGGCGTCGATCGCGCCGGACAGGATGCCCGAGACCACGACCGAGCCGTTGTCGATGGACTCGTAGCGCACGCGGCCCTTCTTCTCGCGCGAATCCAGCGGCAGGCCGGCCTTGGTCAAGGTCTCGAACGGCGAGGACCAGTAGCAGCTGATGCGGCTGCTGCCGAACTTCTTGCCGTCCAGGTCGGCCACGGTCTGGATCTTGTCGTTGTCGGCGCGCGCGAGGATGGGCGCGCGGTAGCGGTTGGACGGCTCGGAGACCCAGACCACCACGCCGTCCAGGCCGTTGGCGCGGTGCACCGTGGCCGGATAGATCATGCGCTGGGCAATCGCCAGCTTGCCGCCGCCCACGGCCGCGCTCTCGGCGCCGATCAGCTCGGCCGTGCTGGTGGCGATCAGGTTGATCTTCCTGGTGCCGATCTTGTCGAACTCCTCCTTGAAGAAGCCCTTCTCGCGCGCCACCACGGTCCAGGGCGAGAGCTGCAGGTTGATCTCGGGCAGCACTTCGGCGGTGGCGGCGCCGGCGCCCAGGGCCAGGCCCAGTGCGATGGCGAGTGCGTGCAGCGGACGCCGCAGGACACTGCGGCGCAGGGAGGTGGAGGAAGCGTCGTTCATGCGAATTCCGTGGTGGTGAAGAAGGGGCCGAGCCACCGGACCGGCGGTCCGGCGTGCGGTCCGCATTCTTGGGAGCGCGGGGGCCGCTTGTGAACCGCGCATTTCGCATATGCATCTGCGCATTGCGCAGTTGGCCGGCGGCGGCGCCGGTGCTGCAATCGCCGCCGTGCAAGCCCTTCCCCGCTTCTTGCAGCGCGCGCCCGTGTGGCTGCTCGCGCTCGCCTGTGCCGCCGTGGCCACCGCCGCCGCCTGGGCCCTGGTGCTGCCCGAGCCGCCGCCGGCGCGCTGGACGCAGCTGCGCATCGGCCTGCCCGCCAGCGCCATGCCGCTGCACAGCGCCACGCGCGCCTACACCGAGGAAGGCCACGAGCTCGTGCTGGCGCGCGCGCTCGGCGAACGCCTGGGCGCCGCGCCGCAGTTCGTGCCGCTGGCGCCCGAGGCCTTCGCCGCTGCGCTGGCCAGCGGCCAGGTCGACGCGGTGCTCGTGCGCGCGCCCGTGCCCGACGCGCCCCGCGCCGGCCTGCAGACGCTGCGCACGGGCTACCGCTCCGGCACGGCCGCCGCGATGCGCTCGGACCAGCCGCTGCGCCGCTGGGAAGACCTGCGCGGCAAGACCGTCTGCGTCTCGCGCGCGCACCAGGGCGCGCAGGCGCTGGCGCAGCGGGCGGGCGCACGGCTGCAGCTGTTCGACGCACCGGCCCAGGCCCTGGTGCAGCTGCGCACGGGCGCCTGCGACGCCGCGCTGCACGACGAAGCCCAGCTGCAGGCGCTGTTCCAGCGCAAGGAGTGGCACAAGTTCTCGGCCACGCTGCCGGCCGCCGACCCCACCGAACTGCTGCTGCTGGCCTCGGCGGCCCGGCCCCAGGCCGTGCAGGCGCTGCAGCAGGCCGTGGCCGCCGAGCGGCGCGCGCCGGCCTGGCAGGAGCGCAATGCGCGCTGGGCCGCGAACGTGGCCTACGAGGCCTACTTCGACCAGATCGGGCCGGACTGCCATTGAGTGCCTTGCGGGCCAGGCGCTGGTGCGGGGCGGTTCTGCTGGCGCTGCTGGCCGGGCCGCCGTCGCGGGCCGCGGACGAGGCGGTGCTGGCCGCCTACCGCGGGCCACCGTCGGGCTGGCCGGCCGCGCAGGTCGATGCCGGCGTCGCCTTCGTCGAACTGGGCCCGCTGCCCGACGCCCCTGCGCGCACGCCGCAGCAGCGCGCCCTGGCCGCGCTGGGCCGCATGCTGTTCGCCGACCCGCGCCTGTCGGCCTGCGGCCGCATCGCCTGTGCGAGCTGCCATGACCCGGCCCGCGGCTGGAGCGTGGACCAGCCCGTGGCCACGGGCATCGACGGCCGCCCCGGCCGGCGCAACCCGCCCGACCTGCGCCAGGCCGGCGCCCATCGGCAATGGGGCTGGGACGGCCGCGGCCGCACGCTGGCCGCCCAGTCGCTGGCGCCGCTGCTGGACCCCGACGAGATGGGCAACGCCTCGGTGCAGGCCGTGCTGGCGCGCCTGCAGGCCCTGCCCGGCCCCGCGGCCTCGCTCACGCCCGAGACGCTGGGCGAGGCCTTGGCCGCCCATGTGCGCGCGGCCGGCGTGGAGAGCGCCAAGGCCGCGCCCACGCGCTACGAGCGCTTCCTGCGCGGCGAGCGCGGCCTGCTCACGCCGCAGGAACTGCGGGGCCTGCACCTGTTCCGCACCACGGCACGCTGCGTGAACTGCCACCACGGCCCCTGGCTCAACGACGGCCTGTTCCACAACCTGCGCCTGTCGGCCTTCGGCGAGCCGGCCGAGGACCGCGGCCGCCAGCGTGCGAGCGGCCGGCCGGAGGACACGGGCGCCTTCCGCACGCCCAGCCTGCGCCGTGTCGCGCAGTCCCCGCCCTACATGCACAACGGCCTGTTCCCCTCGCTGGAGGGGGTGCTGCGTTTCTACGTGCGCGGCGGCGGCGAGGTCTGGGCGCGCAATGCGGAGCAGGCGGCGCAGCCGCTCTACCCGCATGCGGCGCGGCTGTCGCCGCTGATCCGCCCGCTGGCGCTCGACGCCGCGGACCAGGCCGCGCTCGCGGCCTTCCTGCGCACGCTCTGAACCTACAATCGCGCCCGCCACGCCGGTCCGCCGGCTGGCGCACACGCTGGGGGTGTCGGCGGGGCCGCAGGGCCTGCCGGCTGAGAGAGTCCCTTGGAACCTGATTGAGATCATCCTCGCGCAGGGAAGCACGTTCTGGGGTCGCCGGCTTGTCTCTTCTCGCGCCGGCAGCGCGGCCCCGCAGGCGCGCCCACCTGCCTACTGCAAGCACTGCACGCAACGCACATGGCACATCCATCGCTCCCGCGCCGCCCCCGCTTCCGGCTGGCCATCCTCTCGCTGCTGGCCTGCGGCGCCGCCTGGGCCCAGCAGGCGCCGGCGCCGGCCGCCGTCACCCCGCCCGGCCACATGCTGGCCGAGATCCAGGTCATCCCGCGGCCGGCCGGCACCGCGGACGACCGCTACAAGCACGTGGACGCGGCCATCGCCGTGATCCAGGCCTCGGGCCTGCGCTACGAGGTGCACGGCCTGGGCACGGTGGTCGAAGGCCCGCCCGAGAAGGTCTGGCCGCTGCTGCAGGCCGTGCACCAGGCCACGCTGGAGGCCGGCGCCGAGCGCACGCTGAGCATCGTCAAGGTCTCCAGCGGCGCCCAGGCCGGCGGGCCGCGGGTCGAGGACCTGGTGCGCAAGTTCCGGCCCTGAGCCGGATCAATCGTCCGCCAGCAGTTCGAGCAGCACGTCCAGGTCGCGGAAGCGCAGCAACGGCATCCGCACCGGAACGCCGGACGCGAAGGCCTGGCGCATCTGCACGGCGAGGGTTTCGAGGTCTGGCATGGCATCTCCTTCGTCTGGACGGCCACCGGTCCCGGCAGGACCGGCGCCGCCCTGTGTGTGACACCATGCGCCCGGGCCTGGGTCGGCTGCGTAGGTCGCCACCCAGCGGCGCGGACATCCAACGGGGGCCCTGCAGGCCAGCGCGGTCGACAGCGCGCGTGGTTCCCCGCCGACAGACAACGCGCCGCACGCGCGCGAGACTGGCCTGCACCGGCCGCGGATTAACCCAGGTTAATGCAGCGTGCCCGGTTCTGCCCAAAGATTGCAGCGAACCGCCATGCTGACCCGAAACGTGCTGCGCAACCGCACCGAAGACTTCACGGACGAGGAACGTTCGGTGCTGGAGAGCGCCGTCGAGCGCACCCAGACCTACGCCGCGGGCCAGACCGTGGTCCGCCAGTGCTGCACCGTGGAGACCAGCACGGTGCTCGTGCAGGGCATCATGACGCGCCACGTGCACGCCGCCGACGGGCGGCGCCACCTGGTGGCCGTGCAGGTGCCGGGCGACTTCGTCGACCTGCACGCCTACGTGCTCAAGCGGCTGGACCACGACGTGGGCGCGCTGACCGAGGTGACGGTGGCAGTGGTGCCGCATGCCGCGCTCGGCGAGATCCAGGCGCGCCATCCGCAGCTGGCCAGGCGCCTGTGGTTCCTGACGCTGCTCGATGCCGCCATGCACCGGCAGTGGGTGATGCGCCTGGCGAGCCTCAACGCCTTGCAGCGCGTGGCGCATTTCCTGTGCGAGATGAACGCCAAGCTGCTGGCCATCGGGCAATCGGATGGCCAGCGCTTCCTGCTGCCCATGACGCAGACCGACATCGGCGAGGTCTGCGGCCTCACGAACGTCCATGTCAGCCGCGTGCTGCGCCAGCTGCGCGAGATGGAGCTGTGCAGCTGGCGCGGGGCGCAGGTGGTGGTCCACGACCCGGTGCGGCTTGCCGCCGCAGGCCTGTTCACACCGGACTATCTGTACCTGAACCCCGCCACGGCGCTGCGCGTGGCCGGGCCAGCGGGAGATGCCAATGGCCGATGAACGACAGCTTCTCAAACCGTGCGAGGAACCGGGGCAGGCGTGCGCCGAGAACGGCCTGGTGATCCTGGAAGGCCCCGAAGGCGTGGCCGTCACGATGACCGCCGAGGCGGCCGAGCAGACCGCCGACAGCCTGCGGGCCGCCGCCAGGCAGGCCCGCGGCCAGTCCCCGCGCCAGCAGGACGGTCTCGGCGATTGAAGCCGGCCTGGGCGATGTGCGCCGTCCTCACCGTGGCCCAGGCCGCCTCCACGCCATGGCTGACCGTGGCGGGCGACCCCGCGGACCCGCTGGCCGACACGATCCAGATCAACCCCCTGTTCGTGCGCAAGGACGGCCCGCGGCGCGTGATGGAGGTGCGCGTCAGCCGCAGCCTGGAGCGCACCAGCACGGACGGCATCCGGTTCCGCTCCTTCCACGGCCTGGTCGCGTTCGACTGCGAGGCACGCGTCGCGCGCTTCGTCAGCAGCCAGTTCTACAACGCGCCGCTGTGGCGCGATCCCGGCCCCCGGCTGGACTACCCGGAGTCGCGCTGGCGGCCCGTGGAGTTCCGCGGCTTCGAGCCCAACCCACGCGCTCGCGTGGTGCAGGCAGCCTGCAGCCATTGAACCTGGATTCGGCAGTTGACCGCTTGCAGCCTTCGGGAACGCCGCATGGCGACTGGACTTCGCGCCTTCGATGTCGCTCACCCATTTGGGTGAGGACGCTATGCACCCGTCGGCACCGCGCTCGCCGCGCCAGGCTGCGTTGCTCCTCCTTGCGCACAGCAGTGCGCCGCGTCGTCGCGCCTTGCCTGGCACGCCGATCACGGCACCATCGGGCGCATCCAACTGCCGAATCCAGGTTGAACCTGATTCGCTTGAACGACTGACCTGCAACAAATCTGGCACAAATTAACCCACGTTAATGCGCATCACAGGTTCCTGGCCGACCATCGCGGCGCCCAGACTTGTCATGCTGACCCAGAACGTATTACGCAACCGCAGTGCCGAAGTCACGGAGTCAGAACGTGCCGTTCTCGAGAAGGCCATCTCGCACACCCGCAGCTACGCCGCTGGGCAGATCGTCGTGCGCCAGGACGCCACCGTCGGCGCGAGCACCCTGCTGGTGGAGGGCCTGATGACCCGGCATGTGGATGCCAGCGACGGCCGGCGCCACCTCGTCTCCATCCATGTCCCGGGCGACTTCGTCGACCTGCATGCCTACGCGCTCAAGCAGCTGGACCACGCCGTGGGCGCGCTCACCGACAGCACGGTGGCCGTGTTCCCGCACGAGGCGCTGCGCCGGATCGAGAAGCACCACCCGCGCCTCACGCGCAGGCTGTGGTTCTCGACCCTGCTCGACGCGGCGACGCACCGCCAGTGGGTGGTGCGCCTGGCCAACCTCAACGCACTGCAGCGCGTCGCCCACTTCCTGTGCGAGATGAACGCGCGCCTGCTGGCCATCGGCCGGTCCGACGGCATGCGCTTCGAACTGGCCATGACGCAGGCCGACATCGGCGATGTCTGCGGGCTCACGAACGTGCACGTGAACCGCGTCGTGCGCCAGCTGCGCGAGCGCGAGCTCTGCAGCATCCGCTTCGCGCAGGTGCACATCCTGGACCCGCAGGGCCTGGCTCATGCCGGGCAGTTCAAGCCCGACTACCTGTACCTGAACCCGCCCACGGCATCGCGGGCGGTCGGCAGCGCCGCGGCCTGACCGGCATGCACAGCCCGCGCACCCGCATGGAACTGTTGCGCTGCCGGCGGACGCTGGCGGAGCTCGAGGTGTCCGAGGAACTGCGCCAGCTGGCCGACGAGCTGCTGGACCGGCTCATGGGCATGCACGATGCGCGGCGGCTCAACGGGCCGGTGTTCCTGCTGGCGCTGGATTCACTGGACCTCGTGCCCGGGCTGCAGGACTCGGTGCAGGCCCTGCGTGCGGCGGTGCACCGGGAGGTCGGGGCCTGACGGCCACCGGCCATGCGGACCGGCGCCGCGAGCGCGAGCGCTTGCTGCTGCAGCCCTGTCAGGTTTCGGGCAGGGTGTCGCCGGCCTGGGGCGGCGCGTCCGGGCTGGCCTGCAGCCAGGCATCGAAGCCGATGTCGTCGCCCCGTGCCAGCCGTTCGCGGAAATAGCTTTCGGTCTTGAGCGCCGAGACCTTCTCGGCAATCGCCGTCACGAAGAACTGGTTCATCGAGACCTTCTCCTCCTCGGCGACCTGCCGCGCATATTCGAACAGCGATTCCGGAACGCGCAATGCATAGTTGGCCATGTCCATCACTCCTTGGTGGCGTGCGGCACGAGATGCTGCACGAGAAAGGCGCCCGGCGTCAGCAGCAGGAGGCCGAAATGCCGGGCGGGATGCAGGAAATCGGCCGTGTTCAAGGTGACCAGCGCCCCGGCGCGGCCATTCAGCGCCGTCTCCAGCACCATCTCATCGGCGGCGTCGCGCGTCTGCGGGCGCCAGAGGTAGTGCAGATGGACAGGCTCCATGTAGCGGCACAGCGCGTCCAGGAAGGCATCGGTCATCGCGGGTGAACGCCCGCCGGACTGCAGGTGCTCGGGCCGCTTCAGCACGGCTTCGTACTCGAGCATGAGCGGAACCGAAGCCAATGCCAGGAACCGCCTCGCCCGCAGCGCCTGGAGCACGGCGAACGACGCTCCCTGCCTGCTGCGCGCTGCGGCCACCAGCACATTGGTATCCAGCACCACTCGAATCATATTGCATATGATATGAACGCATCAGCTGCGGGTCAAACCGGCGCGCACATCGAAGGCCCCGCCCGTCATGGACTGCTCGCGCAGCGTGGCGCCGCCGCGCGGCCGCACCCATATGCGCACCGCGTCTTAGCAAGCGCGAAACGCTTCTACCGGCGCGCCGCGCGCGCCGGCACACTGGCCGGTCCACGGCCTTTCGTGCACCGACACCATGACCCAACACCACCTCGCCTGGGGTGCCGCTCCCAGCCCCGGCTACGAGGCCCTGGCCCAGCGCTTTCGCCCCGTGTTCCAGCGCATCCGCGACACCGCGGTCGAGCGCGACCTCGCGCACCGCCTGCCGCACGAGGAGCTGCACTGGCTGCGCGCCGAAGGCTTCGCCAGGCTGCGCCTGCCGGTCGAGCAGGGCGGCGCCGGCGCCACGCTGACCGAGTTCTTCGGCCTGCTGGTCGAGCTCGGCGCGGCCGACACCAACGTGGTCAACGCGCTGCGTGCGCACTTCGGCTTCACCGAGGACGTGCTGAACTCCGAGTTCGCCGGCTTCCGCACGCACTGGCTGGCCAGGATCGCCGAGGGGCAGACCATCGGCTCGGGCTTCTCCGAATCCGGTGACGCCAAGGTCGGCAGCTTCTCCACCAGGCTCACGCGCGACGCCCAGGGCCGGCTGCGGCTGTCGGGCCGCAAGTTCTACACCACGGGTTCGCTGTTCGCCGACTGGATCAACGTCGCCGCCGACGACGAGGACGGCCAGCCCACGCTGGTGCTGGTGCCGCGCAAGGTCGCCGGCGTGCAGGTCGACGACGACTGGGACGGCTTCGGCCAGGCGCTCACGGCCAGCGGCACGGCGCACTTCGACGAGGTGGCGATCGAGCCGGCCTGGGTCAACCCGGCCAGGGCGCGCTTCGCCTACTCCTCGCCCTACTACCAGCTCGTGCACCTGGCCTCGCTGGCCGGCATCGCGCGGGCGCTGTCCGAAGACCTGGCGCAGCGCGTGCGCGAACGCACGCGCACCTACAGCCACGCCAACGCCGGGCGCAGCGCGCAGGACCCGCAGGTGCTGCAGGTGGTGGGCCGCGTGCACGGCGCGGCCTACGCGGCCAACGCCATCGTGCAGCAGGCCGCGCGTGCGCTCGAGCAGGCCTGGCAATCGCGCACGCTGGACGCGGCCCCGCGCGAGCAGGCCAACCTGCTGGCCCACGTGGAGGTCGACCAGGCCGTGCCCGTGGTCACGCAGCTCGTGCTGGACGCCAGCACCCAGCTGTTCGACGCGCTGGGCGCCTCGGCCGCGCTGCGCCCCGCCGGGCTGGACCGCTATTGGCGCAACGCCCGCACGATCGCCTCGCACAACCCGCGCGTCTACCGCGAGCGCCAGGCCGGCGACTACGCCGTCAACCGCACGCCGCCGCCGACCTTCTACCGCGTCGGCACGGCCTGATTCCCCGTCCCTCCAACATCCCCGCATGAGCTCCCTCGCAGAACCCGCCAGCCCCGCACTGGCCGACACCGCCAACCCCCATCCCGCCCCGCTGGGCCAGGCGCTGCCGCCGGCCGGCGACGTGGCCCTGCTGTTCGCGCGCGCCCAGGCCCTGCTGCCGCAGATCGCCGAAGGCGCGGCCGCGCGCGAGAGCGCGCGCGAACTGCCCTACGCGCTGGTGCGCCGGATCGCCGAGGCCGGCCTGCTGACGTTCCGCATCCCGAAGGCCTATGGCGGCCCGGGCGGCTCCATCCACGACGTGGTCCGCTTCCTGGTGGAACTGGCGGCGGTGGACTCCAACATCGCGCAGGCGTTGCGGCCCAACTACGGCTTCATCGAAAGCCTGCTGGCCGGCCAGGACGAGGCCGCGCGCCAGCTCTGGTTCGGCCGGCTGCTGCAGGGCCAGATCCTGGGCAATGGCGGGCTGGAGCGCGGCGGCGCGCACGGCGCCACCGCCGCGCGCATCCTGCGCGACGGCGACCACTACCGCGTGAACGGCACCAAGTACTACAGCACGGGCGCGCTCTACGCCGACTGGATCACCTCGCTCGCGCTCGATGCGGACGGCAAGGAGACCGCCTTCTTCGTGCCGCGCGGCCGCGCCGGCGTGGCGCTCGTGGACGACTTCGACACGGCAGGCCAACGCCTGACGGCCAGCGGCACCACGCGCTTCACCGACACGCAGGTGCGCGCCGACGAGGTGCGCGCGGGCCACTTCTCGCGCGAGAAGCGCAACCCGGTCACCCCGCTGTACCAGCTGATCCTGGCCGCCGTGGAGGCCGGCATCGCGCGCAACGCACTGACCGACGCCGTGCACTTCGCGCGCAGGCATGCGCGGCCGATCCGCCACAGCAGCGCCCAGGTCTCGGTGGACGACCCCTACGTGCGCGAGGCCGTGGGCCAGATCGCGGCCCAGGCCTACGCGGCCGAGGCCACCGTGCTGCGCGCCGCGACCGCGCTGGACGCGGCCTGGGCCGAGCAGCTCGGCGAGGAGGCGCTGACACGGGCCTCGGTGGAGATCGCCCAGGCCCAGCACTTCGCGGTGGCGGCCGCGCTCAAGGCGGCCGAACTGGCCTTCGACGTGGGCGGCGCCTCGGCCACCGACCGGCGCCACAACCTGGACCGCCACTGGCGCAACGCGCGCACCGTGGCCAACCACAACCCGCGCCAGTGGAAGGCGGCGGCGGCCGGTGCCTGGCATCTGAAGGGCGAACCGCCGCCGACCACGGGCGCGTTCTGAAGGGGGCGACGCCAAGGACGGAAAGCGCATGTGCTCATGCGCTTTTCTTCGTTCACGGCCGGGGGAGCCGTTCCTAGAGTGGGCGGTTCCGCGCGCCGCCCACGGCGCACCCGCCCGAGGAAGCCCATGCCCCACCACCCCCTCACCCGGCGCGCCAGCCTTGCCCTGCTGGCCGCCGCCGCCCTGCCGCGCGCCCAGGCCGACACCCCGCCCTGGAAACCCGGCAAGCCCGAGTTCATCGTGCCCAGCGGCGCCGGCGCGGCGCTCGACAGCGCGGCGCGCAAGCTCACCGATCTGCTGGCCCGCGAGGGGCTGACCGAGAGCTTCGTCGTCAGCAACCGTTCGGGCGCCCATTCCATCCAGGCGCTGGAGACGCTGCAGCGCCAGGGCGGCAACGCCAGCCTGCTCATGACGCTCAGCAGCGGCTACGTGACCAGCGTGGCCCAGGGCGCGCTGTCGCCGCGGCTGCAGGAGATCACGCCGCTGGTCACGCTGCTGCGCGAGTTCACCACCGTGGCGGTGCGCGCCGACGCGCCCATCCGCGACGCCGCCGGGCTCATCGCCACGCTGCGCCGCGACCCGGGCGCGCTGTCCATCGGCATCGCCACCACGCTGGGCAACCACATCCACCTCGGCATCGCCCAGCCGCTGCAGCAGGCCGGCGTGGCCGTGCGCGGCCTGCGCGTGGTGCCCTACAAGTCCTCCGCTGAATCCGCGGCGGCGCTGGTCGGCGGCCACCTGGACGTGGTCTCGGCCACCACGCCCAACCTCCTGCCCTACCTGCAGAACCAGCGCGTGCGCGTGCTCGCGATCGCGGCCGACGAGCGCCTGGGCGGTGCGTTCGCCGACGCACCCACCTGGAAGGAACAGGGCGTGGACTATGTCAGCCAGTCGTTCCAGGGCGTGGCCACGACCGCAGGCATCACGCCGCAGCAGCAGGCGTTCTGGGTCCAGGCCTTCGCGCAGGTGACGCGCCTGCCCGAGTGGCAGGCCTTCCTCGCGCTGAACCAGTGGAAGCCGCACTTCCTGGGCCCGCAGCAGACGCAGGCCGCGCTGCAGCAGCAGATCGCGCAGACGCGCGCGCTGCTAGCCACCCTGGGCCTGGACGGCGCGGACGCCGCCGGCCAGGCCGCGGCCGGCACGGCCCAGCGCTCCTGACCCCATCCCGCCCGAGACCTCCGCCATGAACATGCCCTTGCCCGCCGCCGTCCAGCAGCCGCTGGAACGCGCCCTGGACGACACGCGCCACATCCAGGTGCTGCCGCAGTCCGCCCACATCGGCGCCCTCGTCACGGGCGTGGACCTGCGCCGCCCGCTGCAGCCGGCCGAGGTCGCCACCATCCGCGCCGCGCTGCTGCGCTGGAAGGTGGTGTTCTTCCGCGACCAGCCGCTGGACCACGCCCAGCACATCGCCTTCGCGCGCCAGTTCGGCGAGCCCACGCTGGGCCATCCGGTGTTCGGCCATGTCGAGGGCCACCCCGAGCTCTATTCGATCGCCAAGCACCGCACGGCCAACAGCCACCAGGGCCAGGCCGAGCAGCGGCCCTGGACCGGCTGGCATGCCGACGTGACGGCCGCGCACAACCCGCCCTATGCCTCCATCCTGCGCGGCGTGACCATCCCGCCCTATGGCGGCGACACGCAGTGGACCAACCTGGCGGCCGCCTTCGCCGCGCTGTCCGAGCCGCTCCAGGGCTTCCTGCAGGGCCTGCGCGGCGAGCACCGGTTCAGCCCGCCGGCCGGCGCCCAGGCGTCCGAGGCCTACCAGCGCGCGGTGCGCAGCCACGAGCTGGTCAGCGAACACCCGCTCGTGACCGTGCACCCCGGGACGGGCGAGAAGGTGCTCTACATCAGCCCCGGCTTCCTCAAGCGCATCGTGGGCCTGCACGCGCGCGAGAGCCGCGTGCTGCTGGAGTTCCTGTGGGAACACGCGGTGCGCAGCGAGTTCACGGTGCGCTTCAAGTGGGAGCCGGGCTCGCTCGCATTCTGGGACAACCGCGCCACCGCCCACGTGGCGCCGAACGACATCTTCGCGCTGGACTTCGACCGCCAGCTCTACCGCGTCACGCTGGTGGGCGAGGTGCCGGTGGGCGCGGATGGGCGCGCCTCGACGGCCGTCTCCGGCGATCCGGTGCTGGCCGCGCACGGCGCGGCGTATTGAGCGGCGTACTGCGCAGGCGCCCCCGGCGCGCTTGCTCGCGCCGCGGATATCCAAGCACGCAAATCTTCGTTGGCCGCCAGGGGTGCCGCCACTAGAGTGCGGCGCTTCCAAGGAGTCCCCATGCATCCCCTCACGCACGGCGCCGCGCGCCGCCGCCTCGTCCTCGCCGCCTGCGCCGGCGCCCTGCTGGCCGCGACGGCCGCCGCCGCCACCGAACTGTCGGTCGGCTTCATGCCCGGCCCCTACCGCGACGCCTTCGCCAAGGGCATCGCGCCGCAGCTCGAGAAGCAGGGCTACACCATCAAGTACGTGGAGTTCAGCCAGGGCGTGCAGCCCAACGACGCGGTCGAGCGCGGCCAGATCCAGGCCAACATCTTCCAGCACAGCCTGTACCTGGAGGCCACCAACCAGCGCCAGGGCTTCGACCTCGTGCCCGTGGTGCATGTGCCCACGCCGCCCATGGGCCTGTACTCGCAGCGCCACAAGAGCCTGGCCAGCGTGCCCGACGGCGCCACCGTGACGCTGCCGGCCGACCCCGTGAACGCGGCGCGCGCGCTCAACATCCTGGCCGCCATCGGCTGGGTGCAGGTCAAGCCCGGCGTGAACCCGATCACGGTGTCCGAGCGCGACATCGTGGCCAACCCCAAGAAGCTCAAGCTGGTGCCGCTGGAGGCCGCGCAGGCGCCGCGCTCGCTGGCCGATGCCGACATCGCCGCCGTGCAGGGCAACTTCGCCGTGGCCTCGGGCCTGAAGCTCACCGACGCGCTGAAGCTGGAGGACATGACGCTGCCCTACGTCAACGTGGTGGCCGTCAAGCGCAGCAACGCCAACGCCAGGTTCGCGCAGGACATCGCGGCCGCCTACCGCGCGCCCGAATTCCAGAAGGTCTTCCAGGCCAACCCGGTCTGGGCCGGCTACCGCCTGCCCGACTACTTCAAGAAGGACTGAGACCATGCCCGCCCTGCCGCCGCGCCAGCTGCACCTGAACGTCAACATCCTGCACTCGGGCTTCGTGCCCTCGGCCTGGCGCACGCCGCAGGCCGACCCGCGCGCCTTCATCGACGTGCAGCACTACATCCGCGTCGCGCAGATCGCCGAGCGCGGCAAGCTCGATGCCGTGTTCCTGGCCGACAACGCGGCCATCATCGAGCAGATCCACTTCCGCCCGATCACCGCGCTGGAGCCCACCGTGCTGCTGACGGCCGTGGCCGCGGCGACCACGCACATCGGCGTGATCGGCACGGCCTCGACCAGCTACAACGAGCCCTACAACATCGCGCGCCGCTTCGCCTCGCTGGACCACGTGAGCGGCGGCCGCGCGGGCTGGAACGTGGTGACCACGGCCGATGTGGCCTCGGCCCGCAACTTCGGCCTGGAGGCCGTGCCCGACCATGGCCGGCGCTACGCGCGCGCCGCCGAGTTCACCGACGTCGTCAAGGCGCTGTGGGACAGCTGGGAGGACGACGCCTTCGTCGGCGACAAGGCCGCCGGCCGCTTCATCGACCCGGCCAAGGTGCACCCGATCGCGCACCGCGGCGAATTCTTCAGCGTGCAGGGCGCGCTGACGCTGCCGCGCTCGCCGCAGGGCCGGCCCGTGCTGGTGCAGGCCGGCGGCTCGGCCGACGGCCGCGAGCTGGCCGCGCGCCATGCCGAGGCCGTGTTCTCGGCCTCGCAGTCGCTGGAGGAATCGCTGGCCTACAGCCAGGCGCTCAACAGCCGCGCCGCCGCGCTGGGCCGCGGGCCGCACGCGGTGAAGGTGCTGGCGGGCCTGACCACCTTCATCGGCGCGACGGAGGCCCAGGCCATCCGCCGGCGCGACGACTTCATCGACGCGATCCCCTGGGACTACAGCCTGACGCGGCTGGCCGGCACGCTGGGCACCACGCCCGACCGCCTCCAGCTGGACCAGCCGCTGCCCGAGAACCTCTCGGTGCCGGCCGGCGGCAACGGCAACCACACCTTCTTCGCCGCGACCATCGCGCTGGCACGCCGCAGGAACCTCACGGTGCGCCAGCTGATCCGCGAGCTGGGCGGCGGCGGCGGCCACCGCATCGTCGTCGGCACGCCCGAGCAGATCGCTGACGACATCGCGCACTGGTTCGCCACGGGCGCGGCCGACGGCTTCAACCTGATGCCCGACGCGCTGCCCGACGGCCTCTCGGACTTCGTCGACGGCGTGGTGCCGCTGTTGCAGCGGCGCGGCATCTTCCGCACCGCGTACGGCGGCCGCACGCTGCGCGAGCACCTGGGCCTGCCCTTCCCGGCCGGCCGCGAGGCCCCGCGCAAGGCCGCATGAGCGACGGCGGGGCGGCCGCGGCCCTGTAAGCCGGGGCCGCGCCGGCGTGCCGGCCGCCGGCGCGACATCGGGGCCGGCGTGCGCGGCGGCCGCGGCACGCGCCGGGCAGGTCCTAAGATCGCGGTTCCATGACCCTGCCCGGCTCCTCCGCATTCCAGTCCGGCGGCGGCGACATGGGCGCCAAGGTGCGCGCCTTCGACTGGTCGCGCACGCCGCTCGGGCCGATCTCCGGCTGGTCGGTGGCCTTGCGCGTCACCGTCGACCAGATGCTGGCCTCCAAGTTCCCGGCCTGCCTGTTCTGCGGGCCGGACCTGATCGCCATCTACAACGACGGCTACGCCACCATCCTGGCCACCAAGTCGCAGGCCCTGGGCCGGCCCCTGCGCGAGACCTGGAAGGAGGTCTGGCCGCAGCTGCAGCCCATCGCCGAGCGCGCGCTGGCCGGCGAGTCCACCTTCATCGAGGACTACCTGATCCACATCGACCGCCATGGCCGCATGGAGGACGCCTGGTTCACCTTCAACTACGGCCCGGTGTTCGACGAGCACGGCACTGTGATCGCCATGCTGGACACCGTGGTCGAGACCACCGCCAAGGTGTTGGCCGAGCGCCATTCGCGCGAGGAGCGCGCGCAGCAGCAGCGCCTGCTGCAGCAGATGCCGGGCTTCGTCGCCGTGCTGTCCGGGCCCGAGCACGCGTTCGACTACGTCAACGACGCCTACCTGCAGATCGTGGGACCGCGCGAGCTGCTGGGCCGCCCGGTGCGCGCGGTGTTCCCCGAGCTGGCCGGCCAGGGCATCTTCGAGATGCTGGACCGGGTCTACGCCACGGGCGAGCCGATCCGCGCGCATGCGCTGCCGGTGCGGTTCGCGCACGCCCCGGACGAGCGCTACATCGACCTGCTGTACGAGCCGATCCGCGACGCCGCGGGCCAGGTGCGCGGCATCTTCGCGGGCGGCTACGACGTGACCGAACGCGTGCAGGCCGAGACCGCGCTGCGCCAGCTCAACGCCACGCTGGAGCAGCGCGTGGCCGAGCGCACGCTGGCGCGCGAGCGCGCCTGGCAGACCCTGGCCGAGACCCAGGACGCGCTGCGCCAGGCGCAGAAGATGGAGGCCGTGGGCCAGCTGACCGGCGGCATCGCGCACGACTTCAACAACCTGCTGGCCGCCATCGGCGGCGCATTGCAGCTGATGCGCCTGCGGCTGGACCAGCGGCAGACCGAGGGCCTGCACGCCTACCTGGACATGGGCGAGCGCTCGGTGCGCCGCGCCGCCTCGCTCACGCAGCGCCTGCTGGCCTTCTCGCGGCGCCAGACCCTGGACCCCAGGCCCACCGACGTGAACCGGCTCGTGCAGGACATGGTGGAGATGGTGGCGCGCACCGTGGGGCCCGCCGTGCAGCTGGCCGTGGAGCCGGTGCCCGCGCCCTGGACCACGCGCGTGGACGCCTCGCAGCTGGAGAACGCGCTGCTGAACCTGTGCATCAACGCGCGCGACGCCATGCCCGAAGGCGGCCGCCTCGTGCTGGCCACCGCCAACCGCACGCTGGACGAACACGAGGCCGCCGCCCACGAGCTGCCGGCCGGCGACTATGTGGGCCTGCGCGTGACCGACACCGGCACCGGCATGTCGCAGGACATCGTGCAGCGCGTGTTCGACCCCTTCTTCACGACCAAGCCGCTGGGCCAGGGCACGGGCCTGGGCCTGTCCATGGTCTACGGCTTCGTGCGCCAGTCCGGCGGCCAGATCCAGGTGGATTCCGAGCCCGGCCGCGGCACCACCATGACGCTGCTGCTGCCGCGCCACCTCGGCGACGCCGAGACCGGCGAGGCCGGCCACGCCACCGTGCGGCCCGACGGCGGCAGCGGCGAGACCGTGCTGCTGATCGAGGACGAGGACATCGTGCGCGAACTGCTGACCGAGGTGCTGGAAGACGCCGGCTACCGCGTGCTGGGCGCCGCCGACGGCCCGGCCGGCCTGCGCCGGCTGCAGGCCGGCGGGCCGATCGACCTGCTCGTCACCGACGTGGGCCTGCCCGGCGGCATGAACGGCCGCCAGGTGGCCGACGCCGGCCGGCTGCTGCGGCCGGACCTGCAGGTGCTGTTCATCACCGGCTACGCCGAGGCCGCGACCGTGGGCAACGGCTTCATGGAAGCCGGCATGGAGGTCATGACCAAGCCCTTCGACCTGGCCACGCTGGTGACGCGCGTGCGCGAGATGCTGGACCGCGGGGCGGCCTGACGACGCCGCCCGCAGCGGCGGCGGTGCGCGGCCGGCCGCCGGCGGATGGCGTCAGCCGCGCTGCCACCAGCTCCGTCGTTGCTGGCGTTCCGCGAGCGGGCGCAGGTCCAGGTCGGTGTTGTCGCGCAGCCCGGGGATGCCGCGGCGCCTGCGCTGTTCGACTTCCAGCAGGTGCGCCTGGCCCCGCGCTTCCTTGGAGCCCCGCAGGGCCTGCGCTCGCCACATGGCTGCCATGTCGTGCAGCTCTGCGTCGCTTAGATCACTCACCATGGGCGCCATTGTGCCGCCCTGGTGATCCCTTCAGTATCAGTAGGTCTCCAGGTGCAGCCGCCCCTCGCGCTTGAGGGCCGCGGCGATGCTCTCCCAGTCCAGCCCCGCGCCCGTGGCGATGTCGCGCAGCGCGAGCACCACGCCTTGCTCCATGCTCTTCAAGCCACACACGTAGAAGTGGGTCGCGCCGTCCTGCAGCAGCGCGGCGAGGTCGGCCGCGCGTTCGCGCATGCCGTCCTGCACGTACTTCCTGGGCTGGCCCGGCGTGCGCGAGAAGGCCAGGTGGATGTCGATGAAGTCCTTGGGCAGGCTTTGCAGCGGGCCGAAGTAGGGCAGCTCCTGCTGCGTGCGCGCGCCGAAGAACAGCATCAGCCTGCCGCCCTCGAACTTGCCGCTGTTGCGCAGCCGGCGGCGCCACTCGGTCATCGCGCGCATGGGCGCGCTGCCCGTGCCGGTGCAGACCATCACGAGGTGCGACCTCGGGTGGTTGGGCATCAGGAAGCTGCTGCCGAAGGGGCCGACCACCTGCACCCGGTCGCCGACCTTGAGGTCGCAGACGTAGTTGGAGCAGATGCCGCGCACCGGGTTGCCCTGGTGGTCCTCGGTCACGCGCTTGACGGTCAGCGAGAGGTTGTTGTAGCCCGGCCGCTCGCCGTTGCGCGGGCTCGCCACCGAGTACTGGCGCGGCTGGTGCGGCCGGCCCAGCGCGTCCTGGCCCGGCGGCACGATGCCGATGGACTGGCCCTCCAGCACCGGGAAGGGCATGGCGCCGAAGTCCAGCACGACGTGGTGGGTCTCGCTGTCGAAGCCGGCCTCGGTGCAGTTGAAGTTGCCGACCACGGTGGCCGTGGTCGGCTTCTTCGGGCTGTAGAGGTTGGTGTAGGCGTGCGCGGCCGACCAGGGCGGGATGCTGGCGCCGTACTGCGCCGAGTTGAAGGGCACGGTGCCGGGCTCGGGCGTGGCCTGCGCGGGCGGCGGCGCCGTCTCGGCGGGCGCCGCGCTCACGCCGGCGGCCGCCATCTGCTCGGGCGTGAGCTCGGGCGGCAGCTCGTCCCAGCCCAGTTGCTCCTCGATGGAGTAGGCGCGCACCTTGGGCATGCTGCGCCAGTTGTCGATCGAGCCCGTGGGGCAGGGCGAGATGCAGGCCATGCAGCCGTTGCAGACATCCGCCTTGACCACGTAGTTGCGCTCGTCGTGCGTGATCGCGCCGACCGGGCAGGTGGCCTCGCAGGTGTTGCAGCGGATGCAGATCTCGGGGTCGATCAGGTGCTGCTGGATGACGGCGGTGTCCACGGCCATGTCCATGGCGGCCTCAACCGAAGCGGACGTATTCGAAATCGACCGGCTGGCGGTTGATGCCCATCACCGGCGGCGCGATCCAGCCCGCGAACTTGCCGGGCTCCACCACGCGGCCCATCAGCGAGGCGACGAAGGCGAAGTCCTCGGGCGTGGGCAGCCACTCGGCCCTGCGCGCGTTCCATTCGTTGTCGTTGACCACGCGGCCGTCGGGCGACATCCTGATGCCGGCCAGCGCGCCGATCTGGCGGTTGAAGGCCTTGTGCGGCACGACCAGGCGCGTCGGGATGCCGGCCTTCTCGAGCACCTTGTTCCAGCGGTTCACGCCGGCCACCGAGTCCTTGATGAAGTCGTCGCGCAGCACCTCGTTGAGCGCGTTGAGCATGGGCACTTCCTTCTCGACGAGCTGGCCGTTGTGCACCTCCAGCACCTTGTAGGTCTGGCCCTTGAGCTGGTGGTCGTCCTCGCGCTTGCCTTCCTCGTAGCGGCCCTTGAGGCCCGAGCTGTAGAAGATGGCCGCGTTGCTCGACTGGTCGGCCCCGAACAGGTCGATGGTCACGCTGTAGTGGAAGTTCAGGTAGCGCTGGATGGTCGCGAGGTCGATGGCGCCGGCCGCGCGCACCTTCTGCGGGTCGTCGGTCTTGAGTTCGTTCATCACGGCGGCCGTGCGCGACAGCACGCGCGAGACGCCGCTCTCGCCCACGAACATGTGGTGGGCCTCCTCGGTCAGCATGAACTTGGTCGTGCGGGCCAGCGGGTCGAACGCGCTCTCGGCCAGCGCGGAGAGCTGGAACTTGCCGTCGCGGTCGGTGAAGTAGGTGAACATGAAGAAGGCCAGCCAGTCCGGCGTCTTCTCGTTGAACGCGCCCAGGATGCGGGGGTTGTCCTGGTCGCCCGAGGTGCGCTGCAGCAGCGCCTCGGCCTCCTCGCGGCCGTCGCGGCCGAAGTGCTTGTGCAGCAGGTAGACCATGGCCCACAGGTGGCGGCCCTCTTCCACGTTGATCTGGAACAGGTTGCGCAGGTCGTACATGGAGGGCGCGGTCAGGCCCAGGTGGCGCTGCTGCTCGACCGAGGCCGGCTCGGTGTCGCCCTGCGTGACGATGATGCGGCGCAGGTTGGCGCGGTGCTCGCCGGGCACGTCCTGCCAGGCCTTCTCGCCCTTGTGGTCGCCGAAGTGGATCTCGCGATTGGCGTCGCCCGGGTTCAGGAAGATGCCCCAGCGGTAGTCGCGCATCCGCACGTGGCCGAACTGGGCCCAGCCCTGCGGGTCCACGCTGACGGCCGTGCGCAGGTAGACCTCGTGGTTGGTCGAGCCTTCGGGGCCCACGTCGTCCCACCAGTGGATGAAGTTGGGCTGCCAGCCTTCGAGCGCGCGCTGCAGCGTGCGGTCTTCGGCCAGGTTGACGTTGTTGGGGATCTTCTCGCTGTAGTTGATCTGGCTCATGGGGGTCTCCTGGGTTCGTTCAGACGCGGTTGAAGTCGAAGGCGGTCTTCTCGCCCTTGCCGTAGAGCTTGAGCGCGCCCTTCTCGCCGACGGCGTTGGGGCGCTGGAAGATCCAGTTCTGCCAGGCCGACAGGCGGCCGAAGACGCGCGTGACCATGTTTTCCTTGCTGGCGAAGCGCAGGTTGGCCTCCAGGCCGGTCAGGGCGTCGGGCGACATCGCGGCGCGTTCTTCGAGCGCGATGCGGATCTCGTCCTCCCAGTCGATGTCGTCGGGCGCGGCCGTGACCAGGCCCAGCGCCAGTGCGGCGTCGGCATCGAGCGGACGGCCGGCAGCGGCGCGCGCGGCCTCCAGCGGGCCGGCTTCCTCGTAGAAGCGGCGCTGCAGGCGGCTCTGGTCCGTCACCAGCGGCAGCAGGCCGAAGTTGAATGCGTCCAGCACGATCTTCGGCGCCTTGTCCGCATCGTCGGGCAGCGCGAGCATGTAGGCGCGGTCGGCCGCGAAGGCCAGTTCGGCCAGCATGCCGGCGAAGCACGAGCCCGATTCGACCAGCGCGAACAGCGTGCGCGAGGACACGTCCAGCCGCGCGAAGGTGCGGCGCAGCAGGCCCAGGGTCTGGCGCACGAGCCAGTGGTCCTGGTGGGCGACGATGGCGGCGTCGGCCGCCAGCACGGCCTGTGCGTCGCCCTCGGTCTTGAGCAGCCAGGTGCCGATGTCCAGTTCGTTGGTGCGCAGGTTCAGGATCGCGTCGTCGAGCTGGCGGCCCATGGCCAGCGGCCACCAGGCGGCGCCCGCGGCCTCGATGCCGGCGATGTCCGTGGGCTGCGCGCCCGTGGGCGCCTTGACGGTCAGCGTGGCGGTGCGGCGGGCGCGGTCGATGGCCACGGTCACGTGCGCGTAGGCGATGCCGTCGGCGCTCTCCTGGCGCTCGATGCGCGGCAGCGCGATGCCCTTGGCGGCCGTGGTGCGGCCGCCCGCGGCGCCCAGTCTGGCCGCGCGCTCCTGCACCACGGTGCCGAACTGCGCGGGCTTGGCCACGGCGTCCACCAGGCGCCAGTCCACCGCGCGCTGGCCGCGCACGCCTTCCACGCTGGTGCAGAAGATGTCGGCCAGGTCGTGGCGCACCTTGCGCTTGTCGGTCACGCGGGTCAGGCCGCCGGTGCCGGGCAGCACGCCGAGCAGCGGCACCTCGGGCAGCGAGACCGAGGACGAGCGGTCGTCCACCAGCACGATCTCGTCGCAGGCCAGCGCCAATTCATAGCCGCCGCCCGCGCAGGCGCCGTTGACGGCGGCCAGGAACTTCAGGCCCTCGTGCTTCGAGGAGTCCTCGATGCCGTTGCGCGTCTCGTTCGTGAACTTGCAGAAGTTCACCTTCCAGGCGTGGCTGGACAGGCCCAGCATGAAGATGTTGGCGCCCGAGCAGAAGATGCGCTCCTTGCCGCTGGTCACGACCACGGCCTGCACCTCGGGGTGCTCGAAGCGCACGCGGTTCAGCGCGTCGTGCAGTTCGATGTCCACGCCCAGGTCGTAGCTGTTGAGCTTGAGCTTGTAGCCAGGGCGCAGGCCGCCGTCCTCGGCGATGTCCAGCGACAGGCGCGCGATGGCGCCGTCGGTGGCCAGCTTCCAGTGGCGGTACTGGCCCGGGTCGGTGCGGTAGTCCACGCGCGGCGCGGAAGTCGTGGGGGCGGTGTCGGCCATGCGGTCTCCTTGGGAAAGAAATGCAAAATACTGCATCTATCGAAAATCTGTAGATGCATCATTATGCATGTCAGTGCACGCGTCAAGCCCCGCGCATGTTTTTTTGTGCAAGCAGGGCGGCCGGCCTGGAGCGGCGGGCGACCGGCGGCAGTTCAGTGCAGAACGGTCTCGACGCTCGTGCGCAGCAGCTCGAAGGCCTCGGCCAGGCTCTTGCCGCCGGTGTCCACGCGCAGGTCGGCCTTGGAATAGAAGGCCGCGCGCCCGTCCAGGATGCGGCGCAGGTCTTCCATGGCCTCGCGGCTGGCGGCCATGGGCCGCAGATCGCCCTGCGCCGCCACGCGGCCCATGTGCTCCTCGGGCGAGGCCTGCAGCCAGACCGTGGTGCAGTGCGCCAGCAGCTCGTTGAAGGTGGCCGGGTCGGAGACGATGCCGCCCGGCGTGGCGATCACCACCTCGCCGTAGATCTGCACCGCCTCCTCCAGCGCGCGGCGCTCGTAGCGGCGGTAGGCGTTGGTGCCGTACAGGTCGTGGATCTCGCGCACGCTGCAGCCGGCGAATTTCTCGATCTCGCGGCTCAACTCGATGAAGGGCAGCTCCAGCGCATCGGCCAGCATGCGGCCCAGCGTGGACTTGCCCGCGCCGCGCAGGCCGATCAGCGCGATGCGGCGGCCGCGCGCGGGGTCGGAGGCGGCCGTGCCCAGCAGCTCGCCGATGGCCACGCGCACGCGGCGCAGGTCGGCCTCGGAGCGGTTCTCCAGCAGCTCGCGGATCAGCAGCCACTCGGGCGAACGCGTGGTCACGTCGCCCACGAGTTCGGCCAGCGTGCATTGCAGCGCACCCGCGACCTGCTGCAGCACCAGGATGGAGGCGTTGCCGATGCCGTACTCGAGGTTGGCCAGGTGCCGCTCGGACACCTCGGCCGCCTGCGCCACGGCCTTGCGCGTGAGCCCGCGCCGCGCGCGCAGGCTGCGCACGCGGTCGCCCAGCGCCGCCAGCAAGGCGTCGCGCGGTCCGTCCGCCTCGGCCTGTTCCGCCGGCATTTGCACGCCCTGCGTCTCCCGCTTGTTCATGGCCACTCACCTCCCGTGACAGGCATTGTCGCTCCTAGGGTAAACACCAAACTTGCACTATATTGCTTGACACCCATCACACCCGGTCCTATCGTGCAGCACAAGCACGATATTGCATGTCGCCAGCGGAACGCAAGCCCGCCGCGCAAGACGAGGACCCACGATGGACAACAAGCAGCTTTTCCACCGCCAGCTGGCCGACCTGACCGCGCGCATCGCGGGGCGGCCGCTGGACGACGCGCTGGAGCGCTGGCTCAACACCGAGTACGGCACCGGGCAGCGCCGGCTACCAGACGCTGAAGACCGCCTGCCAGCAGGGCGCGGCCGAAGGCTGGCTCTGCGACCGCGAGGGCGGCGGCATCCGCTACGGCCGCGTGTTCAAGGCCGAGGACGCGCTGCACCGCTTCTCGGTCGACGTGGTGGACATGCAGGACATCGCCGGCCCGCACCACACCCATCCCCAGGGCGAGATCGACCTGATCCTGCCGCTGGACGAAGGCACGGCCACCTTCGACGGCCGCCCGGCCGGCTGGTGCGTCTACCCGCCCGGCAGCGCCCACCGCCCCACCGTGGCCCGGGGCCGCGCGCTGGTGCTCTACCTGCTGCCGGAAGGCCAGATCCAGTTCACGAAAGCCTGACGCCATGACCGATCTTCTCCCCAACTTCGTCTGCGGCCGCTGGCAGGCCGGCACCGGCGCCGGCACTGCGCTGGTGGACCCCGTGCGCGGCACCGAACTCGTGCGCGTGGACGCCACCGGCCTGGACCTGCCCGCCGCCTTCGATTTCGCGCGCCGCCAGGGCAGCGCCGCATTGCAGGCCTTGCGCTATGGCGAGCGCGCCGAGCTGCTGGCGCGCGCCGGCCAGGTGCTGCAGGCCAACCGCGCTGCCTACGACGCGATCGCCACCGCGAACTCGGGCACCGTCAGGACCGATTCGGCCGTGGACATCGACGGCGCGCTGTTCACGCTGGGCCAGTACGCGCGCTGGGGGGCGGCGCTCGGCGCGGCGCGCGCGCTGCGCGACGGCGAAGCCGCCAGGCTCGGCAAGGAGCCGGTGTTCCAGTCCCAGCATGTGCAGGTGCCGCGGCCCGGCCTGGCGCTGTTCATCAACGCCTTCAACTTCCCGGCCTGGGGCCTGTGGGAGAAGGCCGCGCCGGCCCTGCTGGCGGGCATGGCCGTGGTCGTGAAGCCGGCCACCGCCACGGCCTGGCTCACGCAGCGCATGGTGCAGGACGTGGTCGATGCCGGCATCCTGCCCGCGGGCGCGCTGTCCATCGTCTGCGGCAGCTCGGCCGGCCTGCTCGATGCGCTGGCGCCCTTCGACGTGGTCTCGTTCACGGGCTCGGCCGACACCGCCGCGCTGATCCGCAGCCACCCGGCGCTGGCCCGCCACGCGGTGCGCGCCAACATCGAGGCCGACAGCCTCAACAGCGCGCTGCTGCTGCCCGATGCCACGCCCGGCACGCCGGCCTTCGACCTGCTCGTGCGCGAGGTGGTGCGCGAGATGACGGTCAAGTCGGGCCAGAAGTGCACGGCGATCCGGCGCATCCTGGTGCCCGCGGCGGCCTACGGCGCGGCGGCCGAGGCCATCGGCGCCAGGCTGGCCAAGGTCAGCACGGGCGATCCGCGCAACGAGGCCGTGCGCATGGGTTCGCTCGTGAGCCGCGCGCAGTTCGAGGCCGTGCAGCAGGGCCTGGCCCAGCTCGCCGGCGCGACCGAGGTGCTGCACGACGGCCGCCGGCAAGCGCTGGTCGATGCCGATCCCGCCATTGCCGCCTGCATGCCGCCCGTGCTGCTGGGCGCGCGCGACGCCGATGCGGCCCAGGCCGTGCACGACGTGGAGGTCTTCGGCCCCGTGGCCACGCTGCTGCCCTACCGCGACGTGCCGCACGCGCTGGCGCTCGCGCAGCGCGGCCAGGGCTCGCTGGTGGCCTCGCTCTACGGCGACGACGCCGCGGCGCTGGGCGCTGCCGCACTGGCGCTGGCCGCCAGCCACGGCCGCGTGCACGTGGTGACGCCCGAGGTGGCCCAGGCCCACACGGGCCACGGCAACGTGATGCCGCAATCGCTGCACGGCGGCCCGGGCCGCGCGGGCGGCGGCGCCGAACTGGGCGGCCTGCGCGCGCTGGACTTCTATCACCAGCGCGCGGCCGTGCAGGCCAGCCCGCAGGTGCTGGCGGCGCTGGGACTCTGAACCGCGCACCACGACACGGAGACGACACATGACCGCCCTGCCCACGCCCCCCGGCCCGCCCTTCAACTTCGCCGAGCACCTGTTCGCGCTGCACCGCCAGCGCGGCGACCGGCTCGCCTACATCGACGACCGCGGCCCGCTGAGCTACGGCCAGCTCGAGCAGCGCGCGCGCCGCCTGGCCGGCGCCCTGCAGGCCGCGGGCGTGCGGCGCGAGGAGCGCGTGCTGCTGCTCATGCTGGACACGCACGACTGGCCCGTGAGCTTCCTCGCCTGCCTGTACGCCGGCATCGTGCCCGTGGCCGTCAACACGCTGCTGACGGCCGACGACTACGCCTACATGCTGGAGCACAGCCGGGCCCAGGCCGCGCTGGTCTCGGGCGCGCTGCTGCCGCAGCTGCAGGCCGCGCTCGGCAAGACCGCGCACCGAGCTGGACACGCTGCTGGTCTCCCAGCCCACCGGCGCGCTGCCGGCCGGCGCGCAGGAGTTCGAGGCCGCGCTGGCCGCCGCGGAACCCGCGGCGCAGCCGGCCGCCACCACGGGCGACGAGCCCGGCTTCTGGCTCTATTCCTCGGGCTCCACGGGCAGGCCCAAGGGCACGGTGCACACCCAGCTGAACCTGTGGTGGACGGCCGAGCTCTACGGCAAGGCCGTGCTGGGCCTGACCGAGCGCGACGTCTGCTTCTCCGCCGCCAAGCTCTACTTCGCCTACGGCCTGGGCAATGCGCTGACCTTCCCGCTCTCGGTCGGCGCCTGCGTGGTGCTGATGGCCGAGCGGCCCACGCCCGACGCCGTGTTCCAGCGCTGGACCGAGCTGCAGTGCCGGCCCACGGTGTTCTTCGGCGCGCCCACGGGCTTCGCGGGCATGCTGGCCTCGCCACGCCTGCCCGCGCGCGAGGCCGTGGCGCTGCGCATGTGCTCCTCGGCCGGCGAGGCGCTGCCGGCCGAGATCGCCGAGCGCTTCAAGGCCCGCTTCGGCTGCGAGATCATCGACGGCATCGGCTCGACCGAGATGCTGCACGTGTTCATCTCCAACCGGCCCGGCGACGTGCGCTACGGCAGCACGGGCAAGCCCGTGGCCGGCTACGCGATCGAACTGCGCGGCGAGGACGGCCGCTGCGTGGCACACGGCGAGATCGGCGACCTCTACATCCGCGGCCCCAGCGCGGCCCTCATGTACTGGGGCAACCGCGAGAAGACGCGCGAGACCTTCCAGGGCGGCTGGACCAAGAGCGGCGACAAGTACCTGTGCGACGCCGACGGCTACTACACCTACGCGGGCCGCAGCGACGACATGCTCAAGGTCAGCGGCATCTACGTCTCGCCCTTCGAGGTCGAGTCCACGCTGATGCAGCACCCGGCCGTGCTCGAGGCCGCCGTGATCGGCACGCTGGACGCCGAGGGCCTGACCAAGACCAAGGCCTTCGTCGTGCGCAAGGACGGCCGGGACGTGGACGAAACCGAACTCAAGGCCTTCGTCAAGGAGCGGCTGGCCGCCTACAAGTACCCGCGCCAGATCGAGTTCATCGCCGAGCTGCCCAAGACGGCGACGGGCAAGATCCAGCGGTTTCGCCTGCGCGAGCGCGAGGGCGCATGAGCGAGCTGCTGCGCATCGACTGGCGCGGCCGGCGCGTGCAGATCGAGTACGCCTGGCTGCGCGCGGCCGGCGCCAAGGCGCCGCTGCTGGTGTTCCTGCACGAGGGCCTGGGCTCGCTGTCCATGTGGAAGGACTTCCCCGAGCGCCTGTGCCAGGCCGTGGGCGCGCGCGGCCTGGTGTTCTCGCGGCCGGGCTACGGCCGCTCCACGCCGCGCGCCGAGGGCGAGACCTGGGGCCTGGACTTCATGCACCGCCAGGCCGAGGAGGTGCTGCCCGCGCTGCTCGACGCGCTCGACGTGTCGCAGCCGGCCTGGCTCGTCGGCCACAGCGACGGCGGCTCCATCGCGCTGCTGCACGCCGCCCGGCACCCGGCGCGCGTGGCCGGCCTGGTGGTGCTGGCGCCGCACATCTTCGTCGAGGACATCACGCTGGCCAACATCCGCCGCGCGCGCGAGGAGTACGAGCACGGCAACCTGCGCGCGGGCCTGGCGCGCCACCACGACGACCCCGATTCGGCCTTCTGGGGCTGGAACCGCATCTGGCTGGACCCGCCGTTCGCGCGCTGGAACATCACCGACGCGCTGGCCGCCATCCGCTGCCCGGTGCTGGCCATCCAGGGCCTGGACGACGCCTACGGCACGCTGGCCCAGATCCGCGGCATCGCCGAAGGCGTGCCCGGCACCGAACTGCTCGAGCTGCCGCAGTGCGGCCATTCCCCGCACCGCGACCAGCCCACGCAGGTGATCGCCGCGACGAACGCATTCATTCACCACAGGAGACAACGATGACGACCTCATTCCCGATCCGCCGCCGCGCCACGCTGGCACTGGCCGCCTTCGCCATCGCAGGCAGCGCCCATGCGCAAAGCGGCGAGAAGCTCAAGGTCGGCCTGATGCTGCCCTTCAGCGGCACCTACACGGCCCTGGGCGTGGCCATCGAGAACGGCTTCAAGCTCTACGTGGACGAACAGGGCGGCAAGCTCGCGGGCCGCGAGATCGAGTACTTCAAGGTCGACGACGAATCCGATCCGGCCAAGGCGACCGAGAACGTCAACAAGCTCATCAAGCGCGACAAGGTCGACGTGATCGTGGGCACCGTGCACTCGGGCGTGGCCATGGCCATGGCGCGCGCGGCCAAGGAAAGCAACACGCTGCTGATCGTGCCCAACGCGGGCTCGGACGCCGTGACCGGCCCCATGTGCGCGCCCAACATCTTCCGCAGCTCGTTCTCCAACTGGCAGTCCTCCTACGGCATGGGCACGGTCGCCGCCACGCAGGAGAAGAAGAAGACCGCGATGACCATCACCTGGAAGTACGCGGCCGGCGAGGAGATGACCAACGCCTTCAAGGAAGGCTTCGAGAAGGAAGGCGGCAAGGTCGTCAAGCAGCTCACGCTGCCGTTCCCGAACGTGGAGTTCCAGGCGCTGCTGACCGAGATCGCCGCGGCCAAGCCCGATGCCGTGTTCGCCTTCTTCGCGGGCGGCGGCGCGGTGAAGTTCGTCAAGGACTACGCGGCCGCGGGCCTGAACAAGACCGTGCCGCTGTACGGCTCGGGCTTCCTGACCGACGGCACGCTGGAGGCCCAGGGCGATGCCGCACAGGGCATCCTGACCACGCTGCACTACGCCGACGACCTGACCGTGCCCAAGGACAAAAGCTTCCGCACCGCGTATGCCAAGGCCTTCAAGCTCCAGCCCGACGTGTACGGCGTGCAGGGCTACGACGCGGCGCAGATCCTGCGCGTGGGCCTGGATGCCGTGAAGGGCGACGTGTCGAAGAAGCCCGAGTTCGCGGCCGCCGTGGAGAAGGCCAAGTTCGACAGCCCGCGCGGCGCGTTCACGATGTCCAGGTCGCACAACCCGGTGCAGGACATCTACCTGCGCAAGGTGGAAGGCAAGGAGAACAAGGTCGTGGGCATCGCGTCCAAGGCCCTGTCCGACCCGGCCCGCGGCTGCAGGAACTGACCGCCCTTTCGTGCAGGGCGCCGCGCGCGCCCTGTCTGTCTTCGTCTCGCCGGGGGTGACCGCCGTGGACCTTGCCACCTTTCTCGTGCAGTGCCTGAACGCCGTGCAATACGGGCTGCTGCTGTTCCTGCTGGCGTCGGGCCTCACGCTGATCTTCGGGATCATGGGCGTGATCAACCTGGCGCACGGCAGCTTCTACATGATCGGCGCCTACATGGCGTTCGCGCTGTCGCCGCTGTTCGGCGGCAACTTCCTGCTGATGCTGCTGGCCGGCATGGTGCTGGCCGCGCTGTTCGGCTATGTGCTGGAGTGGGTGTTCTTCAGCTACCTGTACCAGCGCGAGCACCTGCAGCAGGTGCTGATGACCTACGGCCTGATCCTCGTGTTCGAGGAACTGCGCGCCATGCTGGTGGGCAACGACGTGCACGGCGTGCCCGTGCCCGACTGGCTGGCCGGCAGCTTCGGCCTCTACGGCATCATGCAGTACCCCTGGTACCGGCTGTTCGCCTCGGGCGCCTGCATCGTGCTGGCGCTGGCGCTCTACGCGGTGGTCAACCGCACGCGGCTCGGGATGATGGTGCGCGCCGGCGCGAGCGACCGCGACATGGTGCGCGGCCTGGGCATCGACATCCGGCGCCTGTACCGCACGGTGTTCGCGGCCGGCGTGGCGCTGGCGGCGCTGGCCGGAATGATCGCCGCGCCCATGGCCTCGGTCTATCCCAACATGGGCGCCAGCGTGCTGATCATCTGCTTCGTGGTGGTCGTGATCGGCGGCATCGGCTCGATCACGGGCGCGCTGGTGGCCTCGCTGCTGGTCGGCTTCGTCGACACCTTCGGCAAGGTCTTCTTCGCCGAACTCGCGGGCATCGGCATCTACGTGCTGATGGCCATCGTGCTGGTCTGGCGGCCCGAGGGGCTGATGGGGCGGCGCGCATGAACACCAGCACACTCGCCATGCCCACGACGCCCCCGTCCTCCTCCCCCCGCGCCGCGCCGAGGGCCTGTGGCTGCCGCTGGCCGTGGCCATCGCGCTGGGCATCGCCGGCCCGCTGCTGGGCGGCTACCTGGCCGACCTGCTGGTCAAGGTGATGGTGCTGTCCATCTTCGCGCTCTCGCTGCAGCTGCTGGTCGGCATGACCGGCCTGGTCAGCCTGGGCCATGCGGCCTACTTCGGCATCGGCGCCTACGCGACCGTGCTGGCCTCGGGCGACGGCAGCGGCAACCTGTTCTGGCTGCTGTTCCTCGCCATGGGCAGCGCGGCGCTGTACGCGCTGGCGGTCGGGCTGCTGAGCCTGCGCACGCGCGGCGTGTACTTCATCATGGTCACGCTGGCCTTCGCGCAGATGGCCTACTTCGTGTTCCACGACACGCCGGTCGGCGGCGGCAGCGACGGCATCTACCTCTACGTGCGCCCCGCCGCCGGCGCGCTGGACATGGAGAACCGCACCGTGCTGTTCTACGTGGTGCTGGCCGCGCTGGTGTTCACCTACGGCCTGCTGGCGGTGGTGCGCCGCTCGCGCTTCGGCGCGGCGCTGGCCGGCATCCGCGTGAACGAGCAGCGCATGCGCGCGGCGGGCTTTCCGACCTACGGCTACAAGCTCGCGGCCTTCGTGCTGGCCGGCGCGCTGGCCGGGCTGGCGGGCTTTCTCGTGGCGGCGCGCGACGGCGTGGTCAACCCCGAGATGCTGTCCTGGCACATCTCGGGCGAGGTGCTGCTGATGGTGATCCTGGGCGGCATCGGCCACCTGCGCGGCGCGGTGCTGGGCGCCGTGGTGTTCACGCTGCTCAAGGAGCTGCTGGCCACGCACGGGCTCGTGGGCCCGCTGGCCGACCACTGGCAGCTGACGCTGGGGCTGGCCATCATCGGCTTCGTCGCGCTGCTGCCCAAGGGGCTGATCGGCCTCGTGAAAGGAGGCCAGCCATGAACGCGCTGATGCAGGTGAACGGGCTCACGCGCCGCTTCGGCGGGCTGGTGGCCGTGAACGCCGTGACGCTGGACCTGCGCGTGGGCGAGGTCCATGCCGTGATCGGCACCAACGGCGCCGGCAAGTCCACGCTGATCAACATGCTGTCGGGCGAGATCGCGGCCTCCGAAGGCCGCATCCTGCTGGACGGTGCCGACATCACGGCCCAGCCCCAGGCGCGCCGCGCGCTGGCCGGCGTGGGCCGCAGCTACCAGCGCACGACCATCTTCCCGGAGTTCACGGTGCACGAGAACTGCCGCCTGGCCGCGCAGGCCGCCACGCCGCGGCCCTGGGCGATCTGGCAGTCCGCGCGCGCCTGCGCCACGAGCGGCGGCGCGGCCGACGCGGCGCTGGAGGCCACCGGCCTCACCGCACTGGCCGCGCGCACCGCCGGCCAGTTGAGCCATGGCGCCAAACGCCAGCTCGAGGTCGCCATGTGCCTGGCCACCAAGCCGCGCGTGCTGCTGCTCGACGAGCCGCTGGCCGGCATGGGCGCCGAGGAGACCGAGCGCATGCTGGGCCTGCTCGAGCGCCTCAAGAGCGGCCACGCCATCCTGCTCGTGGAGCACGACATGGACGCGGTGTTCCGCATCGCCGAGCGCATCACGGTCATGGTCAACGGCGCCGTGATCGCCAGCGGCGACCCCGGCGCGATCCGCAACGACCCGCAGGTGCGCACGGCCTACCTGGGCGAGGAGCAGCACGCATGATCCGCTTCGACGACCTGCACACCTACTACGTCGACAGCCACATCCTGCACGGCGTGGCCGGCGAGATCCCGGCCGCCACGGCGGTCGGCCTGCTGGGCCGCAACGGCATGGGCAAGACCACGCTGATCCGCACGCTGATGGGCTACGTGCGCCCGGCGCAGGGCCGCGTGCAGTGCGACGGCCGCGACGTGGCCGGCCAGCCGCCCGAGAAGATGGCGCGGCTGGGCATCGGCTACGTGCCCGAGGGCCGCGGCATCTTCCCCAACCTCTCGGTGCGCGAGAACCTGGTGATGGCGGCGCGGCCCGGCATCGACGGCAAGAAGGCCTGGACCTTCGAGCGCGTGCTGGAGACCTTCCCGCGCCTGGCGGAGCGGCTGAACAACGGCGGCAACCAGTTGTCGGGCGGCGAGCAGCAGATGCTCTCGATCGGCCGCGCGCTCCTGACCAACCCGCGCCTGCTGATCCTCGACGAGGCCACCGAGGGCCTGGCGCCGCTGATCGTGGCCGAGATCTGGCGCGTGATCGCGCAGATCCGCAGCACCGGCATCGCCACGCTGATCGTCGACCGCGACTGGCGCAAGGTGCTCGCGCACACGGACCGCGCGCTGGTCATGGAGAAGGGACAGATCGTGCTGCAGGGCGCCTCCGGTGCGCTGCTGGCCGATCCGCAGGCGCTGGGCGAGCGGCTGGGGGTCTGACGCCGGCGCAGCAAGGCAGGCCGATCGAGGCACGATGGGGCCGTCACGGCTTGCCAACGAGGGCCAGGACCTTGGCACGCACCTCACTCAGTTCGGCACGCGAAATCCGCCCCTTTCGGGTGGCCTTGCGCACCGTCCAATCCAGGCTCTTCACCTGGTCGGCCAGCACCGCGCTTGGACGGGCGCCGGCCACCACCACCTCGAAGGGATATCCCTTCAACTGCGTCGTCATCGGGCAGCACAACATGAGGCTGGTCCGGGTGTTGTAGGCCGACGGACTGAGCACCAGCGCGGGCCGGTGTCCGGCCTGCTCGTGGCCCGCCTGCGGATCGAAGTGCAGCCACACGATGTCACCCGCCTCGGGCACATACCGAGGAGCCATCAGAAGGCTTCTTTGCCCACGGCCTTGCCGAAGTCGGCTTCACCGTGCAGGTTGTCCGCCGCGATGCCCTCCAGCAGGCTGGAGAGTTCGTATTCGTGCGGCCGCACCGGTTCGATCACGATGCGTCCGTCCTCCTCCCGGACATCCACGGTCTCGTCCAGTTGCAGCCGCGCGGCCGCCATCACAGCCGCAGGAATACGTACGGACGCGCTATTGCCCCATTTCTTGACGGATACGTGCATCACAAGCTCCCTCCTATTCGATCCCGGCACTGTAACGCCAACGGACAGAAGTAGCAACATTGTCGATACATGCCACAAGCAGGCACAGGAGGGCTGCAACCTCGACACATGGAGAAGGGTCATGCAATGCGTGCGCCCCACCCCAGCGCGCGCGATTCGCCCCCGACATCGACGCCCTGGGCCGAAGCCCACCTACTCCCCCAGCACCTCCACCATCTCCCTCAACCCCAGTGCCACCGCCCCATTGCGCAGCGCAAACCGCTCCGTACCGGGATAGACCACATACCGCTGGCTGATCCCCAGATCGTCGCAGGCCACGCCGAAGCCGCGTTCCAGGCTGGGTGCCGTCGAACGCTTGATCTCGATGGCGATCCCCTGTCGGCCGCCCTGCTGCAACAACAGGTCGACCTCGGCGCCGACGTGGGTGCGGTAGAAGTACGCCTGCCTGCGGCTGCCGGCGGCCTGCACCAGGCTACCGATGCAGTGGCCTTCGAAACTCAGGCCGTTGACGGGATGCCCCAGAAGGTCGTTGAGGCTCTCGATCTCCAGCAGGGCATGCAGCACGCCGCTGTCGCGCACATAGACCTTGGGCGACTTGACCAGCCGCTTGCCGACGTTGCCGGACCAGGGCCGCAGGCGCAGCACCAGGCGCAGGTCCACGAGCAGGTCGATGTAGCGGTCGATGGTGGGGTTGGACACGCCCAGCGCACTGGCGATGCGGGCCTGGTTCAGCACGCTGCCCTGCTGGTGCGCCAGCATGGTCCACAGGCGCCCGATGGCCTCGGCCGGCATGCGCGGCGCGAACATGGGCACGTCGCGCTCCAGGTAGCTGCGGATGAAGTCGCGCCGCCAGTCCAGGCTGCGCCGGTCGTCGAAGGCCAGCAGGCTGTCGGGAAAGCCGCCGCGCAGCCACAGCTGGGCGTCGGCGATGCCGGCATGCGCTGCCTCCCCGGTGTCGACCGGCGCCATGTCCACGTAGGCGACGCGGCCCGCCAGCGTCTCGCTGGACTGGCGCATCAGGTCCAGCGCGGCGGAGCCCAACAGCAGGAACTGCCCGCTGCGCAAACCTTCCTGGCGGCGCTCGTCGATGATGCCGCGCAGGACCTCGAAGATGCCCGGGGCGCGGTGGATCTCGTCCATGACCACCAGGCGGCCCTGCTGCGCGCGCAGGTAGGCGTCCGCGTCCTCCAGGCGCAGGCGGTCCGCCGGCCGCTCCAGGTCCAGGTACACGGCGCCGCCCGGCCATTGCGCGGCAATCTGCCGCGCCAGCGTGGTCTTGCCCACCTGGCGCGGGCCAAGCAGCACCACGGCCGGCATGTCGCCCAGGCGATCGCGCACAAGCGCATCGGTCCGTCGACTGATCATCATTGAAATACTAACGACAGATGTTAAATTTTCAATGACAACGGTTGCCGAAGCCAGTCACTATTCGCGAATCGAGAATTTTCTGCTCGCGCCGCAGCCGATTGTTTTTGATTTCCTGCATCACTAAGATGCGCCCCACTTTTCATGGAGCGCCCTGCGATGCAGCCAACCACTTTCGAACCGATCACCGAACCGAGCCGCAGGACCCCCGTCTTCGGCGCCTATGACGTGGTGGTGCTCGGCGGCGGGCCGGCCGGCATCGCCGCGGCCGCGGCCAGCGCGCGGCAGGGCCGCAGCACGCTGCTGGTGGAGGGCTACGGCTTCCTGGGCGGCATGGGCACGGCGGCCGGCGTGACCAACTTCTGCGGCCTGCACGCCAACGTGCACGGCGAGGTGCGCCAGGTCGTGCACGGCATCGCCGACGAACTGCTGCAGCGCATGGACGCGCTGGGCGGCCTGCGCGAGCCGCACCTGTTGTTCGGCGGCAAGATCGCGGCCCAGGCGTACGACAACGCGGCCTTCAAGCTCGCGGCCGACGACGTGGTGGTGGGCAGCGGCGCACAGGTGCTGTTCCATGCCCATGCCGTGGGCGTGCAGATGGCCGGGCCGGGCCGCGTGGCGGCCCTGCTGCTGGAGACCAAGTCGGGCCGCCAGGCCGTGCTGGGCCGGGTGTTCATCGACTGCTCGGGCGACGGCGACCTGGCCACCTGGGCCGGCGCGCCGTTCGAGAAGGGCCGCGACGCCGCCGGCCAGGGCGAGGACATGATGTACCCGTCCACCATGTTCCGCGTGCACGGCGTGGACGCGGCGCGCGCCGGCGATGTCTGGAACCGCTTCGACGGCCTCATGGAGCAGGCCGAGCGCGAGGGCTGGCGCTTCGCGCGCAAGACGCCCATCATCCGGCCGCAGAAGAACCCGGCCGAGTGGCGCGCCAACGTGACCCAGCTGTCCAATGCCGAGGGCGGCCCGGTGGACGGCACCAATGCGCTGGAATTGAGCGCCGCCGAGATCGAGGGCCGGCGCCAGATCCTCAACTTCTTCCGCTTCCTGCGCGCCTATGCGCCGGGCTTCGAGAACGCCTACCTGCTGGAGATCGCGCCGCAGGTCGGCGTGCGCGAGACGCGCCGCGTGCTCGGCGACTACCAGCTGACCGCGCGCGACGTGCTGGACTGCGCGAGCTTCGCGGACACCATCGGCGTCAACGGCTGGATGATCGAGGAACACGTGGCGGGCAACATCGCCTTCCAGTGGCAGGACATCCCGCGTGCGCGCGGCTACAACCACCTGCCTTACCGCATGCTGCTGCCGCGCACGTTGGACAATGTGCTGGTCGCCGGCCGCTGCGCCTCGATGACGCACCTGGGCCAATCGGCCGCGCGGGTGTCCGGGGCCTGCTTCGTGATGGGGCAGGCGGCCGGCACCGCGGCCGCGCAGGCGCTGCAGCACGGGCAGGACCTGCGCGCCATCGACGTGCCGGCGCTGCAGGCACGGCTCGCGCAGGACGGCGCCTGGCTCGGCCGCGACGATTGACCAACGCTTCAGGAGAGAGACTTTGAACAGAACGACAAGACGCACGACCCTGGCCTGCCTGGCAGCCTGCGCGCTGGGCGCCACGCTGGGCACGGCACGGGCGGCGGACCCCGCCTGGCCGACGCGGCCGATCCGGCTGCTGGTGGGCTTCCCGGGCGGCTCCACGCCCGACATGGCGGCGCGCGCGCTGGCCGATCCGCTGGGCCGCGTGCTGGGCCAGCCCGTCATCGTCGAGAACAAGCCCGGCGCCTCCGGCAACATCGCGGCCGACCAGGTCGCCAAGGCCACGGACGACCACACGCTGGGCGTCGTGATCAACGGCAACCTGACCTCCGCCAGGCTGCTCAACCCCAAGCTCAGCTACGACCCGCAGAAGGACTTCAGCGAAATCTCGCTGCTGGCCACCGCGCCGCTGGTGCTGGTGGCCGCGCCGCAGCTGCCCGACGGCGCCGCCTTCTTCGCCGCCATGCGCCAGGCCGGGGCCAAGGCCAACTACGGCTCCGTCGGCGCGGGCTCGGTCGCCCACCTGGGCATGGAGTTGCTCAAGAGCAAGTCCGGCATCGCGCCCGTGCACGTGCCCTACTCGGGCAACCCCGCGGTCGTCACCGCCATCATCGGCGAGCAGGTGCAGATGGCGCTGGTGCCGCCGGGCGTGGCCATGCCGCAGGTGCACGCCGGCAAGCTCAAGGCCATCGGCGTCACGAGCGGCCGCAGCGCGCTGGTGCCCGATGTCGCGCCGCTGGCCGATGCCGGCGTGAAGGACTTCAACCTCGAGGTCTGGACCGCGCTGGTCGGCCCGGCCAAGCTGTCCAAGGCCGCGCAAGCGCGGCTGGCCGCCGAGGTGCCGCGCATCATGCGCGAGCCCGACACCCGCACGCGGCTGCTGAACCAGGGCTGGCAGGCCGTGGGCACCTCCGGCGAGGGCCTGCACCAGCGCGTGAGGGAAGAGGCCGCGCTGCTGGGCGCGATCATCCGCGCGCAGAACATCTCGGTCGACTGACGCCCACCGCGGCCCCGGCTTGGACACGCTCTCGAACCTGCGGACCTTCCTGGCGGTCGCGCGCACCGAGAGCTTCTCGGCCGCGGCGCGCGAGCTGGGCATCGCGCCGTCCGTGGTGACCAAGCGCATCGGCCAGCTCGAGGCGCAGGTCCAGGGCGCGCTGTTCGAGCGCACGACGCGGCGCGTGCGCCTGACGCCGGTGGGCCGCGGCTACCTGCCCGCGGTGCAGCGCGTGGTGACCGACGCACAGGAGTTGTTCGCCAACCCGGTCGGTGACCGGCTCCAGGGCCAGCTGCGCATCAAGGCGCCGACCTCGGTCACGGTCTGCCTGGTCGGCCCGCTGCTCGAGCATTTCCAGCGCCTGTACCCGCTGCTGCACCTGGAGGTCGTGGCGCTGGACCGCGCCGTGAACCCCGCCGAAGAGGGTTTCGACCTGGCGCTGACCATGATGCCCGACGCCTACGCCGGCGTGGTCGAGGAGCCGCTGTGCCCCATGCCGCGCACCGCCTGCGCGGCGCCGCGCTACCTGCAAGCGCGCGGCACGCCGCGCCACCCGAGCGAGCTCAAGGACCACGCCATCCTGAACTTCCTGCCGACCGGCACCACCTGGAGCTTCGACAGTGCCGCGGGCCGCGTCAGCGTCAAGGTGCAGCCGCGGCTGAGCACCAACGAGGCCCAGCTGCTGCTGTCGGCCGCGCTGGACGGCAACGGCATCGCCATCCTGGGCGACTACCTGGCCCGGCCCGCGCTGGACGGCGGCGCCCTGGTGCCGCTGCTGGCGGACTACCCGCTCGACGCGTTCTGGCTCAAGGCCCTGCTGCCCGAGAACCGCGCCAACGTGCCCAAGGTGCAGGCCCTGGTGCGGCACCTGAAGGACGCGCTGGCGCCGCGGGACGCAAGCTGAAGCAGGGCCCCGGCGGCAAACGCCGTCAGCCCGGTCAGCCCGGCACGCGGCGGCGCAGCGCCGGCAGGTCCAGCACCGTGATGCCGCCATAGCCCACGGCGATCAGCCCGGCCTCCGCCAGCCGGCGCAGCGCCGCATTGCAGCGCTGGCGCGACAGGCCCGACAGGTTGGCGATCTCCTCCTGCGAGACCGCCAGGTGCGGATCGCTGCCCGGGTGCAGCCAGGGGTGGAACAGGCCGACCAGCGCGCGCGCCACCTGGCTGTCGGTGTCCAGCAGGTGGTGGGCCGCGAAGTTGCCCAGGAACCAGTGCATGCGCTCGTTGATCTGGCGCAGCAGGAAGTGGTCGAAAGCGCGCTCGGTGGCGTGCAGCCACTGGAAGGTCTCCACCGGCATCAGCGCCACGCGGCTGGGGCGCAGCGCGATGATGTCGGCTGTGCGCGGCACCGCGCGCAGCAGCGTGCCCTCGCCGAACCAGCTGCCGCGCGACAGGCCGCCCAGCGTGACCGAGCGGCCGTCCTCGGCCGTCACGGCCCACTTGAGCAGGCCTTCGATGGCGCCGTACCAGTGCTGCGGCTCGTCGCCCATGCGGCACAGCGCGGCGCCGGCCGCGACGTCGACCTCCTGCATGTCGGCGCGCACGCGCGCACGTGCTGCCGCGTCGAGCGCGGGGAACCAGGCCGAGCCGGCCAACAGGCGGTCCAGCGAGGGGGTGTCTTCGGACGGGGTGGCGCGGCGCATGGTGGGGGCTGCCACCATAGCAGCCGCAGCCCGGCACCGCGAAAACCCTGACACCGAATGTCGTCACGATGACTGAATGCACGCGGCCCGGGGACCAACATGCCGCATCCCCACGCCAAGGAGACGGCATGTCCAGACGCAAGGTCATCGTGACCATCGCCCCCACGGGCGGCATGGCCCACAAGTCGCAGAACCCGCACCTGCCCACCCAGCCCCAGGAGATCGCCGACGACGTCGTGCGCTGCTGGAACGCAGGCGCCAGCGTGGTCGCGCTGCACGCGCGCCGGCCCGACGACGGCGCCACCTGCAACCCGGCCATCTACCGCGACATGAACCAGCGCATCCGCGCGGCCGGCTGCGACATCGTGCTCAACAACTCCACGGGCGGCGGCGTGCACGGCGACATGGTGCGCCCGCTGGCCGGCGAGCGCTGGGAGATCGCCTGGGAAGAACGCATCAAGGGCATGGACGCCGGCGCCGAGATGTGCACGCTGGACGCCACCACGCTGAACCTGTCGTTCGAGGGCCGGGAAATCCTGATGGACACGCCGCTGTCCAAGGGCCGGGAACTGGCGGCCTGCATGAAGGCGCGCGGCATCAAGCCCGAGTGGGAGGTGTTCAGCCCCACCCACATCCTGCAGGACGTGACGACGCTGATCGCCGAAGGCCACGACGACGGGCCGCACTTCATCAACCTGGTCATGAACGTGCACCGCAACTTCCAGAACGCGATGCCCTACTCGCCGCGCTTCCTGCAGCAGATGGTGGACACGCTGCCGAAGGACAGCATCTTCTGCGTGAGCGGCATCGGCCCGGCGCAGCTGGAGGCCAACGTGGCCGCGCTGCTGCTGGGCGGCCATGCGCGCGTGGGCCTGGAGGACAACCTGTACTTCCGCCAGGGCGAGCTGGCCACCAACGTGCAGTTGACCGAGCGCATCGTGCGCATCATCCGCGAGCTCGACATGGAACCGGCCACGCCCGAAGAGGCGCGCCGGATCATGGGCCTGCCGCGCGCGGGCAGCCCCCGCCCCGCCTTCGCCCCGAACAACCAGTAGGAGACACGACCATGGCCCCCCACCGAACCTTCCATGCGCTGTGCGCCGGCCTGGCCTGCGCGGCCGGCGCGCAGGCGCAGATCTCCGACGACGTGATCCGCATCGGCTTCGTCAGCGACATGTCGGGCCTGTACCGCGACTACGACGGCCCGGCCGGCGCCGAGGCCATCCGCATGGCGATCGCCGACATGGGCGGCGCCATCAACGGCAAGAAGATCGAGCTCCTGACCGTGGACCACCAGAACAAGGCCGACATCGCGGCCGCCAAGGCGCGCGAGTGGTTCGACGTCAACAGGCTGGACATGCTGATCGGCGGCGTGGGCTCGGGCGCGGCGATCGCCATGGCCGGCGTGGCGGCCGAGAAGAAGCGGCCCTACTTCGTGGTCGGCGCGGGCGCCTCGGGCCTGACCAACGAGCACTGCTCGCCCTACACCGTGCACTACGCCTACGACACCGTGGCCATGGCGCGCGGCACGGCCAACGCGGTCGCCAAGTCGGGCGGCAAGAGCTGGTACTTCGTGACGGCCGACTACGCCTTCGGCACCGCGCTGCAGGCCGACGCGAGCAAGACGCTGGAAGCCAACGGCGGCACGGTGGCCGGCGCGGTCAAGCACCCGCTGGGCGCGAACGACTTCTCGTCCTTCATGCTGCAGGCGCAGGCTTCCAAGGCCCAGGTGCTGGCGCTGGCCAACGCCGGCAGCGACACGGTCAACGCGATCAAGTCGGCGGCCGAGTTCGGCATCGGCAAGAACATGAAGCTGGCGGGCATGATCATCACCATCAACGACGTGCACGCGCTGGGCCTGAAGACCGCGCAGGGCATGTTCCTGACCGACAGCTGGTACTGGAACCAGTCGCCCGAGGCGCGCGCCTGGGCGCGCCGCTTCTTCGACAAGCACAAGCGCATGCCGACCTCGTTCCATGCGGGCGACTACTCGGCCGCGCTGCAGTACCTCAAGGCCGTGCAGGCCATCGGCAGCGACGACGGCGACAAGGTCATGGCCCAGCTGCGCAAGACCAAGGTGAACGACATGTTCATGCAGAACGGCTGGCTGCGCGAAGACGGGCTCATGGTGCACGACATGCGGCTCGTGCAGGTCAAGACGCCGGCCGAATCGCAGGAGCCCTGGGACTACTACAAGGTCGTGGAGACCATCGCGGGCGAAGCCGCCTGGACCACCAAGGCCGAGTCGCGCTGCGCGCGCTGGAAGGCGCTATGAGCACCGCCGGGCCGCCCCAAGGTGCTCGCACCGCAGGCGAAGCCGAAGGTACCCCGGCGAACCCGATTCGCCAGGTTGCCGTCGTCGGCACCGGCGTGATCGGCGCGAGCTGGGCCGCCTGCTTCCTCGCGCGCGGGCTGGATGTGGCCGCCACCGACCCGGCCGAGGGCGCCGAGCAGCGCCTGCGCGCGGCGGTGGCGCGGCATTGGCCGGCCCTGCAGGCCATGGGCCTGGCCGACGGCGCCGCGCCCGAGCGGCTGCGCTTCCATGCGCGGCTGGAGGACGCCGTGGCCGGGGCCGATTTCGTGCAGGAGAACGGCCCCGAGCGCGTGGACCTCAAGACCGCGCTCTACGCGCGCATGGACGCCGCCGCGCCGGCCCAGGCGCTGCTGGCCTCCAGTTCGTCGGGCCTGGCCGTCAGCGCCATGCAGTCGGCCTGCGCGCATCCGCAGCGCGTGGTGCTGGGCCACCCGTTCAACCCGCCGCACCTGATCCCGCTGGTCGAGGTCGGCGGCGGCGAGAAGACGGCGCCCGAAGCCATCGCGCGCGCGATGGGCTTCTACCGCGCCATCGGCAAGAAGCCCATCCAGGTGCGGCGCGAGATCCAGGGCCACATCGCCAACCGGCTGCAGGCCGCGCTGTGGCGCGAGGCCTTCCACCTTGTGGACCAGGGCGTGGCCAGCGTGGCCGACATCGACACCGCGATCGCCCACGGCCCCGGCCTGCGCTGGGCGCTGCTGGGCCCGTTCCTGAACCTGCACCTGTCGGGCGGGGATGGCGGCATGGCGCACCTGCTGGAGCACCTGGGCGGCCCCATCGAAAGCTGGTGGCAGGACCTGGGCGCGCCCACCATGCACGCCGAATTGAAGGCCAAGGTGGTGGACGGCGTGGACGCGGCGCTGGCCGGCCGCAGCGCCGCCGAGCTGCAGCGCGCCCGCGACCAGCTGCTGCTGGGCCTCATGGCGGCCAAGGCCGATCACCCGCAGCTGGACTGAACATGGCGCCCATCGACTTCCTCGACGATCCCGCCCAGGTCGCACCGCCCGCCGCGCTGCGCACCGAACTCGGCGACGGCTCCTTCGTTCTGCATTCGCCCGAGGTGCTGCAGCCCCATGCGCGCTGCGTCGGCGCATGGCTGGAGCACTGGGCGCAGGCGACACCGCAGGCCACCGCGCTGGCCGAGCGCACCGCCGATGGCCAGGACTGGCGCCGCCTGGACTACGCCGCGCTGCGCCAGGCCGTGGGCGCGGTCGGCCAGGCGCTGCTGGACATGCGCCTGCCGGCGGGCCGGCCCGTCGTCATCCTCTCGGACAACGCGCTCAACCACGCGGTGCTGATGCTGGCCGCCATGCACGTCGGCCGGCCGGCCTGCTCGCTGTCCAGCGCCTACGCGCGCCAGGCCGGCGACTTCACGCGGCTGCGCGAGATGCTCGCGCTGCTGCAGCCGGCCCTGGTCTACGCGGCCGATGCGCGCAGCTACGGCCCCGCCATGGCGGCCTGCGACCTCACCGTGCCCTGCGTGTTCAGCGACCATGCGCAGGACTGGCCCGGTGCGCTGGCCTTCGCCGCGCTGCTGGCCACGCGCGAGACGCCGGCCGTGCAGCAGGCCTTCGCCGCCATCGCGCCCGACGACCATGCCAAGTACCTGCTGACCTCGGGCTCCACGGGCCGGCCCAAGGCCGTCATCAACACGCACCGCATGCTGTGCGCCAACCAGCAGCAGATGGCGCAGACCTGGCGCTTCCTGGCGCAGGAAAAGCCCGTGCTCGTGGACTGGCTGCCCTGGAGCCACACCTTCGGCGGCAACCACAACCTGAACATGGTGCTGGCGCATGGCGGCGCGCTGTACATCGACGAAGGCCGGCCCGCGCCCGGTCTCGTCGAGAAGACCGCGCGCAACCTGCGCGAGGTGCGGCCCACGCTGTGGTTCAACGTGCCGCGCGGCTTCGACATGCTGCTGCCGCTCATGGAGGCCGACGACGCGCTGGCCGAAGACATCCTGTCGCGCCTGCGCCTGGCCTTCTACGCGGCGGCCGCGCTGGCGCCCTCGACCTGGCAGCGCCTGCAGGCCGTGGCCGAGCGCGTGCGCCCGGGCCGGCCGCTGTGGCTGACCACCTCCTGGGGCTGCACCGAGACCGCACCGGCCATCACCACGGCGCACTGGCAGCAGGACGGCGCCGGCTGCATCGGCAACCCGCTGCCCGGCATGGCGGTCCGCTTCGTGCCCAGCGGCGACAAGCTGGAGATGCGCATCCGCGGCGTCTCGGTGTTCCCGGGCTACCTGCACGGCCCGCAGGAGACGGCGGCGGCCTTCGACGCGCAGGGCTACTACCGCATCGGCGACGCGGGCCGGCTGCTCGACGCGGCGCAACCCGCGCGCGGCATCGTCTTCGACGGCCGCGTGGCCGAGGACTTCAAGCTGTCCAGCGGCACCTGGGTCTCGGTCGGCACGCTGCGCGTGGACCTGGTGTCGCGGCTCGCGCCGCTGGTGCAGGACATCGTCGTCGCGGGCCACGACCGGGCCGAGATCGGGCTGCTGGTGTTCCCCTCGGCGGCCGGCCAGCAGCAGCCCGAAGCGCTGCAGGCCGCGCTGGGCCGCGTGATGCAGGAGCAGGCCGCCGCGGGTGCCGGCTCGGCACGCAGCCCGCGCCGCGCGCTGGTGCTGGACAGCCCGCCCGCGCTCGAGGCCGGCGAGATCACCGACAAGGGCTACATCAACCAGCGGGCCGTGCTGGCGCGGCGCCATGCCGAGGTCGAACGGCTGTACGCCGCGGCATCGGGGGCGGGGCCGCTGGTGCTGCCGTAGGCGCGGCCTTGCCATCCCTGATGCCGGACACTGCGCGCGGCCCGGCAGCCGCCACCGGGTCTTGCGCCAGCGATTCGATGGAGATCGATGGGACGTACGTGGAAACCCCGAAGAACAGGCCGTCCATGTCATCTTGACCATTTAGTTCAACATGACAATACTCCGCCCCCATGAATCCCGAACACTGGGGCGCTGCACCATGACACTGGGCAAGAGCTTTGCAACGATGCGCACGGCACGGATCGACCGCCGCGCCTTCATGGCGCTGGCGGGCGCGGCCCTGGCCGGCCAGGCCGGCGGCGTGCGGGCGCAGGGGCAGCCACTGTCCTTCGTCGTGCCGCAGCCGGCGGGCAACCCCACCGACGGATCGGCCCGCAAGCTGCAGCCCCTGCTGCAGGCCGCACTGGGCCAGGCCGTGGTGGTGGAAAACATGCCCGGCGCCGGCGGCTCCATCGGCGTGCGCAAGGTGCTGGGCACGCCGCCCAACACGCCGGTGCTGCTGATCGCATCGCAGACGGAGCCCATCCTCACGCCGCTGGCCATGGTCGGCGCGCGGTACAAACCCGAGGAACTGCGCGCCATTGGGCTGACCGGCCGCGCCACCTACGTGCTGGTGGGCCGTCCCGACCTGCCCGCCGCCAACCTGGCCGAGCTTTCGGGCCTGGCGCGCCAGCGCGCCAACCAGCCGCTGTCGTTCGGCCATATCGGCCCTGGCTCGATGATCCACCTGCTGGGCGAGCAGTGGTCCCGCCGCATGGGCGTGACGCTGACGCATGCGCCCTACAAAGGCGTGCCGCCGGTGGTGCAGGACCTCATGGGTTCGCAGATCGACCTCAGCTTCCTGCCCCTGGCCGGCAACACGCCCACGCTGATCGAAAGCGGCAAGGTGCGCGCGTATGGCATCACCCGCGCAACGCCGCTGCCGCGGATGCCCGCGCTGCCGCCGCTGTCGCAGCAGGACAAGGCGCTGGGCGATTTCATCTACGGCACCTGGGGCGCCGTGCTGGTGCCGCGCAACCAGCCCGAAGCCACGGTGCAGCGCCTGCACGCAGCCCTTGCCAAGGCCCTGGCCGAACCCGAACTGCGCGCCTACACGGCCAGCACCGGCACGGAACCCGCCGACCCCATGACGCTGGCCGAACTGGACCAGTTCTACCAGGGCGAGATCCGCCTCTACCAGGCGTTGGCGCGGGAGCTGGGCATCCAGCCCCAGTAACACCGAATTCTTGAGGCCCGCCCACCGAGGCAGCCGCATTGGCGGGCCCGGGCAGCGTCTGCCGGGGCCCATGCGCGCAGGCGCAGCTACTCGAGCTTCATGTCGCGGATGACCGGAAGGAACTGCTCCATCTGCCGGCGGAGCATCGCATCCAGTTCCGCGGGAGCGGAGCCGACGGGCTCGGCCCCCAGTTCGGAAAGCCTCCTGGAGACATCCGGATGCTTGACGGCCGCCGCGAGTTCCCGGTGCAGCCGCTCCAGCACGGGACCCGGAACGCCTGCGGGCGCGAAGACGCCGTTCCAGCCCTCCAGCTCCAGCTGCGCATAGCCCAGTTCGCGCACGGTGGGCACGTTGGGCAAGGACGGCATGCGCTGCCTGGCGTTGGTGGCAAGGGCCTTCAGCGTTCCCGCCTTGATCTCGCTTTGGGAGGTCGGCAGTTGGTCGCCGCCCAGCTGGATGCGCCCCGCCAGGAGTTCCTGCTTGAGCGGTGCCGCACCCTTGAATGCGATGTGCTCCATCTCGACACCCGCGGCGCGCTTGAAGGTCTCGCCCATGATGTGCATCGCGGACCCGGGGCCGGTGGAACCGTAGTTGTACTGAAGGCCCGCGTTCGACTTGAGCAGGCCGGCGAGTTCCTTGAGATCGGCGGCAGGAACCGACGGCGGCGCCGTGAACACGAAGGGAACCGTCACGGCGATCCCCACGCCGGCCAGGTCCTTCGTGGCGTCGAAGCTCGCGCGCTTCGCCAGCGTCTGCGTCAGGGACGAGAAGACCAGCGTGGTGTTGTGCATCAGCACGGTATAGCCATCCGGCGGCGCCTTCGCCACTGCGTCGGCGCCGATGGCGCCACCGGCGCCAGGCCTGTTCTCCACCGTCACGGGCTGCCCCATGCTCTCCGACATGCGCTGCGCGAGCAGCCTTGCAACGAGATCGGTCGTTCCTCCCGCGGGGAACGGAACGATCATCTTGACCGGCCGGGTGGGATAGGCCTGCGCCGTGGCGAGTGGGCTCGCCAGCAAGCAGGCCGCGCTCAATGCCGCGGCGACGACGCGGTAGACGTTGGTGGGTTTCATCGGTTTCTCTGCCTCCGGGCCGGGATGATGTTGAAAATGAGCAAATTTGTCAACATGACATTTCCGTCCTTTTTTCGACAACCCGCAGCGCGGGCATGTCCAGGGGCAGAGAGGGGAAGAAGCGCCCTACTTCGCGCGCAGGCCCTGCAGCGCCCCCGTCCAGCGCAGCAGTTCGTCGAGCATGGCCGTGGCCGACTGGCCGTTGACGGGGTTGGCGGCCAGGCCGCCCTCGGCCTGCAGCTGCTGCGCGACGTTGGGCAACGCCACCGCCTCCGGCAGCGACACCAGCTTGAGCGTGCTCAACAGGCCCTTGGTGACCTGCACCGAGCGGATGCCGCCGGACATGCCGCCGTAGCTGACGAAGCCCACCGCCTTGTAGTGCCACTCGCGCACGAGGTAGTTCAGCGCGTTGACCAGCGCGCCCGGCGGCGCGAAGTTGTACTCGGGCAGCACGAAGACGAAGGCATCGGCCTCGTCCACGCTGGCGCTCCAGGCGCGCGTGTGCGCATGCTGGTAGCGACCCAGCCGCGGGTGCTCGGGCTCGTCGAAGACGGGCAGCCCGAACGAGGCCAGGTCCACCAGCCGCGCGTCGAAGCCGCCGTGGGCCTGCGCCTGGGCATGGGCCCATTCGGCGATGGTGGGGCCGACGCGCCCCGGGCGCGTGCTGCAGATCAGGGTGTGGAGGATGGGACGGGTCATGAAGGTCTCCGGATCGAGGAAAGGGAAGAAGGGTCAAGGGCCGTGCAGCCCCCGTCGCTGGATCGTGGCTGCCTTGGGCGGGCTGCCCTTCGGCGCGTGGAGCCCGAAGGCGCTGCCCGCTCGAAAGTCCACGACCTGGCTGGGGCCGCGCGCCCAGGCTGGACTTGGGCGAGGCCGCGGCGTGCCGCTTGCAGCCTGGCGATCGCGGGACCGGGCGGGGCGAGCATACCCCCTGATGCTCGCCTGGCAATGCGGGTGGGGTCCAGGCCCGCCGGCCTCCGATGCGCATGGCGGCCTCGCCCATGCATGGTTTACTCTTGCACCCATTTCTGTTTGGCGGCATCCGTCAACTTCAACAAATCCATCGAATTGACAATGGAATCCATCCATCGGGAGCTTCACTGATGTCGGCCGTTCCCAAGACGCCCCGCCCCGCGCCGGCACGCCGCGCGGTGGCGCGCACCGCCCCCGCACCCGAGGTGGAAGACCACCGGGTGCGCACGGGTGCGCTGCGGCGCGAACGCATGCGCCGCAAGCTGCTGTCCGCCGCGATGCGCGTGTTCGCGGAAATGGGCATCGATGCGCCGCTGATCGACGACTTCATCGCGGCAGCCGGCGTGGCGCGCGGCACCTTCTACAACTACTTCGACACCACGCAGGAACTGCTGGACGCAGTGACCTCCGAACTGAGCGACGCGATCCTGCACAACATCGACAAGGTGGTGGTCACGATCGACGACCCCTTGCAACGCCTTGCCACGGGCTGCCTGCTCTATCTCCACATCGGCGTGGACTTCCCGAGCTGGGGCGCATTCGTGATGCGTACCGGGTTTCGCAGCCACTCGATCGGCAAGCTGGTGGACGTCTACCTGACGCGCGACCTGGAGCTTGCGCGCAAGGCGGGCGAGCTGGAATACCCGTCGCTGCGCGCTGCCCGCGACCTGGTGCTCTCTTCCATCGCCCAGGCCATCGTCACGGTCATCGATGGGGACGCGCCGCGCGCGCACCTGAGGCAGATGCTGGCGTTGGCGCTGCATGGCATCGGCGCGACCGTGTCGCGGGCCAGGAAGGTGAGCCAGCTCCCCCTCCCCCCGTTGCAGTTGCCCGAGCTGCAATGGGACGGCAATGCCAGCTGAAGGACCGGGATGCGCCTGGCCTGCAGGGCGTGATCGCGCACGGGTGAAATCCCTCATCTTGTCATATTGACAGATAAGTCCAAAACAAAAACAATCGCCGCAGTTCAATAGGAGCGCCTCGAGCGCATCCATGGAGACATGGCGATGAGTTTTTCGATCTCGAATGAAGCGGACGTGGCCATCGTTGGCTATGGCCCGACGGGCCAGATGCTGGCGCTGCTGCTGGGGCGCATGGGCCATCGCGTGACGGTGATCGACCGCTGGCCCGACCTGTACCCGCTGCCGCGCGCGGTGCACTTCGACCACGAGGTCGCCCGCATCCTGCAGGCCGCGGGCGTGATCGACGACGTCAACCGCATCTCCGAAACGCTGGACACCTACCAGTGGCGCAACGCCGGGCGCGAGATGCTGATGAATCTGGACTGGAGCGGCGGAGGCCCGAGCGGCTGGCCGATCGCGAACATGTTCTCGCAGCCCGACCTGGAGCGGGCTGTCGACCGCCACGTCAAGCTCCAGCCGACGGTCACCGTGCACCAGGGCTGGAGCGCCACCGCGCTGACGCAGGACGCCGAAGGCGTGCGCATCGAGATGGAGCGCGGCGAGCTGCGCGACGGCCAATGGACGGGACTGGGCGAGCGCGGCGAAGTGCGTGCACGCTGGGTGGTGGGCGCCGACGGCGCCAACTCCTTCGTGCGGCGCACGCTGGGCATCCAGATGCACGACCTGGGCTTCGCCTTCAACTGGCTGGTGGTCGACGTCAAGCCCGATCCGCAGCGCGAATGGGTGCCCCGCGCCTGGCAGCTTTGCGACCCCGAGCGGCCCACCACCATCGTGCCCGGCGGCCCCGGCCGCAGGCGCTGGGAATTCATGCTGCGGCCCGACGAAACCCTGGCCGAGATGAACCGCGCCGACGTGTCGTGGAAGCTGCTCGCGCCCTGGGACGTGACGCCGGCCAACGCCACGCTGGAGCGCCACGCCGTCTACACCTTCCGCGGCCAGTGGGCCGAACAGTGGCGCCAGGGGCGGGCGCTGCTGGCCGGCGACGCCGTGCACCTGACGCCGCCGTTCGCCGGCCAGGGCATGTGCAGCGGCCTGCGCGACAGCATCGCACTGGCCTGGCGGCTGGACGCCGTGCTGCGCGGCCGGCTCTCCGAGCAGGTGCTCGACAGCTATGGCCCCGAACGCTCGGCGCACGTGCAGCAGCTGATCGGCTTCGCCATCGAGCTGGGCAAGGTCATCTGCATCACCGACCCGCAGGTCGCCGCGCAGCGGGACCGCGAGATGATCGCCGCGCAGCAGCTGCCCGGCTACGCGCCGCCGCCCCCGCCGCGGCCCCGGCTGGGCCCGGGACTGTGGCTCGAGGGCGCGCCGGACGCCGGCCAGCTGGGCGTGCAGGCGCGCATCCGCAGCCAGGGCCGCGAGGGTCTGTTCGACGACGTGCTCGGGCTGCACTTCACCGTGCTCGCCCGCGATGCCGAAACGCTGGAGGCGATCTCCGCGCGGAACCGGGCGGCGCTGCAGGCCCAGGGCGCGGTGCTGGTGCACTTCGGCCCCGGCGGCATCGAGGATCTGGACGACCGCTACCGGGCCTGGCTGGACGCGCTGGACTGCACCGCGGTGCTGTACAGGCCGGACTTCTACGTCTACGGCGGCGCGCGCGATGCGGCCGGGCTGAACGCCTTGCTGGACGCCTGGCGCGACGCGCTCGCCATCACGGCGTAGCCGCCCCCTCTCTTGCAGGAGACCACACCATGACCGTATCCCGCCGCCACGACCGCCTGGGCATCCACTCCATCGGCGAGTTCCACATGACCGTGCCGTCGCTGGAAGACGCGGAGCGCTTCTACAGCACCTTCGGTTTGCGCGTGGCGCGCGAAGGCGGAGGGCTCGTGCTGCGCACCGTGACGAGCGACCACGCCTGGGGGCGCCTGTCCCTGGGCGCCAGGAAGAAATTCGATCGCCTGAGCTTGCACTGCTTCGAGGACGAGCTGGAGAAGCTCCGCGCCCACGTCGTCGCCCAGGGCGTCGCGTTGATGCCGCCCCCGGCCGGGGCCGATGCCTCCGGCTTCTGGTTCACCGACCCGGACGGCGTGGCCCTGCAGGTGCGCGCGGGCCCCAAGACGACGCTGAACGCGGCGCAGCACACCAGCCCGGCGCTGCCCGTCGATGGCGTGCGCTGCGCGCCCTACAACAGCCAGGCGAAGGCCACGCTGCCGCAGCGGCTCTCGCACATCGCGCGCATGACGGCCCAGTTCCCGAGGATGTACGACTTCTACACCCAGGTGCTGGGCCTGCGCCTGTCCGACCGCTCGGGCGAGGGCGTGGCCTTTCTCCATGCGCCGCATGGCAGCGACCATCACCTGATCGCGCTGGCCGGCGGGCCCGGGGCCGCGCTGCACCACCTGAGCTGGGACGTCCCGACCGTCGACGACTGCGCGCTGGGCATGATGCGCCTGCAGATGGCCGGCTACAAGGTCGGCTGGGGCATCGGCCGCCACGTGCTGGGCTCCAACTACTTCTACTACGCGCAGGACCCGTGGGGCAGCTGGTCCGAACTGTCGGCCACCATGGACTACATCCCTGCCGATGTCGATTGGGAGGGCCGGGACAACCCGCCGGAGGATGCGTTCTTCCTCTGGGGCCCGCCCCCCGATCCGGCCGTCTTCTTCGCCAACTCGGAAGCCGACGCCTGAACAGGGTGCCGCTTTCCCCTTTCCGCCTTCACCCGAGAGACCCATGAAACTCGTCACCTACTCCGTCCGCGGCACCACTTCCATCGGCATCGTGGTCGACAACCGCGTCATCGACCTGCCCGCCAGCGATCCGTCGCTCCCGCGCACCATGCGCGCGTTCCTGCAGGCGGGCCCGCGGGCTCTCGAGCGGGCACGGGCCATCGACGTGCAGAACGCCCCGGGCTGGCCACTCGCGGACGTGCGGCTGGAAGCGCCGGTGCCGGACCCCGAGAAGTTCCTGGCCATCGGCATGAACTACAAGAAGCACAAGCAGGAAGCCCTCGATGCAGGCATGCAGGTGCCCGACACGCAGATCTGGTTCAACAAGCAGGTGTCTTGCGTCAATGGCCCCTTTGATCCGGTGCACATGCCCCGTGCATCGGACAAGGTCGACTACGAAGCCGAACTCGGCGTGGTCATCGGCCGCCGCTGCCGCCACGTCAGCGTGGCCGACGCCGCCTCGGTCGTCGCCGGCTACGTGGTCGTCAACGACGTGTCGGTGCGCGACTGGCAACTGGCCTCGCCCACCATGACGCTGGGCAAGAGCTTCAACACGCACGGCCCCTTCGGCCCGTGGATCGTGACGGCGGACGAAGTGCCCAACCCGCACGACCTGAACATGCGCATGCTGGTCAACGGCGAGGTGCGCCAGCAGGTCAACACCGCCGAGCTGATCTACAACGTCTGGGAGCAGATCGCGCACCTTTCCACCGTCATGACGCTGGAGCCGGGCGACGTGCTGGCCACTGGCACCCCATCCGGCGTCGGCGTGGCACTCAAGCCGCCGCAGTTCCTCAAGGTGGGCGACGTGATGCGCGTGGAGATCGACGGCATCGGCCACATCGAGAACGTGGTCGTCGCGGAACCTGTCTGACGGGAGAGTCACCATGGCACGCAAAGTCATCATCACCTGCGCCGTCACCGGCTCCATCCACACGCCGAGCATGTCGCCGTACCTGCCGATCACGCCCGACGAGATCGCGGAGCAGGCGATCGCGGCGGCCGAGGCCGGAGCGGCCATCCTGCACCTGCATGCGCGCGACCCGCAGGATGGCAGGCCCGCCTTCGCCCCCGCCATCTACCGCCAGTTCCTGCCGCGCATCCATGCCGCCACCGACGCGGTGATCAACATCACCACGGGCGGCTCGATCACCATGACGCTCGACGAGCGCCTGGCCGGCGCGATCGACGCCTCCAGCGAGATGGCGTCGTGCAACATGGGCTCGATGAACTTCGCGTCCTTCCCGATCCTGGACAAGCTCAAGACCTTCAAGTACGGCTGGGAGCACGACTACATCGAAGGCACGCGCAGCAGCATCTTCCGCAACACCTTCGCCGACATCGAGCAGGTCTTCGAGCGCCTCGGCCGCGGCCATGGCACGCGCTTCGAATTCGAATGCTATGACGTCGGCCACCTCTACACGCTCAAGCACTTCGTCGACCGCGGCCTGGTGCAGGGGCCGATCTTCCTGCAGTTCGTGCTGGGGGTTCTCGGGGGCATCGGGCCCGACCCGGAGAACCTCGTGCACATGAAGGCGATCGCCGACAAGCTGTTCGGCGACTCTTACCAGTTCTCGGTGCTGGGCGCGGGCCGGCACCAGATCCCGCTCGTCACCCAGTCCGCGCTGATGGGCGGCAACGTGCGCGTGGGGCTGGAGGATTCGCTGTCGGTGAGCGCCGGCAAGCTCGCCACCTCGAACGCCGAGCAGGTGCGCCTGATCCGCGGGGTGCTCGAGGCGCTGGGCATGGAAATCGCCACGCCCGACGAAGCTCGGAAAATGCTGGGGCTCAAGGGCAAGGACAAGGTTCGGCTGGGCTGAAGCGCCCGGCAGGAGGAGCGGTCCGGCGAGCCGTAGCCCGACGTCACTTGCAGGGTCTTCGGCGCCACGATCTCATCGCCTGTGGTGCGCACGGCATGGCGCCGAACATCGTCCACCTGCTGCTGGGCCCGCGCGGCCAGTGTGCTCGCTGCTGGCGAGCCGAGAGGCTGGCGGCCCATGGCGGGAACCAGTGCTTCATGCACGGGCCACGGTCACCCAAAAACGACGAAGCCCGCATTGAGCGGGCTTCGTAAGTGCTTGTCAGCACTGCTTCTTATTGGTTGCGCGAGAAGGATTTGAACCTCCGACCTTTGGGTTATGAGCCCAACGAGCTACCAGACTGCTCCATCGCGCGGCAAGACAGCAATTATAGCGTGTTTTTTACGCCTTGGCTTCTTCGGTGGAAGAAACTTCTTCAGAAACTTCCGGGCGATCCACCAGTTCGACCAGCGCCATGGGCGCGTTGTCGCCAACGCGGAAGCCCATCTTCAGGATGCGCGTGTAGCCACCGGGACGTGCCTTGAAGCGCGGGCCCAGGTCGTTGAACAGCTTGACCACGCTGTCACGGTTGCGCAGGCGGTCGAATGCCAGGCGGCGGTTCGCCACCGTGGGTTCCTTGGCCAGCGTGATCATCGGTTCGACGACGCGGCGCAGTTCCTTGGCCTTGGGCAAGGTGGTCTTGATGACTTCGTGCTCGATGAGCGAGTTCATCATGTTGCGCAGCATCGCGAGGCGGTGCTCGCTGGTGCGGTTGAGTTTGCGGAGGCCGTGTCCGTGGCGCATGGTGATTTCCTTTCGTTATCGATCAGGGCGGCCGTACCAGGTACCGCCCGTTCACCAGGTTGAGGGGGAAGGATTATCGCTTGTCCAGACCTGCGGGCGGCCAGCTTTCCAGCTTCATGCCCAGGGTCAGGCCACGCGAGGCCAGCACTTCCTTGATTTCGTTCAAGGACTTGCGGCCCAGGTTCGGCGTCTTCAGCAGCTCGTTCTCGGTGCGCTGGATCAGATCGCCGATGTAGTAGATGTTTTCGGCCTTCAGGCAGTTGGCCGAACGCACGGTCAGTTCGAGTTCGTCGACAGGGCGCAGCAGGATCGGGTCGAACTGCGCATTGCCGCGCGGTGCCGGTGCGTCGAACGCGGCCAGTTCGCTGCCTTCCAGCTGTGCGAACACGGCCAGTTGCTCGACCAGGATCTTGGCCGAGGCGCGCACGGCGTCTTCGGCCGTGATGGCACCGTTGGTCTCGATCTCAACGACCAGCTTGTCCAGGTCGGTACGCTGCTCGACACGGGCGCTCTCGACCGTGTAGCTCACGCGCTTGACGGGCGAGAACGAGGCGTCCAGCACGATGCGGCCGATCGACTTGGTCTGCTCGTCGCCATGGCGGCGCATGCTGCCCGGCACGTAGCCGCGGCCTTTTTCAACCTTGATCTGCATGTCCAGCTTGCCGCCTTGCGACAGCGTGGCGATGACATGCTCGGGGTTGATGATCTCGACGTCGTGGGGCGTCTGGATGTCGGCGGCCGTGACGATGCCGTCGCCGTCCTTGCGCAGGCTCAGCGTGACTTCGTCGCGGTTGTGCAGCTTGAACACCACGCCCTTGAGGTTCAGCAGGATGTTGACCACATCCTCCTGGACACCGTCGATGGACGAGTACTCGTGCAGCACGCCGGCGATCGTGACTTCGGTTGCCGAATAGCCCACCATCGAGGACAGCAGGACTCGGCGCAGCGCGTTGCCCAGCGTGTGACCGTAGCCGCGCTCGAACGGCTCCAAAGCAACTTTGGCCCGGTTCGGGCCAAGTTGCTCCACATTGATGGCTTTGGGTTTCAGCAGATTGGTTTGCATGCAGCTTCCTCTCAATACCCCCAGCTCGTTACACCGGTAAGGCTGGTGAAGTGCCTAGGCCCGCGTGCATGCGGGCCCAGGAATAAATCGCTCGATGCGGCGCGCCGATCAGCGCGAATACAGTTCGACGATCAGCGATTCGTTGATGTCGGCGCCGAACTCGTCGCGGTCCGGCGTCTTCTTGAAGGTGCCTTCGGCCTTGTCCACGCTGACTTCCACCCAGGCCGGGATGCCGACTTGCTGGGCCAGTTGCAGCGCTTCGACGATGCGGTTCTGCTTCTTGGACTTCTCGCGCACGGCGACCACGTCACCGACCTTGACCGAGTAGGAAGCGATGTTCACGCTCTTGCCGTTCACGGTGATGGCCTTGTGCGAGACCAGCTGGCGTGCCTCGGCGCGCGTGGAACCGAAGCCCATGCGGTAGACGACGTTGTCCAGACGCGATTCCAGCAGCGTCAGCAGGTTGGCGCCGGTGTTGCCACGGCGACGGTCGGCTTCTTCGAAGTAGCGGCGGAATTGCTTCTCCAGCACGCCGTACATACGCTTGACCTTCTGCTTCTCGCGCAGTTGCAGGCCGTAGTCGCTGGTGCGGGCACCCGAGGTGCGGCCATGCTGGCCGGGCTTGGAGTCGAACTTGGCCTTGTCGCTGATCGAGCGGCGGGCGCTCTTCAGGAACAGGTCGGTGCCTTCGCGGCGGGAAAGTTTGGCCTTGGGGCCGAGATAGCGTGCCACTTGGTGTGTCCTTTGAATCAACTGCTGCGGCGAAATGCCGCAGGAGCCGTCGGTCAGTTGCCGACGGCGGTGGGCTTATGAGAGATGCGAGACGCGCTCAGATGCGGCGGCGCTTTTGCGGGCGGCAGCCGTTGTGCGGGACCGGCGTCACGTCGGAGATCGACGTGATGCGGATGCCCAGCGCACCGAGTGCGCGAACCGAGGATTCGCGACCGGGGCCGGGGCCCTTGATCTCGACGTCCAGGTTCTTGATGCCCTGCTCCATGGCCGCACGGCCAGCCACTTCGGACGCCACCTGGGCGGCGAACGGCGTGGACTTGCGCGAGCCCTTGAAGCCTTGACCACCCGACGATGCCCACGACAGGGCGTTGCCCTGGCGGTCGGTGATCGTGATGATGGTGTTGTTGAAGGAAGCGTGCACGTGCGCAACACCGTCGGAGACGTTCTTGCGGACCTTCTTGCGCACGCGCTGGGCGGCGTTGTTCGACGGTTGCTTAGCCATGGTGATCTCTCAATCTCTTTACTTCTTCAGGGCCTGGGCGGCCTTGCGCGGACCCTTGCGGGTGCGGGCGTTGGTGCGCGTACGCTGGCCGCGCATGGGCAGGCCGCGGCGATGGCGGAAGCCGCGGTAGCAGCCGATGTCCATCAGGCGCTTGATGTTCATCGTCGTTTCACGGCGCAGGTCACCCTCGATCGTGAACTGGGCGATCTGGTCGCGGATCTTTTCCAGATCGGCGTCGGTCAGGTCCTTGACCTTCTTGGCGAAGTCGATACCGCAGGCGACGCAGATCTTGCGTGCGCGGGTGCGGCCGATGCCATAAATCGCAGTCAGGCCGATCTCGGCGTGCTGATGCGGCGGAATGTTGATACCAGCGATACGTGCCATAACGTCCTCTTAAATCCTGCTCAGCCCTGGCGCTGCTTGTGACGCGGATCGGTACAGATCACGCGGACCACGCCGTTGCGGCGGATGATCTTGCAGTTGCGGCAGATTTTCTTGACCGAAGCCGAAACTCTCATAACTCTCTCCTAAAACTGTTTGCCCTTGCCAACCCATTGGCGTGGAACCTCTTCCACGCTCGCGACAGGTCGTAAGGCGTCAATTCGACCGTCACCTTGCCACCGGGCACAGGCGCCTGCGCTGCAAGCGTCTCGTCCTGGTGAAAACTCTTCCGATCAACCGCCCTTGAAGTTCGCCTTCTTGAGCAGCGACTCGTACTGCTGCGACATCATGTAGTTCTGCACCTGGGCCATAAAGTCCATGGTGACGACCACGATGATCAGCAGCGACGTGCCGCCGAAGTAGAACGGAACGTTGTACTTCAGGATCAGGAATTCCGGCAGCAGGCAGACGAAGGTGATGTAGATGGCACCAGCCAACGTCAGTCGCAGCAGGATCTTGTCGATGTAGCGCGCGGTCTGCTCGCCCGGACGGATGCCCGGAATGAACGCACCGCTCTTCTTCAGGTTGTCTGCGGTCTCACGGCTGTTGAACACCAGCGCCGTGTAGAAGAAGCAGAAGAACACGATCGCCGCGGCGTAGAACATCACGTAGACCGGCTGGCCCGGGCTCAGCGTCGCCGCGGCATCGCGCAGCAGACGGGAGAACCAGCTGTCGCCACCCGAGCTCATCCAGCCCACCACCGTCGCCGGCAGCAGGATGATGGACGACGCGAAGATCGGCGGAATCACGCCGGCCATGTTCAGCTTCAGAGGCAGGTGGGACGATTGCCCGCCATACACCTTGTTGCCGACCTGGCGCCGCGCATAGTTCACGAGGATCTTGCGCTGACCGCGTTCCACGAACACCACGAAGTAGGTCACCAGGGCCACGACGATCACGATGATCAGCGCCACGATGATGCTCATCGCACCCGTGCGCACCAGCTCGAGCAGGCCGCCGATGGAACTCGGCAGGCCGGCGGCGATGCCGGCGAAGATCAGGATCGAGATGCCGTTGCCCAGACCGCGCTCGGTGATCTGCTCACCCAGCCACATCAGGAACATCGTGCCGGCCGTCAGGCTCACGACCGCCGTCATGCGGAAGCCGAAGCCGGGCGAGATCACCAGGCCAGCCGAGCTTTCCAGCGCGACCGCGATCGACAGCGACTGGAACAGGGCCAGCGCCAGCGTGCCATAGCGCGTGAACTGGGTGATCTTGCGACGACCGGCCTCGCCTTCCTTCTTCAATTGCTCGAAGGTCGGCACGACGTAGGTCGCCAGCTGCATGATGATCGACGCCGAGATGTACGGCATGATCCCCAACGCGAACACGGTGAAGCGCGACAGCGCCCCGCCCGAGAACATGTTGAACAGGTTCAGGATGCCGCCCTGCTGGCCGCTGAACAACTGACGCAGCTGATCCGGGTTGATGCCCGGCACCGGGATGTGCGCCCCGATACGGTAGACGACCAGCGCCAGCAGCAAGAAGACCAGCCGGCGACGCAGGTCGCCGAACTTGCCCGTCTTTGCGATGTTTGCCGTACTAGTGGCCACCAGGCGAATCCTCGTTCACGACCTGTGGATCAGGCCAGGCTGCCGCCGGCTGCTTCGATCGCAGCCTTGGCAGATGCGGTGGCGCCGATGCCGGTCAGCTTCACGGCCAGCGTCAGCTTGCCGGTGTTGATGACCTTGACGACCTTGGCCTGCTCGGCGATCAGGCCGGCTTGCTTGAGCGTCAGCACGTCGACTTCGCCCGCACCCAGCTTTTCCAGCGCAGCGAGGGTGACCTCGGCGTTGAACTGCAGCAGGTGCGACTTGAAGCCGCGCTTGGGCAGGCGACGGTGCATGGGCATTTGACCGCCCTCGAAGCCGACCTTGTGGTAGCCACCGGCGCGCGACTTCTGGCCCTTGTGACCGCGGCCTGCGGTCTTGCCCAGGCCGGAGCCGATGCCGCGGCCGACACGGCGCTTGGCATGCTTGGCGCCAGCGGCGGGTTGGATGCTGTTGAGTTCCATCGTCGTTCCTCTTACAGGACCTTCACCAGGTAGGCGATCTTGTTGATCATGCCGCGCACCTCGGGGGAGTCCTTCAGTTCGCTCACGCTGTTGAGCTTGCGCAGGCCCAGGCCGCGCACGGTGGCACGGTGGGATTCCTTGGTGCCGATGGGGCTGCGCACCAGCTGCACCTTCACGGTTTGTTGGGTAGACATGTCTGTTCCCTCGCTCAGCCGAAGATCTCTTCGACCGTCTTGCCACGCTTGGCGGCAACCTCGCCCGGCGTGGTGGAGTTGCGCAGCGCGTCCAGCGTTGCACGCACCATGTTGTACGGGTTGGACGAGCCATGGCTCTTGGCCACGACGTCGGTGATGCCCAGCACTTCGAAGACGGCGCGCATCGGGCCGCCGGCGATGATGCCGGTACCCTTGGGAGCCGGGCTCATCATGACGCGTGCGGCGCCATGGTGGCCATGCACCGTGTGGAACACGGTACCGTTCTTCAGCGTGACCTTGAGCATGTTGCGGCGGGCTTCGTCCATCGCCTTTTGCACGGCAGCAGGCACTTCCTTGGACTTGCCCTTGCCCATGCCGACGCGGCCGTCACCGTCGCCGACCACGGTCAGTGCGGCGAAACCGAGGATACGGCCGCCCTTCACCACCTTGGTCACGCGGTTGACCGCGATCATCTTCTCGCGCAGGCCGTCCTCAGGCCCTTCAGCCTTGCCCTGCATCTTCCCTTGCATTCTTGCCATGATGGATTCCGATCTCTTTAGAACTGCAAGCCGGCTTCACGGGCGGCGTCGGCCAAGGCCTTGACGCGGCCGTGGTAGGCGAAGCCGGAGCGGTCGAAGGCGACCTTCTCGACGCCGGCGGCCTTGGCCTTCTCGGCGATGCGCTTGCCGATCACCGTGGCAGCGGCGGCATTGCCACCCTTGCCCGAGGCGCCCAGTTCCTTGCGCACGTCGGCTTCCTGCGTGGAAGCGGAGGCCAGCACCTTGGCACCGTCGCCGGAGATGACGCTGGCGTAGATGTGCAGGTTGGTACGGTTCACGGACAGGCGTGCAACGCCTTGCGTGGCGATCCGGATACGGGTCTGACGCGCGCGGCGCAGACGTTGTTCTTTCTTGGTCAACATCATGCTGCCCCTTACTTCTTCTTCGTTTCCTTGATCGTGACCTTCTCGTCCGCGTAGCGGATGCCCTTGCCCTTGTAAGGCTCGGGCGGACGGATGGCACGAATCTCGGCGGCGATCTGGCCGACGCGCTGGCGGTCGGCACCCTTGATCACGATTTCCGTGGGAGCGGGCGTGGCCACCGTGATGCCGGCGGGCATGTCCACATTGACGGGGTGCGAATAGCCGACGGCCAGGTTCAGCTTGGCGCCCTGGGCGGCGGCCTTGTAGCCCACGCCGATCAGGGTCAGCTTCTTCTCGAAGCCCTTGCTGACGCCGACGACCATGTTGTTCACCAGCTGGCGCATGGTGCCGCTCATGGCATTGGCTTCGCGCGATTCGTCGACCGGCGTGAAGCTCAGCTTGCCGCCTTCGCTCGTGACCGTGACCAGACGGTTCTGCGCCAGCGACAGCTGACCGCCCGAACCCTTGACGTTGATCTGGTCGTCCTTGATCGCCACGTCCACGCCCGCGGGAATGGACACCGGCGCTTTACCTACTCGAGACATTTGCTCTTTCTCCTGGCTGCCGGTTTAGGCGACGTAGCAAAGGACTTCGCCACCCACACCGGATGCGCGCGCCTTGCGGTCGGTCATGACGCCCTTGGGCGTCGTCACGATGGCCACGCCCAGGCCGTTCTGGACCTGGGGAATGGCGTCGTGGCCCTTGTACACGCGCAGGCCGGGACGGCTCACGCGCTCGATGCGCTCGATCACGGGGCGACCGGCGTAGTACTTCAGTGCGATTTCCAGCTCGGACTTGTTGCCGTCCTGGACGACGCGGAAACCGTCGATGTAGCCCTCGTCCTTCAGGACCTGGGCGATGGCGATCTTCACTTTGGAAGAAGGCAGCGACACCGTGGTCTTGGACACCATCTGCGCGTTGCGGATGCGGGTCAGCAGATCGGCGATCGGATCACTCATGCTCATTTCGAAACTCCTGCCTGCTTACCAGCTGGCCTTGGTCACGCCAGGGATGTCGCCCGCGAAAGCCATTTCGCGGATCTTGGCGCGGCCGAGACCGAATTGACGGAAGGTGCCACGCGGACGACCCGTGATTTCGCAGCGGTTGCGCTGGCGCGTGGGGTTGGCGTTGCGCGGCAGCTTTTGCAGCGCCTGGCGCGCGGCGTCGCGCTCTTCGTCGCTGTGCTTGGCGCTGCTGGCGATGCCCTTGAGCTCGGCATGCTTGGCTGCGAACTTGGCAACCAGACGTTCCCGCTTCAGTTCGCGTTCGATCAAAGCTTTTTTGGCCATGGATCTGTCCTCAGTTCTTGAACGGGAATTTGAAGCCGGCGAGCAGTGCCTTGCACTCTTCGTCGGTCTTGGCCGTCGTGGTGATGCTGATGTTCAGGCCGCGCAGGGCGTCGACCTTGTCGTACTCGATCTCGGGGAAGATGATCTGTTCCTTGACCCCGATGTTGTAGTTGCCGCGGCCATCGAAGGCGCGGCCGCTGATACCGCGGAAGTCGCGCACGCGCGGCAGGGCCACGGTGACGAAGCGGTCCAGGAATTCGTACATCTTCACGCCGCGCAGCGTGACCATGCAGCCGATGGCCTGGCCTTCGCGGATCTTGAAGCCGGCGATGGCCTTCTTGGCCTTGGTCACGACGGGCTTCTGGCCGGCGATCTTGGTCAGGTCGCCGACGGCGTTGTCCATGATCTTCTTGTCGGCGACGGCCTCGCTCACGCCCATGTTCAGCGTGATCTTGGTCAGGCGCGGGACCTGCATCGGCGACTTGTAGCCGAACTTGGCGGTCAGTTCGGGAGCGATCTTGTCGCGGTACTGTTCTTGCAGTCGTGCCATGGTCATGCCACCTTGATTTCTTCGCCGCTGGACTTGAACACGCGGGTGCGCGTCTTGCCATCTGCGGACAGCTTGATGCCCACGCGGTCGGCCTTGCCGGTGGCGGCATTGAAGATCGCCACGTTGGATTGGTGGATGGGCATGCCCTTTTCCACGATGCCGCCGGTGGTGCCCTTCATGGGGTTCGGCTTCACATGCTTCTTGACGAGGTTGATGCCCTCGACCACCAGATGCGAATCGTCCGAACGCAGCAGCACCTTGCCGCGCTTGCCCTTGTCGCGCCCGGTCAGCACGATCACTTCGTCGCCCTTGCGAATCTTGTTCATGGCGTCCTCTTACAGAACTTCAGGGGCCAGGGACACGATCTTCATGAACTTCTCGGTACGCAGTTCGCGCGTCACGGGTCCGAAGATGCGGGTGCCGATGGGCTCCAGCTTGTTGTTGAGCAGCACGGCGGCATTGCCGTCGAACTTGACGAGCGAGCCGTCGCCGCGGCGGATGCCCTTGGCGGTACGCACCACGACGGCGCTGTAGATCTCGCCCTTCTTGACGCGGCCGCGCGGCGCAGCTTCCTTGACGCTCACCTTGATGATGTCGCCGACGCTGGCGTAGCGACGCTTGGAGCCGCCCAGCACCTTGATGCACAGGACGGACTTCGCGCCCGTGTTGTCGGCCACGTCCAGCCGGGATTCAGTTTGGATCATTTAGCTTATTCCCAACTTGTACCGGGAGGGCCGCGGCACCGGGACAACCCCGAACCTGCAACCCGCCTGGTCAGTCTTGGGCCCGTCGCTCACACCCCGAACCACTCGGAGCGCTCACGTTTGGGCAAGAAACTCATCGCTTTTAAGGGCGAAGCCCGCGATTATGTCTGCGCCTGAAAGACGTGTCAAGCGTGCCAACCTGGCTAGACCGTGGCACTCGGCAGGTAGGACTGCGCCAGGGCCTGGAAGACCTCTGGCTCGGGGGCCGGACAGCCTTCCTCGCGCAGCAGCTCGGCCACCGGCTGCGCCAGCGCCGCCGCCTGGCGCGCATCCAGGAACAGCAGGCGCACGCGCCGGGCCAGCACATCCTCGACCGTGCGCGCGTACTCATGGCGTGCGGCGAAGCGCACCATGGCCTCGCTGACGCCGGAGCCGAGCATGCGCTCACTTCCTGGCGTGGCGGACACGGCCGGCCAGTCGCTGCCGTAGCCCTGCCGGCCCTGCGGCGCGCTCATGGGCGGGCGGTCCTGCGGCAGCCGGTCGTCGGCGCCGACCAGGCGCAGGCGCTGCGTGCGGCAGGGCGCCTCGCCGGGCAGCAGCCGGCGTGCGTAGCATTGTTGCAACACGTCCTCCGCCATGGCCCGGTAGGTCGTCCATTTGCCGCCGGTCACGGTGACCAGGCCGCTGGCGCTGACCTGTACCGTGTGTTCGCGGCTGATCTTCTTGGTGGCGGCGTCGTCGCCCGAGGGCTTGACCAGCGGACGCAGGCCGACCCAGCAGCTCAGGATGTCGTGGCGCGTGGGCGGGCGGGCCAGGTAGCGCGCCGACTCGCGCAGGATGAAGTCCAGCTCCTCGGCGAACGGGCGCGGCTCGTAGGGCAGGTCCTGGCGCGGCGTGTCGGTCGTGCCGAGGATCAGCTTGCCGAGCCAGGGCACGGCGAACAGCACGCGGCCGTCGGCCGTCTTGGGCACCAGCAGCGCGTGGTCGGTCGGCATGAAGGAGCGGTCGACCACGGCATGCACGCCCTGGCTGGGCGCCACGATGGGCGTGACCGGCCGCGCCAGCGCCTGGGCGTCCTGGGCACGCAGCTGGTCGACCCAGACGCCCGTGGCATTGACCACGCAGCCGGCACGCACTTCATGCACGGCACCGGTCTCGCGGTCTTCCAGCTTCAGGCCGACCACCTTGCCGCCCTCGTGCACGAGGCCCGTGGCCGCGCAGTAGTTGATGGCCAGTGCGCCATGCCGGGCCGCCGTGCGCGCCAGCGCCAGCGCCAGCCGCGCGTCGTCGAACTGGCCGTCCCAGTACAGCACCCCGCCCTTCAGGCTCTGCGGCCGGATGTTGGGCAATGCCGACAACACGCCCGCGCGCGACAGGAAGCGCGTGGAGCCCAGGCCCGCATCGCCGGCCAGCAGGTCGTAGGCCTTGAGGCCGGCGCCGTAGAACGGCCCCTCCCACAGCGCGTAGCAGGGCATCACGAAGGCCAGCGGCTGGGCCAGGTGCGGCGCGTTGTGCAGCAGCGTGGTGCGCTCGTGCAGCGCCTCGCGCACCAGGCCCACGTTGCCCTGGGCCAGGTAGCGCACGCCGCCGTGCACGAGCTTGGTGGCGCGCGAGGAGGTGCCCTTGGCGAAATCGTGCGACTCCACGAGCAGGGTGCGCAGCCCGCGCGAGGCCGCGTCCACGGCCACGCCCAGGCCGGTGGCGCCACCGCCGACGATGGCGATGTCGAAGGCCGGCGCGGCGGCCAGCGCCGCGAACAACGCCGCGCGCTCGGTGGCCAGAGGGGTGGAAGGACTGGGACTCATGGATGGTGGGGCCGCGCCCGGCGCGGGGGTCGCCGCGCGGCCCTGGTGCGCGCCGGGGATTCCGGCGCGCGGCCGATTATCGAGCCTTGCCCGCCTTCCACGCGTTCAGCAGCGTGTCGTAGGCGATGGTCTCGCCCTTGGGCTTCTCGTTGGCGAGCTTGGCCCAGGGCGCCTGCTTGTCCGACAGCCACTTCTTGGGGTCCTCGCGCTTGTTGAGCTTGGGCGCGCAGCGGGCCATGCCGGCACGCTCGAGCCGCGCCATCACGTCGTCCATCTCCTTGGCCAGCGTGTCCATGGCGGCTTGTGGCGTCTTCTCGCCGGTCACGGCCTGGGCCACGTTCTTCCACCACAGCTGCGCCAGCTTGGGGTAGTCGGGCACGTTGGTGCCGGTCGGGCTCCAGGCCACGCGTGCCGGGCTGCGGTAGAACTCCACCAGGCCGCCGAGCTTGGGCGCCATGTCGGTCATGGCCTTGCTCTGGATGTCGCTCTCGCGGATCGGCGTCAGGCCCACGATGGTCTTCTTCAGGCTCACCGTCTTGGCCGTCACGAACTGCGCATAGAGCCAGGCGGCGGCCGTCTTGTCGGCGTTGTGGCCCGAAAAGAAGGTCCACGAGCCCACGTCCTGGTAGCCGTTCTGCATGCCCTGCTTCCAGTACGGTCCGTTCGGGCCGGGCGCCATGCGCCACTTGGGCGTGCCGTCGGCATTGACCACGGGCAGGCCGGGCTTGGTCATGTCGGCCGTGAAGGCCGTGTACCAGAAGATCTGCTGCGCGATCTGGCCCTGGGCCGGCACCGGGCCGGCCTCGCCGAAGGTCATGCCGGTGGCTTCCTTGGGCGCGTACTTCTTCATCCAGTCCACGTACTTGGTCAGCGCGTAGACCGCGGCCGGCGAGTTGGTGGCACCGCCGCGCTCCACGCTGGCGCCCACGGGCGTGCACTTGTCGTCGGCCACGCGGATGCCCCATTCGTCGATCGGCAGGCCGTTGGGCGCGCCGATGTCGGCCGTGCCGGCCATGGACAGCCAGGCATCGGTGAAGCGCCAGCCCAGCGACGGATCCTTCTTGCCGTAGTCCATGTGGCCGTAGATGGGTTTGCCGTCGACCTGCTTGACGTCGTTGGTGAAGAACTCGGCGATGTCCTCGTAGGCGCTCCAGTTCAGCGGCACGCCCAGGTCGTAGCCGTACTTGGCCTTGAACTTGTCCTTGATGTCGGGCCGCGCGAACAGGTCGGCGCGGAACCAGTACAGGTTGGCGAACTGCTGGTCGGGCAGCTGGTAGAGCTTGCCGTCCGGCGCCGTCGTGAACTTGGTGCCGATGAAGTCCTTGAGGTCCAGGCCCGGGTTCGTGAAGTCCTTGCCCGCGCCGGCCATGTAGTCGGTCAGGTTCATGATCTTGCCGTAGCGGTAGTGCGTGCCGATCAGGTCGGAGTCGCTGATCCAGCCGTCGTAGATGCTCTTGCCCGATTGCATCGAGGTCTGCAGCTTCTCGACCACGTCGCCTTCCTGGATCAGGTCGTGCTTGACGGCGATGCCCGTGATCTCGGTGAAGGCCTTGGCCAGCGTCTTGCTCTCGTACTCGTGCGTGGTGATGGTCTCGGAGACGACCGAGATTTCCTTGACGCCCTTGGCCTGCAGCTTCTTGGCGGCCTCGATGAACCACTTCATCTCGGCCATCTGCTGGTCCTTGCTGAGCGTGGAGGGCTGGAACTCGCTGTCCACCCACTTCTGGGCCTCGGCCTCGCCGGCCCAGGCCGGCAGGCCCGCCACGGCCAGCGCCGTGGCCAGAGCGATCGCATTGCGTTTCATGGTGCTTGTCTCCTCAAGATGCTTCCCCGTCTCTGCGGTACGGGTGACCACGGCCCCGGGGAAGCATCCGGGCCGGATGCCCTTTGGAAATTCAGCCTTTGCGCATGACCAGCGCCAGCACGGCCATCGAGAACACGAAGCTGATCCAGACGCTGGGCGGGTTCTCCAGCGACAGCCATTCCATGAGCTTCTCTCCCAGGCCGACGAAGGCCAGGTTGATCCAGGCCGCCGCCATCAGGCCGATGAACAAGCGGTCGCCGCGCGTGGTCGCCATCGGCAGCCAGCCCTTGCGCAGCACGGTGGGCGACTTGAGTTCCCAGACCGTCATGCCGGCCAGCATCAGCGCGATGCAGATGAAGAAGATGGCCACCGGGGTGGTCCAGACCATCCAGTCGAACATCAGACCCTCCTTAAACGCGACCCATCGCGAAGCCCTTGGCGATGTAGTGCCGCACGAACCAGATCACGATCGCGCCCGGAACGATCGTCAAGACGCCCGCCGCCGCCAGCGTCGCCCAGTCCATGCCCGAGGCCGACACGGTGCGCGTCATCGTCGCCACGATGGGCTTGGCGTTCACGCTGGTCAGCGTGCGCGCGAGCAGCAGCTCGACCCAGCTGAACATGAAGCAGAAGAAGGCCGCCACGCCCACGCCGGCCTTGATCAGCGGCAGGAAGATGGTCAGGAAGAAGCGCGGGAAGCTGTAGCCGTCGATGTAGGCCGTCTCGTCGATCTCGCGCGGGATGCCGCTCATAAAGCCTTCCAGGATCCAGACCGCCAGCGGCACGTTGAACACCAGGTGCGCCAGCGCCACGGCCAGGTGCGTGTCCATGAGCCCGACCGTGGTGTACAGCTGGAAGAAGGGCAGCAGGAACACCGCGGGCGGCGTCATGCGGTTGGTCAGCAGCCAGAAGAACACGTGCTTGTCGCCCAGGAAGCTGTAGCGGCTGAAGGCGTAGGCGGCCGGCAGCGCCACGGTGACCGAGATCACGGTGTTGATGGCCACGTAGATCAGGCTGTTGATGTAACCCGAGTACCAGGACGCATCGGTGAAGATGGTGCGGTAGTTGTCCCAGGTGAAGTGCTGCGGCCACAGGCTGAAGCTGGACAGGATCTCCTGGTTGGTCTTGAACGACATCATGACCATCCAGTAGATGGGCAGGATGGCGAACACCAGGTAGGCGATCAGGAACAGCCAGCGCTTTTTGGACAGTTCATTCATGGCCGGCTCCTTCCTTGTCGGCCGTGCCCACGCGCTGCATCCAGTTGTAGAGCATGAAGCACAGCAGCAGGATGATCAGGAAGTAGACCAGCGAGAAGGCCGCCGCCGGCCCCAGGTCGAACTGGCCCACGGCCTTCTGCGTGAGGTACTGCGAGAGGAAGGTCGTCGCATTGCCGGGCCCGCCGCCCGTCAGCACGAAGGGCTCGGTGTAGATCATGAAGCTGTCCATGAAGCGCAGCAGCACCGCGATCATGAGCACGCCGCGCATCTTGGGCAGCTGGATGTAGCGGAACACCGCGAGCTTGCTCGCGCCGTCGATGCGCGCGGCCTGGTAGTAGGCGTCGGGGATGCTGCGCAGGCCCGCATAGCACAGCAGCGCGACGAGCGGCGTCCAGTGCCACACGTCCATCACCAGCACCGTGATCCAGGCATGGGTGGCGTCGCCCGTGTAGCTGTAGTCGAAGCCCAGCTGCTGCAGGCCGTGGCCCAAGAGGCCGATGTCGGCCCGGCCGTAGATCTGCCAGATCGTGCCGACCACGTTCCAGGGGATCAGCAGCGACAGCGCCACCAGCACGAGCACGGCGCTGGCCTTCCAGCCCTGCGCCGGCATGGACAGCGCGAGCAGGATGCCCAGCGGGATCTCCACCGCCAGCACGGCCAGCGAGAAGCCGATCTGGCGCAGCAGCGCGCCGTGCAGCTCCTCGTCGCGCAGCACGTTGGCGAACCATTCGGTGCCCACGAACACGCGCCGCTCGGGGCTGATGATGTCCTGCACCGAGTAGTTCACCACGGTCATGAGCGGCAGGATGGCGCTGAAGGCCACGCAGATGAACACCGGCAGCACCAGCAGCCAGGCCTTCTGGTTCAGGGGTTTGGGTGTCGTCATGCCACCAGCTCCTCGTTGCGGTACAGGCAGGTGTGCGGGCCCAGCGCCTGCAGCCAGGCCGTGGCGCCCACGGCCGGCGCGGGCAGGCCGGGCGCCAGCCGCGCCTTGAGCACCTGTTCGCCGCTGCGCACCGTGAGCAGCTGGTAGGTGCCCACGTCCTGCAGCCGCGTGACCGTGGCCGGCAGCGCGCCGGACGCCTCGGCCGCGGCCAGCGCCAGGTATTCGGGCCGCACGCCCAGCGTGAGCGGGCCGTCGGCCAGCCCCGCGGGCGCCGCGCCCAGCGCCCGGCCGGCCGCATGCAGCTGGCCCGCCTGGCACTGCGCCGCGACGAAGTTCATGCCCGGCGAGCCGATGAAGTGGCCCACGAAGGTGTGGCGCGGCCGCTCGAACAATTCGGAGGCACTGCCCACCTGCACGGCGCGCCCGCGCGTCATGACCACCACCTGGTCGGCGAAGGTCAGCGCCTCGACCTGGTCGTGCGTGACGTAGACCAGCGTGAGCTTGAGTTCGTGGTGGATCTGCTTGAGCTTGCGCCGCAGCTGCCACTTGAGGTGCGGGTCGATCACCGTGAGCGGCTCGTCGAACAGCACGGCGCTGACGTCCTCGCGCACCAGGCCGCGGCCCAGCGAGATCTTCTGCTTGGCATCGGCCGCCAGGCCCGCGGCGCGCTGGCCCAGCTGGCCCGAAAGCTCCAGCATCTCGGCGATGCGGCCCACGCGCTCCTTGATGCGGGCCGGCGCCACGCCGCGGTTGCGCAGCGGGAAAGCCAGGTTCTCGCCCACCGTCATCGTGTCGTAGATGACCGGGAACTGGAACACCTGGGCGATGTTGCGCTGCTGCGGCGAGTCGGCCGTGACCTCGCGGCCGTCGAACAGCACACGGCCCTGCGACGGCCGCACCAGGCCCGAGACGATGTTGAGCAAGGTGGTCTTGCCGCAGCCCGAGGGGCCCAGCAGGGCGTAGGCGCCGCCGTCCTCGAAGGCCATCCGCAGCGGCAGCAGCGCGTAGTCGCTGTCCTGCTGCGGGTTGGCCTTGTAGGCGTGGGCGAGGTCGAGTTCGATGCGGGCCATGGAGCGGTCCTCAATCCGGGCGCCCGGGCGCGACCAGCAGCGTGCCCTGCGCATCGAAGGCATAGGCCTGCCCGGGCGCCAGGTGCAACGCGATGCGGCTGCCGAGTGCGAAGTCGTGCACGCCGGTCAGCTGCGCCACGAGTTCGCCAGCCGCGGTGGCCACGTGCACGAAGCTGTCCGAGCCCGAGATCTCGGCCAGTTCCACCTGGCCGGGCAATGGCAGGTCGCCGGGCTGCGCGTGCACGCGCAGCGCCGAGGCGCGGATGCCCACGGTCACCGCCGTGCCTTCCTCCAGCGGCAGCCGCAGCGCCAGGTGCACGCCACCGGGCAGCAGCACGCCACCGGCATCGACGCGGCCGGCCAGCAAGTTCATGGGCGGATCGCTGAAGGCGCGCGCCACGCGGATCGAGGCCGGCCGGTGGAACACCTCGGCCGTAGGCCCGTATTGCAGCAGCTCGCCCGCGTCGAGCACGGCCGTGTAGCCGCCCAGCAGCAGCGCCTCGGTCGGCTCGGTCGTGGCGTAGACCACGGTGGATTCGCCGGCCGCGAACAGGCCGACCAGTTCCTCGCGCAGCTCCTCGCGCAGCTTGTAGTCCAGGTTCACGAGCGGCTCGTCCAGCAGCAGCAGCGGCGCGCCCTTGGCCAGCGCGCGCGCCATGGCCACGCGCTGCTGCTGGCCGCCCGACAGTTCGGCCGGCAGGCGTTGCAGAAAGGGCGCGATGTGCAGCCGCTCGGCCAGCGCCTGCACGCGCGCGGCGATCGCGGCGCGGTCCAGCCGGCCTTGCAGGCGCAGCGGCGAGGCGATGTTCTCGGCCACCGTCATCGAGGGGTAGTTGATGAACTGCTGGTAGACCATGGCCACCCGGCGCTCGCGCACCGGCACGCCCGTCACGTCGCGGCCATCGGCCCGCATGCGGCCGGCGCTGGGCTGGTCCAGCCCGGCCATGATGCGCATCAGGCTGGTCTTGCCGGCCTGCGTGGCGCCCAGCAGCACCGACACCGCGCCGCTGTGCAGCGCCAGGCTCAAAGGGTGCAGCCAGCGCTCGGCGCCCACGTTCTTCTCGATGCCCTCCAGCGACAACTGCATGGCAGTCCAGTCTCCTGCGATCTTTCGGTTTTGAGCATTGTTGTTCGTAGTTGGAACAAATCTCTAGAGATTTACCCTTGCGGCTTTCCTTTTGTTTCGTCTTAAAGTCCTTCCCCGTGAGCATGACCCCCAATCCGCGCCAGGTGGCGCTGCTGCACGCCGTGCAAAGCCAGGGCTCGGTGATGCTGGACGACCTCTCGGCCAAGCTCGGCGTGAGCCTGCAGACCGTGCGCCGCGACGTGCAGCGCCTGGCCGACGAAGGCTTGCTGGCGCGCTTTCACGGCGGCGTGCGCGTGGCCGGCTCCACGGTGGAGAACATCGCCCACGGCCAGCGCCAGAGCCTGCATGCCGAGGGCAAGGCGCGCATCGCCCAGGCCGTGGCGCGCGAGGTGCCCAACGACTGTTCGCTGATCCTCAACATCGGCACCACCACCGAGGCCATCGCCCAGGCGCTGCTGCGCCACACCGGGCTGCGCGTGATCACCAACAACCTCAACGTGGCGCTGACCCTGTCGGCCAACCCGCAGTGCGAGGTGATCGTGGCCGGCGGCGTGCTGCGCGGGCGCGACCGCGGCGTGGTCGGCGAGGCGGCGATCGATTTCATCCGCCAGTTCAAGGTCGACATCGCGCTGGTCGGCATCTCGGGCATCGAGGCCGACGGCACGCTGCGCGACTACGACTACCGCGAGGTCAAGGTCTCGCAGGCCATCATGGCCCACGCGCGCGAGGTCTGGCTGGCGGCCGACCACAGCAAGTTCAACCGGCCGGCCATGGTCGAGGTGGCGCGGCTGTCGGGCATCGACCGGCTGTTCACCGACGCGCCCGTGCCCGAACCTTTCCCTGCACTGCTGCACGAAGCCCAGGTACGCTGTCACGTCGCGGCCTAATGCAATGCCCCCACGCTCATCGCTTCGCGCATCGCTGCCCCCCCGAGGGGGCGCGTCAGAGGCTTCGGAGCGGCCGGGCGCCACTGACACCGGAGACATCCCCATGACCTACCTGCTCGCCCTGGACCAGGGCACCTCGAGTTCGCGCAGCATCGTGTTCGACGCCCGCGGCCAGGTCGTGGCCAGCGCGCAGCAGGAGCTGCCGCAGGTCTACCCGCAGCCCGGCTGGGTCGAGCACGACCCGGCGCTGATCTGGAGCACGCAGCTGGCCACGGCGCGCGAGGTGCTGGCCAAGGCGGGCCTGGCTGCGCGCGACATCCGCGCGCTGGGCATCACCAACCAGCGCGAGACCACGGTGCTGTGGAACCGCAAGACCGGCCAGCCGGTGCACCACGCCATCGTCTGGCAGGATCGGCGCGGCGAACCGCTCTGCGCCGAGCTGCGCGCGGGCGGCAAGGCCGAACTGGTGCGCGAACGCACCGGCCTCCTGATCGACGCCTACTTCTCGGCCACCAAGCTGCGCTGGCTGCTCGACAACGTGCCCGGCGCACGGCGCCAGGCCGAGCGCGGCGAACTGGCCTTCGGCACCGTGGACAGCTGGCTGGTCTGGCAGTTGACGGGCGGCCAGGTGCATGCCACCGACGTCAGCAACGCCGCGCGCACCATGCTGTTCGACGTGCACACGAACCGCTGGGACCCGGAACTGCTGGCCCTGCTGGACATTCCCGACACCCTGCTGCCCGAGGTGCGCCCCTCGGCCGCGTCGTTCGGCGAGGTGCGCGCCGACCTGCTGGGCCAGGCCGTGCCGATCGCCGGCATCGCGGGCGACCAGCAGGCCGCGCTGTTCGGCCAGGCCTGCTTCACGCCGGGCCTGGCCAAGAACACCTACGGCACCGGCTGCTTCATGCTCATGCACACGGGCGCAAAGGCCCTGCACTCGCGCAACGGCCTGATCACCACCAGCGCAGCGCAGACCGATGCCAGCCCCGAGTTCGCGCTCGAAGGCGGCGTGTTCGTGGGCGGCGCCGTCGTGCAGTGGCTGCGCGACGGCCTGCGCGCGATCGAGAGCAGCGGCGAAGTGCAGGCGCTCGCCCAGAGCGTGCCCGATGCGGGCGGCGTGATGGTGGTGCCGGCCTTCACGGGCCTGGGCGCGCCCTACTGGAAGCCCGATGCGCGCGGCACCATCACGGGCCTGTCGCGCGGCAGCACGCTGGCCCACATCGCGCGCGCCTCGCTGGAAAGCATCGCCTACCAGAGCGCCGCCCTGCTGGAGTCCATGAGCCGCGACGCCGTGGCCGCGGGCAGCCCGCCGCTGGCCGAGTTGCGCGTGGACGGCGGCGCCGCCGTCAACGACATGCTCATGCAGTTCCAGGCCGATCTGCTCGGCATCCCCGTGCTGCGCCCGGCCGTGACCGAAACCACGGCGCTGGGCGCGGCCTACCTGGCCGGGCTGGCGACGGGCGTGTTCGCCGGCCGCGACGAACTGGCCAGCCTGTGGCGCGTGGAGCGGCGCTTCCTGCCGACCCTGTCGCGCCCCCAGGCGGCCGAGCGCATGCAGGCCTGGGAACACGCCGTGCGCCAGGCCACGGCCGCGTAGACTCGCGGGCCGATGCCGCCCGCGCCACCGCCTCCCCTGCTCCGCCGCCATCTGCTGCTCGGCGCTGGTGCCGGCCTGGCGCTGGCCGCCTGCGGCCATGCCGTCGCGCCGGCCGCGGTGCGCAACCCAGGGCTGCGCCTGATCGGCGAGACCACGCTGGCGCATCGCCTGCGCTTCGGCGGCAGCACGGTCGGCGGCCTCTCGGGCCTGGACTACGACCCCGCGCAGGACCTGTGGGTGGCCATCAGCGACGACCCCGACGATGCGCGCTTCTACACGCTGCGCCTGCCGCTCGCGGCCGGGCGGCTCGGGCCGCCCGAACTGCTGGAGGTGGTGCGGCTGGACGCGCCTGCGCGCCCCGATGCCGAAGCCATCCGCTGGCGGCCGGCCACCGGCACCGTGCTGTGGTCCTCCGAAGGCCATGTGCGCCGCGGCATCGGCCCGTCCTTGCACGAGTCCACGCGCGACGGCCGGCTGCTGCGCAGCTTCGCTCTGCCCTCCCACTTCGCGCCGGACCCCCAGGGCCGGCGCGGCCCGCGGCACAACCTGGGCTTCGAGGGCCTGGCGCTGACGCCGGACGGCCGCCAGGCCTGGCTGGCCATGGAGAACGCGCTCGTGCAGGACGGCCCCGAACCCACGCTGCAACAGCCTGGCGGCCCCTGCCGCTTCACGCTGTTCGACCTGGCCAGCGGCCGCGCGCTGGCCCAGCGCGCCTACATTCCCGAGGCCATCCCGCAGGCGCCCAAGGCGCCGGGGCTGTACGCCGACAACGGCGTCTCCGAGATCCTGATGCTGGACGCGCAGCGCATGCTGGTGCTGGAGCGCGCCTACGCCATGGGCGTGGGCAACACGCTGCGCCTGTACCGCGTGGACCTGGCCGGCGGCGGGGACACGCTGGCCATGGACCAGTTGGTGCCGGGCCACTTCCAGCCCCTGGCCAAGACGCTGGTGGCCGACCTCTCGGCCTGGCTGGGCGCTGGCCTCTCGCGCCTGGACAATACCGAATCGCTGGCCTGGGGCCCGCTGCTGCCGGCCCAGGCCGGGCAGCCGGCCCAGCGCACGCTGGTGCTGCTCAGCGACGACAACTTCAACCCCGCGCAGGTCACGCAGTTCGTGGCCTTCGCCTTGACGGAAGCCTTGTGATGACCACCTCTCCCGACACCACGATCGCCTTCATCGGCGGCGGCAACATGGCCAGCGCCATCATCGGCGGCCTGGTCCGCCAGGGGCTGTCGGCCACGCGCGTGCGCGTGGTCGAGCCCTTCGCCGAAACACGCGCCAAGCTGCTGGCCGACCACGGCGTGCAGGCGCTGGAGCAGGCCGGCCCGGCACTGGCCGATGCCGGCCTCGTGGTCTGGGCCGTCAAGCCCCAGGTCTTCGCCGAAGCCGCCGCGCCCGTGCGCGCGCACGCGGCCGGTGCGCTGCACTTGAGCGTGGCCGCCGGCATCCGCAGCGACAGCATCGCGGGCTGGCTCGGCAGCGAACGCATCGTGCGCGCCATGCCCAACACGCCGGCCCTGGTCGGCCTGGGCATGACGGGCCTGTACGCGCGCGACGCCGTCAGCGCGGCGGACCGCACCCAGGCCGAGCAGGTCATCGCCACCACCGGCGCGGCACTGTGGGTGGCGCAGGAATCCCATCTCGATGCGGTCACCGCGCTGTCGGGCTCGGGCCCGGCCTACGTGTTCTATTTCCTCGAGGCCATGGTGCAGGCCGGCACGGCCATGGGCCTGACGGCCGCGCAGGCGCAGCAGCTGGCCATCGGCACCTTCGCCGGTGCGGCCGAACTCGCGCGCCGCTCCGATGAGCCGCTGGCCACGCTGCGCCAGCGCGTGACCTCCAAGGGCGGCACGACCCATGCGGCCATCACGTCCATGCAGGAGGCCGGCGTGGGCCCGGCCTTCGAGCGCGCGATGCAGGCCGCCGAACAACGCGCCAGGGAACTGGGCGACGAGTTCGGCAAGGCCTGATCACCCCAGCGTGTAGCCGGCCACGATGCCGGCGAACACCGCGAAGCCCAGCCAGTGGTTGAGCCGGAAGGCCTTGAAACAGCCTTCGCGCGTGCGGTCGTGGATCAGCGTGGCGTGCCACAGCACCTGCACGGCCGCCGCGGCGATGCCCGCGTGGAACAGCCAGCCCGGCACCAGCGGCCGCAGCGCCAGCGTCCAGATCGCCAGGAACAGCGCATAGCTCGCCAGCACGCCCGCCACGTCGAAGCGGCCCAGCGTGATGGCCGAGGTCTTCATGCCGATCTTGAGGTCGTCGTCGCGGTCGACCATGGCGTACTCGGTGTCGTAGGCGATCACCCAGAACAGGTTGCCCAGCAGCAGCAGCCAGGCCAGCGGCGGTACGCTGGCCCAGGCGGCCTGCAGGCTGAACGCGCCGCCGGCCCGAACAGCTCCCAGGCCGGCCCGCCGCGCACGGCCGAGAAGGCCATCGGGATGCCGAAGGAGAACGCCACGCCCAGCACCGCCTGCGGCATGGACACGTAGCGCTTGGCGAACGGGTAGATGAGCGTGACGGCCAGCGCCGCGAACGACCAGGCGATGGTGGCGAGGTTGGTCGTCAGCACCAGGCCGAAGGCCGCCAATGCCAGCACGGCGCCCACCACCAGTGCCTCGCGCGGCGCGATGCGGCCGCTGGTCACGGGCCGCTGGGCGGTGCGCTTGACGTGGCGGTCGAAGTCGCGGTCGGCCACGTCGTTGACGCAGCAGCCCGCGCTGCGCATGAGGATGGTGCCCAGCGTGAACACGGCCAGCAGGTGCCAGCCCGGAAAGCCGCCGGCCGCGATCCACAGCGCGCCCAGCGAGGGCCACAGCAGCAGCAGCCAGCCCGCGGGGCGGTTCCAGCGGATCAGGTCCAGGTAGAGCGCCAGCCGCCCAGGAGCGGGCGCCGCCGGCAGGGTCGCGGCCAATTACTCCTCGAGCAGCGAGCGCAGCATCCAGGCGGTCTGCTCGTGCACGGTCAGGCGCTGGGTGAGCAGGTCGGCCGTGGGCTCGTCGCTGGCCTTGTCGGCCACCGGGAACAGTTCGCGCGCGGTGCGGGCCACGGCCTCGTGGCCCTTGACCAGGATGCGCACCATCTCCAGCGCCGCCGGCGGCTCGGCCGGCGCGTCGGCCAGGCTGGTCAGCGCGCCGAACTGGGCGTAGGAGCCCGGCGCCTTGTGGCCCAGCGAGCGGATGCGCTCGGCGACCGGGTCCACCGCGTTCCACAGCTCCGTGTACTGGGCCATGAACATCGCGTGCAGCGTGTTGAACATGGGGCCGGTCACGTTCCAGTGGAAGTTGTGCGTGGTCAGGTACAGCGTGTAGGTGTCGGCCAGCAGGCGCGACAGGCCCTTGGCGATGGCCTCGCGGTCCTTCTCGTTGATGCCGATGTTGATCGAGGGCGCGCCGCCGGTGGGCAGTGCGAGCGCCTGGGATGCGCTGGACTTCTTCTTGGCCATGTCGTGCTCCTGTTGAGGCAAAAGGTGGTTTTTTAACATGCGGGCGTGTCGCGGCCACCCCAAGGCGGGCTATGCGCGCGATAGCCTTGCGGCGGATCGTGCCGGCGTCACGGACAGACGCTTCACGCCCGGCAGCTCGCAGGCGTAGATCGCGTTGCGCAGCGCCGCGATGGCCTCGTAGCGCGTGAAGCTGCGGCGCCAGGCCAGCACCACGCGGCGCGTGGGCGGGTCGCCGTCGAAGGGCAGGTACTTCACATAGGGCTCGTCGGCCGCGCTTGCGCTTGCCCTTGTGTTCCAGCGCCTCGGCTGGGCACGCCCAGCCGCGGCACCAGCGTCACGCCCATGCCGGCGGCCACCATGTGCTTGATGGTCTCCAGCGAGGAGCCCTCGAAGCTGCGGCGGATGCCCTCGGCGTCGCTGGAGAAGCGCGCGAACTCGGGGCAGACCTCCAGCACGTGGTCGCGGAAGCAGTGGCCGTTGCCCAGCAGCAGCATGGTCTCGGCCTTGAGCTGCTGGGCCGTGATGTGCTCCTGCGCCGCCAGCGGGTGGCTGGTGGGCACCACGGCCACGAAGGGCTCGTCGTAGAGCGGCGCGATGGCCAGGCCGGCGTCGGGAAAGGGCTCGGCCATGATGGCGCAGTCCAGCTCGCCCGTGCGCACCGACTCCAGCAGCTTGACCGTGAAGTTCTCCTGCAGCATCAGCGGCATCTGCGGCGTGCGCGCGATGGCGTTGCGCACCAGGTCGGGCAGCAGGTAGGGGGCGATGGTGTAGATCACGCCGAGCTTGAGCGGGCCGGCCAGCGGGTCCTTGCCGCGCTTGGCGATCTCCTTGATGTTGGCGGCCTGCTCCAGCACGCTCTGCGCCTGGCGCACGATTTCCTCGCCCAGCGGCGTGACCGTGACCTCGTTGGCGCTGCGTTCGAACAGCTTGAGGTCCAGCTCCTCTTCGAGCTTCTTGATGGCCACCGACAACGTGGGCTGCGAGACGAAGCAGGCTTCGGCGGCCTTGCCGAAGTGCTTTTCACGCGCGACCGCAACGATGTACTTCAGCTCGGTAAGTGTCATGCCCCGTATTGTCGCGCCCGGCACTAGGCCTTGAGAAATTCCGCCTTCCCGCCCAGCCATCTCTGCACATGGCGCTCGGCCAGCAGCGGGCTGCCGTCCAGCATGCGCGGCGCCAGCGCGCGCGCCCAGGCCAGGAGGCCGGCGTCTTCCTCGAGGTCGGCGAAGCGCAGCAGCGGCGCGCCGGACTGGCGCTCGCCCAGGAACTCGCCGGGGCCGCGGATCTCCAGGTCGCGCCGCGCGATCTCGAAGCCGTCGCTGGTCTCGGCCATGGCCTTGAGCCGCGCGCGCGCCGTCTCGCCCAGGCGCGGCGCATCGCCCGTCGAGTACAGCAGCACGCAGGCCGAGGCCGCCGCGCCGCGGCCCACGCGCCCGCGCAGCTGGTGCAGCTGCGACAGGCCGAAGCGTTCGGCATGCTCGATGACCATCAGCGAGGCATTGGGCACGTCCACGCCGACCTCGATCACCGTGGTGCTGACCAGCACGCCCATGAGGCCTTCGGTGAACAGCGCCATGACGGCCTTCTTCTCGGCGGGCGCCATGCGCGCGTGCAGCAGGCCGACCAGCACGCCGGGCAATGCATCGGACAGCTCGGCGTGCGTGGCCGTGGCGTTGACGAGGTCGATGGCCTCGCTCTCCTCGATCAGCGGGCAGACCCAGTAGACCTGCCGGCCCTCGCGCAGCTGCTCGCCGATGCGCGCGACCACTTCGTCGCGCCGCCCCTCGTGCACCACGCGCGTGACCACGGGCGTGCGGCCGGGCGGCAGCTCGTCGATGGTGGAGACGTCCAGGTCGGCGTAGTAGCTCATGGCCAGCGTGCGCGGGATCGGGGTGGCGCTCATCATCAGGAGGTGCGGCTCCTGCCCTTCGTGCGCCAGCTTGGCGCGCAGGGCCAGCCGCTGCGCCACGCCGAAGCGGTGCTGCTCGTCGATCACGGCCAGGGCCAGGCGCTGGAACTGCACCTTGTCCTGGATCACGGCGTGCGTGCCCACGACCAGCGCGGCCTCGCCGCTGGCGATGCGCGCGAGCTGGGCTTCGCGCTCCTTCTTCTTCTGGCCGCCGCCCAGCCAGGCGATGGAACGGCCGCGCGCGGCCAGCAGCGGCGCCAGCCAGTCGGCCAGCTTGCGGAAGTGCTGCTCGGCCAGGATCTCGGTGGGCGCCATCAGCGCGCACTGCCAGCCGGCGTCCATGCAGACGGCGGCGGCCAGCGCGGCCACCACGGTCTTGCCCGAGCCCACGTCGCCCTGCAGCAGCCGATGCATGGGCTGGGGCCGGGCCAGGTCGGCCGCGATCTCGGCCACCACGCGCTGCTGGGCGCCAGTCAGCGCGAAGGGCAGCGCGGCCAGCAGGCCGTCGCGCACGCCGCCGCTGGCGGGCGCCAGGCGCGGCGCCCGCAGCTTGTCGCGCTCGCGCTTGGCGGTCAGCTGCGAGAGCTGCTGCGCCAGCAGTTCCTCGGCCTTGAGGCGCTGCCAGGCCGGGTGGCTGCGGTCTTCGAGCGCGGCCAGCGACACCTCGGGCGTGGGGTGGTGCAGGAAGTCCAGCGCGGCACGCAGGCTCCAGCGGGCCGATTGCGCGTCGGCCGGCGGCAGCGTCTCGGACAGGTCGGCCCGCGCCAGCCCCGCGAGCACGGCCTTGCGCAGGTAGCCCTGCGGCAGGCCGGCCGTCGTCGGATAGACGGGCGTCAGCGCGGTCGGCAGTTCACCGGTGTCGGGCCGAAACTGCGGGTGCAGCATCTGCCGGCCCGCGAAGCCGCCACGCACCTCGCCGCGCACGCGGATGCGCACGCCGGGCGCCAGCGCCTTCTGGTGCGAGGGGTAGAAGCTGAAGAAGCGCAGCAGGCAGCGGTCCGTGCCGTCGTCCACGGTCACGAGCAGCTGGCGGCGCGGGCCGGGCCGGATCTCGCTGCCGACCACGGTGGCGGCGATCTGCACCACGGCGCCGTCGGGCGCGTCGACCAGCCGCACGATGCGCGTCTCGTCCTCGTAGCGCAGCGGCAGGTGCAGGGCCAGGTCGATGTCGCGGTCCAGGCCCAGCCGGCGCAGGGCCTTGCGTGCGGGGCTGGGCTTCTCTTGGGGGGCGGCTGGCACGGGCGGATTGTGCCGTGGGAGAATCGCGGGCTTTCCTTCCCCTTGGCACGGGCTCGTTCAGCCCTCAAGCACATGCGTTCCTACACCCTGCGCGACTTCGACTTCGCGCTCCCCCCCGAACTGGTGGCCCAGCACCCGGCCGCCGAGCGCAGCGCCTCGCGCCTGCTCGATGGCCGTGGGTCGCACCCCGGTCGACCGCATCTTCCGCATCCTGCCCGAACTGCTGAACCCGGGCGACCTGCTGGTGTTCAACGACACCCAGGTCGTCAAGGCCCGGCTGTTCGGCGAGAAGCCCAGCGGCGGCAAGCTCGAACTGCTGGTCGAGCGCGTGCTGCACGGCCAACAAAGCGCCGGGCCCCTGGGGGGGGGGGGGCGGGGATGGTGAGGTGGTCGCCCACATGAAGGTCAGCAAGAAGCCGCCCGTCGGCACCGTGCTGGACATGGCCGGCGGCTTCAAGGCCCAGCTGCTCGGCCGCTGGCCCGATGCCGACGGCCCGCTGTTCCGCCTGGCGTTCGCCGGCCCGGCCGGCGAGACGCCCTACGACCTCATGGCCGCGCACGGCCATGTGCCGCTGCCGCCCTACATCACGCACGGCGACTCGGCCGAGGACGCGCAGCGCTACCAGACCGTGTTCGCGCGCGCGCCCGGTGCCGTGGCCGCGCCCACGGCCGCGCTGCACTTCGACGAAGGCGTGCTGGCGGCGCTCGAAGCGCGCGGCGTGGGCCGCGCCAGCGTCACGCTGCACGTGGGCGCCGGCACCTTCCAGCCCGTCAAGACCGAAGACCTGGACGCGCACCGCATGCACAGCGAGTGGTACGCGATCCCGCCCGCGACGCTGGCCGCGCTGGAGCGCACGCGCGCCGGAGGCGGCCGCATTCTGGCCGTGGGCACGACGACCGTGCGCACGCTGGAGTCCTGGGCCCAGAGCGGCCAGACCGAGGGCGAGACCAGCATCTTCATCCGCCCCGGCCACCGCTTCCAGGTCGTGGACCTGCTGCTGACCAACTTCCACCTGCCCAAGTCCACGCTCATGATGCTGGTGTCGGCCTTCGCGGGCTACGAGCACGTCATGGGCCTGTACCGCCACGCCATCGACCAGGGCTACCGCTTCTTCAGCTATGGCGATGCCATGCTGCTTGCACGAGACGACCATGCTGCAATTTGACCTGCTGAACACCGACCCCGACAGCCACGCCCGCCGCGGCACGCTCACGCTGAACCATGGCGTGGTGCAGACGCCGATCTTCATGCCCGTGGGCACCTACGGCACGGTCAAGGGCGTGATGCCGCGCTCTCTGGAAGAGATGGGCGCGCAGATCATCCTGGGCAACACCTTCCACCTGTGGATGCGGCCGGGCCTGGACGTGGTCCGCCAGTTCGGCGGCCTGCACCGCTTCGAGGCCTGGAACAAGCCCATCCTGACGGACTCGGGGGGCTTCCAGGTCTGGAGCCTGGGCGCGATGCGCAAGATCAGCGAGGAGGGCGTCAGGTTCGCCTCGCCCGTCAACGGCGACAAGCTGTTCCTGACGCCCGAGATCAGCATGCAGATCCAGACCGTGCTGAACAGCGACATCGTGATGCAGTTCGACGAGTGCACGCCCTACGACACCAAGGGCCACATCACGACCGAGGCCGAGGCGCGCAGTTCCATGGCGTTGAGCCTGCGCTGGGCCAGGCGCTGCCAGGCCGAGTTCGCGCGGCTGCAAAACCCCAACGCGCTGTTCGGCATCGTGCAGGGCGGCATGTTCGAGCACCTGCGCGAGGAATCGCTGGGCGCGCTCGTCGAGCTGGACTTCCCGGGCTATGCCATCGGCGGCGTCAGCGTGGGCGAGCCCAAGCCCGAGATGCTGCGCATCATGGCCCACACGCCGCACCGGCTGCCGGCGCACAAGCCGCGCTACCTGATGGGCGTGGGCACGCCGGAAGACCTGGTCGAGGGCGTGGCCCAGGGCGTGGACATGTTCGACTGCGTGATGCCCACGCGCAATGCGCGCAACGGCACCATCTTCACGCGCTACGGCGACCTCAAGATCCGCAACGCCAAGCACCGCAGCGACGAACGCCCGCTGGACGTGACCTGCACCTGCCACGCCTGTGCCGGCACCAGCGGCGTGGCCAGCGGCGAAGCGGGCGGCGGCGGCTTCTCGCGCGCCTACCTGCACCACCTGGACCGCTGCGGCGAGATGCTGGGGCCGATGCTGACCACCATCCACAACCTGCACTACTACCTGAACCTCATGACCGAGATCCGCGCGGCACTGGATGCGGGCACGTTCACGCAATTCCGCGCGCAGTTCGCGAGGGACCGCGCGCGCGGCGTCTGAACCCGGATCCAGCGCGCTTCGCGCCCGATGTATATACTTTGAGTAGATACATCCGCCAGGAGCGCTCCATGACCCTCGCCCGCGTCTTCCAATCCGGCAACAGCCAGGCCGTGCGGCTGCCCAAGGAGTTCCGCCTGGACGTGGACCAGGTGGAGATCTTCCGCCAGGGCAACGACATCGTGCTGCGTCAGAGCCCGCCGCCGGCCACGGCGGTGTTCGACCTGCTGGCCAGCCTGCCGGCGGACTTCATGGCCGAGGGGCGCGAGGATGGCCCGCCCCAGGAACGCGACCCGCTCTGAAGGCCGGTGCCATGGCCCGCGCCGCCGTCCGCTACCTGCTGGACACCAACATCTGCATCTACATCGCCAAGAGCCAGCCACCCGCCGTGCGCCGGCATTTCGAGCGGCATGCGCTGGGCTGCCTGGCCATGTCGGCGATCACGGTCGGCGAGCTGCGCTTCGGCGCCGAGAAAAGCCAGTCGCGCGACCGGGCCCTGGCCACCATCGCGCAACTCGTGCAGACCATCCAGCCCTGCGCCGTGCCGGTGGCGGCGGCCGAGCACTACGGCGACATCCGCGCTGCGCTGCAGCGGCTGGGCCAACCCATTGGCAACAACGACCTGTGGCTGGCCGCGCATGCGCGCGCCGAAGGCTGGGTGCTGGTGACGCACAACACACGCGAGTTCACGCGCGTTCCCGGACTTCGGCTGGAAGACTGGGCCGAGCCGCCGGCGGGCGGCTGAACGCTCAAGTCGCGAACGCCTGCAAGCGCAGCGCGTGCCGCGTGTCGAAGCGCTCGCGGATGCGGTTGACCTCGGCATCCAGCGCCTCGAGGAACAGGCCCATGGCCACGGCCGTGCTGTAGCCCGAGCGCTGGTAGATGCAGCTGTACAGCGCCGCGCCATGGTCTTCCAGCGCCACCCAGGCCAGCCGGCCGGCGTCCACGTCCTCGGCCACGTTGTCGGGGATCAGGAAGCTCACGGCCTGGCCGCCGGCCACCAGGCGCCGGACCATGGAGACCGAGCTCGTCTCCACCAGCGGCCGGCCGAGCCGGCTCAGGCGCGGGTCCACGCGCTCGAGCAGGCTGCGCAACTCCATCTCGGGCGACAGCAGGATCAGCGGATGGTCCAGGCAATCGCGCAGGCGCAGCAGGCGCGGCGTGGCCGTCAGTGCATGGCCGGGCGCCGTGACCACGCCCAGCGGCTGGGCGTAGGCACGCACCTCCTCCACGCCCGGTGGCGGCTTGCGGCGCAGGCAGAAGGCAACGTCGATCTCGCCGTTGGCGACCCAGCGCTGCAGCGCCTCGCCATGGCCCGAGCGCACGCTGAAGGTGATGTCGGGATGGCTTTGCTGCACGGTCTGGATGACCTGGGGCAGCAGGTGCTCGGCCGTGGCATAGGGCACGCCCACGTTGACGTGGCCGCGCCGCACCTTGCGCAGGTCTTCCACCTGCGAGAGCGCGTTGTCGAAGTCGCGCTGGCTGCGGCGCACGGCCGCGATCATGATTTCGCCGGCCGTGGTCAGCTGCATGCCGCGCGCCAGGCGGTCGAACAGCGGCACGCCGACCGAAGCCTCCAGGTTCAGGATCTGCTGGTTCACGGCCGCGGCCGTCAGGTGCAGCGTCTCGGCCGCCTTGCGGACCGAACCGCGCCGCGCCACCTCGTCGAAGCAGCGGAAGGCCTGGGAAATGGCGGGCATGCGTCGAGTGTAAGAAATTTCTTTACACCCATGCAAAAACGTTCCGCTATTCCAGACGCTCGCCCGTGCCTAGAGTTCGCTCCGTCGCAGCTTTCAACCTCTTGCAGGAGCACCCCATGGCCACCACCGTCGACCAGATCACCCAGCGGCGCCGCGGCGTCGGACTCATCGCCCACGACCCCGCGGCCAGCGCCGGTGGCTACACGCTGATCGCGCCGCAGACGGCCGGCGGCAAGGTTTACCTGATCGACATGGAAGGCCGGGTGGCGCACGAATGGCAGATGCCCGTGCGCCCGGGCCGCCATGCCGTGATCCTGCCCAACGGCAACCTGGGCTACAACGGCAACCACGCCGACTCGCCCGACCGCTACGCGCCCTGGTCCATGTGGCACGGCGGCGACTTCTACGAGGTCACGCCGTCCGGCGAAACCGTCTGGCGCTACCAGGACCCGGCCCACCACCACGACGCCCAGTGGTTGCCCAACGGCAACCTGCTCTACGCGGCCTGCGCGCCGGTGCCCGAAGGCTTCGCCGAACGCGTGCCGGGCGGCACGGCCCATGGCGCGGGCGAGGTGATGTACGGCGACGTGATCCGCGAGGTGGACCGCGCCGGCCGGCTGGTCTGGGAATGGAAGGCCTGGGAGCACCTGGACCCCGCGGACTTCCCGATCCACCCGGGCTTCGGCCGCTACCACTGGCCGCTGGTCAACGGACTGGGCGTACAGGCCGACGGCACGGTGCTCATGAGCCTGCGCACCACGGCCGGCATCATCGGCGTGGACAAGGCCACGGGCCGCGTGCAGCTGCACATCCCGCCTTCGGTGGTCTCGCACCAGCATGCGCCGGTGCCGCTGGCCAACGGCAACGTGCTGGCCTTCGACAACGGCAACTTCCGCACCGGCGCGCATGTGGCCTTCTCGCGCGTGGTCGAAGTGAACCCCCGGAACAACGAGGTCGTCTGGTCCTACCAGGACGAGATGGTCAACGCCTTCTTCACGGCTTTCATGGGCAACGCCCAGCGGCTGTGGAACGGCAACACCCACATCACCGAGTCGGCCACGGGCCGGCTGTTCGAGGTCAATCCCGAAGGCGAGGTGGTCTGGGAATTCATCCTGCCCTGGTTCGCGGAATACCCCGACGCGGCCGCGCGCCAGACCGGCCCGGGCCGGCTCAACAGCGTGTTCCAGACCTTCCGCTATCCCGCCAGCGCGCTGCCCTGGCTGCAAGCCTGATTCCACGAGGTGCCTCCCATGCCCATCACCCGTCGCCTCGCATCGGCCCTGATGCTCGCCCTGCCGCTGCTGGCCCAGGCCCAGCCCGGCGCCTGGCCCGGCCAGCCCATCACCGCCGTCGTGCCGTTCTCGGCCGGCGGCAGCGTGGACGTGGCCGCCCGCCTCGTCATGCCCAAGCTGGCCGAACGCCTGGGCCAGCCCGTGGTGATCGAGAACACCGTGGGCGCCTCCGGCACCATCGCCACCCAGCGCGTGATCAAGGCCAGAGCCGACGGCTACACCCTGCTGTTCGGCGTGGCCAGCCCGGTCACGGTGGCGCCGCTGGTCTCGCCCGGCCGCTTCAAGTACGACGGCCTCAAGGAGCTGCTGCCCGTGGTGCCGGTCGCGGCCTCGGCCTTCGTGCTGGTCGGCCGGCCCGACCTGCCGGCGGCCAACGCGGCCGAGCTCGTCAGGCTCGTGCGCAGCCAGCCCGGCAAGCTCAACTTCGGCACCGACGGCGTCGGCACCAGCCTGCACGTGACGGCCGAGATGCTCAAGCAGAAAGCCCATCTGGACATGGTGCACGTGCCCTACAAGTCCGGCCCGCAGGTGCTGACCGAACTGGCCGGCGGCCAGATCGACCTGGCGGTGCTGCCCGTGGCGCTGGCCCAGGGCATGGTGCGCGACGGCAAGGTCAAGGGCTACGGCGTGACCTCGCGCCAGCGCGCCGCCACGCTGCCGGACACGCCCAGCCTGTCGGAGACGGCCGAGTTCGCGGGCCTGGACGTGCTGGCCTGGCAGGGCCTGCTGCTGCCGGCCGGCACCGACGCCGCCATCGCGGCGCGGCTGGCGCGGGAGACCGCCGCCGTGCTGGCCGAGCCCGACATGCAGCGCCGCCTGGCCGATGCCGGCTTCGCGCCCATGCAGATGACGCAAGCCCAGTTCACCGACTACCTGGCGCGCGAGAAGAAGGAGCTTGCGGCCACCATCGCCGCGGCTCACATCACGGTCGACTGACAAGGCCGTCGACGGAGCAAGGGCTCGACGGGTCGTGCAACAAGCCGTGTCTATACTTTTCGGCTTCGCCGTACCTTGAGACCGCATGCGCTGACCGGGCGCAGCGCTCACCACGAGACACCCGCCCATGCCCCCGGTCCTGCAAGCCCCCCTGATCGCCCGCGTGCTGCTGTTGCTGGTGCTGGCCGCGGGCGTCTACTTCTTTCGCGGCTTCCTGGTGCCGGTGCTGGCGGCGCTCATCATCGGCTTTGCGAGCTGGCCGCTGTACGCACGGCTGGTGCAGCGCTGCGGCGGCCGCACGGCACTGGCGGCCAGCCTGGCCACGCTGGTGGTCGTGATCGGGCTGGTGGTGCCGCTCTCGCTGGCGCTGCACTACGCCTTGCAGGAGGCCGCCTCCTTCGTCCACTGGCTGCTCAAGGCCAACCGCGTCGGCGCGGACGTGCCGTACTGGGTGCAGGAATTCCCGCTCGTCGGCGACCGCATGGCGCAGTGGTGGGTGGAGCACCTGGGCGCGCCCGGCGCCCTGGGCGAATGGGTGGAACTGTTGAGCGGCCAGCACATCGGCAACATCTACCGGCTCGCGCTGGCCACCACGGGCAACCTGCTGCAGCTGGCGCTCACGCTGCTGTTCATGCTGATCACACTGTTCTTCCTCTACAAGGACGGCGCGCGCTTCGCGGCCCAGCTCGACGTGGTGGGCGAGCGCACGCTGCCCGAACGCTGGCAGCGCTTCTCGCGCGTGGTGCCGGCCACGGTCAGCTCCACCGTCACGGGCATGGGCCTGATCGCGCTCGGCGAGGGCGTGGTGCTGGGCGTGGCCTACTGGGTCGCGGGCGTGCCCTCGCCCGTGCTGCTGGGCGTGGTCACCGGCTTCATGGCGCTGATCCCGGGCGGCGCACCGCTGTCGTTCACGCTGGTCTCGCTGTATTTGGTGGGCGGCGGGCATTTCGCGGCCGGCGTGGGCCTGTTCCTGTGGGGCTCGATCGAACTCTTCATCGTCGACAAGACGCTGCGCCCGCACCTGGTGGGCGGGCCGGTCAAGCTGCCCTTCCTGCCGACCTTCTTCGGGCTGGTCGGCGGCGTCAAGACCATGGGCTTCGTCGGCCTGTTCGTCGGCCCGGTGCTGATGGCGCTGCTGGTGGCGATCTGGCGCGAATGGGTGCTCAGCATCCGCGCCGAGAAGGGCCTCATTGCGCTGCCGGACGAACCGGCGCCGCTGCCGGGCCCGGCTGCGCCAGGCAGTCGACCAGCGGACCTTCCGTGACCGGCGCCGCTCGCAGGCTGCCGACAGAACGGGCTACCCGATCCCCTCCTGCAGCAGCGCCGCGACGCGGGCCTGCAAGGCTTCAGGCGTCGCAGCGGCAGCCGCCAGCGCCGGCCCCACCGCCAGGCCCACGCGGCTCCAGAGCCCGCGCCGGAACGGCCGCGCCATGGCCCCGGCCGGCTCGATGCGGCTGAAGTACGAGCCCCACAGGTTGCTCAGCGCCATGGGCACCACGGGCACGGTCAGCCCGTCGACGCCGGCCTGCGCCAGGATCCTGGCCACGCCGCCGCGGAAGGGTTGCAGCGCGCCGTCGCGCGTGATGCCGCCCTCGGGGAAGATGCCCAGCAGATCGCCCTCGCGCAGCACCTGGGCGGCGGCCGCCATGGCCGCGGCGTAGACGGCCGGGTCTTCCTTCTGCGGCGCGATCGGGATGGCCTTGGCCAGCCGGAACAGCCAGCCCAGCACCGGCACGCGGAAGATGCGGTGGTCCATCACGAAGCGGATCGGCCGCGGGCTCGCGGCCATGAGCAGGATGGCGTCGACGAAGCTCACGTGGTTGCAGACCAGCACGGCCGGCCCGGCCAGCGGGATGTGGGCGTCGCCCCGCACGCGGAAGCGGTAGACGAAATGCGACAGCCCCCAGGCGACGAAGCGCAGCAGGTACTCGGGCACCAGCAGGAAGATGTACAGCCCCACGACGGCATTGGCCAGGGCCGTGAACAGGAACACCTGCGGCACCGTGAAGCCGGCCCCGAGCAGGCTGCCTGCGATCAGGCTGCTCGCGATCATGAACAGCGCGTTGAGGATGTTGTTGGCCGCGATGATGCGGGCGCGGTGCGTGGCCGGGCTGCGCAGCTGGATCAGCGCGTACATGGGCACGCTGTACAGGCCGGCCGACAGCGCCAGCAGCGCCAGGTCGGCCATCACGCGCCAGTGCGCGGGCCGGGCCAGGAATTCACCCAGGCCCATGATGGCGGAGGCCGGCAGGCCGCGCAGCGCGAAGTACAGGTCCACGCCGAACACGCTCATGCCGATCGCGCCCAGCGGCACCAGGCCGATCTCCACATGGCGCCGGCTCAGCACTTCGCAGAGCAGCGAGCCGATGGCGATGCCGATGGAGAACACCACCAGCAGCAGCGAGGCCACATGCTCGTCGCCGTGCAGCACCTCCTTGGCCAGGCTCGGGAACTGGCTCAGGAACACCGCGCCGAAGAACCACATCCAGCTGATGCCCAGCAGCGAGCGGAACACCACGGTGTTGCCATGCGCCAGCTTCAGATTGCGCCAGGTCTCGCTGACCGGGTTCCAGTTGATGCGCAGCTGCGGGTCGGTGGCCGGCAGCTGCGGGATGCCCTGCGCCGCGAGCCGGCCCAGCACGGCCAGCGCGAGGCAGCCGATGGCCACGGAGGTCCGGCCCACGCCGGGCAGCGCGATCAGCAGCCCGCCCACGATGTTGCCGAGCAGGATGGCGACGAAGGTGCCCATCTCCACCATGCCGTTGCCGCCCGTCAGTTCGCGCTCGTGCAGCACCTGCGGCAGATAGGCGAACTTGACCGGCCCGAACAGCGTGGAATGCAGCCCCATCAGGAAGGTGCAGGCCAGCAGCAGCGGCACCTGCAGGCCCACGTCGTCCGACAGGAAGCCCAGCGCCGCCACCGCCATGATGGCGATCTCCAGGTTCTTGACGAAGCGGATCACCTGGGTCTTGGGCAGCTTGTCGGTCAGCTGCCCGCTGGTGGCCGAGAACAGCAGGAAGGGCAGGATGAACAGCGCGCCGATCACCAGCCCCGCCATGGCCGGCGGCAGCCAAGCTACGTTGAGCTGGTAGGTCACCATCACCGTGAACGCGAACTTGAACAGGTTGTCGTTGGCCGCGCCCGAGAACTGCGTCCAGAAGAAGGGCGCGAAGCGGCGCTGGCGCAGCAGCGCGAACTGGTTGGGATGTTCGTGCGCGCCGGGAGCGAGGGGGTCGGTGGTCATGTCTGCGCAGAGGTTCAGTGGGAAGCGCGCGGTGCCGGCGTGGCATGCCGGCATCCGTCGGAGCCCGAGGGCTGCACGCTGCCGCCGGCCATGCGCAGCGGGGAATTCGCCGCGTTCACCGCGCTGCGACGCCGGGCGGATCAGTCCGCCGCGGTGAACACCGTCAGCACGCCGGTGTAGCCGTACAGGTGGTGGCGCGCGATCTCGCCGCCCGCGAAGAAGCCGACCAAGGGCACGTCGCCGAGTGCATGGCGCACGATCTGCAGCTCCGCGCTCGGGCCACCGAAGTGCGCGCCGCCGCGGCTCGCGCAGCTCACGTAGACGGCGCCGGCCATGCGCCGCGCCGGGTGCGGCGCCGAGGCGGCCAGGTTGTTCGACAGCGCGAGCGCGGCCTCGGCCGGCATGTCCTCGGGCTCCAGCTCCTCGCGGATCTCGGCGCAGACGCGGACCAGGTCGGCCCGCGCGGCCTGCGCATTGCGCTGGCAAAACGACAGCCGCATGCCGACTTCCAGCGGCTCGGCGATCGCCACGCCCTCGCGCGCCGGGTCCAGGCCGATGATGTGGCGCACGCGCACGTCGGAACCGAAGCTGCCGGGCCGACGCACGGCGTCGCTGCCGGACGAACCCGTGGCACCGGGTGCGCCACGCAGGCCGGCCAGCGTGGCACGCACGCGCCCCAGCGCCTCGCGCGGCTCGTCGAGCGAGACGCCGAGGTCGCCGAGCAGCACCTGCAGCGCGGGCACGCCGTCCAGCGCGGTGACCACGTTGCCCTCGCAGGCCGTCACGCTGCGCTCGGGCGCGATGGGCTGGCAGCCCTGGGTCACGCGCGAGCTCAGCGCCACGTCCTGCGTGAAGGCCACGCCCGACAGGCCGCCGTGGAACACGCCGCGCGCGCCGCCCTGGCCCTTGATGTTGCCGTTGCCGCCCGTGGCGAACTGCACCGTGCTGCCGCGGCTGGAGGCCAGGCCGCCGAACAGGTAGCCGGTGTCGGTGCGGCCGGCCATCTCGGCCACCAGTTCGGACAGGTCCTGGGTGTTGCCGTCGGCATGGACCAGGGCCGTGTGCGCCTCGAAGGCCATGCCCAGCGGCGCCACGCCCGAGAACACGCGGTACTGGTGCGCGGGCAGGCCCAGCAGCATGACGGCCATGGCCGGCTCGTCGAAGTACTCGACATTGTTGGCGGCGATGCCCACGCCCACGGTGCCCGACCAGTCGGTCACCTCGGGCAGTTCGGCGCTCAGGTGGTCCAGGATGTCCTGGGCCGCGCTGGCGTAGTGGTCGGTGATGTAGAGCAGCGCCAGCGTGGGCGCGCTCGCGTAGTCCGGCAGGGCCAGTTGGGCACGCAGCTGCGCGAGCACCAGGCCGGCGGCCATGCGCCACTGCGGGTGGGTCGCGTGGGCGTAGGGAAAAAGCTTCATGGGGCCATCCTGCCATGGGCCGCGCGGGTCGCCGCGCTTGGCCCCAGGGCACGCATGGGCGCGTCCATGGACGTCAGGGAGCGCGCTTGCGCGGGGCCGTCTTCTTCGCGGCTTTCTTGGCGGGTGCGGCGGCCTTCCTGGCGGCGGCATGCAGGCGGCTCGCCGCGGGGGCCGCGGCCGGTTCGGGCGTGGCGCGGGCGGCGGCCTCCTTCATGGCCGTGGCGGCGATCTGCTGGAACTGCTGCGTCAGCGCCCCCCACCATTGCATGGCGTCGATGACGCCGGGCCGCGCGCCCTCGGCTTCGCCATCGGTGGCTTCTGCGGCCTGCGGCTCGGCAGCGGGCTCCGGCGCGGGCTCGGGGGCGGGCCTGGCAGCGGGCGGCGGTGCCGGCGTGCGCGCCTCGGCGGCTTCGGTCGGCTGCACCGTGAAGGCCTTGGCCACCTCGGCCATGCTCACATTCATGCCGCGCAGCGTGGCCAGCGTCATCTTCTGCACTTCGAGTGCCTGGACCGTGGCCTTGAGCGCCATGGCGTTCTGGTCCAGCCAGAACTGCACGGCCTTGAGTTCGGCGATGCGCTTGTCCAGGTCTTCCACGTTGAGCGTGGGCGCGACCCAGCCACCCAGGCCGGGCATCTGCGGCATGCTCTGCGCCGCGCCCTTGGCCAGGCTCTGCAGGAAGTCGAAGCCGGGGACGAACTTGCCGAAACCGGCGCCGGGTGTGTCGTTGCTCATTGGGGGTCTCCTCCTGGGTCGGGAATAAGGGGGCGCGCGAAGCTTACTGCACCGGCGCGGGGCCGTCGGCCTGCCCGGCCTCGGCACGGTCCAGGGCCACGACCTCCTGCTCGATCGCGCCGAACAGGCTCTGGCCCTCGCCGTCCTTCATCTCGGTGCGCACGGTGTCGCCCAGCCGCAGGAAGGCGCTGCGGGCCTCTCCGTCCTGCGCACGCTCGAAGGCGCGCTTGTCGGCGATCGCGTGGTAGCCCTTGGGCCAGTCGCGCCGCTGGCCGTTCTCCACGCCGCGCTGGCGCACGGTGCCGGCGCCGACGATGCTGCCGGCCCGCAGGCCGCGCGTGGCGCACAGGTGGGCGATGAGTTCGCCGAAGGACCAGCGCATGTCTTCGTCGGCGTCGGCGATGCCCACGCGCCGGCCGTTCCAGCTGGTCTGCAGCGCCAGCCCCACGCGGCCCCAAACCCAGGCCTCGCCGAGCTCGTCGGGCGTCACCGCCACCGGGCCGAAGGCCGTCACGGGCAGGCGCTGCACGGCCGACAGGCCCGCGGCCTGCAGCTGCACGGCATTGGCCAGCAGCAGCAGGCGCACGCCGTCCAGCGCCTGGGCCGGGCTGGCGCGCTGCGGCAGGTCGCCGGTGACGACGGCCAAGCCGGCGCCGAAGTCCATCTCCAGTTGCTCGGAGGCCAGCACCAGCGGGTCGCAGGGGCCGCACAGGCTGTCGCCGGCGGCCAGGCGGAAGCCCGGATCGGCCGCGTCGTCCGGCTCCAGGCCATGTTCCCAGGCCTGGGCCAGCGCCCAGTGGCTGGCGCGCGGCAGCGGCGCCATGCACTGGCGCGGGTCGAACGGAAAGGCGTGGCGCGCGCGCTCGGCGTTCAGCGCGTCGTAGAGGTCCTGCAGCTGCGGCGCGATGAAGTTCCAGTCGTCCAGGGCCTGCTGCAGGCGGTGGGCGGCATGGGTGGCGTAGTGCGCACTGGCCAGGTCGCGCGAGACGACGACCAGTTGGCCGTCGCGCGAGCCGTCCTTGTAGGTGGCAAGTTTCATGGGGTGATCGGTGGGACTCTTTGGCGCCGGGCCGGCGCCCGGCAGACAATCCGGGCGTGCAAGCAGATCGCGTGGCGGCCGATGGGGCGCAGGATACAAGCAATTCGCGCCGCAGCCGGCCGCTGCTGGCGCTGGGCGCGGTCGTGGTCCTGGCGCACCTGGCGGCCCTGCAGCAGCTGCCGGCCGTGCTGGCGCCGCCGGACCTTGCGCAGACACGGGCCTTCATCACGCGCAGCATCGTGGTCCAGCCGCCGCCATCCCCTGTGGCGGCCGCACCGGAACCTGCGCCCCCGCCCCCCCACCGCCGCCGCGCCGCAAGCCGCGCCCGTCCCCGCCGGTGGAGGCGCCACCCGCGCCGGCGGTCGAAGCCCCCGTCGTGGCAGCGGTACCGGAACCGGAGCCGCCGGCGCAAGAGCCCGACCCGGCCGCTGCGCCCGCGCAGGAAGCCGCCCCGCAGCCCGAGCCGCCGGTGCAGGCGGCCTCTGCACCGCAAGCCGTTCCCGCACCCGCGCCCGCCCCGGAACCGGCCGCACCGCCGGCCCCCGCGACCGCGCTGGCCCTGGGCATCCCGGGCTCGGTGCGGCTCAAGTACACGCTGACGGGCGAGGCCAAGCAGCAGACATACCACGCCATGGGTGAGCTGCTGTGGCTGCAGGACGGCAAGACCTACGATGCGCGGCTGGAGTACAGCGCCTTCCTGATCGGCTCGCGCGTGCGCACCAGCAGCGGCAAGCTCAGCGAACGCGGCCTGGAACCGACGCGCTTCTCCGACAAGTGGCGCAAGCGCGACCTGGCCGCGCATTTCGAGCGCGACAAGGGCATCGTCAGCTTCAGCGCCAACACGCCCAGCGCCCCGCTGCTGCCCGACGCGCAGGACCAGCTCAGCGTACTGTTGCAGCTTTCCAGCATGGTGGCGGGCGACCCGGCCCGCTTCGGGGCCGGCGCCAGCATCACGCTGCCCGTGGTCGGGCCGCGCGATGCCGATGTCTGGACCTTCACGATGCAGGGCGAGGAGCTGTCCTACCTGCCCTACGACAACCTGCAGACCTTGAAGCTCACGCGCAACCCGCGCAAGGAATTCGACCAGAAGGTCGAGGCCTGGCTGGCGCCCAGCCTGGCCTACATGCCCGTGCGCGTGCGCATCACCCAGCCCAACGGCGACTTCGTGGACCAGCTGCTGCGCAGCATGGACAGCCCCTGAACGGACTTTTTTGGCAAGTAGTCGCAGGACTACCACAGTCCGGCCTTGAAACCGGCCCGGAAGTTGCAATCTAGGGAGCAAGATAGCGCCAATTGGAAAGGGCACCGACATGAACATGCTGTACGACTCCGATTCCTTCGTGGTGGTCCACATGGAGCCGCACGCTGGCGACATCGATGTGCAGATGCAGGAGGGCGTGGGCCTTGTCGCCCGTCCCAAGGACCAGGACACCGCCCCTGCCACCCATCCGGCCCTGGAGCGCCACGGCTTCGAGATCGTGGACAAGCGCTCCGGCAAGGAGGTCTACCTGGACGGCTCCTGGGCCGAACTGTTCCAGCAGCAGATCGCCGCCTGGCGCGCCCACACCCCGACCCAGGAAGAGGTCGAGGACACGCTGGACCGCTATGCCGAACTGGCGCAGAACCCGGTCGTGATGCATTGACCCTGCCACCGGCCCGGCCATTGCCGGGGCCGGTGCATCATCGGGGCATGCAAGCGATGCCGCGCATTTTTGTCACCCTGGCCACCATGATGGTGGCCTTTTTGTTGGGCGGCTGTGCCAGCGGCCGCCCGCAGGACCCGGTTGCGGCCCTGCTGCCGGCCGACGCCATCCTGCTGGGCGAACAGCACGATGCCGCCGAACACCAGCAGGCCCATGCCCGCCTCGTGCGCGAACTGTCCGGCCGCGGGCAGCTCGCGGCCCTGGTGGTCGAGATGGCCGACGCCGGCCAGACCACGGCCGGACTGCCGCCCGAGGCCGACGAGGCGGCCGTGCGCCAGGCGCTGCAGTGGAACGACAAGGCCTGGCCCTGGGCGGCCTACGGCCCGGCAGTGATGGCGGCCGTGCGCACGGGCGTCCCGGTGCTGGGCGGCAACCTGCCCCGTGCGCGCTTTGCCGCGGTCATGCAGGACGACACGCTGGACGCCACGTTGCCGCCCGCCGCCCTGGCCGCGCAGCGGGAAGCCATCCGCGCCGGCCACTGCGATCTGCTGCCAGCGGCGCAGCTGGCGCCCATGGCGCGCATCCAGATCGCGCGCGACCAGTCCATGGCGCGCACCGTGCAGGCTGCGGCCCGGCCGGGCCAGGCGGTGCTGCTGCTGGCGGGCAGCGGCCATGTCGACCGGCAGCTCGGCGTGCCGCGGCACCTGCCGCCCGGCTTCGCGGTGCGCGCGGTGCGTCTGCAGGCGGGCGGCATGGCCGCCGCGTCACCGGCCTTCGACACGGTGTGGACCACGCCCGCGCTGCCGGCCAAGGACCATTGCGCGGCACTGCGGCAGCGCCTGGGCGGGTGAACGACAATCGCGCCCCTATGACGACGACCAGCGCCTCCTACATCCTGACCCTGTCCTGCCCCGACCGCACCGGCATCGTCCACGCCGTCTCCGGCTTCCTGTTCGAGCGCGGCGGCAACATCGAAGAGGCCGCCCAGTACAACGACCACGCCACCGGCCTGTTCTTCATGCGCGTGCGCTTCGCCAGCAGCGACGACCACGCCACGCTGCAGGCCCAACTGGCGCCGTTCGCCGAGGGCTTCCAGATGCGCTGGAGCCTGCATGCCACGGCCGCGCCCATGCGCACCGTCATCATGGTCAGCAAGGAAGGCCATTGCCTGAACGACCTGCTGTTCCGCTGGAAAAGCGGCCTGCTGCCGGTGGACATCCGTGCCATCGTCTCCAACCACCGCGACTTCTACCAGCTGGCGGCCAGCTACAACGTGCCGTTCCACCACATCCCGGTGACCGGCGCGACCAAGGCCCAGGCCGAGGCCCGCGCCTACGAGGTGATCGAGGGCGAAGGCGCCGAACTCGTGGTGCTGGCGCGCTACATGCAGATCCTGTCGGACGACCTGTGCCGCAAGCTGGCCGGCCGCGCGATCAACATCCACCACTCCTTCCTGCCCAGCTTCAAGGGCGCCAAGCCCTACTACCAGGCGCACGACCGCGGCGTGAAGCTGATCGGCGCCACGGCGCACTACGTGACGGCCGACCTGGACGAAGGCCCCATCATCGAGCAGGACGTGGCCCGCGCCGACCACAGCAAGACCGTGGAAGACCTGACGGCCATGGGCCGCGACACCGAGAGCCAGGTGCTGGCGCGCGCGGTCAAGTGGCACAGCGAGCACCGGGTGCTGCTGAACGGCCACAAGACCGTGATCTTCAAGTAGCCGGGGAACCCCAGTCGGCCATGCGCTCGCCCAGGCGGATCGCGCGGGCCGGCGCCCAGTCGGGGTTGAAGGCCAGCGGCCCCTGCGGGAACAGCATCACCACGGTGGAGCCGAGCAGGAAGCGGCCCATCTCCTCGCCCTGGCGCAACGTGACGGCGTCGACGCCTTCGTAGCGCCATTCGCGCAGCTCGCCCAGGCGCGGCGGATTGACCACGCCATGCCACACGGTGGCCATGCTGCCGACGATGGTGGCGCCCACCAGCGTCAGCACCAGCGGCCCGTGCGCCGTCTCGAACACGCAGACCACGCGCTCGTTGCGCGCGAACAGGCCCGGCACGCCGCGCGCCGTGGTCGGGTTCACCGAGAACAGATCGCCCGGCACGTAGACCATGCGCGTGAGCCGCCCGTCGCAGGGCATGTGGATGCGGTGGTAGTCGCGCGGGCTCAGGTACAGCGTGGCGAAGCTGCCGTGGCGGAAATGCCCGGCCAGCGCCGCGTCGCCACCGACCAGCGCGCGCGTGGAATAGGCATGGCCCTTGGCCTGGAAGATCTGGTCGTCCTCGATGCGGCCGAACTGGCTGATGGCGCCATCGACCGGGCAGACCAGGTCGGCCTGCGCCAATGGCCGCGCACCGTCCTTGAGCGCCCGCGTGAAGAACTCGTTGAAGCTGGGGTAGGACGCGATGTCCGGATCGGCCGCCTCGGCCATGTCGACCCCGTACTTGTTGACGAACCAGCGGATCAGCGCCGTGGTGCGCGCGCCGCGCCGGGCCGAGGCCACGCGCCCGGCAAACCGTGTCAAACGGTGCTTGGGCAACAGGTATTGCGGCAGGACGGCAAGGCGATCGGACAAGTGGGCACTCTCTTCTGGTCGGCCTGGGAGTGTAGCTGTCGCATCCCGCGTGCGCGTAGGCCGGCGGCTGCAACGACAATCGGACCCATGGCCGCCACCGCCCGCATCCCGCCGATCCAGTGCCTGCTGACCTTCGAGGCGCTGGCGCGGCTGCGCAGCGTGACGCTGGCGGCCGACGAACTCTGCGTCACGCCCAGCGCCGTGAGCCACCGCGTGCGCCAGCTCGAGCAGAGCATCGGCACCAAGCTGTTCGGCCGCGCCGACTTCTCGCTGACCACCGAGGGCAGCGAGTACCTGGCCCATGTGCGCGAGGGCCTGGCGATGCTGGGCCGCTTCCCGGGCGCCCAGCCGGCACCGGGCAAGCGCAAGCTGCGCCTGGCCGTGACGCCGACCTTCGCGCGCGCCATCCTGATCCCGCGGCTGCGCCAGTTCACCGAGGCCTACCCCGAGATCGACCTGCTGCTGCAGGTCAGCATCCCGCTGCTGGACGTGGTGGCCGAGGACGCCGACCTCATGGTGCGCTTCGGTGCCGGCCGCTACGCCGACGTGGAGCATCTGCTGCTCGCGCGCGACGAGGTCACGCCGCTGGCCGCGCCCAGCTACCTGCGCGAAGCCGGCGGCCCCTTCACCCAGGCCGAAGACCTCGAAGGCGAGCGCCTGCTGCGCTCGGCGCTGGACCCCTGGCGCACCTGGTTCGCCGCCCGCAAGCTGGACTGGCCCGAGCCCGGCGAAGGCTCGCAGTTCAACGACGTGGGCCTCATGTGCGACGCCGCCGCGGCCGGCATGGGCATCGCGCTCGTGCGGCTCAAGCTGGCCGCGCCCTGGCTGGACAGCGGCGCGCTCGTGCGCCTGGGCACCACGCCAGCCTTCACCGAAAGCGTGCCCAGCCCGCACGCGCACTACCTGTGCTGGCGCACCGGCACCATGGACCGCTGGGAGTGCGCGGCGTTTGCCGACTGGCTGCGCCAGGCGCTGGCCTGAAGCGGCTTCACGCGCGGCTTGAACTTTCCTCAGCCGCGCGCCGGACGGCTGGCTTACAGTCTGGCGCCCCCACGGAGAACACCATGGCCGAGACCGCCCCGCCGCCCGCCGAGACCCTGGCCGCACTGCGCCGCGTGCTGCCCGCGCATGCGCTGCTGTCGCAGCCCGAGGACACCACGCCCTACGAATGCGACGGCCTCACGGCCTACCGCCAGCGCCCCATGGCCGTGGCCCTGCCCGAAACCTACGAACAGGTGCAGGCCGTGCTCCGAACCTGCCATGCGCTGGGCGTGCCCGTGGTCGCGCGCGGTGCCGGCACCGGCCTGTCGGGCGGCGCCATGCCGCATGCCCAGGGCGTCACGCTGTCCATGGCCAAGTTCAACCGCATCCTCCGGATGGACCCGGTCAGCCGCACGGCCGTCGTGCAATGCGGCGTGCGCAACCTGGCCATCAGCGAGGCCGCCGCGCCGCACGGCCTGTACTACGCGCCCGACCCCTCCAGCCAGATCGCCTGCACCATCGGCGGCAACGTGGCCGAGAACTCGGGCGGCGTGCACTGCCTCAAGTACGGGCTGACCGTGCACAACGTGCTGCAGATCAGCGGCTTCACGGCCGAGGGCGAGCCCGTCACCTTCGGCGGCGCGGCGCTGGACAGCCCGGGCCTGGATTTGCTGGCCCTGGCCATCGGCTCCGAAGGCATGCTGGCCGTGGCCACCGAGGTCACCGTCAAGCTCGTGCCCAAGCCGCAACTGGCGCGCTGCATCATGGCCAGCTTCGACGACATGCGCAAAGCCGGCGATGCCGTGGCCGCCGTGATCGCGGCCGGCATCATCCCGGCCGGCCTGGAGATGATGGACAAGCCCATGACGGCCGCCGTCGAGGACTTCGTGCGCGCCGGCTACGACCTGACGGCCGAGGCCATCCTGCTGTGCGAGAGCGACGGCACGCCCGAGGAGGTCGAGGAAGAGATCGCCCGCATGAGCGACGTGCTGCGCGGCTGCGGCGCCACGGCGATCGCGGTGAGCCAGAACGAGGCCGAGCGCCTGCGCTTCTGGAGCGGCCGCAAGAACGCCTTCCCGGCCTCGGGCCGCATCAGCCCCGACTACATGTGCATGGACTCGACCATCCCGCGCAAGCGCCTGGCCGACATCCTGCTGGCCATCGCCGAGATGGAGAAGAAGTACGGCCTGCGCTGCGCCAACGTGTTCCACGCGGGTGACGGCAACCTGCACCCGCTGATCCTGTTCGATGCCAACGACCCCGACCAGCTGCACCGCTGCGAACTGTTCGGCGCCGACATCCTGGAGACCAGCGTAGCCATGGGCGGCACCGTGACCGGCGAGCACGGCGTGGGCGTGGAGAAGCTCAACAGCATGTGCGTGCAGTTCTCCGCCGAGGAGAACGCGCAGATGTTCGGCATCAAGGCCGCCTTCGACCCCAAGGGCCTGCTGAACCCCGGCAAGGTGATCCCCACGCTGAACCGCTGCGCCGAGTACGGAAAGATGCTGGTGCGCGGCGGCAGGATCGCGCACCCGGACCTGCCGCGTTTTTGATTTACTCAATGGGCTGAGTAAACTATCTCAGCCCATTGAGTAATTTCCCGATGCCCACCGAGATCCAGCGCGCCGCGCTGCAGCCGTTCATCGCACGCCTGCGCGAACCGCGCCGTTTTCTGCAGGTGCTGGCGGGCCCGCGCCAGGTGGGCAAGACCACGCTGGTGCGGCAGGCGCTGGCGGCACTTTCATCCGACCGTGTCGCGCAGCACAGCGTCAGCGCCGACAGCCCGGGCCTGCAGGGATCGAGCTGGCTGGCGGCGCAATGGGAAACCGCACGCGCGCTGGCCGCGCAGGCCGGCAGCTGCATCCTCGTGCTCGACGAGGTGCAAAAGCTCCCCGGCTGGACCGAGGAGGTCAAGCGCCTGTGGGACGAAGACAGCGCCGCCGGCCGCGACGTGCGGGCCGTGGTGCTGGGCTCCGCGCCGCTGCTGATCGCGCGCGGCCTGACCGAGAGCATGGCCGGCCGCTTCGAGATCACGCGCCTGGGCCACTGGCGCTACACCGAGATGCGCGAGGCCTTCGGCTTCACGCTGGAGCAGTACATCTTCTTCGGCGGCTACCCCGGTGCCGCACCGCTGGTGCACGACGAAGTCCGCTGGGCCGCCTACATCCGCGACGCGCTGATCGAGACCACCATCAGCAAGGACGTGCTGCTGATGGCGCCAGTGCAAAAGCCCGCGCTGCTGCGCCGGCTGTTCGACCTGGCCTGCCGCTACAGCGGCCAGATGCTGAGCTACCAGAAGATGATGGGCCAGCTGGCCGACGCCGGCAACACCACCACGCTGGCCCACTACCTGGAACTGCTGGAAGGCGCGGGCATGGTCTGCGGGCTGCAGAAGTACGCCGGCCAGGCGCTGCGCCAGCGCGCCTCCAGCCCCAAGCTGCAGGTCTACAACACGGCCTTGATGGGCGCGCTGGCCGTGGCCGAAGGCTGGGGCTTTGCACAACTGCGCGCCACGCCCGAGCAATGGGGCCGCCTGGTCGAAAGCGCCGTGGGCGCCGAGCTGCTGGCGCGCAAGCTCACGCACAGCAGCACGCAGCCCGCGCTGTACTACTGGCACGAAGCCGGCCGCGAAGTCGACTACGTGCTGCCCGACGGCCGGGAACTGTTCGCGCTGGAGGTCGAGAGCGGCCGCCAGCGCGGCAATGTCTCCGGGCTCGATGCGTTCCGCGCGGGCTTTCCGAAGGCCAGGCCGCTGGTCCTGGGCGCCGGCGGACTCGATCTCCACCACTGGTTCACCACCCCATGATCCCCTTGCGCGGACTGGCCTGGCTGCTGGCTCTGCAATCGCTGGGCGAGTTGCTCGCACGCGGCCTGCACCTGCCCTTTCCCGGCCCCGTGATCGGCATGGTGCTGCTGCTCGTCGCCCTGCACTGGGAGCCGGTGCGCACGCCGGTCGCGGCCTGCGCCGACTTTCTGCTGTCGCACCTGTCGCTGCTGTTCGTGCCGGTGGGTGTCGGCGTGATCGTGCACCTGCCGCTGCTGGCGCAGTACGGCGGCCGCATGCTGGCGGTGCTGGTGGTGTCGACCTGGGCCGGCCTGGCCGTCACGGCGCTGGTGCTGTATGTGGGGCGGCGGCAGCCGCCGGAGTGAGCAAACACCATGGCGCAATTCGTCGAACTCTGGGTCTATCTCTCCGCCACGCCGCTGTTCGGGCTGACGGCCACGCTCGTGGTCTACGTGCTGGCCCAGGCCGTCTATGCCCGGCTGGGCCACGCGCCCTGGGCCAATCCGGTGCTGTGGAGCGTGCTCGTCATCGGCGCCGTGCTGCTCGTCACGCGGCTGCCCTACCCCACCTACTTCGCGGGCGCGCAGTTCATCCACTTCCTGCTGGGGCCGGCCGTGGTGGCGCTGGGCTGGCCGCTGTGGCAGCGCCGCGGCGAGCTGCGCCAGCGCTGGGGCCGGCTGCTGCTGGCGGCGCTGGCCGGCGGCGGCGCGGCCTGCGCCATGGCCGTGCTGCTGGGCCGGGCGCTCGACCTGCCGAACGAGGTGGTGCTGTCGCTGGCGCCCAAGTCGGTCACCGCGCCCGTGGCCATGGGCGTGGCCCAGGCCATCGGCGGCATCCCCGCGCTGTCGGCCGTGTTCGCGGTGATCACCGGGCTGGTCGGCGCGTTGAGCGGCAAGTACCTGTTCGACGGGCTGCGCATCGCACGCGACCCGGCCGGCATGCGCGCCCGCGGCTTCGCGCTCGGCACCGCCGCCCATGGCATCGGCGCGGCCCGTGCGCTGCAGGTCGATGCCGATGCGGGCGCCTACGCCGGGCTGGCGCTGGGCCTGCAGGTGGTGCTGGCCTCGCTGCTGATCCCGTTGGCGTTCCGCTGGCTTTGAGCGTCAGACGGCACGCGCCGCGTGCAACACGTCGCGCGTGCGCTGGGCCTCCCGCCGCGCCGCCGCGGCGAAGTCCTCGCCCGAGGACGCGTACAGGATCGCGCGCGAGGAACTGACGACCACCGGCCCCGTGGTCTGCGCACTGTCGCCGCGCCAGGCCGCACGCACCGTGGCCACGGCGTCGCCGCCCTGCGCGCCCACGCCCGGGATCAGCAGCGGCACCGAGGGCGCCAGCGTGCGCACGCGCTCCAGCTCCGACGGGTAGGTCGCGCCGACCACCAGGCCCAGCTGGCCGTTGCGGTTCCACGGGCCTTGCGCCAGCCGCGCGACATGCTCGTACAGCCGCGGCGCGCCGTCGACGCCGGCCAGGCGCTGGTTCTGCAGGTCGTCGCCGCCCGGGTTGGAGGTGCGGCACAGCAGGAAGGCGCCCTTGCCCTGGTAGCGCAGGTAGGGCTCGACCGAATCGAAGCCCATGAAGGGCGACAGCGTGACCGCGTCGGCGCCGTAGCGCTCGAAGGCTTCGACGGCGTACTGCTCGGCCGTGGAGCCGATGTCGCCGCGCTTGGCGTCCAGGATCACGGGCACATGCGGCGCGGCGCGGCGGATGTGGGCGACCAGGCGTTCGAGCTGGTCTTCGGCGCGGTGCGCGGCGAAGTAGGCGATCTGCGGCTTGAAGGCGATGGCCAGGTCGGCCGTGGCGTCGACGATGGCGGCGCAGAAGTCGTGGATGCGGCTGGCGTCGCCGCGCAGCGCGGCCGGGAAGCGGGCCGGGTCGGGGTCCAGGCCCACGCAGAGCAGCGAGGCATTGCGCTGCTCGGCACCGCGCAGCATGTCGAGGAAGGTCATGGCGCCGATTTCACGAACCGCCCGCCCGCTACCATCGGCCGCCTATGCAGGCATTGAGCACGAGACAAGCCGCCATGCTGGTGGCGCTCACCCTGGTCTGGGGGCTGAACTGGCCGGTCATGAAGATCGGCGTGACGGGCTACCCGGCCATCACCTTCCGCGTCATCTCGCTGTGGATCGGCGCGCCCTTGCTGGGCCTGGGCCTGCTGGCGCTGCGCCAGCCGCTGGCGGTGCCGCGCAGGTACTGGGGCGAACTGTTCTGGCTCGGCGTGACCAACATGTTCGTCTGGCATGCGCTGATGGTGCTGGCCGTGCAGGCCCTGTCCAGCGGGCGCGCCGCCATCCTGGGCTATTCGATGCCGATCTTCTCGGCCGTGTTCGGCGCGCTGTTCTTCGGCGAGCGGCTGCGCGCCCGCGCCTGGGCCGGCGTGGCTGCGGCGGCGCTGGGCGTTCTGCTGCTGCTCTGGCACGAGCTGTCGAACATGGCGGGCCGGCCGCTGGGCGTGCTGCTGGCACTCGTGGGCGCGGCGACCTGGGCCATCGGCACGCAGAAGATGCGGCGCCACACCATCCCCGTCTCCACGCCCGCGCTGGTGTTCTGGATGACGGCCATGAGCGCCTGCATCATGAGCCTGCTGTCCCTGCTTTTCGAACGCGAGCGCTGGATGGCGCCGACGCCGGCCGTCTGGGGCGCCATCCTCTACAACGGCGTGCTGATCTTCGCCGCGGCGCAGGTGGTCTGGTTCTCGCTGGCGCGGGCGCTGCCGCCCGTGGCGTCCACGCTGGGCGTGATGCTGATCCCCATCCTCGGCGTGTTCAGCGGCGCCTGGTGGCTGGGCGAGGCGCTGCACTGGCAGGACTGGGCCGCCATGGGCCTCATGGTGCTGGCCATCGCCTCGGTGCTGTGGCCGGCGCGGCGCGCCGTCACAGCGACTTGAGCGTGTCCACGGCCAGGCACAGGTCGGCCCAGGCCTTGGCCTTCTCGGGCAGGCTGCGCAGCAGATAGGCCGGGTGGTAGCTCACGACCACGGGCACGCCCTCGTAGCGGTAGACCTTGCCGCGCAGCCGGCCCAGCGGCTGGGTCTGCACGTCGGGCACGCTGCCGGCCAGCAGCGACTGCACGGCGAAACGGCCCACGGCCAGGATGATCTTGGGCTGCAGCAGCGCGATCTGGCGCTTGAGGTAGGGCTCGCACTGCGCGACCTCGTCGAGCGCCGGGTTGCGGTTGCCGGGCGGGCGGCACTTGAGCACGTTGACGATGAAGGCGGCCTGCGCGCCGCGCACTTCCCCGTGCCGGCTCACGCCGACGGCGCGCAGCATGTTGTCCAGCAGCTTGCCGGCCTGGCCGACGAAGGGCTCGCCGCGCAGGTCTTCCTGCTCGCCCGGCGCCTCGCCGACGATGAGCCAGTCCACGCGCGGGGGCGCCTCGGCTTCGGGCGTGGCCGGGCCCACGCCGAACACGGTGTTCCTGCGCGTGCCGCAGAGCTTGCAGGCCTCGCAGCCGGACACGGACTGCTGCAGCGCGGTCCAGTCCATCGCGGCGATGGCGGCGGCGCGGCCCTCGTCGGCGGCGGGCGCCACCGCGGGCCGGGGCATGGCCGCCACCACGGGCGCCGGCGCAGCCACGGCAGGCGCGGGCCGCACGGCCACGGGCGGCGGCGCCACGGGCGCGGCGACGGCCACGGGCGCGGCGACGGCCTCGGCCGCGGGCGGCTCTGCAGCGGCGGCGGCCGGGGCCTGCGGCCACCAGACGCGCACGTGCATCTCTTCCAGCATCGCGCGTTGGCGCGCATCGAGCTCCAGGGCCATCAGCGGTGCGCGCTCACAGTTGCAGGCTCATGACGATGGCGTCCTCGCGCTTGAAGGTCGACTCGGGGTAGTAGCCCTTGCGCAGGCCCACGCGCCGAAAGCCGTAGGCTGCGTAGATCTGGAACGCACGCAGGTTGCTCACGCGAACCTCCAGCCAAAGCCACTGCGCGCGCTGGCCGCGCGACCACAGGCACAGCGCGTCGAGCATGGCGCGGGCCCAGCCGCGGCGCTGGTGTGCGGGCGCCACGGTGATGTTGAGCAGGTGCACCTCGTCCACGCCCTTCATCGCGATGAAGTAGCCCAGCACCTCGGTGTCGCCCAGCAGCACCTGGGCCTGGTAGCCGGAGGCCAGCGCATCCTGGAAGTTGCGGCGCGTCCAGGGATGGGTGTAGGCCTGCTGCTCGATGGCGACCACGGCCGTCAGCCAGTCCTCGGTCATGGGCTCGAAGCGGGCCTCGCCCGTCAGTTCCGGCAGGGCGCTCATGGCGCGGCCGCCTTCTCGGCCATGCGTTCGGCCGTGGTCTTGGCGACCTTGTTGCGCACGTAGCGGGGCAGCGCCTGCTCGGCCGGCACGGCAAGGCCCGCGGCCAGCAATCGGGGCGCCACCCGCAGCATGGCGGTCGCCAGCGGCAGCACGGCCAGGCCCGGCGCGCCAGCGAGCCGCGCGCCGTACGCCGCCGCCGCGTTGCCGGCCAGCGTCCAGCCGCCGGGCACGGTCAGCGCCTCGGGCGCCAGCAGTTCGAAGTCGCCGTCCTGCAGCCAGCCGCCTCGTTCGAAGCGGTAGCGGCCGGCGTAGACCTCGTCCATGCGCGCGTCCAGCGCGGCCACGACCTCGGTGGCGCCGGCCCGGTGCCGCGCCTCCTCGGCCACGGCCAGCAGCGTGTCGACCGGCAGCAGCGGCACGCCTTCCGCGTGCTGCGCCCGCGTGCCGAACGCCAGCCCCTGGGCCACCGCACAGGCCGTGCGCAGGCCCGTGAACGAGCCCGGCCCGCAGCCGAAGGCGATGGCGTCGAGTTGGGCGAGCGCCAGGCCGGCCTGGCGCATCAGGTCCAGCACCATGGGCAGCAGCGTGGTCGACGCCTGCGCGCCGCCGGGGCCGCTGCATTCCAGCACGCGCGCACCGTCGCAGACCGCCACCGACAGGCTCTCGGTGCTGGTGTCGAATGCCAGCAGGCGCGCTCTGGAGGAATCGGGGTGCATGGCCGGGATTATCCGATGGGCCGCCGGTAGACTCGCGCGCCATGTGGTCGCCCTTCTCCCGGCTGGTCCCGCTGCTGGCGGGTGGATGTTGAGCCTGTCCAGCGGGGCCGCGCCGCCCGGCGCCGAGCGCCCGCTGCCACCGGCCGTGGCCACCGCCCTGGCCCAGGCCAAGGTGCCGCGCGACGCCGCGGCCTTCCTCGTGCAGCCGCTGGACGACACCGCGCCGCGGCTGGCCCACCGCGTGGACGCGGCCATGAACCCGGCCTCGGTCATGAAGATGGTGACCACGCTGGCCGCGCTCGACCAGCTCGGCCCCGGCTACACCTGGAAGACGCGCTTCCATGCCGACGGCCCCATCGCCGACGGCGTGCTGCACGGCAACCTCTACATCGAGGGCGGCGGCGACCCCAAGCTCGTGCTCGAGCGCGTGGACGGCGCCTTCCGCGCGCTGCAGGCCGTGGGCGTGCGCGAGGTGCGCGGCGACATGGTGCTGGACAACAGCATCTTCGAGACGCCGGCACACGACCCGGCGGCCTTCGACAACGAGCCGCTGCGCCCCTACAACGTCGCGCCCGACGGGCTGCTGGTCAACTTCAAGGCGCTGATCCTGCGCTTCACGCCGCAGGCCGACGGCACGGCGCTGGTCACGAGCGAGCCGCCACTGACCGGCGTGGTCGTGCCGGACGCCGTGCCGCTGGCCCGTGGCCAGGCCTGCGGCGACTGGCGCAGCATGCTGCAGGCCGATTTCTCCGACCCCAACGCCGTGCAACTGCAAGGCAGCTACCCCGCCCGCTGCGGCGAGCGCGACTGGGCCGTGGCCTACGTGGAGCCGGGCAGCTACGCGCAGCGCGCGCTGCTGGCCTTGTTCCGCGCGGCCGGCGGCCAGCTCGACGGCGGCGCCCGGCAGGGCCGCCGGCCGGCCGGCGCGCGGCTGCTGCTGGAGGCGCCCTCGCTGCCGCTGGCGGAGGTGATCGCCGACGTCAACAAGCGCAGCAACAACGTGATGGCCCAGCAACTGCTGCTGACGCTGGCGGCCCAGCGGCACCTGCCGGCCCGCATGGAAGACGGGCGCGCCGCCATCGCCGCCTGGTGGCGCCGCTTCGTCGGCAGCGCCACGCCGGCCCCGGTGCTCGAGAACGGCGCCGGCCTGAGCCGCGACGAGCGCATCAGCGCGAGCGCGCTCGCGCGCATGCTGGTGCGCGCCAGCCGCCATGCCGAGGCCGCCACCTACCTGCAATCGCTGTCGCTGGCCGGCGTGGACGGCACGACCGAGCGCATGCGCGAGCGCGGCCTGGCGAGCGTGGTCGGCAACGCCTGGCTCAAGACCGGCTCGCTGCGCGACGTGGCCTCGGTCGCCGGCTATGTGCGCGGCCGCAGCGGGCAGCGCTACGTGGTCGTGGCCATCGTCAACCACGCCAATGCGCCCGCCGCGCGGCCGGCGCTGGATGCCTTGCTGGAATGGACTGCGGAAGACGAGCGCTGACCCCTTACTGCATGCAAACGTCCGATGACAAGGGAATTTGCACACCTTCTTTGATCGACTTGAATGCCGTTTCGTTCAAGAATCGGCCGCTCAAGCGTGTCTGGCTGTAAATTTTGTGAGCGGGTTCCCTCGCATCGCCCAGACCCGTCAGCGTTCAAGCCGAAGAAAGGAATCCCATGCAATTGAAGAAAACATGTCTGGCCGTGGTGACGGCCCTGGCATTGGCTGCCTGTGGTGGCGGCGACGACGATCCGCCCTACGCCAGCCTGGTGTCGTTCGGCGACAGCCTGTCAGATGTGGGCAGCTACCGCACGCCGGGCATCCTCGCCGTGAGCAACGGCAAAGGTGGCAAGTACACGGTCAACGGCGCCGCCGACGGGGTGTGGGTCGAGCAGTTGGCCGCCCGCCTGGATCTCCCCCGCCCCTTGCGCCGCGATGACCGGGCTGGAGTCCATCGGCGACTTCGCCGCCCTTGCCGCTCCCATCACCTCGCATTCCGAATGCACGGCCTATGGCCAGGGCGGCTCGCGCGTCATCGACCCGGTCGGCCCCTGGAACAAGGCACTGCTGGCCTCCCCGGTCCCCGAAGTGCAGTTCACCGGCCAGTTGGGCCAGCTCACGGTGCCGGTCGTGACCCAGATCGCCAACCACCTGGCGGCCCACGGCGGCAGCTTCACCGGCAAGGAACTGATCACCGTGCTGGCCGGTGCCAACGACGTGTTCTTCAACATCGACCGCGTCGCCGACGGCACGCAGCCGCCCGAGACGGCAGGCATCAACGTGGCGAGGGCCGGCGCACAGCTGGCAGGCTTGATCAAGGCCGAACTGCTGGCCAAGGGCGCCAAGCGCGTGGTGGTGCTGAACCTGCCCAACATCAGCAACACCCCGGCCTCGCGTGCAGCGGGCGCCACCGGTCAGGCACTTGTCGATCAGATGACCCTGGCGTTCAACGCCCAACTGGCCGCCGGCCTGGCAGGCACCGAGGCCAACGTGCTGCAGGTCGACCTGTACACCGAGAACACGGCGCACGCAGCCGATCCAGCACGCTTCGGCCTGAGCAACGTGACGACCCCGGCCTGCACCAACACCTTCCCGAACGCGCCCGAAGGTTTCCTGGCACCGTCGCTGACCTGCACGACCGACACCGTCCTGCCGGATTCCTCGCGCTTCCTGTTCGCCGACACCGTGCACCCCACGCCCTACGGCCACAGCCTGCTGCGCGACATGACGCTGACGGCGCTCAAGGCCAAGAACTGGCTCTGAACCCCAGCCGCACCAAAAACAAAGAGCCCCGCGGGGCTCTTTGCATTGGTGGCAAGGCGGGCTCACCAGCGGTTGTTGATCCGGCCGTAGGCGTAGGTGCCGAACTGGCGCTGCAGATTGGGCGTGGTGTACAGCTTGTCCGCAAACATGTAGCTGTTGTAGGTGACGCCGGAGGCGATGGTGCTGGCGGTGCACAGCGCCGAGTTGACTTCGCCCGTGCCGATGCCGATGCCCACGCCCGCATCCGCCGACGTGCAGGCCACGTTGACGGAATCGTTCAGGCCGAAGCTCGAAATGGTGTCCCTGTTCGACGCGAGGTTGAAGTAGTAGGCCGCGTCCACGTACAGCACGGTACTGCCCAGGTCGACCACGGAGACGAGGAATGCGGAGTTGAAGGCCTGGCTGGCACTTTGGATGACCGAGGCCTGGCCCGAATCCTGGGCCCAGGGCGTGACGCCGAGGTTCATCGTCCCCACCACCACCACGTGCTTTGCGCCGGAAGCGACCAGGTTGCGCGTGAAGGTGCCGAGCGCCTTGCCCGCCGTGTCCGCGTTCGCCACGAACTCGCTCTGCGTCTGGCTGCCCGCCAGGAAGGCCTTGGCCTGGACCAGCACGTCGGCCATGCCGCCGTTGACGACGACCAGGTCGTCGTCGGCATAGGTGTTGCCCGCGGCCAGGAAGGCGGCGGCCTGTTCGGTCAGGGTCAGCGTGTCGGAACTGCCGAGCAGGTCGGGCTTTTCCACCACACGGGCACCGTTCCTGGCGTAGCCGGTCCCGCCACTGTCCGAGGCGGTGATGGTGATGCCGTAGTCCGCCGCCAGCTGCAGCAGCCAGTGGTTGGTCGTGCCGTCGTTGACGGTGTACCTGGCGCCGGATTGGCCCACATCGGAGAAGGCGTCGCCAAAGGAAATCAGGCGGCTGGGCCGCAGCTCCGACTCGGTGCTGCTCGACCCACAGGCACTCAGCAGACACGGCCGAGGCACCCAGGGCCACGGCGGCCAGAGCGCGCCGCCAGGAAATTCGACTCATCGGTCTCTCCAGAAAAAGTTGCGGGAGTGTACGGCCGCGTTCAGGCGGCTGCCGCACGTTGCAAACGGTCACGTATACCCGCCCACATGTCATCCGGCGGGGGCGTTTCCACCCAGATCAGGCGCACGCCGGTCGCGTCGAGCTCGCGCAGCACGGCGAACAGTTCGCGTGCGGCCTCGGCCGCGTCGTCCGGCATGCGCCGCACGAGCACGCGGCGCGAGGGGCTGCGCAGGGCCGTGCGCGCGTAGACCGCCACGGTGGGCGTGGCGTCCACGGCCGCGTCCAGCTCCGTGCCCAGCACCTGCAGCGCGGCCTGCAAGGCGGCGGCATCCATCAGGCGCACGCCGGCATGCGGCGCGTAGTGCGCGGCCAGCGTGCCCGAGGCGCGCGGGTCGGCCGCCAGTTCGTCCTTGCCGCGCACGGGCTGGCCGCAGACGGCCTCGATCTGCTCACGGCCGATGCCACCGGGGCGCAGCAGCACGGGCACGCCGCGCGTGGCGTCGACGATGGTCGATTCGATACCGACATCGCAGGCGCCGCCGTCCAGCACCAGCAAGCCCTCACCGAACTCCGAAGCCACGTGCGCGGCCGTGGTCGGGCTCACGCGGCCGAACTGGTTGGCGCTCGGCGCGGCCACGCCGGCCACGCCCAACTCGGCGGCGGCGCGGAACACGGCCTGGGCCACCGGATGGGACGGGCAGCGCAGGCCGATCGAGTCCTGCCCGCCGGCCGCCTTGGCGCCCACGGCCGCGCGCCGCGGCAGGATCAGCGTGAGCGGGCCGGGCCAGAAGCGTCGGATCAAGGCCTCGGCCCAGGCGGGCCAGTCCTGCGCGAAGTGCGCGAGTGCGGGCGGCAGGCCGCCGGCATCGCCGGGCGCGACATGGACGATCAGCGGATGATCGGCCGGCCGGCCCTTGGCGGTGTAGATCTTGTCCACGGCCGCGTCGTTGCCGGCATCGGCCGCCAGGCCGTAGACGGTTTCGGTGGGCAGGCCCAGCAGTTCGCCCGCGGCCAGCGTCTGGGCCGCGCGCGCGATGGCGCCGGGATCGGCAGCAGCGAGGATCATGGTCAGAACGGCGCGATGCCCAGGATGGCGGCGGCCCGCAGCGCGGTGGCGCGCACGGCCTCGGGCGTGGCGCCCGTCACGGTGAGGTGGCCCATCTTGCGCGCGCGCGCGGCCTTGAGCTTGCCGTACAGGTGCAGGTGCACGCCGGGCAGGGCCAGCACGGCGTCCCAGGGCGGCGTGGCGGCCTCGGTGCCGGCCTGGGCGCGCTGCGCATTGGCGTCGAACCACAGGTCGCCGAGCAGGTTCAGCATGATGCTGGGGCTGTGCAGGCGCGGCGCGACCAGCGGCAGGCCGGCCAGCGTGCGCACCTGCAGGTCGAACTGCGAGACGTCGCAGGCGTCGATGCTGTAGTGCCCGCTGTTGTGCGGCCGCGGCGCGATCTCGTTGACGACCAGGCTGCCGTCCTGCAGCACGAAGAACTCCACGCACAGCACGCCCACGTAGGCCAGGCCCTCGGCCACGGCGCGTGCGGCGGCGACGGCCTTCTCGCTCGTCGCGGCCGGCAGCACGCCGTCGTGCACGGTGGTCACGGCCAGGATGCCCTCGCGGTGCAGGTTGTGCTGCACCGGGAAGTGCACCATGGCCCCGTCGCGGCCGCGCGCCACGATGACCGAGCATTCGTCGGCCAGCGGCAGCATCTGTTCGAGCACGCAGGGCACGCGCTGCAGCCGCTCCCAGGCGGCCACGAGTTCCTCGCGCGTGCGCACGCGCACCTGGCCCTTGCCGTCGTAGCCCAGGCGGGCGGTCTTCAGAATCCCGGGCAACAGCCCGGCGTCGACCTGGTCGAGCGAGGCCTGGTCGGCGATGACGGCGTAGGGCGCGCAGGGCACGCCGATGCGCGTGAAATGCGCCTTCTCGGCGCTGCGGTCCTGGGCGATGGCCACGGCCTCGGCCGCGGGGGCCACCGGCCGCTGCGCCGCCAGCTGCGCCAGCGCGGGCGCGGGCACGTTCTCGAACTCGGTGGTCACGGCGTCGCACAGGCGCGCCAGTTCCGCCAGGCCCTGCGGATCCAGGTAGTCGGCCTGCACATGGTGGTGGCTCACGCGGCCCGCGGGGCTGGAGGCGTCCGGATCCAGCACGGCCGTGAAGTAGCCCATGCCCTGCGCCGCGTGCACGAACATGCGGCCCAGCTGGCCGCCGCCCATCACGCCCAGCGTGGCGCCGGGCAGCAAGAAGGTCGGCGTCATGCGGGCGGCAGTGTCATGGCCCGGGCGGCCGCCGTCTGCTCGGCACGGAAGGCCTCGAGCCTGGCGCGCAGGGCCGGGTCGCCCACCGCCAGCATGGCGACGGCGAACAGCGCCGCGTTGGCCGCGCCGGCCACGCCGATGGCGAAGGTGGCGACCGGGATGCCCTTGGGCATCTGCACGATGCTGTGCAGCGAATCCACGCCTTGCAGGTGTTTGCTGGCCACGGGCACGCCCAGCACGGGCACCGTGGTCTTGGCGGCCAGCATGCCGGGCAGGTGGGCGGCGCCGCCGGCGCCCGCGATGATGGCCGCCAGGCCGCGGCCGGCGGCGGCTTCGGCGTAGGCGAACATCTCGTCCGGCATGCGGTGGGCGGAGACCACCCTGGCTTCGTGTGCGATACCGAATTGCTGGAGAATCCCCACCGCATGCTGCATGGTGTCCCAGTCGCTGCTGGAGCCCATGACAATTCCGATTTGAACTGCGCTCATCGCGCAATTTTACTTTTGACCCCCAGGTTCTCCCGATGATTGACATCACCCTCGACAATTTCCAGGCCGACCTGATCGAAGCCTCCCTGCAGCAGCCCGTGCTGCTGGACATCTGGGCCGAATGGTGCGGCCCGTGCAAGCAGCTGGGCCCGGTGCTGGAAAAACTCGAGCGCGACTACGACGGCCGCTTCCTGCTGGCCAAGCTCGATGCCGACAAGGTGCCGCAGATCGCCCAGCAGCTGAGCCAGATGTTCGGCGTGCGCAGCATCCCGTTCTGCGTGATGTTCTCGGGCGGCCAGCCGGTGGACGGCTTCGTCGGCGCCGTGCCCGAGGCGCAGATCCGCGAGTTCCTGGACAAGCATGTGCCCGGCGAGGACGAACTGGCCAGCGCCGACGAGGCCGAGGCCGCGCAGGAGCTGCTGGAAGCCGGCGATGCCGACGCGGCCCTGCTCCGGCTGCAGGAAGCGCTGGCCGTGAACCCGGCCAACGACGACGCGCGCTACGACTACGTGAAGCTGTTGATCTCCGCCGGCCACCTCGAGGAAGCCGGCGCTGCGTTGCAGCCCGCGCTGGTGCAGATCCCGGTGCAGCTGCGCTTCGAGGCGCTGGCGCAGTGGCGTGCGGCGCTCGAAGCCGTGGCGACCGACCCGCGCCTGGACTGGAGCGTGGCGCAGTTCGACGCCGGGATCGCCGAGAACAAGCGCGACTTCGACCTGCGCCTGGCCAAGAGCCGCGTGCTGCTCGCGCGCGGCGAGCTCACCGCCGCCATGGACGAGCTGCTGGAAATCATCATGCGCGACAAGAAGTGGAGCGACGAGCTTCCGCGCAAGACCTACATCGCCATCCTGGAGCTGCTGACGCCGCCCAAGCCCAAGGCATCGGCCGAGGCCGGCGGCAAGACCGCCGGCGGCATCGAGCTGACCGGCAAGGCCGCCATGGCGGAAGACCCGCAGGCGGCGCTCGTGTCGAGCTACCGCCGCAAGCTCAGCATGGCGCTGAACTGATCAGCCGTTGAGCCGCTGCCAGGCTTCCTGGTACTTGGCGGCGGTCTTCTCGATCACCTCGCGCGGCAGGCGCGGCGCCGGCGGGGTCTTGTCCCAGGGCTTGCCGTTGATGCGCACCGACTCCAGCCAGTCGCGCACGAACTGCTTGTCGTAGCTGGGCGGGTTGCTGCCTTCCTGCCAGCTTTCGGCCGGCCAGAAGCGCGAGGAATCGGGCGTCAGCACCTCGTCCATGAGGTGCAGCGTGCCGGCTTCGTCCAGGCCGAACTCGAACTTGGTGTCGGCGATGATGATGCCCTTGGCCTTGGCGATCTCGCAGGCGGCCTGGTAGATCGCGATGCTGGTGTCGCGGATCTTCGCGGCCAGTTCGGGGCCGACGATCTCCACGACCTTCTCGAAGGTGATGTTCTCGTCGTGCGCGCCGGCCTCGGCCTTGTAGGCCGGCGTGAAGATGGGCGCGGGCAGCTGGCTCGCGTTCTGCAGGCCCGCCGGCAGCGGCACGCCGCAGACGGCCTGGCCTTCCTGGTACTCCTTCCAGCCGCTGCCGGCCAGGTAGCCGCGCACCACGGCCTCCACCGGGATGGGCTTGAGACGCTTGACCAGCATGGCGCGGCCGCGCACCTGGTCGACCTCTTCGGGCGCCACCACGCTCTCGGGCGCATCGCCGGTCAGGTGGTTGGGGCACAGGTGGCCGAGCTGGTCGAACCAGTACAGCGCCATCTGCGTGAGCAGCGCGCCCTTGCCGGGGATGGGCTCGCCCATGATCACGTCGAAAGCGCTGATGCGGTCACTGGCCACCATCAGGATGCGGTCGGTGCCGACGGCGTAGTTGTCGCGCACCTTGCCGCGGGCCAGCAGCGGCAGGGAGGTCAGCTTGGAGGTGTGCAGGGCAGAGGTCATGGTGCAGGCCGCAAGGCATCGGAAAGTCGGAACACGGGTCGCCGGCGATTGTCCACGACGCCGGCCGCCCAGAAAAAAGGCCGCGGATTCCGCGGCCTCTGGGCTGGGCGCAAGCGCCGTTCAGGCGATGGAGGCCTTGTAGATCGATTCGATGGCGCTGTCGAGCGCGCCGTTGAATTCGGCATCGGACTGCTGGGCCGACAGGCCTTCGGTCAGCGCGCGGCTGAAGCTGGCGATCACGCCGGGGTTCTTGGCCAGCATGGCGTTGGAGTCGTCACGGCTGTAGCCGCCCGACAGGGCCACCACGCGCACGACCTTGGGGTGCTTGACCAGTTCGCTGTAGAAGCCGTCCACCGTGGGAATGGTCAGCTTGAGCATGACCTGGGTGCCGGCCGGCAGCGCGTCCAGGCGCTGGAGGAAACCGGCCTTGAGCAGGGCCTCGGCTTCCTTCTTGTCGGTGGCCTTGATGTTGACTTCGGGCTCGATGATGGGCATCAGGCCGCCCTTCAGGATCTGCAGGCCCACGGCGAACTGCTGGTCCAGCACGGCATCGATGCCCTTGGCATTGGCGCTGTTGATGACCGAGCGCATCTTGGTGCCGAAGATGCCCTTCTTGACGGCGCGCGCCACCAGGGCGTCGAGCTCGGGCATGGGCTTCATGAGCTGCACGCCGTCGGCTTCCTCGGCCAGGCCCTTGTCGACCTTCAGGAAGGGCACGACCTGCTTCTTCTCCCACAGGTAGGTGGCGGCGTCGATGCCGTCGAACTGGCGGTCCATGGTCATCTCGAACAGGATGGCGCCCAGCACGCGGCGGCCGTCGAACGCCGGGCTGGTAACGATGCGGTTACGCATGGCGTGCACCAGGTCGAACATCTGCGCTTCGCCGTTGTAGGCGGATTCCTCGACGCCGTAGAGCTTGAGCGCCTTGGGCGTGCTGCCGCCGCTCTGGTCCAGGGCGGCGATGAAACCGTTGCCGGTGGAGACTTTGTTCAGCTGTTCCTGATTCACTGGTGACACCTTCTAGGGATGGGGAGGCCGGGGCGGCGGGATCTACAAAACCGCGGAATTGTAGGGGGATGGCCCGCCGGACCGGCTGAAACCCGAGCGCCGCGGCCGGTAACCAGACCGTAACCAGCATCCGGGACGGACGGCGCGCCGCCGCCGTGTCGGACAAGTGCGCGATCAGGCGCCGGTCCCAGCAATTTCTTCGAACCCCGATTGCTGCACCGCACACCATTGGCGGACCCGAGCGCAGCCAGCGCTTTTTTCTTTTCTGCCAGGAGGATTTTTCCGATGCCGCCGACCCGTCTCTCGCTCCGCCACGCCGCCATGGCCGCCCTGCTCGCAGCGCCGCTGCTGGCCTCGGCCCAGGTCACGCTCAAGCCGGACAACAAGTGGCGCTACCTGCTCACGGCCGGCGCCAACGCCGCCACCGGCAACAACGAATCGGTGAGCCTGAACCTGACCGGCGAGGCCGCGCGCGTGAGCGCGATCGACAAATGGACCTTCCTGGGCCAGGCCGCCTACGCCCACAGCGACGGCGAGACGCAGACCGAGCGCTTCGCGCTGGGCACGCAGTACACGCGCGACCTGACGCCGGTCTGGTTCGGCTTCGGCTCGGCCGACGCCCTGCGCGACAAGCTGGCCAACCTGTCCTCGCGCCTGTCGGTGGCCTCCGGCGTGGGCTACCACGTGATCAAGAACGACCAGACCACCTTCGACGTGTCGGGCGGCCTGGGCTACAGCCGCGACCGCTTCATCGAGCCGACCGAGATCAACGGCAGCGTGCGCGACGGCTATGGCCGGCTCGAACTGGTGCTGGCCGAGGAGTCCAACCACAAGCTGACGCAGACCACCAGCCTGCGCCAGCGCCTGGCGCTCTACCCCAACCTGCGCGACACGGGCGAGTACCGCGCCAGCTTCGACACCAACGTCACGGTGGCGATGACGCAGTCGATGAACCTCACGGCCGGCCTCAGCGTGCGCTACAACAGCGACCCCGGCGTGGGCGTGAAGAAGACCGACGCGATGTTCGTGACCGGCGTGTCCTTCCGCTTCGACTGACGCGCCTCAGCTGACCACGCAGATCTTGAGCATGTTGGTGCCGCCCGGCGCGCCCATGGGCTCGCCGCAGGTGATGGTGTAGACGTCGCCGGTCTGCACGATGCCGCGCTTCTTGAGGTGGGCCTCGGCCTGCTCCAGCGCCGTGTCGCGGTCGGTGTGGGCGTCCATCAGCAGCGGGCGCACGTTGCGGTACAGCGCCAGCTTGCGCTGCGTGGCCAGGCGCGAGGTCAGCGCGTACATGGCGATGTGGGCGCGGTGCCGGCTCATCCAGAGCGAGGTGGAGCCCGACTCGGTCAGCGCCACGATGGCCTTGGCGCCCACGTGGTGCGCCGTGAACAGCGCGCCCATGGCGATGGACTGGTCGATGCGCGAGTAGTTGCGGCCGCTGAAGTCGGCGTCGAGCTGCTTGTCCTCGGCCGATTCGGCGGCCTCGCAGATGCGGCTCATCTCCATCACGGTCTCCAGCGGGTAGCGGCCCGAGGCCGTCTCGGCCGAGAGCATCACCGCGTCGGTGCCGTCCAGCACGGCGTTGGCCACGTCGCTGACCTCGGCGCGCGTGGGCACGGGGTTGCTGATCATGGACTCCATCATCTGCGTGGCGGTGATGACCACCCTGTCCATGTCGCGCGCCATGCGGATCATCTTCTTCTGCAGCGCCGGCACGGCGGCGTTGCCGACCTCCACCGCGAGGTCGCCGCGCGCGACCATGATGCCGTCGCTCGCGCGCAGGATCTCCTCCAGCTTGGGAATGGCCTCGGCGCGTTCGATCTTGGCGATCATGCCGGGCTTGTGGCCGCTCTCGGCCCCGGCCACGTTGCACAGCTGGCGCGCCATCTCCATGTCGGTGGCGTTCTTCGGGAAGCTCACGGCCACGTAGTCGGCCTGGAAGCTCATGGCGGTCTTGATGTCCTCCATGTCCTTGGCCGTCAGCGCCGGCGCGGTCAGGCCGCCGCCTTCCTTGTTGATGCCCTTGTTGTTGGACAGCTCGCCGCCGAGCTTGACCGTGGTGTGCACCTGGTCGCCCTTGACGGCGTCGACGACCAGCACGATCAGGCCGTCGTTGAGCAGCAGCCGGTCGCCGGCGCGCACGTCGCGCGGCAGGTCCTTGTAGTCCAGGCCCACGCCGGCGATGTCGCCGAGTTCGGTGCGCGCCGCGTCGAGGACGAACTTCTCGCCGGGCACCAGCAGCACCTTGCCCTCGGCGAACTTGCCGACACGGATCTTGGGGCCTTGCAGGTCGGCCATGATGGCCACCTCGCGGCCGGCCTTGCGCGCGGCTTCGCGCACCATGGCAGCGCGCGCGATGTGGTCCTGCGCCGTGCCGTGGCTGAAGTTCAGGCGGACCACGCTGACCTTGTGGACGATCATCTGCTCCAGCATCTCGGGCGTGCTGGAGGCCGGCCCCAGGGTGGCGACGATCTTGGTGGCGTGGCGGGGAAGTCGGGTCGTGCTCATGCGTGAGTCTCCTTGTGCCGGCCATTCTCACATGGGCTTGCGACAGATCGCCCTGGCTTTGACCTCCATCACAACACCGGCGCGGCGGCTGGGCTACGGTGGCGGCCTTCGTTCGTCCGCACCGCTCCCGTCATGCACCGTTCTCCCGATCCGGCCCGGCCGGACCTGCCCGCGCCGCTCGCGCCCGAGGCGCCCCTGCCGCACCGCAAGACCATCCGCTCCTGGCTGCTGCCCATCGCCGAGCGCAGCACGCTGCGCGCGGGCCTGCTGCTGGCCCTGGACCTGCTGCTGTTCACCGCCCTGGTCACGGGCACCGTGCTGCTGCCCGCCTGGTGGCTGCAGCTGGCCTGCGCGCTGGCCGCCGGCTTCGTGATCGGCCGGCTGTTCATCATCGGCCACGACGCCTGCCACCAGAGCCTCACGCCGCACCGGCGGCTCAACCGCTGGCTGGGCCGCATCGCCTTCCTGCCCTCGCTGACGGCCTACAGCCTGTGGGACATGGGGCACAACGTGGTGCACCACGGCTTCACCAACCTCAAGGGCGTGGATTTCGTCTGGGCCCCGGCCACGCAGGCCGAGTACCGCGCCATGCCGCCGCTGCGTCGGCTGTGCGAACGCATCTACCGCAGCGGCTGGGGCCCGGGCCTGTACTACATGGTGGAGATCTGGTGGAAGAAGATGATGTTCCCGCGCCGCGGCAGCATGGGCAACAGCCACCGCCCGGTCTTCACGCACGACTGCCTGCTCGTGACGGGCTTCGCCGCGCTGTGGATCGCCGCGCTGGTGGCCGGCGCACTGGCCACGGACCAGGCGGTGTGGCGGGTGCTGCTGCTGGGCTTCGCCGTGCCCATGGTGTTCTGGTTCCACATGATGGGCTTCGTGATCTACGGCCACCACACCCACGTCAAGGTCAAGTGGCACGACGACAAGGCGGCCTGGCAGCGCGCCCAGCCCTTCGTCTCGACCACCGTGCACCTGACCTTCCCGCTGCGGATCGGCGCGCTGATCCACCACATCATGGAGCACACGGCGCACCACGTGGACATGAGCATCCCGCTGTACAAGCTCAAGGAGGCCCAGGCCCTGCTCGAGCAGCTGCTGCCCGAGCGCATCATCGTCCAGCGCTTCTCGTGGAAGTGGTACTTCGCCACCGCGCGGGCCTGCAAGCTCTACGACTTCTCGCGCCAGTGCTGGACCGACTTCCAAGGGCGCGCGACGGCTTGACCCCAGGCCGCAAAGGGGGAACGCGGCGGGCGTGCGAGGATCACAGGGCCACCAGCCGACAAGGAGACCGCATGCCAGCACCCGACCACCGCGACCTGCACCCGCCCCGCGCATCGGGCTCGTCCTGGATGCTGGGGCTGCTGGCCGTCGCGCTGGCGGCGGGCGGCGCCTGGTGGTTCTGGGGCCGGCCCGCCGAGCCTGCGCCGTCCGCGCCGGCGCCCGTGGTGGCCGCACCGCCCGAGCCCGCGGCCAGCGCCCCGCCGCCGCCGCAGGCCGCGGCCTCCGGGCCCGAGCATCCGATCGAAGTCCCGCAGCCCCCGGGCCAGGCCCTGCCCGCGCTGGCCGAGGCCGACGGCCCGGTCACCGATGCACTGGTCGAACTGCTGGGCCGTGGCCCCGTGCAGGCCCTGCTGCTGACGGACGGCTTCGTGCGCCGCGTGGTCGCCACCGTGGACAACCTGCCGCGCGCCAGCGCGCCAGCGCGGCTGTGGCCGGTGCAGCCCACGCCGCAGCGCTTCCTGGTGCAGGGCGAGGGGGAGAAGGCGCAGATCGCGCCGGCCAATGCCGGCCGCTACGGCGCGCTGCTGTCCTTCGCCGAAGCCATTCCGCTCGAGCGCGCGGTGCAGCTCTACGGCCGGCTCTACCCGCTGTTCCAGCAGGCTTACGAGGAACTGGGCTATCCGGGCCGCTACTTCAACGACCGCCTCGTGGCCGTGCTGGACCACCTGCTGCAAACGCCCGAGCCGCAAGGCCCGCTGGCGGTGCGGCTGCTGGAAGTGCGCGGCGACATGGCCGACCCGCGCCCCTGGGTGCGTTGGGAGTTCTCCGATCCGCAGCTGCAGGCGCTGTCGTCCGGCCAGAAGATGCTGGTGCGCATGGGCCCTGCCAACGCCAAGCGGGCCAATACCCTGCTGACCAAGCTGCGCCGCCTGGTGGCCGCGGGCGCGGCCACCGCACCCGCGGTCGCCACGCCGGCCGCACCGGCGGCCTCGGCGCCGCGCTGATCAGCCGGCGGCGCGCTTGGCCAGGATCTCGAAAGCCGGCAGGGTCTTGCCCTCCAGCACTTCGAGGAAGGCGCCGCCGCCCGTGGAGATGTAGCCCACGTCCTTCTCGATGCCGTACTTGGCGATCGCGGCCAGCGTGTCGCCGCCACCGGCGATGCTGAAGGCGCTGCTCTCGGCCACGGCGCGCGCGATGGCTTCCGTGCCCTTGGCGAAGGCGTCGAACTCGAACACGCCGACCGGGCCGTTCCAGACGATGGTGCCGGCCGCCTTGAGCTGGGCCGCCAGGCGCGCCGCGGTCTTGGGGCCGATGTCCAGGATCAGGTCGTCCGCGGCCACGTCGGCCGCGGCCTTGACGGTGGCCGGCGCATCGGCCGCGAAGGCCTTGGCCGTGACCACGTCCTCGGGGATCGGCACTTCGGCGCCGCGCGCCTTCATGGCCTCGATCACGGCCTTGGCCTCGCCGACCAGATCGGGCTCGGCCAGGCTCTTGCCGATCGGCAGGCCTGCGGCCAGCAGGAAGGTGTTGGCGATGCCGCCGCCGACCACCAGGCCGTCCACGTTCCTGGCCAGCGACTGCAGGATGGTCAGCTTGGTGCTGACCTTGGAGCCGGCCACGATGGCGATCAGCGGGCGCTTCGGGTTGGCCAGGGCCTTGGTGATGGCGTCGATCTCGGCGGCCAGCAGCGGGCCGGCGCTGGCCGTCTTGGCGAACTGGGCGATGCCGTAGGTCGTGGCCTCGGCGCGGTGAGCCGTTCCGAAGGCATCGTTGACGTAGATGTCGCACAGCGCGGCGAGCTTCCTGGCCAGCGCTTCGTCGTTCTTCTTCTCGCCCTTGTTGACGCGGCAGTTCTCCAGCAGCACGACCTGGCCGGGCTGCACCTGTACGCCGTCGACCCAGTCGGCGACCAGCGGAACCTCGCGGCCCAGCAGCTCGCCCAGGCGCTTGGCCACCGGGGCCAGCGAGTCCTCGGGCTTGAAGGCGCCCTCGGTCGGGCGGCCCAGGTGCGAGGTCACCATCACGGCGGCGCCGGCGTCCAGCGCCATGCGGATGCAGGGCACGGAGGCGCGCACGCGCGTGTCTTCGGTGATGTTGCCGGCATCGTCCTGCGGCACGTTGAGGTCGGCGCGGATGAAGACGCGCTGGCCGGCGGCCTTGCCTTGGGCACACAGGTCGGAGAAGCGGAGAACGTTCATGGTGTGGTGGTAGGGGATGGTGGACGACAGCCGGCCATTGTAGAAAGCACCCCTACCAACCCAGCCCCAGGTGCAATGGCAGGTACACCGCCATGCCCACCAGCATGGTGCCCAGCACGCCGCCGCGCCAGAAGTACCAGGCCGCGCCGACCACCGCCGCGTACAGGCGCGCGTCCTGCCAGGTGCTGACGAAGTGGCCGTTGCTCATCACCACCTCGGGCAGCACCACGGCCGCCAGCGCCGCCACCGGCGCGTAGTGCAGCGCGCGGTGCGCCCAGTCGGGCAGGCCCCAGGGGCGGTCCAGGATGAAGAAGAAGCAGCGCGTGAGCACGGTCACGCCGGCCAGGCCGGCGATGACGGCCAGGGTCCACAGATCGGTCGTGCCGCTCACCTGGCGTCCTCCTCGTCCGGGTTCAGGCCCAGCTGCTTCTCGAGCCAGAAGCAGACCAGCACGGCCGTGCCGATGCCGGCGACGATGTTGAGCTTGAGCGGCAACGCGTAGGCCACGACGGCCGTGGCCGCGGCGATCAGCGCGGCCAGGATGCGCAGGCGCGTGGTCGCCATCGAGCAGACGATGGCCAGCAGGCTCAACACGCCGGCGAACCCCAGGCCCCAGTGCGAGGGGATGAAGTTGGCCAGCGCGATGCCGAGCAGGCTCATGCCCATCCAGGCCATCCAGGTCACGCAGTAGCCGCCCGCCAGGTAGGCCTCCTGCGCCTGCAGTTCGGCGGGCGTGGTGCCGGGCACGGGGTAGCGGCGCGTGAACATCGCATAGCTCATGTCGGCCGTCAGGTAGCCGTGCAGCAGCCGGCGCCAGCGCGGCATGTGCATCAGGTAGGGCCGCAGGTGCAGGCTGAACACCACGAAGCGCAGGTTCACGCAGAAGCCCGTGGCCAGGATGACCCAGAACGGCGCGCCGGCGATCAGCAGCGGCAGCGCCGCCAGCTGCGAACTGCCGGCGTAGACCAGCAGCGTCATGGCCACGGCCTCGACCACCGACAGGCCGGACTTGAGCATGGCCACGCCCGTCATGAGGCCCCACGCGCCGATGCCCATGGCCACGGGCAGCATCTCGCGGGCGGCCTCGCCGAAGGCCGGCCGGCGCCGGACGGCCGCAGACCAGAACATCAGCCGAGCACCTGGCCGCGCTGGATGGCAAAGCCCGCCAGCACGGCCGCGGCCGGCAGCCGCTTGCCGCCGGCACGCTGCAACTCGGTCAGCAGCAGCACGCCCTCGCCGGTGGCCACGGCCAGGCCGGCGGCGTCGGCCGCCAGCACGGTGCCGGGCGGCAGGCCGGTGGCCTCGGGCAGCGCGCGGCCGGCCCAGCACTTGAGCGTCTCGCCGCCCAGCTGCGTGGTCGCGCCCGGGAACGGGTCGAAGGCGCGCAGCCGGCGCGCGATGGCGGCGGCCGGCAAGCGCCAGTCGATCGGCGCCTCGGCCTTCTCGATCTTGTGGGCGTAGGTGATGCCTTCGGCCGGCTGCGGCCGGGGCTGCAGGCGGCCGGCCTCGGCCTGGCGCAGCGCCTCGACGATCAGGCGCCCGCCCTGCTCGGCCAGACGGTCGTGCAGCCGGGCGGTGCTGTCCTCGCCGATGGCCAGGGCCTCCTCCACCAGCATGTCGCCGGTGTCCAGGCCGGCGTCCATCTGCATGATGGTCACGCCGGTCTCCGCGTCGCCGGCCTCGATGGCGCGGTGGATGGGCGCGGCGCCGCGCCAGCGCGGCAGCAGGCTGGCGTGGATGTTCAGGCAGCCCAGGCGCGGCAGGTCCAGCACCCATTGCGGCAGGATCAGTCCGTAGGCGGCGACGACCATGGCGTCGGGCCGGGCGGCCCGCAAGGCTTCGCGCGCGGCGGCGGCCTCCTCCGGGTACTTGCCGTCCAGCCGCAGGCTGCGCGGCTGGGCCACGGGCCAGTCGTGCTCCAGCGCGAACTGCTTGACCGGCGAGGCCTGCAGCTTCATGCCGCGGCCGGCGGGCCGGTCGGGCTGGGTCAGGACGAGGGGAATCTCGAAACCGTGGGCGTGCAGGGCCGCCAGGGCCACCCGGGCGAACTCGGGCGTGCCCGCAAAAACGATGCGCATGGATCAGTTGATGGTGTGCCGCATGTTGCGCCGACGTCTTCGCCATCGCCTCCATCGCCGAGTTGCAGTCCATCGCGACGATGGAGGCCATGGCATCCGGTCTGCCCGTCGTCGCTGCCGATGCCGTCGCCCTGCCCCACCTCGTGCAGGACGGCGTGAACGGCTACCTCTTCGAGCCGGGCAACGTCGACGACCTCGCCGACAAGCTCCGGCGCGTGCTCACCGCCTCGCCCGAGGAGTATCTGCGGATGCAGCAGGCGTCGCTGAAGGGCGTCGAGATCCACGACATCGAGCGCACGCTCGACACCTTCGAGAAGCTGTACCGCGGCGAGGCGGTCTGATGCGGCTGCTGTTCGACGCGCGCTACATCCGCACCGATTTTCACGACGGCATCAGCCGGTATTCGGCAGAGCTCGCATCGGCAGTCGCCGCTGTGGCTCCTTCGCGGGGTGTGCAGGTCGTGTTCGTGATCTGCGACGAGCGGCAGCGCGATTCGCTGCCCGAGGGCGCCCGGTGCGTGCGGATGCACCGGCCGACGGCGCTGCGCGAGCCGCTGACCGCGCTGCTGCTGAACCGCTATCGCCCCGACGTCGTGTTCTCGCCGATGCAGACGATCGGCTCGGCCGGGCGCCGCTTCCGGCTGATCCTGACGCTGCACGACACCATCTACTACCGTCACCGCACGCCGCCGCGCAACCTGCCCTGGTACGTGCGGCTCGGCTGGCGGCTGTTCCACCTGTCGTATGTGCCGCAGCGGCTGACGTTGAATGCGGCGGATGCCGTGGCCACCGTGAGCGAGACCTCGGCGGCGGAGTTCGCCCGCGTGCGGCTGACGTCGCGGCCGGTCGTCGTGGTGCCGAACGCGCCGCAGCAGCTCTCGGCGTTCGGTGTCGCCGTCGTCGGCGGTGCCCAGAACCTCGTCTACATGGGCTCGTTCATGCCCTACAAGAACGTCGAGACGCTGGTGCGGGCGATGTCGTCGCTGCCGGGGCGCACGCTGCACCTGCTGTCGCGGATCTCGCCGGCGCGGCGCGCCTCGCTCGAAGGGCTGATCGTCGCGGAGGGTGGTGCGCGCGGCGGTTCGGGGGGTCGTATGGAGCTGCCGGGCGGCGGTGCGGTCGTGTTCCACGACGGCGTGACGGATGCCGAGTACGCGGCACTGCTGGCCGATCGCGCCGTGCTGGTGACGACCTCGCTCGACGAGGGCTACGGCCTGCCGGTCGCCGAGGCGCTCGCCCTCGGCGTGCCCGCGGTCGTGACCGACCTGGCGATCTTCCGTGAGGTCGCGGGCTCGGGGGCGCTGTACGTCGACCCGCACGATCCCGTGGCCGTGGCCGTGGCCGCGGCGGTGGAGTCTCTCGACGACGACTCCCGCCGGGCTGAGGTCGTCGCCGCGGGCACCGCGCACATCGCGCGCTTCACGTGGGAGGGCTCCGCCGGCATCCTCCTCGACGCCGTCGCCGCGCTCGCGCGCTGACGCGGGCGTGTCGCCGCGGGCGTCAACCGTGGTGAGGCGCGGGCCTGGCGGGGTCGCGGAGCGAACGCGTGTGCTGCGGCGTCCGACGCGATCTCGGGTCGTTGAGCGCGCCGAGAAGGTGCGTTCCTTCGCGAGATGGTGCGTTTTGTGCCGAGATGGTGCGCACCTTCTCGGCGGATGAGGCGCCTTTTCGCGGGGCGGCGCACCTTCTCGGCGGGCGGGGCACCTTCTCGGCGACGGGGGCGCCTTCTGGCGGGGAGGGGGCGGGAATACGGGCGTGCGTGATAAAGTTGAGCCATAGTGACTCAAGTTTGAGTCCACAAGGTCCCAGGAGAACGAATGAACGCACAGTCCCAGCCCGGGCAGGAGGAGCAGAGCCCCCTCGAACAGTTCGGGATCAACCTCACCGAGCGCGCCCGGCAGGGAGGGCTCGACCCCGTCATCGGGCGTGACAGCGAGATCCGCCGCGTCAGCCAGGTGCTTACCCGCCGTACGAAGAACAACCCCGTGCTCATCGGCGAGCCCGGCGTCGGCAAGACCGCCGTGGTCGAAGGCCTCGCGCAGCGCATCGTCGCGGGCGACGTCGCCGAGAGCCTCAAGGACAAAGAGCTCATCACCCTCGACATCTCCGCCCTCGTCGCGGGCGCGATGTACCGCGGCCAGTTCGAGGAGCGCCTCAAGAGCGTGCTCAAGGAGATCATCGAGTCGGACGGTCGCATCATCACCTTCATCGACGAACTGCACGTGCTCATGGGCGCGGGCGGCGGCGAGGGGTCGGTCGCGGCATCCAACATGCTCAAGCCCATGCTCGCGCGCGGCGAGTTGCGTCTCATCGGCGCGACGACCCTCGACGAGTACCGGGAGTTCATCGAGAAGGATGCCGCCCTCGAACGCCGCTTCCAGCAGGTCTACGTCGGCGAGCCGAGCGTCGAAGACACCGTCGCGATCCTCCGCGGGCTCAAGGGCCGCTACGAAGCGCACCACGGCGTGACCATCACCGACGGCGCGCTGGTGGCCGCGGCATCCCTCTCGAACCGGTACATACCCAGCCGTCAGCTGCCCGACAAGGCCATCGACCTCATCGACGAGGCCATGAGCCGCCTCAAGATGGAGATCGATTCCAGCCCCGTCGAGATCGACCAGCTGCGCCGCCGCATCGACCGCATGCGGCTGGAAGAGCTCGCGCTGAAGAAGGAGAAGGATGCCGCCTCCAAGGAGCGGCTCGTCGCACTGCGCGCGCAGATGGCGCAGGCGCAGGCCGAGCTCGACGCCCTCGACGCCCGCTGGGAGCGCGAGCGCGCGGGGCTGAACCGCGTCGGCGACCTGAAGAAGAGGCTCGACGCCGCCATCACAGAGCGCGACCTGGCCCTGCGCGAGGCGAACTACGCGAAGGCGTCGAAGCTCGAGTACGAGACGATCAAGAGCCTGCAGCAGCAGCTGATCGAGGCCGAGCACGCCGAGTCGGCCCCGGCCGAGGAGCGCATGGTGAACGAGCAGGTGACCGACGAGGACATCGCCGCCGTCATCGCCGCGTGGACCGGCATCCCTGTCGGAAAGCTCTTGCAGGGTGAGAGCGAGAAGCTCGTGCACCTGGAGGCAGAGCTCGGCAAGCGGCTCATCGGGCAGAAGGACGCCGTGAAGGCTGTGTCGGATGCCGTGCGCCGCAGCCGCGCCGGCATCAGCGACCCCGGCCGCCCCACCGGCTCGTTCCTCTTCCTCGGCCCGACCGGTGTCGGCAAGACCGAGCTGGCGAAGGCGCTCGCGGAGTTCCTCTTCGACGACGAGCGCGCCATGGTGCGCATCGACATGAGCGAGTACGGCGAGAAGCACTCCGTGGCGCGGCTGGTCGGCGCCCCTCCCGGCTACATCGGCTTCGAGCAGGGCGGCCAGCTCACCGAGGCCGTGCGGCGCCGCCCGTATTCCGTGGTGCTGCTCGACGAGGTGGAGAAGGCGCACCCCGAGGTGTTCGACATCCTGCTGCAGGTGCTCGACGACGGGCGGCTGACCGACGGTCAGGGGCGCACGGTGGACTTCACCAACACGATCCTGATCTTGACGTCGAACCTCGGCTCGCCCGTGTTGATCGACCCGACGCTGTCGGCCGAAGTCAAGCGCGAGCAGGTCATGGCGCTCGTGCGGCAGGCGTTTCGGCCCGAGTTCCTCAATCGGCTCGACGACATCGTGATGTTCCAGGCGCTGTCGCAGGACGACCTGGCGCAGATCGTGGAGCTGTCGGTCGATGCGCTGCAACGGCGCCTGAAAGACCGCCGCCTGACGCTCGCCGTCACCCCCGACGCGCGGGCCTGGCTCGCCGAGCGCGGCTACGACCCGCTGTTCGGCGCGCGGCCGCTGCGCCGGCTGATCCAGCAGGAGATCCAGGACCGCCTCGCGATGGCGCTGCTCTCGGGCGGCGTGCGCGACGGCGACCTCGTGCGGGTCGATGTCTCCGCCGACGGTGCGCAGCTCGTGCTCACGGCGGCGCCGGCTCCGGCGCCGGAGGCCCCGTCGTCCGCAGGTCCCGGGGACGACGACGTGATCGAGGCCGAACTGCTCGACGACTGACGCCCGCCGCGAGCGGGTGTGCTCGTCGCCGTGTGGCAAAAGCAGGCTGGATCGGCGCGCGCGGGCCTGGTGGAGGCCGATGAGGGATGTTGGGCGCGATCCAGCCTGCTTTTGCCACGCCCGCGGCGCGCGCCCGTGCGCGATGGGGGCTCTGTGTGCCATGGCGCGCGCCCGTGCGCGATGGGGGGTGCGCGGCGCATTCGTGGGAATAGATCGCGGCGGCGCGGACTTGACCTGAGGGATCGTGCCCGGCGGGAGTCGCCGTGGCATCCGTGCTCCCAGGAGGAACCATGACCGCACGCACCATCGGCTACATCGTCGGCAGCATCTCGTCGACCTCGATCAACCGCCGTCTCGCCCGGGCCCTCGCCGGCCTGGCACCCGAGGGCACGACGCTCGTGGAGATCCCGATCGAAGGCCTGCCGTTCTACTCGCCCGACCACGACGCCGACTACCCGCAGGTCGCGCGCGACTTCAAGCAGGCGATCGCCGACGTCGACGGCGTGATCATCGTGACGCCGGAGTACAGCCGCTCGATCCCCGGCGTGCTCAAGAACGCGCTCGACTGGGCGGCCCGCCCCTACGGCCAGGGCTCGTTCAACGGCAAGCCGACCGCCGTCATCGGCACCTCGGGCGGCGGCGTCGCGACGGCCGCCGCGCAGCAGCACCTCAAGGCGATCCTGAGCCACTACAACGCGCCGACGCTCGGCCAGCCCGAGGGATACATCCAGTCGACGCCCGGCCTGTTCACCGACGAGGGCGGGGTCACCAATGCCGACACGGCCGCGTTCCTCCGCGCCTACCTCGACGCGTTCGGCGCGCTGATCGACCGCTACTCCTCGGCGCGGGCGACGGCGTAAGGGCGAACGCGGGCGCGCCGAGCCCACCCCTTCTTGCCGAGCCCACCCCCTGTTCTTCGTGAACAAGGGGGTGGGCTCGGCATTTCGGGGTGGGGTCAGCGGATGCCGGGCGTGCCGGCGCTACCCCGCGGCATCCGGCAGCGTGCGCAGCCGCCAGAACGGGCCGAGCGCGACGGGCAGCGCCGACAGCAGCGCCCCGGCCGCGCCGATCCACAGCGTCGGCACCGTGCCGATCGTGCCGCCGAGCCAGCCCGACGCCAGCGCCGCGAGGGGCATGATGCCCCACACGCAGAACCGGATCGACGCGTTCATGCGCCCTAGCAGGCGCCCGGGCGTGATGCGCTGGCGGAACGTGACCTGCGTGACGTTGTAGGCCAGCACCGCGAAGCTCATGACGAACCCCTGCCCCGCGAGCAGCGCGAACGCCGTGGGCAGGGGCAGGGCCGCGGCGAGCGGCATCGGCAGCGTCGCGAGGCTGAATGCGATTGCGCTGAGCGGGATCATCCGGGCCTCGCCGATGCGGGCCGCGATGCGCGGGGTAAGGGCCGCGCCGGCGAGGCCGCCGACCGAGCCGAGCGAGAAGAGCAGGCCCATGAGCCCGGGGCTCAGGCCGACGATCCGCAGGCAGAAGATCGGCATGAGGGTGAAGGTGATCGTCGAGAAGAGGTTGGAGATCGCGGTCGTCGCGACGATGCGGCGCAGCAGCGGGTTGCCGAAGACCCACCGCAGCCCCTCGGCGATCTCGGCGCGCAGCGGCGCCCGCGCGTTCGGCGGGTGCGGGTCTTCGCGGTCGCGCGTGAGCAGCAGGGCGACCATTGAGCCGGCGTAAGTGCCGACGGTCGCGAGAATCGCGAGCGGAGCGGTGAGGATGCCGACGAGCCCGCCGGCGATCGCCGGCCCGGACAGTCCGGCGAGCTGCTGCGTCGCCTCGAGCTTGCCGTTGGCCTCGCCGATGCGGCTCGGTGCCACGAGCGAGGGCACGAGGGACTGGTAGGACACGTCGAAGAACACCGTCGCGACGCCGAGCACGAGCGCGACGACGTACAGGTGCCACATCTCGAGCACGCCGGCGAGGTGCAGCACGGGGATGGCGGCGAGTGCGGTGGCGCGTACGGCATCTGCCCAGATCATGACGTGCCGCTTGCGCATGCGGTCGATCCAGGCGCCCGCCGGCAGCCCGATCACGAGGAAGGCCGCGAGCCCGGCGGCGCCCAGGTAGCCGAGCTGCGCCTCGGTGGCGTGCAGCAGCAGCACCGCGAGCACGGGGATCGCGAGCTCGGTGATCTGCGCGCCGAACTGGCTCAGCGCCTGTCCGCCCCACATTCTGAGGAAGTTGCCGTCGCGCCACAGCGAGGCGGGCGCGGGGTCGTCGCGCGGCGCCTCGTCGTCGGGGGTGGTGGCCTCGGCATTCGGCATGCCGTTCAGCCTCGCGCAACTGATTGAGAAAGTCAATCAGTGGTTGGTAGGGTGGGGGAATGACGGATGCCGAGGAGCGCGCCGCCGCGCGGGCGCTGAGCTCGCCGCTGCGACTGCGCGTGCTGCGGCTGTGCCGCTTCGACGCGCGCACCAACAAGGAGCTCGCCGCCCTGCTCGGCCTCAACCCCGGCACGATGCTGCACCACGTGCGTACGCTCGTCGACACGGGCTTTCTCGAGGCGCAGCCCGCGCGCGTCGGCGCGCAGGGCGCGCGCGAGATCCCCTATCTCGCGACCGGCCGGTCGTGGGCCTCGCGCATGGACGACGCCGTGCCCGTCATGCTCGAGACCGTGCGGCAGCAGGCCGTGCTCGCCGACCCCGAACGCGTCTGGTTCGCCTGGCTCGGGCTGCGGCTGAGCGACGAGCACCGCGACGAACTGCTCGCGAGGGTGAACGCCGTCTTCCAGGACTACAAGGACCTGCCCCCCGACCCGGGCGCGGAGTCGTACTCGCTCGTCGCACTGTTCCACCCCGACCTCAACCCGCCCGCCGGCGCATGACGCGGTGCGGGCGCGGCGGGCGCGGGGTGCACGAGGTGCATTGTGCGGCGGCGGATGCCGACCCACAATGGTCTCGGCCCACGAGGCCGCCGTCTGGCCGCTGAGGCCGCGAACACCGGGAGCCCACCATGCCCTCCAGCGCCACCGCCGCGCCCACCCCCGACGAGGTCGCCGCCCTCGTGCGCCACTGGCTCGCCGAGAGCGAGCGGCACGCCGTCGAGCCGGCCGCCCGGCGCCTCGCCGAGGTGCTGAAAGACCCGAACGGGCTCGCCTTCACGGTCGGCTTCGTCGACGGCGTCATGCGCCCCGAAGACCTCGCCGTCGCCGCGGCACGGCTCCGCGAGCTCGCCGGCATCGCGCCCCGCCTGCTCCCCGCCGCGCTGCGCGGGGCGATCGGTCTGGGCGGGGCCACGGCATCCCTCGCCCCCGGCGTCGTCGTGCCCGCCGCCCGCCGCGTGCTGCGCGCGATGGTCGGCCACCTCGTGCTCGACGCGCGCCCCGCGCAGCTCGGCCGTGCCATCGCCCGGCTCCGCACGAGCGGCAACCGGCTCAACCTCAACCTCCTCGGCGAGGCCGTGCTCGGCGAGCGCGAGGCCGACAGGCGGTTGCGCGGCACGCGCGATTTCCTGGCGCGCGACGACGTCGACTACGTGTCGATCAAGGTGTCGAGCATCGTCAGCCAGTTGTCGATGTGGTCGTTCGACGAGGCCGTCGCGAGCGTCGTCGAGAAGCTCACGCCGCTGTACGAGCTGGCGGCGGATGCCGAGGCCCGCGGTGCGCGGAAGTTCATCAACCTCGACATGGAGGAGTACCGCGACCTCGACCTCACCATCGCGGCGTTCACGGCGATCCTCGACCGGCCGCGGCTGAAGGGCCTCGAGGCGGGCATCGTGCTGCAGGCCTACCTGCCCGACGCGCTCGGCGCGATGCAGCGCCTGCAGGAGTGGGCGGCGGCACGCCGCGCGGCGGGCGGCGCGCCGATCAAGGTGCGGCTCGTGAAGGGCGCGAACCTCGCGATGGAGACCGTCGACGCGGTCGTGCACGGCTGGCCGCTCGCGACCTACGCGAGCAAGCAGGACACCGACACGAACTACAAGCGCGTGCTCGACTGGGCGCTGACGCCGGAGCGGCTGGATGCCGTGCGCCTGGGCATCGCAGGCCACAACCTCTTCGACATCGCGTGGGCGTGGCTCACGGCGCGGGCGCGCGGTGCCGCCGATCGCGTGGAGTTCGAGATGCTGCTGGGCATGGCCACGGGCCAGGTCGAGGCCGTGCGCGCCGACGTGGGGCCCGTGCTGCTGTACACGCCCGTCGTGAACCCCGCCGAGTTCGACGTCGCCATCGCGTACCTCGTGCGGCGCCTCGAAGAGAACGCGTCCGACGACAACTTCATGTCGGCGGTGTTCGATCTCGCCTCGGACGAGGCGCTGTTCGCCCGCGAGCGCGAACGCTTCGAGCGTTCGCTCGCCGCGCTCGACCCCCAGGGCCCCGTGCCCGCCCCGCATCGTGTCGCCGTGCGAGGCGGGGCGCCGGGGTCGGGGTCGGATGGGCCCGCGCCGTGGTCCCTCGGAGAGGAGGGCGCCCCGGACGACTTCGCGAACACGCCCGACACCGACCCGGCGGTCGCCGCGCATCGCGCCTGGGGGCGCGGCATCCTGGCCCGTTCGACGGCCACGCACCTGGGCAGCGAGCAGATCGCGGCGGCGCGCGTGTCGGATGCCGCCGTGCTGGATGCCGTGCTGCACCGCGTCGTCGCGGCCGCCGCCGACTGGGGCGCGCGGCCGGCGTCCGAGCGCGCCGCCGTGCTGCACCGCGCGGGGGAGCTGCTCGAAGAGCGCCGCGCCGACCTGCTCGAGATCATGGCGCACGAGGCCGGCAAGACCCTCGCCGAGGGCGACCCAGAGGTGAGCGAGGCGATCGACTTCGCGCACTACTACGCCGAGCGGGCGCGAGACCTCGAAGCGGTCGAGGGCGCCCGGTTCGTGCCGTCGCGGCTCACCGTCGTCACGCCGCCGTGGAACTTCCCGGTCGCGATCCCCGCCGGTGGCGTGCTCGCGGCGCTCGCCGCCGGCTCGGGCGTGGTCATCAAGCCCGCACGTCTCACGCAGCGCTGCGGTGCGGTGATGGTGCAGGCGCTGTGGGATGCCGGTGTGCCGCGCGACCTGCTCGCCCTCGTCGACGTGGGCTCCCGCGAGCTGGGCACGCGGCTCGTCTCGTCGCCGCTCGTGGACCGCGTCATCCTCACCGGCGCGTACGAGACCGCCGAGCTGTTCCGCTCGTTCCGGCCCGACCTGCCGCTGCTGGCCGAGACGAGCGGAAAGAACGCGATCGTCGTCACGCCCTCGGCCGACCTCGACCTCGCCGTCGCCGACCTCGTCAGGAGCGCGTTCGGCCACGCGGGCCAGAAGTGCTCGGCCGCGTCGCTGGCGATCCTCGTCGGCTCCGTCGCCCGGTCGGAGCGGTTCGAGCGCCAGCTCGTCGACGCCGTCACGTCGCTGCGCGTGGGGTACCCGGCCGACCCGGCGGCGCAGCTGGGGCCGCTCGTCGAGCCTGCGGGCGGAAAGCTTCTCGACGCCCTCACGACCCTCCAGCGGGGCGAGCGCTGGCTCGTCGAGCCGCGGCCGCTCGACGACACGGGGCGGCTGTGGTCGCCGGGTGTGAAGACCGGGGTGCGCCCCGGCTCGCCGTTCCACCTCACCGAGGTGTTCGGCCCCGTGCTCGGGCTCATGCACGCGAAGGACCTCGAAGAGGCCATCGCACTGCAGAACGCCGTCGACTACGGGCTCACCGCCGGGCTGCACTCGCTCGACGCGCGCGAGCTCGCCGTGTGGCTCGACCGCGTCGAGGCCGGCAACCTCTACGTCAACCGGGGCATCACCGGCGCGGTCGTGCAGCGCCAGCCCTTCGGCGGATGGAAGCGCTCCGCCGTCGGCGCGGGCGCCAAGGCGGGCGGACCGAACTACCTCTTCGGGCTCGGCGGGTGGGAGCCGGCGCCGGGCCGCACGTGTGTGCCGGCGGCGGTGCCGGCATCCGTGCAGCGTCTCGTCGTGGCCGCCGGGCGCCGGCTGAAGGCCACGCAGCGGGCATGGCTCACGGATGCCGTCACGCTCGACGCGGCGGCGATGGCGGGCGAGTTCGGGGTCGTCGCCGATCCGTCGGGGCTCGGCGTGGAGCGCAACCTGTTCCGGTACCGGCCGGCGGAGGTCGAGGTGCGGCTCGGGCGCGATGCGCCGTTGGTCGAGGGCCTGCGCGTGATCGCCGCGGGTCTCGCGAGCGGCAGCGCGTTCACGGTGTCGGCGGCCGCGCTGCCCGGACGCGTGCGGCGTGTGCTGCGCGGTGCAGGCGTCGAGGTCGTCGAGGAGAGCGACCGGCGCTGGCTGCGGGCGCGGGCCGGGCGCGGGCGTGCGGGGCGTGTGCGGCTGGTGGGCGGGTCGGTGTCGGAGCTGGCCGTCGCGACGGGCGGTGCGCCCGACCTCGCGGTGTGGAGCCACGCGGTCACCGCCGCGGGGCGCGTGGAGCTGCTGCCGTTCTTCCGCGAGCAGGCCGTGTCGATCACGAACCACCGCTTCGGCAACCCCACGCGGCTCTCCGACGGCGTCATCTGAGCGCTTCCGCCGGGTGCGCCCGGCGCCGGTGGGGCCCTTGGTGGTGCGCGCCGTGCGTGCTGCGGGCCGGGCGGTCTGGATCCGCCCCGCGAGGTGGTGCCTTCACCCGCGAGGTGGTGCTTTCGCCCGCAAGAAGGTGCCTTCGCCCCCGAGGTGGTGCCTTCTTTCGTGAGAAGGTGCTTTCGTTCGCGAGGTGGTGCTTTTGCCCGCGAGATGGTGCCCGCGCCCGCGAGGTGGTGCCTTCGCCCCCGAGGTGGTGCCTTCGTTCGCGAGGTGGTGCCTTCGCCCGCGAGATGGTGCCCGCGTTTTCGGCGCGGGAGGCACCTTCTCGGGACAAGGGGTACCTTTTCGGCGCGGGAGGCACCTTCTCGGGATAAGAGGCACCTTCTCGGCGGGGGAGGCACCTTCTGGGCGTGGGGGGCACCTTTTCGGCGCAGGGGGCACCGTGCGGGAGCGCAGAGGGTTTGCGGCGGCGGAAGACCCGCCGAAGTTCACGGAGCGGAGGCGGCGGCCCCGGCATCCCGCGGCCGTACCGTGGATGCCATGACGATCGCGACAGCAGACCTCTACGACGACCGTGGTGACGAGCTCGACTCGGTGTCGCTGCAGTTCCAAGACATCGGCGGGCACACCGCCTTTCACGGGCCGATCCGCACGGTGCGGTGCTTCCGCGACAACGCGCTGGTGAAGGCGACGCTCGCGACCCCCGGCGACGGCGCCGTGCTCGTCGTCGACGGCGGCGGCACACTCGCCTCGGCGCTCGTGGGCGACCTCATCGCCGCGTCGGCCGTGCACAACGGCTGGGCCGGCCTGATCGTCAACGGCGCGATCCGCGACCGCGAGGCCATCGGCGACCTGCCGCTCGGCGTCAAGGCACTCGGCTCCAACCCGCGCAAGAGCGCGAAGGACGGCGCCGGCGAGGTCGACGTGGTGGTCGAGATCGCCGGCGTGGTCTTCGTGCCCGGCAAGCGGGTGTGGGCGGATGCCGACGGCATCCTCGTCGAGCGCTGACCCGCCGCGGGGCGCCACGCCCCAGCCGGAACAGCGCGTGCCGCGCCCCAGCCGGAACAGCGGGCGCCACGCCCCAGACGACACAGCGGGCGCCTGTCGTCGGCATCCGATGCGGGATGCCACCACAAGCGCCCGCTGTCCCGTGCGAGCCGAGACCCCTCAGCCCTTCAAGGCCTCCGACAGCGTGACGCGGGCGCCCATGCGCAGCAGGGAGTTCTCGTAGATCCGTGCGCCGACGAGGATCGCCGCGACGCACGTGACGACGAGGATCGCGAGCGCGACGAGCGGCTCCCACCAGTCGACCTGGCCGAGGAACATGCGCGTGGGCATGCCGACCGGCGCCGAGAACGGCACGTACGACATGATCGCGAGCACCGCCGGGTTGTTCCAGAAGAAGATCACCAGGAAGTACGGCGCCATGATGAGGAACATGATCGGCGTCGTGGTCGAGCCGATGTCCTCCTGACGCGACACCAGCGCGGCCGCCGCGGCGTACAGGGATGCCAGCAGGATGAACCCGAACAGGAAGAACACCGCGAACCACGCGATCGGCGCGCCGATGCCTTGCAGGAACGCCGTCTGGCCGGTGACGGTGAGCCCCACGACGGCGATCGCCGCGAGGATGAGGATCTGCGCCATCGCGAGCACCGTGTTGCCGAGCACCTTGCCCGCCAGCAGCGCGCGCGTCGGCACGGCCGAGATGAGCAGTTCGACGACGCGCGTCTGCTTCTCCTCGACGACGCTCGAGGCCATCGTCGCACCGAAAGTCTGCGCCGCGAAGAGGAAGATCATGCCGAAGCCGATCGCCGCGATGTAGCCGGTCCAGTCGGTCGCGTTCTCGGGGTCGAGCAGTTCGATGGCGGGCGACTGCGACAACGCCATGAGCAGCGTCTGCGACGGGTCGCTGTCGAACACGACGGTGAAGCCCGTGGGCGGGGCGCCGTCGGCGATGATCGCCGCCTCCGCATCGCCGGATGCCACGAGCGCGCGCGCCGCGTCGGCGCTCGTGGCGACCGTCGCCTCGAACCCGGGCACACCCTGAAGGTAGTGCTGCGACTCGGCGGTGACGGCGACCGGCGTGGTCCCGGCACCCTGGGCGGAGAAGCCCGCCCAGATCACGCCCGCCAGCGCGAGCGCGAACAGGATGCCGAACGAGATCAGGAACGATTTGCTGCGCAGCTTCGAGCCGATCTCACGTTCGGCGACGAGCCACACGCTCTGGCCGACGGTGGGGGCCGACGGGTTCATTGGATGACCTCCTTGTAGATCTGTGCGAGAGACGGATGCTGCGGCGCGAAGCTCGCGACGGTGCCCTGCGTGACGGCGCGCGAGAGCACGCGCTGCACCGTCTCGTCGGTGTCGGCGTCGAACACGGCGTAGCCGCCGTCGAACTCACGCACGTCGATGCCGGGCTCGTCGCGCAGCCAGCCGGCATCGCCGGACGAGACGAGCTCGTAGCGGCGGGTGGCGTGCCGCGCGCGCAGCGCGTCGCGCGAGCCGTTCGCGCGGATCGTGCCGTTCGCGATGATGACGAGGTCGTCGCACAGCCGTTCCACGACGTCGAGCTGGTGCGAGGAGAACAGCACGGCGACGCCGCGGGCGGCGCGCGCCTGCAGCACGCCCGCGACGACGTCGACGGCGAGCGGGTCGAGGCCCGAGAACGGCTCGTCGAGGAGGAGCACGCGCGGGTCGTGCACGAGCGCCGCGGCGATCTGCGCGCGCTGCTGATTGCCCAGGGACAGCGTCTCGACGTTGTCGTTCAGGCGCTCGCCGAGCCCCAGCTCGTCGAGGAGTGCGGTGGCGCGGGCCGTGGCATCCGTCTTCGTGAAGCCGTGCAGTCGCGCGAGGTAGACGATGTGTTCCAGCACGCGCATCTTGGGGTAGAGGCCGCGCTCTTCGGGCATGTAGCCGAAGACGCGGCGGTCGGGGACCGGCACGCCGTCGAGGGTGACGGTGCCGCCGTCGCGGGCGAGCAGGCCGAGCGCGATGCGCATGGTGGTGGTCTTGCCGGCGCCGTTGCCGCCGACGAAGCCGGTCAGCCGGCCCGGCGGCACGGCGAAGCTCACGTCGTCGAGCACGCGGCGACCGCCGTAGCTCTTCGTGACGCCTCTCAGTTCGAGCATGCGCTCCTCCTCGGTTGGGGTGTGCCTCCGAGGTTACGGATGGGCGGATGCCGGGGCCTCCGCCCCACGGCGGATTCTCGTCGGTGCCGGTGCGCTCCGCCGTACGACGGAGCCCGTCCCGCCCCGTCCCGCCCGTCCCGCCCCGCCCGCGAGACTGCATCTGCGCAACGAGACTGCGGGTGTGGACTGCTGTTTCGTTGCGCAGATGCAGTCTCGGTGGGGAGGGGGCGGGCGGGAGGGTCAGGCGAGGCCGTGGCGGTGGGCGTAGACGACGGCGCCCACGCGGTCGCGCACGCCGAGCTTGAGCAGCACATTCGAGACGTGCGTCTTCACGGTCGCCTCGCCGATGTACAGCTCGGCCGCGATCTCGGCGTTGCTCAGCGCCCGCGCGAGCAGACGCAGCACCTCGGCCTCGCGCTCGGTGAGGTCGACGGGGATCGCCGGAGTTGCGGGAGCCGCGGCAGCCGCGGGAGCCCGGCATCCTGGGCAGCCCCGGGAGCCGCGGGAGTCGCCGCAGCCCCGGCAGCCCCGGCATCCACCGTCGCGAGTTGCGCAAAATCTCGCGAACTGCGGAGATTCTCGCCGGAATCATCCGCAGCTCGCGAGATTTTCCGCAGCTCACGGTGCGCAGACGGGGCCAGCGCGACCGCTCCCGCGGCGAAGCGGGCGATGACGCGGCGCGTGACCTCCGGGGCGAGCAGCGCGTCGCCCGCCGCCGCGACGCGCACGGCGTCGACGAGCTGCTCGGGCCCCGCGTTCTTCAGCAGGAACCCGCTGGCGCCCGCCGCGAGGGCTTGGAAGAGGTAGTCGTCGCGGTCGAACGTCGTGACGATGACGACGGATGCCGCCACCTCCGCGTCGGCGACGATGCGCCGCGTCGCCTCCAGCCCGTCGAGGTCGGGCATCTGCACGTCCATGCAGATGACGTCGGGCCGCAGCCGGCCCGCCGCCGCGATGGCCTCGTGCCCCGTCGCGGCCTCGCCGACGACCTCGATGTCGCCCGCCGCCTGCAGGATCATGCGGAACCCGGCGCGCATGACGGCATGGTCGTCGGCCAGCAGCACGCGGATCATGCGGGCACCCCGGCATCCGCGAGCCCGGCCCCGACCAGCGTGTCAGAGGCCCGCAATGGCACGCGCACCCGCACGAGGTAGCCGCCGCGCGGCCGTGGCCCGGCCTCGATCGTGCCGCCCGTCGCCGCGGCGCGCTCACGCATGCCCACGAGCCCCAGGCCGGGGCGTGTGGCGCTGAGCACGCGGCCCTCGTTGGCGATCTCCAGCTCCACGGCATCGCCGAAGTAGCGCAGCCGCACGTCGGCGGTCGCCCCGGGGCCGGCGTGCCGGCGGGCATTGGTGAGCGCCTCCTGCGCGATGCGGTAGAGGTTCACCTGCACCAGCTCGGGGGCGGGGGCGGGCTCGCCGACGACCTGGAAGTCCACCGGCAGACCGTTCTCGCGCGCGTGCGCGACGAGGTCGCCCAGCGCGTCGAGGTGGATCGTCGAGTCGCCGGGCGAGGTGGCATCCGGTGTGCGCAGCGTCTCGAGCAGGTGCCGCAGCTCGGCGAGGGCTTCGCGCGCCTCGTGTTCCACGCCGCGCAGCGCCTCGCGCGCCGTGGCGGGATCGTGGTCGAGCACGGCGCGCGCCGCGCCTGCCTGCACCCCCATCGCCGAGACGTGGTGGGCGACGACGTCGTGCAGCTCGCGGGCGATGCGCACGCGGTCGAGCGCCACGGCCTGCGCCGCCGTCAGCTCGCGTTCGCGCTCGAGTTCGGCCGTGCGCGCCTCGAGGGCGAGCCGCGACAGGGCGCCCGCGTGGGCGCGGTCGCCGAAGTACCAGGCGCCGCCGAAGAACGCGGCGTTGACCAGCATGTTCATGATCGTGTACGCGGCGAACGGCGAGAACAAGCCCGCCTTCGACAGCTCGCTGTCGCCGGTCGACGACTGGAAGGTGATGACCAGCAGCCACACGAACACGCCCGCGATGACGCCGGCCCGCAGGAAGAACGCGCGCCGGCGGTCGTCGAACCAGGCGCCGACCGTGTACATCGCGATGAACATGCTCACCGTGCCGACGTGGAGCTCGGGCAGCCGCGCCGTCGACGCGGCGAAGAACGCGAGCATGACGACCACGAGCACGACGGCAGGATGCCGGCGCCGCACCGCGATGGCGGCGCCGAGCACCACGGCGTAGAGCACCGCCCACACCAGGTCGGGCGTGTCGTCGCCGAAGAAGCCGATGACCTCGCCGAGCCAGCCGCTGATGACCCCCGCCACGGCGAGGCCGCCGCCGAGCCACAGGTCATGTCGCAGATCGTCCGGGGTGGCCGGCGGCCGCGCAGTGACACTCATGCCTCCCACGGTAGAGGGAGCGGTGGATGGCGGCATCCGTCCCACGGCGGAGATCGGCGGAGATCGGCGGGGATCGGCGGGGATCGGCGGGGATCGGCGGGGATCGGCGGGGATCGGCGGGGATCGGCGGGGATCGGCGGGGATCGGCGGGGATCGGCGGGGATCGGCGGGGATCGGCGGGGATCGGCGGGGATCGGCGGGGATCGGCGGGGATCGGCGGGGATCGGCGGGGATCGGCGGGGATCGGCGGGGATCTGCGGGGATCGGCGGGGATCGGCGGGGATCGGCGGGGATCGGCGGGGATCGGCGGGGATCGGCATCGGGAGTCTGTGGCGAAAGCATGCTGGATTATGCCCGGGGGCCGTTGGAAGGGGTGAATCGGCCTTTGGCCGCTGGTTCAGCCTGCTTTCGCCACAGGAACCGCGCCCGCCGTGCTGCGCGACATCGTCTCGGCGTGACCTCTGCATGGGGACGCCGGGGCACCGCCCGCTCGTAGGCTCGGTGATTTCGAGTACGCCGCGTGGCGGCGTGTACCGATACCACCGGCACCGCCGAAACCACCGGCACCCGCGAGAGGCGAAGTCCCCGCGCGGCGCCGGTCAGCGCTGGGCGCCCGCGAGCGTGCCGGTCACAGGCCCGGCCGGGTCGAAGATCGCGCACTGCACGACGCGGTCGCCGATGGAATCCCAGCCTTCCTGGGTCGGCCGGATATCCCAGTAGTCGAGGGTCGACTCTTCGTAGGTCATGCCCACGAACGAAGCGAACGCGGGGGCGCAATTCTCGAGCACCGCATCGTCGATCTCCGATGCCGCCGGGAGGTCGCCGTCGGGCAGCGTGAACTCGTAGAAGACCTCGTTGTCGTGGGAGTCGCTGCAGGGGACGACGGGCAGGCTGCTGATCTCTTCCGCTGTGTCTACGTCGTTGAAACAGTCGCCGACGGCGAGGGTGAAGACGTCGATGTCGCCGGCGTCGGTGATCTCCGACGTCGTGTCGTCGCGCACGGCGGTGTCGCCGCCGCCGTTGGCGAGGTTTTGCAGTTGGCCGCATCCGGTGAGGGTCAGCGTGGCAGCAAACAGGAGCGCGACAGAGCCGAGGAGGGGCTTGTTCATGGTGGAGCTTTCGGTGCGGAACTGTGGATTGCGGTTCAAGTCTATGAGCTGCCTGTGTGAATCGCCACTTCCGTATGGGCGGCCGCCTCAGAAGATCATCGGCCGGTCGTCGTCGTCGGGGTCGTCGAGGTCGAGGTCCACGACGACGGGTACGTGATCGCTCGGGCCGTCGCCCTTGCGCTCGTCGCGGTGGATCGCAGCGCCCACCACGGCATCCGCCACAGCGTGTGAGCCGAGGACGAAGTCGATGCGCAGGCCCTCGTTGCGGGGGAAGCGCAGCTGCTTGTAGTCCCAGTACGTGTACCCCGTGGGCACGAGGGGCGCGCACGGTGTCGGTGAGGCCCGCGTCGAGCAGCGCCTGGAACGCGGCGCGCTCGGGAGGCGGACGACGTGGGTGGTGACGCCCTCGACGATGGTGGGGTCGCCGTTGTCGGCGTCGGTCGGCGCGATGTTGAAGTCGCCTGTGAGGGCCAGGGCGAGGTCGGGGTCGCGGCGTCAGGGGCGCTGCGCATACCCGCGCAGCGCCTCGAGCCATTCGAGCTTGTACAGGTAGTGGGGGTCGTCCAGACCGCGGCCGTTGGGAACGTAGAGGCTCCACACCCGCACGCCGCCGATCGTCGCGCCGAGCGCGCGCGCCTCCTGCGGCGCGCCCGGGCCGTCATGGCCCTTGAGGAAGCCCGGCATGTCGGGGAAGGCGATCTCGACGTCGGCCATCGGTTCGCGCGACGCGATCGCGACGCCGTTCCACTGGCTGAGCCCGTGCGCCTCGACCGTGTATCCGGCCTCTTCGAAGGGCGCGTAGGGGAACTGCTCGGGCTTGCACTTGATCTCCTGCATCGCCAGCACGTCGATGCCCTCGCGCACCGCGAACTCGACGGTGCGGTCGACACGGGCGCGGATGGAGTTGACGTTCCAGGTGGCCAGGCGCATGGCATCCAGCTTATTTCGCCCGCCGACGCCCGCCCGCCCGCCGGCTCGCCCGCGAAGCCTGCTCGCCGCGAGGGCTACAGAAACCTGTTGTGGCGCACCATGTTTCGGGCGCCACAACAGGTTTCTGTAGCCATCAGGGGATACATCGGGGGACAAAGGGATGCCGCGGCCCGCGCCGCGTCACCGCCCCGCGGGAACCGCGAGCACCCGCAGGATGTCGTCCACGCGGTCCTTCGCGTCGCCGAAGAGCATGTGCGCGTTCTCGCGGAAGAACAGCGGGTTCTGCACGCCCGCGTAGCCCGAGGCCATCGACCGCTTGAACACGATGACCTCGCGGGCCTCCCACACGCGCAGCACGGGCATGCCGGCGATGGGCGAGCTCGGGTCTTCCGCGGCGGCGGGGTTGACCGTGTCGTTCGCGCCGATCACCAGCACCACGTCGGTGTCGGCCAGCTCGTCGTTGATCTCGTCCATCTCCAGCACGATGTCGTAGGGCACCTTCGCCTCGGCCAGCAGCACGTTCATGTGCCCCGGCAGACGGCCGGCGACGGGATGGATGCCGAACCGCACGTCCACTCCGCGCTCCCGCAGCGTGGCCACGAGGTCGGCGACACCGTGCTGCGCCTGCGCGACGGCCATGCCGTAGCCGGGCGTGATGACGACCGACGACGCGTGCGCCAGCACGTCGGCGGCCGTCGGCGGCGTCGATCTCGCGGTGCTCGCCGGTCGCCTCTTCACCCGAGGAGACGGGCGCCTCGATGCCGAAGCCGCCCGCGATGACGGACAGGAACGACCGGTTCATGGCCTTGCACATGATGAACGACAGGTACGCGCCCGACGAGCCGACGAGCGCGCCGGTGACGATGAGCAGGTTGTTGTCGAGCAGGAAGCCCGCCGCGGCGGCCGCCCAGCCCGAGTAGCTGTTGAGCATGGAGACGACGACGGGCATGTCGCCGCCGCCGATGGATGCCACCAGATGCCACCCGAGGGCGAGGGCCAGCAGCGTGACCACGACGAGCAGCCACAGCGCGGGCGCGGCGACGTACCAGGCGGTCAACACGAGGAACAGCACGAGCGCGCCGACGTTGAGCGCGTTCTTGCCCGGCAGCATGAGCGGCTTCGACGAGATGCGCGCCGACAGCTTGAGGAACGCGACGATCGAGCCGGTGAAGGTCACGCCGCCGATGAACACACCGACGAACACCTCCGCGTTGTGGATGCCGACCATCTCGGCCGCGATGTCGCCGTGCGCCAGCGCGCCGTTCCAGCCGACGAGCACGGCGGCCAGCCCCACGAAGGAGTGCAGCAGGGCGATGAGCTCCGGCATGCCGGTCATCTCGACGACCTTCGCGCGCCACAGCCCGATCGCGCCGCCGACGACGATCGCCACGACCATGAACACGAGGCCCAGGATCGCCTCGGGCAGCCCGAGCGCGGCGAGCAGGAACCCGCCGGTCGTGACGAGCCAGATCGTCGCGACGAGGGCGATGGCCATGCCGGAGATGCCGAAGGCGATGCCGCGACGGCTCGTCTCGTGCTTGCTGAGCCCGGCGAGGCTCAGGATGAACAGGAGGGCGGCGACGATGTAGGCGCCGTTCGCGACGGAGTTCGCGAGCTCGAGGGCGTTCACCGCTGGTCCCCCTTCTGGAACATGGCGAGCATTCGCCGGGTGACGGCGAACCCGCCGAAGATGTTGATGGATGCCAGCAGCACCGCGACGGCGGCGAGAATCTGCACCGGCAGCACCGGCACGGTCAGCTGCATGAGCGCGCCGACGACGATGATGCCGCTGATCGCGTTGGTGATGCTCATGAGCGGGGTGTGCAGGGCATGTGCGACCTTGCCGATGACGTAGAAGCCGATGACGACCGACAGCGCCAGCACGAGGAAGTTCGCGGCCAGCTGCGCGGGCGCGAGGGCCGTGACGGCGAACAGCAGCGCGATGCCCGCGACGATGAGCGCGTTGCGCCGCGCGGGCGAGACCTTCTTCTCCGGCGCCGGTGCCGGTGCGGCGACCGGGGCCGGCGTCGCCGCGGGCGCGGCCGACACCTGCACGGGTGGCGGGGGCCAGAGCACCTCGCCGTCTTTCGCGACGGTCACGGCGCGCTGCACGGCATCCTCGAAGTCGAGCGTCAGCACGCCGTCCTTGCCCGGCGTGACGAGCTTCAGGAGGTTCAGCAGGTTGGTGCCGTACAGCTGCGACGCCTGCGCGGGCAGGCGCCCCGCCAGGTCGGTGTAGCCGAGGATGGTCACGCCGCCTGCGGTCACCACGCGCTCGCCTGCGACCGAGCCCTCGACGTTGCCGCCCGTGCCCGCCGCCATGTCGACGACGACGCTGCCGGGCTTCATGCTCGCCACGTCGGCGGCCGTCAGCAGGCGCGGCGCGGTGCGGCCGGGGATCTGCGCCGTGGTGATGACGATGTCGACGTCGGCGGCCTGCTCGGAGTAGATCTCCGCGGCGCGGCGGTCGTAGGCCTCGCTCGTGGCCGTGGCGTAGCCGTCGGCCGAGACCTCCTTCTGCTCGTCGGGCACCACGACGTCCAGGTACTGGCCGCCGATGGAGCGCACCTGGTCGGCGACCTCGGGGCGCGGATCGGTCGCGCGCACGATGGCGCCGAGGCTGGATGCCGTGCCGATCGCCGCGAGGCCGGCCACGCCGGCGCCCGCCACCAGCACCGTGGCCGGCGGCACCTTGCCCGCAGCCGTCACCTGGCCCGTGAAGAAGCGGCCGAACTCGTGGGCGGCCTCGACGACCGCCCGGTAGCCGGCGATGTTCGCCATGGAGCTGAGCACGTCCATCGACTGCGCGCGCGAGATGCGGGGCACGGCGTCCATCGCCAGCGCGGTCACACCGCGCGCGGCGAGCTGTTGCACCAGGTCGGGCCTCAGCGCGGGGGTGAGGATGCCGATGAGCGTCGTGCCGGGCTGCAGGAGAGCGAGCTCGTCGGCCCCGGCATCCGTCCCGGTGCTCGTCCCGGCGCTCGTCTCCGGGGCGTTGATCTTCAGGACGATGTCGGATGCCCACGCCTCCGCGCGCGGGACGACCGCGGCGCCCGCCTCGACGTAGGCGGCGTCGGGGAACGACGAGGCCGCTCCGGCGCCCTCCTCCACGACGACGTCGTAGCCGAGCGCGATGATCTTCGACACGGTCAGCGGCGATGCCGCGACGCGCTGTTCGCCGGGTCGTTCAGCGACGATGCCGATGCGGGCCATAGGAGCTCCTCGTTCTCTGCATCCGCGGGACACGGACCGTGACCGACTCTAGGACGAGGTACCCCCACGGCGCCGCCGCCGCCCGTGGTGAAAAACCACCGGCCTTCCGCCCGGCGCGAAATCCGTGTGCCCCGTACACTCGGTGTCGTGACTGCCGCCGCCTCCACTCCCGAGCTCGAATCCGACCGTCAGGCGCTCATCGCGCTCATCAAGGACGAGGCGGTGTTCCACGGCGACTTCACGCTCTCGAGCGGCAAGAAAGCCTCGTACTACGTCGACATGCGCACGCTGACGCTCGACCACCGTGCCGCGCCGGCCATCGGCCGCATCATGCTCGACCTCATCCGCGACGTCGACGGCATCGTCGCCGTCGGCGGGCTGACCCTCGGCGCCGACCCCATCGCCAACGCCGTCATGCACGAGTCCGTGCACGCCGGCCGCCCGCTCGACGCGTTCGTCGTGCGCAAGGAGCCCAAGGACCACGGCCGCGGCCGGCAGGTCGAGGGCGCCGGGGTGAAAGGCAAGCGGGTCGTCGTCGTGGAGGACACCTCCACGACGGGACAGTCGGCGCTCAAAGCCGTCGAGGCGCTGCGCCGCGAGGGCGCCGAGCCCGTCGCCGTCGCCGTCATCGTCGACCGCAAGACCGGCGCGCAGGCCGCCGTCGAGGCCGAGGGCCTGCAATGGCTCGCCGCGATCGACCTCGACGACCTGGGCCTCGCGCCGCAGTAGCCCCGGCATCCGCGCGCTCTCGTTCGTCGCGTGAGGCGTGCCGCGTGCCTCGCCGAAGGGCGTGCGCGGTGTCAGCGGAAGATGGACAGCTGCGACGCGAGCGCGAGCATGAGGCCCACGAGGGTGAGGATGACGAGGGCGCGGCCATTGGGCAGCGGTGTGCCCTGCGGGGCGTCGCGGCGGCCGCGCAGGAACAGCACGAGCACCACGAGCAGGATCGCCAGGGCCGAGACGACGAGGACGATCGCCATCAGCCGTCATCCCTCCCGTCGCCGCTCGCATCGTCTCCGTGGCGACGGCGGCGCACGGACTGCACGACGAACACCGCGAGCGTCGTCGTGAGCATCGCGGTGACCGCCGCGAACAGCAGGTTCTGCTCGAACTCGTTCATCACAGCCCCTCCGGGAGCTCCGACTCCATCGGCTCGTCGGCGAGGAGGTCGGCGACCGAGTCGAGGATCTCGTCGGGGCGGAACGGATACCGTGCGATCTCCGCATCGTCCGAGATCCCGGTGCGCACCAGCACCGTGTGCAGGCCCGCCTCGATGCCCGCGACGACATCGGTGTCCATGCGGTCTCCGATCATCGCCGTGTTCTCGGAGTGCGCGCCGATGCGGTTCATCGCCGAGCGGAACATCATCGGGTTCGGCTTGCCGACCACGTACGGCTGCCGGCCCGTCGCGTGCGTGATGAGCGCCGCGAACGACCCCGTCGCGGGCACCACACCCGAGGGGGTCGGGCCCGTGGCATCCGGGTTCGTGATGATGAACCGCGCGCCCGCGTTGATGAAGCGGATGGCCTTGGTGATCGCCTCGAACGAGTACTGCCGCGTCTCGCCCACGACCACGTAGTCGGGCTGCGACTCGGTCATGATGTAGCCCGCCTCGTGCAGCGCCGTGGTGAGCCCCGCCTCGCCGATGACGAACGCCGTGCCGCCCGGATGCTGAGAGCGCAGGAACTCCGCCGTCGCGAGCGCCGAGGTCCAGATGCGCCCCTCCGGCACGTCGAGGCCCGAGCGCGCGAGCCGCGCGCTGAGGTCGCGCGGGGTGAAGACGGGGTTGTTCGTCAGCACGAGGAACGGGGTCCCGGCATCCCGCCACTGCGCGAGCAGCTCGGCTGCTCCGGGGATCGGTTTGCTCTCGTGGACGAGCACCCCGTCCATGTCGGTGAGCCAGCACTCGATATCGGCGCGTGTCCGCATAGCTTCAGCTTAGCCATCGGGCATAGTCTCGGAGGGTGGGAGGAACCGAATGGGACCCCCGGGCGCTCCCCGATCTGAGCGGCCGGAGATACCTCGTGACCGGCTCGAACGCCGGCCTCGGATTCTTCGCGTGTCTCCAGCTCGCCGAGGCGGGCGCCCACGTCATCATGACCGGCCGCAACCCCAACCGGCTCGCCGCCGCGCGCGCCGCGGTGCTGCGACAGGTGCCCGGCGCCAGCACCGAGTCGCTCATCCTCGACACGAGCAACCTCGGCTCGGTGCGCGCCGCCGCTGCGACGGCGCGCGGCCGGCAGGGACTGCACGGCGTGCTGCTCAACGCGGGCGTCGTGCACCCGCCGAAGCAGCGCGAGGTCACCCCGCAGGGGCGTGAACTCGTCTTCGCGACGAGCGCGCTGGGGCACTATGCGCTCGCGGGCGAGCTGTTGCGGCCCCTCGCGGCGGCGCGCGGGCGCATGGTGTGGCTCGGCTCGCTGTCGATGACGATCTCGCCGTTTCCCGTGACGGACCCGGAGTTGGAGAACGGCTACACGCCGTGGCGCGCCTACGTGCAGTCGAAGATCGCGACCGCGTCGCTGGGGTTCGAGGCCGACCGGCGGCTGCGTGAGGCGCAGGTGCCCGTCGCCAGCGTCGTCGCCCACCCGGGGTACGCCATCGGTGGGCGCACCCGCGGCATCCCCGGCGTGAACGCGCCTCGCCGTGCGAAGCGCTTCTTCGACAACCTGCTCACGCCCGTCTCGCAGTCGAAGGAGCACGGCGCGTGGACGCTCGTGCGGGCCCTCGTCGACCCGTCGGTCGAGACCGGTTCGTACTGGGGGCCGTCGCTGCTCGTGCACGGGGCGCCGCGGCCGGCGCGGGTGCCGCACGCGACACAGGACCTCGAGCAGGCGGCGCGACTCTGGCGCTACTGCGAGCACGCGACGGGCGTGGGGTGGCCCTACCTGCGCGCCCGCCGCGCCCGCCGCCGCTGACGGCGGTGGCGGTGGCGGCCCGCGCCGGCCCGTGCCGGCCCGCGCCCCGCGCCGGCCCGCTCGCCGAGAAGATGTGTTGCTCGCCGAGATGGTGCGTTGTGCCGCGAGAAGGTGCGTTGTGCCGCGAGAAGGTGCGTTGTTCGCCGAGATGGTGCCCACCTCCTCGGCGCTTGGGGCACCTTTTCGGCGGTGGGGGCGCCTTCTCGCGGGTGGGGGCACCTTCTCGGCGGTGACAGCAGCGGGGCGAGGGGGCAACGAGGCGAGGGCTACGCGGTGAGCCACACGGCGGATGCCGCGCCCGGCGGCAGCGCCACGGGCGCGCCGTCGACGTGCACGAGCTCGGGCCCGGCGACGACGACCCCGTGGCCGACGTCGAGCCCGCGCTCCTCAAGGGCGCGCAGCAGCGCCGGATCGCGGTCGGACACGCGCAGCACGCGCCCGGAGTGCCCCGGCGCGGCGTGGGCGAGCAGCACGAAAGCCACGCGGTCGACGGTGCCCTCGGCATCCGGAATGGCATCTCCGTGGGGGTCGAACCGCGGGTGGCCCAGCCGCTCGTCGATGCCCGCGAGCAGCCGGTCGCTGATCGTGTGCTCGAGCACCTCAGCCTCGTCGTGCACCTCGTCCCACGTGTAGCCGAACTCTCGCACGAGCCACGTCTCGATGAGGCGGTGCCGCCGGATGATGGCCGCCGCCCGCCGGCCCCCCGCCTCGGTCAGCGCGACCGGGCCGTACGGGCGGTGCGACACGAGCCCCTGCGCCGCGAGCTTCTGCACCATCTCGGTCACGGTCGACGGCGCGAGCCCCAGCTCGGCGGCCAGCTGCGACGGTGTGATGGGAGCGGTCTGCCACTCGGTGTGGTGGTAGATCGTCTTGAGGTAGTCGTCGATCGCGGCGGAAGGCACGCTCTCAGGCTAGCCAGTGCACACGAGCCACAGCAGCACGCCGTTCAGTCCGATGAGCAAGACGGATGCCGCCACCCCCGCGACGGTCGTGCCGACCCTGTTGCGGTAGGCGCCCAGCACCGTGGCCTTCGCCGTGAGCCCGACGAGCGGGACGAGCGCGAACGGGATGCCGAAGCTCAGCGCGACCTGGCTGAGCACGAGCGCCTGCGTGGGGTCGACCCCGATCCCGAGGATCGCGAGCGCCGGCACGAGCGTGACGAGGCGTCGTGCCAGCATCGGCAGCCGGAGGCGGAGGAGCCCGCCGATGATCTCACCGCCGGCGTAGGCGCCGACGGCGGTCGAGGCGAGACCGCTCGCGAGCAGCGCAACGGCGAAGAGCGTCGCGACCGTCGCGCCGACTCCGTCGCGCAGCGCCGCGTACGCGCCCTCGAGGCTGTCGGTGCGTGGCGCGCCGGCGAGGGTCGCCGCGGCGAGCAGGAGCATCGCGAGGTTGACGGCGCCGGCGATCGCGAGGGCGATGGTGACGTCCCAGCGGGTCGCGCGCAGCAGGCGGGGAATGCCGAGGTCCGACGCCCGGAACCGGTCGCGCGCGAGCGCGGAGTGTGCGTAGATCGCGTGCGGCATGATCGTGGCGCCGAGGATGGATGCCGCCAGCAGCACCGATCCGGTGCCCTCGAAGCGGGGCACGAGACCCTTCGCAACGCCCACGGGGTCGGGCGGCGCGAGCAGCACGCCGTAGCCGAAGCCTGCCACGACGAGAACCATGAGCGCGATGACGACCGCCTCGAAGCCGCGCGCGCCGCGCCGCGACTGCACGAGCAGCAGCACGATCGACGCGGCGCCGGTGAGAGCGCCCCCGACGAGCAACGGCACGTCGAACAGCAGCCAGAGCGCGACGGCGCCGCCGATGACCTCGGCCACGTCGGTGGCCATCGCCACGAGCACGGCCTGCGCGCCGTAGGCCCTTCGCGCCCCAGGGTGGCGGATCCGGTCGCCGAGCAGCTCGGCGAGGCTGCGTCCGGTCACCACGCCGAGCTTCGCGGAGAGGTATTGCACGAGCCATGCGATGACGTTGCCGAGCACGACGACCCACACGAGCAGATAGCCGAACTGGGCGCCCGCGGTCATGTTGCTCGCGACGTTGCCGGGATCGAGGTAGGCGACGCCCGCGACGAGAGCCGGGCCGAGCAGCCAGCGGCCGCGCGGCCGCGCGCCGGTGGCGTGCGCCGGCAGCGGTGCGTGCGCGGGCAGCGGTGCGTGCGCGTGGTCGGCCGTTTCTGCGGCGGAGGCGGCGGAGGCGGCGGAGGCGGCGGAGGCGGCGGAGGCGACGGCATCCCGATTTTTCGGCATGCCGAAAACATATCAACTTTTCGGTCAGCCGAAAACTAGGTGAGTGAGACGTTTCTCAGTCTGGATGTCGAGGAAGGGCCCGTTCTCGGGCTTGGCGGCGCGCTCAGACTGAGAAACGTCTCGGCCGCCGGGCCGGCCCGCCCGGCCGGGGGCGGGCGGGCCGGGCGAGAAGGCGGGCCGGGAGGGCGGGGCGGGCTGGGCCGGGTGGGACGCCGGGGTGGGATGCCCGGCCGGCCGGGGGCGCCGGGGCGGATAGCCTGTCCCCGTGGAGACGAACGGCGGGGCGGCAGACGGCGAGCCGCAGCTCGAGGTCGGGGTCGGGCCGTGGCCCGGCGGGCCCGAGGCCTGGCCCGACGACGAGCGCTACGACCCCGAACTGCTGGCGCACGGCGATCGGCGCAACGTCGTCGACCGGTACCGCTATTGGTGCATGGACGCCATCGTCGCCGACCTCGACCAGCACCGCCACGGCTTCCACGTCGCGATCGAGAACTGGCAGCACGACCTCAACATCGGCGCGATCGTGCGCAGCGCCAACGCGTTCCTCGCCGCCGAGGTGCACATCGTCGGCAAACGCCGCTGGAACCGCCGCGGCGCCATGGTCACCGACCGGTACCAGCATGTGCGCCACCACGACGACATCGCGTCGCTCGTCGGATGGGCGCGGGATGCCGGCATCCCGATCCTCGCGATCGACAACGTGCCCGGGTCGGTGCCGGTCGACCGCGCCGCGCTGCCCGAGCGTTGCGTCATGCTGTTCGGCCAGGAGGGCCCCGGCCTTTCAGCCGACGCGCTCGCCGCGGCCGACGCCGTGGTCGAGATCACGCAGTACGGGTCGACCCGCTCGATCAACGCGAGTGCCGCCGCGGCCGTGGTGATGTACGAGTGGTGCCGCCGCTGGGCGTGAGCGCACCTCCGGTGCCCAAGGCGCCCGAGAGGCTGCGATCATGGGCACATGCCGATCCTCAACAAGGACATGTCCGTCTGCATCTCGCTCTCCGGCCGGCCGTCGAACATCGGGACGCGCTTCCACAACGCCCTCTACGACGAGCTCGGGCTGAACTTCGTCTACAAGGCCTTCACGACCGATGACATCGAGGGCGCGATCCGCGGCGTGCGGGCCCTCGGCATCCGCGGATGCTCGGTGTCGATGCCCTTCAAGGAGGCGGTCATCCCGCTCGTCGACGAGATCGAGCCGTCGGCCGAGGCCATCGCATCGGTCAACACGATCGTCAACGACGGCGGCGTGCTGACCGCGTCGAACACCGACTACGAGGCGGTCGCCGAACTGCTCGCGGAGCACGCCGTCGACCCTGCGCTCCCCGTGCTGCTGCGCGGCTCGGGCGGGATGGCGAAGGCCGTCGTCGCGGCGTTCCGCGGCGCCGGCTTCGACGACCTCACCGTGCTCGCCCGCAACGAGGCCGCCGGCCGGAGCCTCGCCGACGCCTACGGATACCGCTGGACGGGCACCGACCCAGGCCCCGGTTTCCATTCACCCGGTGCAGCGGTGCTCGTCAACGTCACGCCGCTCGGTATGAACGGCGCGGATGCCGAGGCCCTCGCCTTCTCGCCCGCCCAGATCGAGGGGGCCGAGGTCGTCTTCGACGTCGTCGCCTTCCCCTCCGAGACCCCGCTCGTGCGCGCCGGCCGCGCCGCGGGCAGGCGCCTCATCACGGGCGCCGAGGTCATCGCCCTGCAGGCGGCGCGGCAGTTCGCCCGCTACACGGGCGTGACCCCCACGGCCGACCAGGTCGCACGCGCGTCGGCGTTCTCGCGCGCCTGACTGCTCGCGCAGAGGCCCGGGCGCCGGTCGACCCCGCGGCGTCGGCTCAGCCGCGGTCGATGCCGAACGTGTGTTTCACGAGCGCCTGCACGTCGCGGTCGAGGTTGTCGAAGCGGCGATCCATCGAGTCGAAGCGCGCCTCGAGCCGGCCCAGTTCGCTGCGCATCACCCGCACGAACATCGTCGAGATGATGGTCATCGTGCCCAGCATGAGCGTCGTGAACACGGCGATCAGCGTCCATACCTGGGGTTCGGTCATGGTCAGCACCTCCTCATTGTCGCAGTCCTGTGGCGATGCTGCCAGAGGCGGGCGTGCGGGAGAGGGCGAAACGGGCGATCTGTGGAGAGCTCGCGCAAAGGCGCCCGAACCGGTGCTTTGGGGAGGAGTCAGCGCCCCATCGCGGCGGCCAGCCGCTCACGCCGCGCGGCGGCCCTGGCATCCAGCGTCTGGGCGAAACCCTCGACCGACGGCGGTACCGCCGAGGCGCCGCCGGGCTCGGCGAGCGGAGCATCTGCGCGCAGCGCCAGCGGCAGCACGCCCGTCCACACCGCGTCGTCGGCGGGCCCGCCCGTGCCGGCGAAGCGCACCTTGACGCTCACGCGGTCGAGCGGCAGCGCGAGCACCTGCGTCGCGCGCACCTCTTTGCGGGTCATCTCGCGCACCTCCGCCCGCCGGCCGGGCATGAGCCGGTCGGAGATCTGCCACAGCGCCTCGTCGCGCAGCCGGTCGTCGACGACGCGCGCCACGCCGTAGACCATCGCGCTGCGGTAGTTCGCCGACGAGTCGAAGGTCGAGGCGGCGAAGACGAGGCCGTCGAGGTGCGTCACCGTCGCCGACACGGGGATGCCGTCGCCCGCGCTGCGCATGAGCCCGGCGCCCGTCGAGCCGTGCAGCAGCATCGTCGGGCCCTCGCCGAGGTCGCCCACGCCGTAGAGGAACGGCAGCACGATCGGAAACCCGTCGCGCACGAACCCGACGTGTGCGATGCAGCCCTCCGCGAGGATCTCGTGCAACACGGCAGGGTCGAACGACTGGCGGTCGCGCTTGCGGGTGAGGGTGAGGATCGGGGAGCTCATGCGACGACGATAGGCTCACGGCTGGGCCGACGAATAGTCCAGAAGAGGCGGTATCGAGTGGACCAGTCGTCGAAGTCGGCCGAGATCGCGCGGCGCGTGCGGGCGCTCATCCATGACGGCACGCTGCGACAGGGGGATGCCGTGCCCTCCACCCGCGCGCTCGCCGCCGAATGGGGGGTCGCGCGCGGCACCGTGACCGCCGCCTACGAGCAGCTCGACGGCGAGGGCTACCTGCGCACGAGGCAGGGTGCGCCCACGCGCGTGGCCGCCGACGTGGGGGCGCCCGCGGCGGGCGCAGGTCCGACGCCGGCGCCGGTGTCGAGGCCCGAGTCGGCGCGGGCCGCCGCCGCGCTGGCCGCCGGGCCCGGATCGGCGGGGACCGCCAGACGGGTGCCGGCCACTGGGCCCGCGCCGGCGCCGGCCGCTGGGCCCGGATCGGCGCGGGCCGCCACACCGGCGCCGGCAGCCGGGCCCGGATCGGTGGGGACCACCACACCGGCGACGGCAGCTGGGCCCGAGTCGGCAGGGGCCGCCGGGCTCGAGTCGGCGGGGTCGGTCGCCGCGCAGGCCGCTGGGCCCGGATCGGCGCGGGCCGCCATACCGGTATCGGTGGGGTCGGCCGCCGCGCAGGCCCGCACAGCGCCGGGGCAGGGCTCCGGCATCCTCGACGCGACCCCCGGCAATCCCTCGCTCGCGGCCCTCTCCTCCGCCGACGTCCGGGCCGCGTGGCGGGCGGCGCTGGCCGCACCGGCCACCGCCGCGACCACTCCGCCCGGCGGTGTGGCCGCCCTGCGGGATCAGCTCGCGGCGCACCTTTCGCTCGCGCGGGGGTTCGGCGCGGCATCCGAGAACGTGATCGTGTGCGCCGGCACCTCCGAGGCCCTGTCGCTGCTCGTCGAGGCGCTGCGCGCCCGGCTCGGACGCGCGCCGCGCATCGCCGTCGAAGACCCGGGGTACATCGGCGGGCGGGCGGCGCTGGCCAGCGCGGGCGCCGTGCTGACCCCCGTGCCGGTGGGCGGCGAGGGCATCGACCTCACCGTGCTGCGCGGCGGCCCCGCGCCCGACGCCGTCATGGTCACCCCGACGCACCAGTATCCGCTCGGCTCGGTCATGCGCGTCGCGCGCAGGCGCGCACTGCTCGACTGGGCGGCCCGCGCCGGCGTCATGGTGATCGAGGACGACTACGACAGCGAGTTCCGTCACCGCGGATCGCCCGTGCCCGCCCTCGCCGCTCTCGACGCGGCGGGAGCGGTGGTGCACCTCGGCAGCTTCTCGAAGGTGCTCGACCCGCGGCTGCGGTGCGCGTACGTCGTCGCGCCGCCCGGCCCGCTCGGCGAGGCCCTGCACGCCGCGCGGACGGCGCGCGGACCCGTCGTCGCCGAGCCCGTGCAACTCGCGCTCGCCCACCTCATGCGCACGGGCTCCCTGCGCCGGCACCTCGGCCGGGCGCGGCGCGACTACGCGCACAAGCGCGACCGCATCGCCGCGAGGGTGAGCGGTGTCGCGGGCGTGCGTGCCGCCGCGCTGCAGGGCGGACTGCACGTCGTGCTCACGTGGACAGGGCGCCCCGCGGCCGACGTCGTGGCAGGGGTGGCGGCCCGTGGCATCCGCATCGCCGACCTTTCCGCCTACGCCGCCTCGCCCGAGACGGCCGCCGCCCTCAACGGTGTGGTCGTCGGTTACGGAGGCATCTCCCTCACGCAGGTCGACATCGTGCTGGATGCCGTCTTCGCCCTGGTGACATGACGCCGATGGCGTGGGAACCGGTGGTTCCCACGCCATCGGCGTCGAGCGGTCTTCGGACTCAGAGGCTGCCGTTGACCAGGATGTGCGTCTGCGCGTAGTCGGTGCAGAGGTCCTTCGGCACGGTGACCACCGCGGGCGTGCCGGGGGAGCTGGTCGAGGCGTTGGCGCCCACGAGCAGCGCCTTGTAGGCGTTCTTCGGGTTAGGGTTCCCGTTGGCCAGGTCGTCCTCAAGGTCTGTCCAGGAGGCGTTCGACGTCAGGTGCGCGTAGCGCCAGATCGCGAACTGCGTCGCCTTGATGGCGTCGATCTCGGAGATGCCCGGAACGCCGACCGCCACGCCGAACGCGGCGAGGTCGAGCCGGGGATACCCGTTGGCGAGCACCCAGAGGATCTTCTGCTGGACGTCGGCGTTCGGGAACCGGTTGCCCGCGCTGCCGACGAAGGTCTCAGGGCCGCCGACGCGCGCGATGGTGCGATGCACCGACGAGACCGCCTGGTCGAGGCAGTACGCGTAGTCGTCGGGGGTTCCGGGGCTGGCGGGGTTCGCCGGCACGGCGTTGAAGACGGCGGTGAGGCCCTGTCCTCCCGTGCCCGCGATCAGGCTGCCGAACCAGATGCCGTCGATCGTGACCGAGGCGAACGCTACTTCACCGCTCGACACCACCTGGGCCGTGACGACGAGTTCGCCGAGGGTGACCGCCTGCAGGCCCGTGACCGTGACCACGCCGGAGGCGTCGCTGTGGAGCGTCTTCGAGCCGGTCGTGCTGTCGGCCCAGAGCAGGCCCGTGGGCAGGGTCACGGTGACGGCCTCGCCCGCGACCGGCGTGCCGCTTCCCGTCGTGACGGTGAAGATGAAGTTGCCCACCGGGGTGCACACGCCCGTCGCGCTGGGTGCCGGTCCGGCGGTGATGGTCGTCGCCCCGGTCGCGGCCGCGACCGGCGTCGCGACGGCAGCGGCGATGACCGGCAGGCTCCATGCCGCTCCGCGGATCACCGTCCGTCGGCTGGCGGAGACGGCGGAAGCCGCCGCTGCGATGTCTGGCAGCTTGTTGTCGTTCAAAAGATCTCCCTCGATAAGAATCCCCCGGGACACGTCGCTCGGAGGACGGTCTCGTTCGCGCCCGTCAGAGAGGTACACCCGGGCGAGCGCGACGACTCACATCTTGCCGACGGCAAGGACCCTGAACGCCGCGGGCGGCGGGGGTAGTTGCCGGAAACTGCGCGACGGATTGACGCAATACCGGGCGCTCAGCCTCGGTGCTGCGTCGGAACCGGTGCGAGACCGTTCTCGCGGCAGGCTGTTCTCACGACGAGCCCGTGTCTCAGAAGAGGGGGCCTTCGCCGCATCCGTCCCGCAGTTTCTGAGGCACGTCCGCGAAGCGTGTCTCAGAAACTGCGATCTCGGCCCGCCGCGGATGACATCTTGTGAGACATGCGCGGGAGCTGGAGCTGGAGCGGGAGCGGGGCTGGCGCGGGAGCGGGAGCGGGGGCTGGGGCCGGGCGGGGCTACACGGCCTGGTGCAGCCAGTCGGGGCGGCGCACGCGCCAGCCGAGCGTCACGAGCCGGGCGAGCATGTACACGCCGAAGAAGCACGCCGACAGCCACGCGAGCCCCGCCGCGCCGGTCGGGTGCACGAGTGCGAGCACGAGCAGGGCAGGGGCGAAGGGCACGAGCGTGAGGCCTCCCGCGGCGGCGAGGTATCTGGCATCCCCTGCGCCCATCAGCACCCCGTCGAGCACGAACACCACGCCGCACACCGGTTGCGCGACGGCCAGCACGAGCAGCGCAGGCTGGATCAGCGCCGCCAGCGACGGATCGCCCGTGAACACGAGGCCGATCACCCCCGAGCCCGCCGCGACGAGGGCGCCGACGACCACCCCGAACCACGCGCCCCCCGCGACGGTGCGCCCCAGCACGCGGCGTGCGTAGCGCTCGTCGCCGGCGCCGAGGCCCTTGCCGATGAGGGCCTGCGCCGCGATCGCGAGGGCGTCGAGGGCGAACGCGGCCGCCGAGAACACCGTGAAAGCGACCTGCCATCCCGCCGCCTCGTCGGTGCCGAGGCCCACCGCCACGCCGACCGTCGCGATCAGCGCCGCCCGCAGCGACACCGTGCGCAGGAGCAGCCAGCCGCCCATGCGCGCCGTGCCGCGCATGCCCGCGGCCTGCGGCCGGACGGATGCCGCGTACCGGCGGGCGAGCCGGCCGATCACGAGCACATAGCCGCCGACCATGCCCCACTGCGCGACGACGGTGCCGGCCGCCGAGCCCGCGATGCCCCAGCCGAACCCGTAGATGAACAGCCCGTTGAGCAGGGCGTTGGCGGTGAACCCGGCGCCCGCGATCCACAGCGGCGTCACGGTGTCCTGCATGCCGCGCAGCAGTCCCGTCGCGGCGAACACGACGAGCATGGCGGGCAGACCCCACATCGACAGCTGCAGGTACGTCTCGGCCTGGTGGGTCACCTCGGGCGCGGCGCCGAAGGCGCGCACGAGGAGCGGCGTGAGCGCGGCGCCGGCCGTCGCGAGCACGGCGCCGATCGCGAGGGCAAGCCATAGCCCGTCTACGCCGACGCTCACGGCGCTCGTGCGGTCGCCCGCGCCGAAGCGCCGCGCGACGGCCGGCGTCGTCGAGTACGCGAGGAAGACCATGAGCCCGACGATCGTCTGCAGCACGGCGGTCGCCACGCCCAGGCCCGCCAGCGGCACGACGCCCAGATGCCCGACGAGCACCGCGTCGACGGCGAGGAAGGCCGGCTCGGCGACGAGCGCGCCGAGCGCGGGCACCGCGAGGCGCAGGATGTCGCGGTTGAGCGTCGATCCCCGGGCCATGAGACGAGCCTAGGCGGGCCGCCGCCGCTGGGTTGTCGCCGTTGCCGTGCGCCGTTGCCCTGCGTCGCCGTCGCCCTTCTCCGCCGCCGTGCGCCGCTGTCGCGTTGCAAAAGCAGGCTGGATTGTGCCGGAAGGGCCGGAAACGGCCCGAAACGGCCCGATTCGCGCGGGTCGGCCTGCTTTTGCAACGTGAAGGCCGAGAGCCCCGCGGCGCGCCTGCGACGTAGGCTGGATGCTATGACCGACGCCACCCGATCAGGCATCGCTCTCGATGAGCTCAGCGCCGATATCCGCCCGCAGGACGACCTCTTCCGCCACGTCAACGGGGCGTGGCTCGACCGCACCGACATCCCCGACGACAAGGCCCGCTGGGGTGCCTTCCACCTCATCGCGGAGCAGGCCGAGAGGGACGTGCGGGCGATCGTCGAGGAGTCGCAGGCCGCCGCGCCCGGCACCGAGGCGCGCACGCTCGGCGACCTCTACACGAGCTTCATGGACGAGGCCCGCATCGAGGCGCTCGGCGCCGACCCCATTCGGCCGTTGCTCGACCGCGTGGCCCAGGTCGACGGCATTCCGGCCCTCCTGCGCACCTTCGGCGAGCTGGAGCGCGAGGGCATCGGCGGGCCTGTCGCGTCGTACATCGAGCCCGACCCGGGCGATCCCACGCGGTACGTCGTGTTCCTCGTGCAGGGCGGGCTGTCGCTGCCCGACGAGAGCTACTACCGGCTCGAGAACTTCGAGGGCACGCGCGTCGCGTTCCGCGCCTACGCCGAGAAGATCCTGGGGCTCGCCGGTGTCGCGGATGCCGCGGGTCAGGCCGATCGCATCGTGCAGCTGGAGACCGAGCTCGCCGGCCACCACTGGGACAACGTGCGCTGCCGCGACGCCGTCGCCACCTACAACCTCATGACATGGCACGAGACCGTTGCGCTCACGGGTGTGGACCTCGCGCCCTGGCGGGATGCCGTGGCCCCGGGCCGTGCCGACGCCTTCGCCGAGGTCGATGTGAACCAGCCGAGCTTCCTCACCGGCCTCGGCGCGCTGCTCGCCCCCGACCGGCTCGACGACTGGAAGGCGTGGCTCCGTCTGCGCATCGTGCGCGGGCACGCGGCCTACTTGCCCGCCGCGTTCGTCGAGGCGAACTTCGCGTTCTACGGCACCGAGCTCACGGGTGTGCCCGTCAACCGCGAGCGCTGGAAGCGCGGCGTGAGCCTCGTCGAGGGTGCGATGGGCGAGGCCGTCGGCCGTGTGTACGTCGAGCGGCACTTCCCTCCGCGGGCGAAGGAGCAGATGGACGTGCTCGTCGGCAATCTCATCGAGGCGTACCGGCAGTCGATCTCGCAGCTGGAATGGATGACGGATGCCACGCGCCAGCGCGCGCTGGAGAAGCTCGCCGCGTTCACGCCCAAGGTCGGCTACCCCGTGCGCTGGAAGGACTACTCCGCGCTCGAGATCGACGCCGCCGACCTCGTCGGCAACGTGCACCGCGCGAACGCGTGGGAGCATGACCGGCAGCTCGCCAAGCTCGGCCAGCCCATCGACCGTGACGAGTGGTACATGACGCCCCAGACGGTCAACGCCTACTACAACCCGCTCATGAACGAGATCGTGTTCCCCGCCGCGATCCTGCAGCCCCCGTTCTTCGACCTCGACCGCGACGCGGCGGCGAACTACGGCGGCATCGGCGCGGTGATCGGGCACGAGATCGGGCACGGCTTCGACGACCAGGGCAGCGCCTTCGACGGCGCGGGCGCGCTGCGCGACTGGTGGACCGACGACGACCGTGCGGCCTTCGAGGCGCGCACGGGAGCGCTCATCGCGCAGTACGACGCGCTCGTGCCGGTCGGCCTGGGGGAGGAGCACCACGTCAACGGCGCGCTCACGATCGGCGAGAACATCGGTGACCTGGGTGGCCTCGGCATCGCGATCACCGCGTACCGTCTGTCGCTCGGGCCGGACGGCGGCGACGGGCCCGTGATCGACGGACTCACCGGCATCCAGCGCCTCTTCCTCAGTTGGGCGCAGGTGTGGCAGCAGAAGGGGAGGGATGCCGAGACCATCCGCCTGCTGACGATCGACCCGCATGCGCCCAGCGAGTTCCGGTGCAACCAGGTGGTGCGCAACCTCGACGAGTTCTACGCTGCGTTCGACGTGACCCCGTCGGACGCCCTGTGGTTGGCCCCCGAAGCGCGCGTCACGATCTGGTGAGCGGCACCGTGTCGTCGCGTCGCTCGCGTCGGGGGAAGGAGGCCGCGCGCCGGGCGGGGGAGGCGCCGGTCGTGCGCCGGGCGGGGGAGGCGCCGGTCGCGTCGTCGCGTCGCGAGCTGCGCGCCGCCGAGCGGGGCACCCGGCGGGCGGCGCCCGCTGCGGCCTCGTTCGCGTCGTCGCTGGCGACGCCCGGTGCAGAGGCGTTCGCGTCGTCGCTGGCCGCGCTCGAGGAGATCGCGGCGGGTGGGGCGGTGGTGTCGCTGCGCGTGGCCGACCTCGACCGCGGCACCGAGATCGTCGCCGGCGACGACCACCTCGTGCTGCCGGTCGGCGGTGTCGGCGTGGTCGCGCTGCTCGTCGAGGTCGCGGCGCGTTTCGAGACGGGCATGCTCAATCCGCTCGACCTCGTCGGCGCCTCGGAGGTTGAGCCGGTGACCGTCGGCGGCGTGTGGCACCGGCTCACGGTGCCCGCGCTGCCCGTGTGCGACCTCGCCGTGCTCGCCGCCGCGACCGGCGACGCCCGCGCCGCCAACGCGCTGCTCGCCCGCGTGGGGCTCGGCGCCGTGCGGGCGCGGCTGGCGTCGCTGGGGCTCGGCGCGACGGCGCTGCTCGACGGGTTCCGCGACCGGCGCGGTCTCGACGATGTGCCGCACGTCGCCCTCGCGACGACCCGCGAGCTCACCGACCTCTTCGTGGCGCTGCTGGGCGGGCATGTCGTCTCTCCGGCCGTCAGCGCGCAGGTCGCCGAGTGGCTGAGCTTCGGCCACGATCTGTCGCTCGTGGCATCGGCCACCGGTCTCGACCCGTTCGCCCACGACGACGACCGGCACGGGCTGCTGTTCGTCAACAAGACGGGCCGCGCCGACGGCGTGTGCGCCGAGGCGGGGGTGCTGGCGGTCCGCGTGCGAGCGTTGCCTATGCGCTCACCGTCTGCTTCGACGACCTCTCGCCGGCGCACCGTGCCCGCGTGCACGGAGCCTTCCACGTGCTCGGCCGCGACCTCATGGAGTACGTGCGCTGACGGGCCGCGCGGCTCGTCCGCGGGGTGCGTCAGAAGATGATCGTGTGGTTGCCGTGGCGCAGCACGCGGTCCTGCGCGTGCCACAGCACGGCGCGCGAGAGCACCTGACGCTCGACGTCGGCGCCGCGGCGGGCGAGCTCCGCGGCCGACTCGGCGTGCGTCACGCGCACCGTGTCCTGCTCGATGATGGGCCCCTCGTCGAGGTCGGTCGTCACATAGTGCGAGGTCGCGCCGATGAGCTTGACGCCGCGCTGCTTGGCCTTCCGGTAGGGCTCGGCGCCGATGAAGGCGGGCAGGAAGGAGTGGTGGATGTTGATGACCGGCACGCCCAGCTTCTCCAGGAAGTCTGCCGAGAGGATCTGCATGTAGCGGGCGAGCACGACGAAGTCGACGTTTCCCACGAGCAGCTTCAGGATCTCGGCCTCCGAGGCCGACTTGTCGGGGCCGGGGACCGACGGCACGTGGAAGAACGGCACGCCGAAGCCCCGCACGTCTTCTGCCGCGGTGGTGTGGTTCGAGACGACCATCGGGATGGTCACGGGCAGGTCGCCGCGGCGGTGGCGCCACAGCAGGTCGAGCAGGCAGTGGTCCTGCTTCGACGCGAGGATGGCCATGCGCTTGGGCACCGACTGGTCGGTGAGCGACCACTCCAGCTCGAAGGGCGCGAGGGTGCGCACGATCTCCTCTTCGATCTGCGGGCGGTCGGCGGCGAAGTCGGGGCGGTGGAACACCACGCGCTGGAAGTAGGCGCCGCCGGTCGGGTCGTCGGAGTACTGGTCGAACGCGACGATGTTGCCGCCGATGCGGGTGATCATCGCCGAGACGGCGGAGATGATGCCCGGGGTGTCCTTGCCGTGCACGATGAGGCAGGCGTGGGCGGGCAGCAGCTGGGGGTTGTGCATGCATCGATTCTGCCGTGCTTTTGCTGTTCGCCGGCGACGACTTCTCGCGCACCGACGTCCGCTCCGCGATCGAGGAGCGCGCGCCGTCGTGGGCGCCTCACGAGAGGCCGTGTCGCAGAAGCTGCGGGATGCCGCATCGCAGGGCCGCCATTTGTGAGACACGGCACAGCGGCCGGTCGGCCGGCCGGCCGGCCGACCGTTGAGCGAGGCCGAGCGACACGCCCCGGGCCGACACGCGGCTCACTCCGGCAGCGACGGGTGCGGCTCGGCGGCGGGGTGCACGGGGATGAAGGCCGCGAGCACGAGCGCGACGATCGCGGCGGCCCCCGCGATGAGGAAGGTCGTCTGGAACGCGGCGTGCGTGGGCACCTGCACCCCGTCCTGCGTCGTCGACATCGTCGCGAGCGCAGCGCCGACCACTGCCGCGGCCGTGCTCGTGCCGAGGGAGCGGCACAGCGCGTTGAGCCCGTTCGACGCCCCGGTCTCGTGCTGCGGCACCGAGCGCATGATGAGCATGGGCATGGCCGCGTAGCCGAAGCCGATGCCGACGCCGATCAGCACGTTCGCGACGAGGATGTGCCACACCTCGGTTGACAGCAGCAGGCTGAAGCCGTAGGCCGCGATGAGCGCGATCGCTCCCATGATGAGCAGCACGCGCGGCCCGAGCGTGCGCGAGAGGCGGCCCGAGTAGGGCGAGAGCACCATCATGACGAGTCCCGACGGCATGACGACCAGGCTCGTGGCCAGCAGCGACAGTCCGAGGCCCGCGGGCGGCGGCAGCTCCAGCAGCTGCGGGTACGACACGTTCGAGGCGAACAGGGCGAAGCCGATGGCGATGGAGGCGACGTTGGTGAACAGCACGGGCCGGCGCGCGGCGACGCGCAGGTCGAGCAGCGGGGCGTCGATGCGCAGTTCGTACCAGCCCCACCCGAGCAGCACCGCCACGCCGCCGATGCCGCACGCGAGCACGGCGGCCGACGTCCACCCCCACTCGTTGCCGCGCGAGACGGCGAGCAGGATGCCGGTGAGACCGACCGCGAGGCCGGCCGCGCCGGCGTAGTCGAACCGTCCGCCCGTGCGCAGCGTGCTGACCGGGACGATCCACGCGACCAGGAGGAACACCACGGCGCCCACGCCGGCGGCCATCCAGAACAGCGCGTGCCAATCGGCGTTCTCGGTGAGGAGGGCGCTCACCGGCAGGCCCAGGGCGCCGCCGACGCCGAGGGTCGCGCTGATGAGGGCGATGGCGCTGTCGACCCGGTCGGGGTGCAGCACGTCGCGGAGGATCGAGATGCCGAGCGGGATGACGCCGGTCACGGCCCCTTGCAGTGTGCGCCCGACGATGAGGCCCACGATGTCGCCCGACAGGGCGGCGATGAGCGAGCCGGTGACGAGGACGGCCAGCAGGGCGAGCACGATGCGGCGCTTGCCATACATGTCGCCGAGGCGACCGGAGATGGGTGTGACGACGGCGGCGGCGAGCAGCGTCGCGGTGACGACCCAGGCGGTGTCTTCGCGGCTCGCGTGCAGCAGCTCGGGCAGCTTCGCCTGGATGGGCACCACGAGGGTGAACATGAACGACGACGAGAGGCCGGCGAGGGCGAGCACGGCCACGATGGCCCCCTGCGGGAGGCAGCCGGGTGAGTCGTCGTCTCTCCGGCTCGTCATCGGGCATGCGCCACAGTCTATGGTCGCGTGGCGGGGCCGACCGTCCCAGCGGTGCCGACCGTCCCGGCGGGGCCGACCGTCCTGGCGGGGCCGACCGTTCCGCGCGAATCCGTGCCCGCCGGAGTAGCGTGAAGCCATGAGCAGCGAAGGCATCGAGGTGCGTCCCCTCGACACGACCGAGCAGATCTTCGCGGCGACGCGGGTGCTCGCGGCGGTGTGGGGCGGCGAAGACGGCGGCATGCCGCCGAACCTGCTGCGCGCCCTCGCGCACTCGGGCAACTACGTCGTCGGCCTCTTCGACGGCGAGCGGATGGTCGGCGTCTCGGCGGCGTTCTTCGGCGAGCCGGCGGCGCGGACGATGCACTCGCACGTCACCGGCATCCTGCCCGAGTACCGCACGCGCGGCCTCGGTCGGCTGCTCAAGGAGCACCAGCGCGCGTGGGCGTTCGCGCGCTCCGTCGGGCACATCACCTGGACGTTCGATCCGCTCATCGCCCGCAACGCGTACTTCAATCTGCGCGTGCTCGGCGCGCAGGTCGGCGACTACCTCGTCGACCACTACGGGCCGATGGCGGATGCCATCAACGACGGCGACGAGACCGACCGCCTCTTCGTGACCTGGACTCTCGCCGCGCCGCGCCGCGACGACCCCGACGACGTCGCGGCGACCGTGCGCATCCCGCACGACATCGAGGCGATGCGCGCGGCGAACCCGGCCGAGGCCCTGCGCTGGCGCCACGACGTGCGCGCGCAGTTCCTCGACCTGTACGCCCGCGGGCTCGTCGTGGGCGGCTTCCGCGAGAGCGCCGGCTACCTGTTCGTGCGGCCCGCGGGCTGAGCGGCGGAAGGCTGAGCGGCGGAAGGCCGCGGGCTGAGGTCTGAGAGGATGTCAGCCGGTCGCGGCGAGCAGACGCGCGACGTCGTCGTCGGTCAGCGGATCGCGCGGCAGCATCGCCACGCCGCCGACGAGCGATGCGACGCGCAGAATCAGCACGGGGCGGCGGTCGTACACCTTCCTGATCGCCGAGAAGCGCAGTTCTGACGTTCCATGGGGCGTCTGTGACCACAGGTCGTCGTCGTCGACGCGGATGCCGTACTCGGCCCCCGCCGGATAGGAGCGGCGGCAGACGATGCGCGCGTACACGTAGCAGAACGCCGCGTAAGCCGCGTAGAGCAAGACGGGCAACGGGACGAAGCCCAGGACGGAAGCATCGACGGGGGTGCCGAGGGCCAGGTGTCGGCCGAGCTGCAGCCCTACACCGACGAGGACGACGAGGGCGAGGATTCCGAGGGCGACCATCAACGCGATCCCCGATGGTCGCGTGAGCTGCCATGCCGTGTAGGCGCGCGCCATCCGTGGCGCCAGATGCCGGTCGGCGACAGCCCACCGGACCTCGCCGCGGTGGCGTGGTGAGACGGCGACGGGATGCTCGAAGGGGGGGGCACGTCTTGATTGTGGCACGCGTACGCTGAAGCCCATGGCCCTCGCGAACCCCGCGGCATCCGTCGCCCTCGAAGCCCTCGAACTGCGGGTGCTGCACATCCCGCTCGTCGCCCCGTTCACGACGTCGTTCGGCACCGAGACGGTGCGCGAGGTCATCGTCGTGCGGGCCTGCACCGACGGCGCCGACGGGTGGGGCGAGATCGTCACGCAGCACGCGCCGCTGTACTCCAGCGAGTACACGCACGGCGCGTGGGACGTCGCCCGGCGCTTCCTCGCGCCGGCGCTGCTCGACCGCGGCACCCTCGCGCCCGAGGACGTCTCCCGGGTGCTCGAGCCGTTCGTGGGGCACCGCATGGTCAAGGCCGGGCTCGAGCTCGCGGTGCTCGACGCGGCCCTGCGCGCCGAAGGCCGCCCGCTGGGGGCGTACCTGGGTGCCGTGCGCACGACGGTGCCGAGCGGCGTGAGCGTCGGCATCCAGCGTGACCCGGCCGCGCTCGTCGAGGTCGTGCGCGGTTACCTCGACGAGGGGTACGTGCGCATCAAGATCAAGATCAAACCCGGGCGCGACGTCGGCGACACGGCCGCCGTGCGCGAGGCGTTCGGCGGCATCCCGCTGCAGGTCGACGCGAACTCCGCGTACACCCTCGCCGATGCCGACGTGCTCGCCGAGCTCGACCGCTTCGACCTGCTGCTCGTCGAGCAGCCCCTGCAGGAGGACGACCTCGTCGACCACGCCACGCTGGCGAAGCGGTTGCGCACACCCGTGTGCCTCGACGAGTCGGTCGTCTCGCTCAAGGCCGCGCGCGACGCACTGGCGCTGGGGTCGGCATCCGTCGTCAACATCAAGGCGGGGCGCGTCGGCGGATACCTGGAGGCCGTGCGCGTGCACGACCTGTGCCGGGATGCCGGTGTGCCCGTGTGGTGCGGGGGCATGCTCGAGACGGGCATCGGCCGGGCCGCCAACGCGGCCCTCGCCGCGCTGCCCGGGTTCACGCTGCCCGGCGACGTGTCGGCGTCGAACCGGTTCTACGCCCGCGACATCGTGACCGAGCCGATCGTGCTGGAGGACGGGCACGTGCGCGTGCCGACCGGCCCCGGCCTGGGCGTGGAGGTCGACCCCGTCGCGCTGGAGGACTTCACCGTGGAGCGCGTCGAGCTGAGCCGCTGAGCCGCTGAGCCGCCGGGGCTCCTCAGAGGCGGGCGAGGAAGGCGTCGACGGCGGCGTGGTAGCGGACGGGCTGGTCGCGGCGGACGCAGTGGCCGGCGCCGGCGATCCGCACGCTTTCGAGCAGGGGGTTGCCGTACGCGCGCGCGTCGGGGCCCATGCCGCCGTCCTCGGGCAGCACCAGCAGCGTGGGCATGGTGAGCCGCAGGAAGGCGTCTTCCCACGGGCCGTTGCCGAGGAAGAGCCCCTGCTCGACCATGAGCGGGTCGACGTGGGGCTTCGACGCCGCCCAGGCGACGATCTCGGCCTCCGACCACGGGGTCTCGCGGCGCATGCGCGCGATCTCCGACTCGGTGCGGGAGGGAAAGGCCGAGAGAAACTCGCGCTGCGCGGCGACGAACCGCGGGTCGGGGCCCGGCCCGGGCACGGGCTGCGCGGGATCTTCGAGCACGAGCGCCCGCACGAGCTCCGGTGCCCGCTCGGCGAGCCGGAGCGCGACGAACCCGCCGAGGGAGTGCCCGACGACGACGGGCGGCCGGTCGAGCGACGCGGCGACGGCGCGGACGTCCTCGACCCACAGCGTCCGGCCGTCGGCGACGTTCTCGGGGGTGAAGCGGGGCGACCGGCCGTGACCGCGCAGGTCTACGGCATGGATGTCCCAGTCGGCGCGCCACCGTTCCACGGCGTCGGGCCAGTTCGTGCCGTCGTCGGTGAAGCCGTGCACCAGCAGGAGCGGCGGGTTCCCGGGCGTGCCGAACCGGTGGACGAAGGGGGTCATGGGGCCGAATCTACGCCCGTGCGCCCTCGCCGGGTGTGGTTCGGGCCGGGGCAAACGCGCGCGAACTGCGGAGAATGTGCTGAGCTGCGTATGGATGCCGGTATGCGTACGCAGCTCGCGCGAAAATACGCAGCTCGCGCGCGTCCTCCGCGGCGCCGCGCCGCCGCGCCGCCGCGCCGCCGCGCCCAACGGGGCAGGAGGCCCCTGCCGCCGTGTCACGGGGCGCCACGAAGGTCAGAGCGCGGGGGAAATCTGCAACGTTGTAGGGTAGTGTGGATTCGGAGGAGGCGCGCATGGTGGTGACGCTGCACGACGTGGCGAGGCTTGCCGGCGTGTCGATCAAGACGGTCTCGAACGTCATCAACGACTATCCGCACATCCGGCCCGCCACGCGCGTGAAGGTCGAGGAGGCCATCGCCGAGCTCGGCTACACCCCCAATCTCACCGCGCGAAGCCTGCGCTCGGGCCGCACCGGAGCCATCGCGCTCGCTCTGCCCGACCTCAGCCTCGCCTACTTCGCCGAGCTCGCGGCGCAGGTGATCCACGAGGCCGAGGCGGCCGGCGCGGTCGTGCTCGTGGAGCAGACCGGTGCCGATCGTCTGCGTGAGCTCGAGCTGTTGCGCAGCCCGCGTCTCCAGCTCACCGACGGCCTCATCTTCAGCCCGCTCGGCATGGGGCAGGACGACGCGGCGGCGCTGGACGTCCCCTATCCCGTGGTGCTTCTCGGCGAGCGGATCTTCGACGGCCCCGCCGACCACGTCACGATGCGCAACGTCGAGGCGGCGCGCGATGCCACGGCGTACCTGCTCGCGCAGGGGAGGAAGCGGATCGCGGTCGTCGGCGCGCACGCCGGTGAGGTGCTGGGCTCTGCGGCCCTGCGAATGCAGGGGTATCGCGAGGCGCTGGAGGCCGCCGGCATCCCCTACGACGACGAGATCGTGGGCTATACGACCCTGTGGCATCGGGCCAACGGCGCCGACTCGATGCGCGAGCTGCTGGCCCGCGGCGTCGAGTTCGACGCGGTCTTCGGGCTCAACGACACGCTCGCCCTCGGCGCGATGCGCGTGCTGCAGGAGGCTGGGCGGCGGGTGCCGGAAGACGTCGCGGTCGTCGGGTTCGACGGACTCGACGAGGCCGCATACGCGATCCCGTCGTTGACGACGGTCGATCCGGGGCGCGAGTGGATCGCCAAGACGGCCGTCGCGACCCTGCTGGAGCGCATCGGCGGGGATGCCGGCGGTCCGCCGCGCACGCTGTTCTCCGACTATCGCCTTCTGCAGCGCGAGTCTGCGTCCGCGGTCTGATCCGCCGTCCCCGGCCGCCGCCGCCCGGATCGCTGGTTGACACACGCGACCCCGGTCGGGCAGAATGCTTTTACAACGTTTACTACAACGTTGTAAAAGCAATGTCGCTCCAGAGGCTTTACCCACGGTGACGACATCGAAGTCAGATCCCGAGAGGAAACACCGCACAATGAAGTCACGGATCCTGGCCACCGCGGGCGTGCTCGCCCTCGCTGCGGCCACCATCACCGGATGCTCGAGCCCCGGCGCGACCGGCGAAGGCGAGAGCAAGACCCTCACCTTCATGTTCCGCGGCAGCGATGCCGAGAAGGCCGCCTACACCAAGGCGATCGAGGAGTTCGAGGCGGCCAACGACGTCGACGTGAAGATCATCATGACCACGGCCGACGAGTACGCCACCAAGCTCAAGGCCGCGATCGCGGGCAAGAACATCCCCGACGTGTTCTACGTCGACCCGGGCAGCGTGCAGGCCTACGTCCGTTCCGACGTCATAAAGGACATCACCGACACCGTCGAGAAGGAGGTCGACCTCGACAACGTGTGGGCGTACGGCGTCGACAGCTACCGTTTCGACGGCACCCTCATGGGGCAGGGCGAGATCTACGCCATGCCGAAGGACGTCGGGCCGTTCTCGTTCGGCTACAACAAGACGATGTTCGAGAAGGCGGGCATCCCGTTGCCCGATGTGGACGAGCCCTACACCTGGGACGAGTTCGTCGACGTCGCGAAGAAGCTCACGCTGGACACCAACGGCGACGGCACGCTGGACCAGTGGGGCACGGGCCTGAACGTGGTCTGGAACCTCCAGTCGTTCGTGTGGTCCAACGGCGGCGACTGGCTCAACGAAGACCGCACGAAGGTGACCGTCACCGACCCCGAGTTCGTCGAGGCCCTGCAGTTCTTCGCCGACATGTCGACGAAGGACGGCATCACCCCGTCGACGAGCGACGCGCAGACGCTCGACACGTACCAGCGCTGGATGCAGGGGCAGATCGGCTTCTTCCCGGTCGGTCCGTGGGACGTGCCCACCTACCAGAAGCTCGACTTCGAGTGGGACCTCATCCCGTACCCGGTCGGCGCGACGGGCACCCCCGCCACCTGGACCGGCACGCTGGGCATCGCGGTGAGCGAGACCACCAAGAACGCCGACCTGGCGACCAAGCTCGCCATCTACCTCTCCACCGACGAGGCCGCGCAGCAGTCGCTCGTCGACGACGGGGTGCAGATCCCGAACCTCATCGACATGGCCAACACCTGGGTGACCGAGTCGACGCTGCCGCCGGCGAACAAGCAGGAGTTCCTGGACATCGTGGAGGACTACGGTCGCGCGCTGCCCGCGAACACGACCTACAACGCCGAGTGGTACGACGAGCTCTGGAAGAACATCCAGCCGGTGCTCGACGGCACGCAGACGGCGAAGGACTACCTCGAAGAGGTGCAGCCGCGCATGCAGACCCTGCTCGACAAGGCCAACGCCGACGCCGGCATCGGCTGATCCGCCGCCGGGGGCGCCGCACGGCGCCCCCGGCCCCACCCCCCCCCATCCGTCACACGAAAGGAGGCGAGCCATGACGAGTTCGACGACCGCACGTCGCCCCCGGCTCCACCGCCGCGAGCACCTCGCGGCCGCCGCGTTCATCGCGGCTCCCGTCATCGGCTTCCTCGTCTTCATCGGCTACCCGATGCTGTTCGCGCTCTACGCCTCGTTCACCAAGTGGAACGGGCTCGTCGACCCGGTCTTCAACGGTCTCGACAACTACGTCGAGATGATGAACGACCCGTACTTCTGGAAGGCGATGGGCAACACCATCTTCATGATGATCGGCATTCCCATCGGCCTGATCCTCTCCCTGCTGCTGGCCCTCGCCCTCAACCGTAAGATGCGCGGCACCACCTTCTTCCGCACGGTCTACTACGTGCCGGTCATCTCCTCGCTCGCCGCGGTCGCGATCCTCTGGCAGTGGGCGTACAACGGCGACTTCGGCCTCATCAACCAGGTGCTCGCGATCTTCGGCATCGAGGGGCCGAACTGGTTGCAGGATGCCGTCTGGGCCAAGCCCGCCATCATCATCATGGCGGTGTGGAAGGGCCTCGGATTCTCGATGCTGCTCTACCTGGCCGCCCTGCAGTCGGTTCCGCGGCACCTCTACGAGGCCGCCGCCATCGACGGGGCGGGAGCGGTGCAGCAGTTCCGGCACGTCACCGTGCCCATGCTGCGCCCGGTGACGTTCTTCCTCGTGGTCACCAGCATCATCGGCGGTGCGCAGATCTTCATCGAGATCAACATCATGACCCCCACGGGAGGGCCGGAGTTCTCCACGGCATCCATCGTCTGGTACATCTGGCAGAAAGCCTTCAACTACCTCCAGATGGGTTACGCGACCTCGATGTCGGTCGTCCTGGGTCTGCTGGTGTTCGTCATCACGGCGATCCAGTTCCAGCTGAATCGTCGCTCCCAGTTCTCCATCGAGTGAGGCAGTCATGACCCCTTCGACCGCACAGGCGCCCGCGACGGATGCCCCCGTGGGCATGCGCTCGCGCGCGTACCGGACGACGAACATCGTCGTGACGATCATCCTGGCCATCGGCGGCATCGTGATGATCGCGCCGTTGCTGTGGACGTTCGGCACCTCGCTCAAGACGAAGGAAGCGGTGTTCGCCCTTCCGCCGCAGTGGATTCCCGACCCGGTGAAGTGGGAGAACTACCTGCGGGTGTGGTCGGCGGGCCCTCTCGCCAGCGGCATCGGCAACAGCATCATCGTCTCCGTCAGCGTCACGGTCGTCGGCACCGCCACCAGCGCGCTGGCCGCGTTCGCGTTCGCGAAGATGCGGCTGCCGTTCAAGAACGTCATCTTCCTGACCCTGCTCGTGGCGATCATGATCCCGTTTCCGACGATCATGATCCCGCAGTTCAAGATGTTCGGCGACCTCGGCATGGTCGACACCCTGTGGCCGCTGATCCTCCCGGGACTCTTCGGCAACATCGTGATGATCTTCTTCCTGCGCCAGTTCCTCGACTCCGTGCCGGACTCGATCATCGAGGCGGCCAAGCTCGACGGCGCGGGATACCTGCGCATCTTCCTCACCCTGATCTTCCCGGCGATCCGCCCCGCCGTCGCCGCGCAGTTCATCCTCTGGTTCATGGCGGTCTGGAACGACTACCTTGCGCCGATCATCTACCTGAACTCGCCCGAGAAGCAGACCCTGCAGCTGGTCATCGCGAGCTTCAACGCCACCTATGCGAGCCAGACCGACTACCCGCTCATCATGGCGGCGTCGTTCATCGCGCTGATCCCCGTGCTCGTGGTGTTCGTGGTCTTCCAGCGGCAGATCATCGAGTCGGTGGCGCTGACGGGCGCGAAGGGCTGATCGTGTTCGACACGGCAGACACCGCGACGTGGGGTGCGCGCAACGCGCACGACCCCACCGTCGTGCGCGGAGACGACGGCCTCTGGTACATGTTCTCCACCGACGCCGCGGCCGAGTCAGACTGCGTTCCCGCGGGCGCGCACGTGCGCACCTCCCGAGACCTGGTGTCGTGGGCCTACCGGGGAACCGCGCTGGACGGCGTGCCGCAGCCCGCGGCCGACTGGTCGGGCGCGAGCGGACTGTGGGCTCCCGAGGTCGTCCGCTGGACGACGCCGCAGGGCACCGACCGCTGGCACATGTACTACTCGGCGTCCACGTTCGGCTCGCGCACCTCCGCCATCGGGCTGGCCACGGCCTCTGGCCTTGCCGGCCCCTGGACCGACGAGGGCATCGTCATCGCCACGCGGCACGACCGCGACAGCGTCAACGCGATCGACGCGGCGGTGATCGCCGACCGCGACGGCGCGCCGTGGCTCGTCTACGGGTCGTTCTTCGGCGGCATCCATGCGGTGGAGCTGTGCCGCGAGACCGGCAGACGGCGGCGCGACGAGCCGGGCACGCTGATCGCGCGGCGTCCGGCCAGCGTCGACGGCGCGATCGAGGGCGCCTACGTCGTCGAGCACGACGGCAGGTACGTCCTCTTCGTCTCGTACGACTCTCTCGCGAGCACCTACAGCGTGCGCGTCGGGATCTCGTCCGAGATCACGGGGCCCTATCTCGACCACCAGGGGCGCGACCTGACCTCGCCGACGGATGCCGCCGCGCTCGTCAGCGGCACGAAGGTGCTCGGCGGAATGCGCTTCCCCGGTGGCGTCGGGCTGATCGCGCCGGGCCACAACTCGATCTTCCGCGACGGCGACGAGACCTTCATGGTGCACCATGTCCGCTTCGCCGACGCCCCGGCGCAGCACGAGGCGCAGATCCGCCGCGTGCACTGGACGGCCTCGGGCTGGCCCGTCGTCTCGCCGCATCCGTACGCGGGCGCCGGCACCGAACGCCTCAGCGCGGCCGAGCCGGTGGCGGGGGAGTGGGATGCCGTGCGCCTCGCGCCGGAGGTCGCCGAGCTCGTCGACGCAGAGCGGGTGGTGGTGGACGCGGATGCCGTGACCGACGGCGAGCCGGTGCGCGTGCGGCTCGTCGTCCGTGCGTCTTCTGGCTCCGTGCACGCGACGGCCGCGGTCGACGCCGTGGTGTTCGGCGCCTGGGATCCCGTGGCGGCGCGCACCGTGCTCGCCTTCAGCGGCGTCGACGCCGACGGCGTCGTCTGGAGCGGCTCGAAGGCGGTGACCGCGTGAGCGCCGAGACGTACGAGGGCGCGGGCTGGACCGGCCGGGTCATGCAGGCCTTGCACGTCGTGGGCACGCTGGTGCTGGTGAACCTGCTCTTCGTGGCGGGGGCTCTGGCCGGTCTCGTGGTGGCCGGCATCATGCCGGCCGCGGTGGCCGCGGCAGTCGTCCTCCTCCCCGGCGCAGACTCCCGCGACGGCGTCGTGCGCGCCTTCCTGCGCGCCTACCGTGCGGCCTTCCGGCGGGCGAATCTTCTCGGCGTCCCCTTCCTTCTCGCCGCCGTGGCGCTCGCCGCCGACGCCGTGGTGCTTCCCGCGCTCGGCGGCCCCGCCGCCGCGCTGCTCACCGGGCTCACGACGGTCGCCGGCCTGACCGTGCTGCTGGCCTGGACGGTGACGATCACCCTTCTCGCGCGCGGGGAGCGCTCCGCGTCGCTCCGGCAGGCGGTCGTCGTCGTGCTGGCCTCGCCGCTGACCGGGCTGGGGGTGCTCGTCGCGCTGGCCTCCTTCGGGGCCGTCGCGGCGATCTTCCCCGTCGTCCTGCCGTTGCTCGGCGTCTCGCTCCCGCTCGCGATGGCGACGCATCTCGTCGACCGCCGCCTCGCCTCTTTCGTTCCCCGAGACGTCGTCGACGTCTCGCCCGCCCCCCGACCGCGCGACGCCCGCGACGCGCGGTGATCTGCTCCCCACACCCAGACGAGGAAATCCTGTGACCAAGGCACGCATCTCCATCGACCGCGAGGCGGTCGTCGCCCCCATCGACCGGCGCATCTTCGGCTCGTTCGTCGAACACCTCGGCCGCTGCGTCTACGACGGCATCTACGAGCCCGGCCACCCCACCGCCAACGAGGACGGCTTCCGCATGGACGTCGTCGACCTCGTGCGCGAGCTCGGTTCGACCACCATCCGCTACCCCGGCGGCAACTTCGTCTCGGGCTTCCGCTGGGAGGACTCCGTGGGCCCGCGCGACCAGCGCCCCGTGCGCCGCGACCTCGCCTGGCACTCGCTCGAGACGAACCAGGTGGGCGTCGACGAGTTCGCGCGCTGGCTGACCCTCACCGGCTCCGAGCTGATGATGGCCGTCAACCTCGGCACGCGCGGCATCGAGGCGGCGCTGGACCTGCTGGAGTACTGCAACCATCCGTCCGGCACCGCGCTCAGCGACCGGCGCATCGCCAACGGTACGGCCGCGCCGCACGGCATCCGCATGTGGTGTCTGGGCAACGAGATGGACGGCCCGTGGCAGACCGGCTACATGACCGCCGACGACTACGGCAAGATCGCCGCCCGCACGGCCCAGGCGATGAAGGCCGCCGACAAAGACCTCGAACTGGTCGTCTGCGGTTCGTCCGGCTCGTCCATGCCCACCTTCGGCGACTGGGAGCGAACCGTCCTCGAACACGCCTACGAGCACGTCGACTTCATCTCCTGCCACGCCTACTACCAGGAACGCGGCGGCGACCTGGCGTCGTATCTCGCGTCGTCGCTGGACATGCAGTACTTCATCGAGACGGTCGTCTCCACCGCCGATCACGTCGGCAACAAGCTCAAGTCGAAGAAGAAGATCAAGCTCTCCTTCGACGAGTGGAACATCTGGTACCTCGACGAGCACCGCGAATCCGACGAGGTCAACGACGAGTGGCGCTACGCGCCCCGGCAGCTCGAGGACGTCTACTCGGTCGCCGATGCCGTGGTGCTCGGCAACCTGATGATGACGCTGCTGAAGAACCACGACCGGGTCGGCTCGGCATCGCTCGCCCAGCTCGTCAACGTCATCGCGCCGATCATGACGGAGCCGGGGGAGACGCGTGGCGGCAGACCACGTTCTTCCCCTTCTCGGTGACCTCGCGCCTGGCAAAGGGGGAGGTCGTCATGCCGCGCATCGATGTGGACGCCTACGCCACGGACGTGTACGGCGACGCACCCCTGATCGATGCCGTCGTCACCACCGACGGCGCCGACTCGGCGGTGTTCCTGGTGAACCGCAGCCTCACCGAGGCCATCGAGGTGACGGTGGCCGTGTCCGAGCTCGGCGCGTCGAGGATCGACGAGGCGGTCACGCTCTGGGACGAGGACGTGTACGCGAGGAACACGCTCGCCGACCAGGAGCGCGTCGGCCTCAAGCCGCTCGCCGGCGCCGTGCTGGCCGACGGCGTCTTGACGGTGACGCTGCCGCCGGTCTCATGGTCGGCGGTGGCGCTGTCATGACCCCGAGAGCCCGGAGGATCGGACGGGGGCTGGGGCTGGGGCTGGGGGTGGCGCTGCTGCCGGGGCTGGCGGGGTGCGCGGACGCCCGGGTGGCGCCCCCGCTGACGGGCGACATCTACGTGCACGACCCCGCCTACGTGCACACGGAGGACGGCTACTACGTCTATTCGACCGGCAACGGGCAGATCGGCGACGGCAACATCCAGATCCGCCGCTCCGACGACGGGGCCGACTGGGAGTACGCGGGCGAGGTGTGGGCGCACAAGCCCGCATGGGTGGAGGAGGCGGTGCCCGGGGTCGACAACCTCTGGGCGCCCGAGCTGTACGAGCACGACGGAACCTGGTACCTGTACTACGCGGCCTCCCTCTTCGGCACCAACCGTTCGGTGATCGCGCTCGCCACCAATACCACGCTCGATCCCGACGACCCGGACTACGAGTGGGTCGACGCAGGAGAGGTGATCGCCTCGGAGGGCACCGACTTCAACGCGATCGACGCGACGATCGTCGAGGATGCCGAGGGCACGCCGTGGATGGCGTTCGGCTCGTGGAGCTCGGGCATCCGCATGGTCGAGCTGGAGTGGCCCAGCGGCATGCGCGCCGCGGACGAGGAGCCGTTGCATCTGGCCGACCGCGGCCTGGTCGACAACGCGATCGAGGCCCCGACCGTCGTCTCTCACGAGGGCTGGTACTACCTGTTCGCATCGCGCGGCCTGTGCTGCCGAGGGGTCGACAGCACCTACGAGATCATCGTCGGACGCTCGCGGGACGTCACCGGCCCGTACCTGGACGCCTACGGCACGCCGCTGCTCGAGGACGGCGGCACGCTCGTGCTCACCTCCGAGGGGGATCGGATCGGGCCCGGCGGTCAGTCCGTCTCGGACGGGATGCTGGCCTTCCACTGGTACGACGGAGCCGCCGACGGCGTCGCGACCCTCGGCATCCTCCCGCTCGTGTGGCAGGACGGCTGGCCGTCGGTGGACGGGAGCTGACGGTCTCGTGAAGAGCGTGCCCGCGCGGCTCGAAGACGTCACCGTCACCGATCCGTACCTGTGCAACGCCCAGGCGAAGACCATCGACTACCTGCTGCGGCTCGACCCGCAGCGGCTGCTGTTCTCGTTCTGCCGCACCGCGGGGCTCGAACCCGAGGCCCGGGAGGGGTATGGCGGCTGGGAGCGCGAGGAGGGCGAGCGCTTCCAGGGGCACTTCTTCGGGCATTTTCTGTCGGCGCTCGCCCAGGCCTACGCCACGACCCGCGACGGGCGGCTGCTCGACCGGCTGGCAGCGGCGGTGGGCGGCCTCCACGCCTGTCAGCGCGCCTACGCCGCCGCCCACCCCGAACACGCGGGCTACGTCTCGGCCTTCCCGGTCGACGTGCTGCCGGCCGGACGCGACGGCCTGCTCGTGCCGTTCTACAACCTCCACAAGGTGCTCGCCGGCCTTCTCGATGCGCACCGGTACGCGCCGCCGCCGGTGGCGGACACGGCGCGTGCGGTGGCAGCGGACTTCGCCACCTGGGTCGAGGGCTACGTGTCGTCGCTCGACGACCCCCGGCGCATTCTCGACACCGAATACGGCGGCATGAACGAGGCCCTCTACCGCCTGTACGGCATCACCCGCGATCCGGTGCACCGCCGTGCGGCCGAACGCTTCGACGAGCTCGACCTGTTCCAGGAGCTCGCGGCGGGCCGTGACGTGCTCGCGGGCCGCCACGCGAACACCACCATCCCCACGCTCACCGGCGCGCTCATGCGGTACACCGTGCTCGGTGCCGATCCGGCCCTCTCCGCCGCGGAGCGGCACGAGCTGGAGAGGTACCGCGCGGCGGCCGAGAACTTCTGGCACATCGTCGTCGCGCACCACACCTACGCGAACGGGGGGAACAGCCAGGCCGAACACTTCCACGCGCCCGGCACGCTGCATGCCCGGGCGACGTGCGGCCCGGGCGACGGCTACGGCGAGAACTCCACGGCCGAGGGCTGCAACGAGTACACATGCTCAAGCTCACGCGGGCGCTGTTCGCCGTCACCGGCGACGTCGCGTACGCGGACTACGACGAGTCGACGTTCCTCAACAGCGTCCTCGCCTCGCAGAACCCCGAGACCGGCATGGTCACGTACTTCCAGCCGCAGCGCGCGGGCTACGCGAAGGTCTACGGCGAGCCGTTCGACGAGTTCTGGTGCGACCACGGCACGGGGGTGGAGAGCTTCACGAAGCTCGGCGAGGGCATCTACGCCCTCGCGGCGGATGCCGTGATCGTGAACCGCTTCTGCGCGGGGGAGCTGCGGGTGCCCGAACGCGGTCTGCGGCTCGTCCAGCGTGCCGACATCCCCCGCGAGGAGACGGTGCGCATCGCCGTGACCGCGCTCGACGGAGGGGTGGCGATGCCGACGCGGCTGCGGCTGAGGGTGCCCTCGTGGCTGGCGGCACCTCCGACGCTCTCCGTCAACGACGTGCCGCAGCAGATCGTCGTGGACGCGGGATACCTGGAGGTTGAGGTGCGGGCGGGCGACGAGGTCGCCTACGTGCTGCCCGCCGAGGTGCGCATCGCGGCGCCCAGCGAGAACCCCGACTGGGTCGCGTTCCGCTACGGCCCGGTGCTGCTGGCGGCAGAGCTCAGCAGGCAGAACGTGGACGAGACCTACACGGCGGGGGTGCTGGTGCGGATGAGCACGCCCGACCCGCGGCTGAAGGGCGAGGTCGTCGTCGACGATCCCGCGCTCTGGCGCACCGGCATCCGCGCGCACCTGGTGCGGCGCGACGACGGGCCGGATGCCGGGGGCCTCCCCGACCTGCGGTTCGCGTTGCGGCAGGTCGATGCCGCCGCGGCGGCTCTCGTCTGGCAGCCCTACTACCGCCTGCACGGTGCACGCTATGCGACGGCGGTCACGCTCGTGGCCGCTCGCGGCCCCTCGCGGCTCGTCGACGGCACCATAGACTCGTCGCCGTGAGTGGCACCCGCAGCATCCCCGGTCGCCCCGTCGGCGTGCGCGAGGTGGCCGCTCTGGCCGGGGTCTCGCGGCAGACCGTCTCGCGCGTCCTGAACGACCATCCCGAGGTGGCCTCCGGCACCCGCGAGCGGGTGCTGGCGGCGATGAACGAGCTCGGCTACCGCGTGAACAACGCGGCGCGCGCGCTCGGCACCCGCCGCACGCGCACCATCGGGATCCTCGCATCCGACGCCTTGCAATACGGCCCCTCGCGCAGCATCGCCGCCGTCGAGGCCGCGGCGCGCGAGGCGGGCTACTGGATGAGCGCCGCGTTCGCGGAGGCGGCGGATGCGGGCGCCGTCGGCGCGGCCGTCGACCATCTCGTGGCCCAGGCGGTCGAGGGGATCGTCGTCGTCGCCCCGCACCCCCGCACGCTGGAGACCCTCGACGCGGTGCGGGTCGGCGTGCCCGTGGTCACTCTCCACTCGTCCGGGTACGGCTCGCGTGGGCTGTCGGTCGATCAGGCGGCCGGCGCGCGGCTGGCCGTGGCGGCGCTGGTGGATGCCGGGCACACCCGCATCGCCCACCTCGCTGGCCCCACCGACTGGCTGGAGGCGAGGTCGCGCGCCGAGGGGTTCTCCGCGGCGCTCGCGGCGCGGGCACTGCCTGCGGGCCCTGTCTTCGAGGGGGACTGGTCGGCGGGCTCGGGCCACGCGGCGGCCGGTGCCGTGCGGGCGTCGGGTGTCACGGCCGTCTTCGCGGCGAACGATCAGATGGCACTCGGCCTGATCGGCGGCCTGCACGAGGCGGGGCTCGCCGTGCCGGGCGACATCAGCGTCGTCGGGTTCGACGACGTGCCCGACTCGGCCTACTACTGGCCGCCGCTCACGACGGTGCGGCAGGACTTCGACGAGCTTGCGCGCCGGGCGGTCGCCGCGCTTCTGGCGGGGGAGGACGTCGAGGCGTCCGCCCTGGCCCCCGTCGCCCCCGTGCTGGTGCCGCGCGCCTCCGTCGCCCCGCCCCGCTGAGGGGTCTTGACGGGCGATGGCGGCCGTGAGATGCTACTGTGACCGGTCACGGAGACCGGCCCCGAAGCACCCCACGAGGTACCGTGAGCACCGAAGCCCCCGCCTTCGCCCCCGAGGTCGAAGCCTCCATCCTGGCCGTGCGCGAAGACGTCGCCCGCCTGCACGCCGAACTGGTCCGCTACGGGCTCGTGGTCTGGACCGGCGGCAACGTCTCGGGCCGCGTGCCGGGCAGCCGACCTGTTCGTCATCAAGCCCTCCGGCGTCAGCTACGACGACCTCACCCCCGCCAACATGATCCTCTGCGACCTCGACGGCGCCGTGATCCCCGGTACGCCCGGCAGCGACCGCCGCCCGTCCAGCGACACCGCGGCGCACGCCTACGTCTACCGGCACATGCCCGAGGTCGGCGGGGTGGTGCACACGCACTCGACCTACGCCGTGGCCTGGGCGGCCCGGGGCGAGGAGATCCCCTGCGTCCTCACCGCGATGGCCGACGAGTTCGGCGGCCCGGTGCCGGTCGGCCCGTTCGCGATCATCGGCGACGACTCGATCGGCCGCGGCATCGTCGAGACGCTGAACGGACACCGCTCGCCGCGCCGTGCTCATGCAGAACCACGGCCCGTTCACCATCGGCGTCGACGCGAAAGACGCCGTCAAGGCGGCGGTCATGGTGGAAGACGTCGCGCGCACCGTGCATCGCGCACGAGAGGCGGGAGCGCTGGTCCCCCTCCCGCAGGAGGCCATCGACAGCCTCTACGACCGCTACCAGAACGTCTACGGACAGAACACGGACGCCCGCCGATGACGCACGAAGAGATCCGCGCCGGCCGCACGAGCCTCGGCATCGAGTTCGGCTCGACCCGCATCAAGGCCTGCCTGATCGGGGACGACGCCGCAGAAGTGCTCGCCACCGGGGCCTTCTCGTGGGAGAACAGGCTCGAAGACGGCGTGTGGACCTACGGTCTCGACGAGGCGTGGACGGGGCTGCAAGCGGCCTTCGCCGCCCTCGTCGCCGACGCCGAGCAGCGCCACGGCGTGCGCCCGCAGACCTTCGGCGCCATCGGCATCTCGGCCATGATGCACGGGTATCTGGCCTTCGACGCCGCGGGCACGCTGCTGACGCCCTTCCGCACCTGGCGCAACACCAGCACCGGCGTCGCGGCGTCCGAGCTCACCCAGACGCTCGGGGTGAACATCCCGCTGCGCTGGTCGATCGCCCACCTGCATCAGGCGGTCGTCGACGCCGAGCCGCACGTGCCCTCCGTGGACTTCGTCACGACCCTCGCCGGGTACGTGCACGCGAGGCTCACCGGACAGCGGGTGCTCGGGGTCGGCGACGCGTCCGGCATGTTCC
>JASGJO010000033.1:0-149000 GCA_049840715.1 Pseudorhodoferax sp.
TGGATGGGCGCGGCGCCGCGCCAGCGCGGCAGCAGGCTGGCGTGGATGTTCAGGCAGCCCAGGCGCGGCAGGTCCAGCACCCATTGCGGCAGGATCAGTCCGTAGGCGGCGACGACCATGGCGTCGGGCCGGGCGGCCCGCAAGGCTTCGCGCGCGGCGGCGGGGTCCTCCGGGTACTCGCCGTTCCAGCCGCAGGCTGCGCGGCTGGGCCACGGGCCAGTCGTGCTCCAGCGCGAACTGCTTGACCGGCGAGGCCTGCAGCTTCATGCCGCGGCCGGCGGGCCGGTCGGGCTGGGTCAGGACGAGGGGAATCTCGAAACCGTGGGCGTGCAGGGCCGCCAGGGCCACCCGGGTGAATTCGGGGTGTGCCCGCAAAAACGATGCGCATGGATCAGTTGATGGTGTGCCGCATGTTGCGCCAGTCCACGCCCTCATGGGCGCGGCGCACCTATGCCGGCGGGGTCCAGGTAGACCCAGTAGTAGAGGTCGATCATGCCTTCGCGCCAGCGGTAGGTCAGGATGGGGCCGTCCCAGCTGGCCACGCGCTCGTTGTCGGGCGCGGGGCCGAACTCGCGTTCGACGTCGGCGCGCGTCCAGGAGCCATCGGTGGCGATGCGCGCGAAGTCGCTGCGCGCCATGACCTGGCGCACGCTGCGCACCTGGCCACCGGCGTCCAGATCGACCATGAAGTCCCGCCGGCCCGACGGCTGCTGCGAGTACTGCAGCCGCTGGCCATCGGGGCAGCGCCTACGCTGCGCGTGGGCTGGCCCCAGGCCGAGAGCACCTGCTCGCGCGTCATGCCGGGCTGCACGCTGGCGCAGGCCGCCAGCAGCAGGGGCAGCACGGCGGCAAGCAGGCGCAGCATGGGAATCAGGCCGCGTCGCGCGCCAGGTCGCGCTGGGCCTTGAGCATCTTGGTCTTGATGCGGTTGCGCTTGAGCGGCGACAGGTATTGCACGAAGACCTTGCCCAGCAGGTGGTCCATCTCGTGCTGGATGCAGACGGCCAGCAGGCCCTCGGCCTCGACGCTGCGCGACTGGCCCTGGCCGTCCAGCGCCTGCACGCGGATGCGGCTGGCGCGCTCGACGCCGTCGTAGATGCCGGGCACTGGACAGGCAGCCCTCTTCGCCGACCTCGCGCTCGGTGCTGGACCAGGTGATCTCGGGGTTGATCAGCACCAGCGGCTGGTCGCGCTCCTCGGACACGTCGATCACGATGACGCGCTCGTGCACGTCGATCTGCGTGGCGGCCAGGCCGATGCCCTTGGCGTCGTACATGGTCTCCAGCATGTCGGCCACCAGGGCCTGGATGCGGTCGTCCACGGCAGCCACCGGCTTGGCCACCTTGTGCAGTCTGGCGTCGGGGTATTGAAGGATCGGGAGCAGGGCCATGGGAACGCGAAGATCGGAGTTGTGGCTATTTTCGCCACTTTTGGCCAGCCGCCTGGGCGGCCAGGGCAATAATCGTTGTCCGATCAGGGGCTCACGCGCACAATTGCCCGCGACATTTCGCGCGATTTCCGAACGGCGCGGCCACCATCACGCTTCGCTCAAAGGATGTTTCTGGTGCAACGCATGACCAACCACAGCCTGGGAATCGCCGCGCTGGCCGCCGCGACCGCCCTGCTGGCCGTCCCTGCACAGGCCCAAACCCTCCCGGTCACGCCCACGCAGCGCGACACCGCCACCCAGGTGGCCCAGCGCGGCGTGGCCCTGTCGGAGCTGGCGCCCAATGCACCGGACAGCTACACGGTCAGGAGCGGCGACACGCTGTGGGGCATCTCCGGCCTGTTCCTGGCCCGGCCCTGGCGCTGGCCCGAGCTGTGGGGCATGAACCTGCAGGAAATCCGCAACCCGCACCTGATCTACCCGGGCCAGCAGCTGTTCCTGCACCGCAGCGGCAACCGCGCCACGCTGAGCTTGCGTGCACCGGGCGCCGATGGCCTGGCCACGGTGCGGGTCTCGCCGCGCGTGCGTTCGACCTCGCTGGCCGACAGCGCGCTGCCCACGCTGTCGCCCAGCGCCATCGAACCGTTCCTGACCGAATCGCTGGTGGTCGAGGAGAACGCGCTGCAGAACGCGCCACGCATCGTGGCCACGCGCGAGCAGCGCGTGATGCTGGCCAAGGGCGACCGCGCCTACGCCCGCGGCTCGGTGGAGTTCCCGCTGGCGCCGGTGCCGGGCAGCCAGCCGGCCTTCCGCGTGGTACGCAACGCCGTGGCGCTGAAGGACCCGGTGTCCGGCGAAGTGCTGGGCTACGAGGCCTACTACCTGGGCAAGGCCCAGCTGCTGCAGGGCGAGGGCACGCGCGAGATCACCGACCAGGACGGCAAGACCACGGTGGAGGTGGTGCCCGCGTCGATGGACATCCTGGTGTCCAAGGAAGACATCCGCGTGGGCGACCGGCTGCTGCCCGAACCGCCGCCCGAACTCACGCGCTACGTGCCGCACGCGCCGTCCGCCGCCATCGACGGCCGCGTGGTGTCGATCTACGGCAGCAGCGGCATCTCCAACACCAACGCAGCCCAGAGCCAGGTGGTGGCCATCAACAAGGGCACGCGCGACGGCCTGGAGCGCGGCCATGTGCTCACGCTGCTCAGCGACGGCGGGCGCCTGCCGGACAGCACCGACCCCGCCAAGGCCATGCTCAAGCTGCCCGACGAGACCAACGGCATGCTGATGGTGTTCCGCACCTTCGAGCGCGTGTCCTACGGCCTGATCCTGGACATCCAGAGCGGCGTCAAGGTCGGCGACCGGCTGGTCACGCCGCGTTGAGGGCCTTCTTTCCGGGACGCGGGCGATGGAGCGCAGCGAGCTCGGCCACTGGCTCCGGCTGCTGGGCACGCCGGAGATCGGCAACGACAGCGCGCGCCGGCTGCTGACGGCCTTCGGCACGCCGCAGGCGGTGTTCGAGCAGGACGCCGCCGTGCTGGCCCAGGTGGTCAACGCGCGCCAGCTGCGGCACCTGGCCGAGCCACCGGCCGGCCATGCGGAACTGCTGGAAAAGACCTGGCAGTGGCTGCAGCAACGCCCCGAGCAGCGCCGCGTGCTGGTGCCCGGCCAGGACGGCTACCCCGCCACGCTGCTGCACATGGCCGACCCGCCGCTGCTGCTGTACGCCACGGGCGACCTGGCGCGCTGGCAGGCCTTCGCCGCGGATGCGGGGCGCGGCCTGGCCATCGTGGGCAGCCGCAAGCCCACGCCGCAAGGCCGGGCCCATGCGCGGCAGTTCGCGCGCGGCGCCGCCGCGGCCGGCTGGACCATCGTCTCCGGCCTGGCGCTGGGCGTGGACGGCGCAGCGCACGAAGGCGCGCTCGAAGGCACGGCCGACGACGCGCCCCAGCCGCCCACCGTGGCCGTGGTCGGCACCGGGCTGGACAGCGTCTACCCCAAGGCCCACCTCGCGCTGGCACGCACCATCGCGGCGCGCGGCATGCTGCTGTCCGAATACCCGCTCGGCACGCCCCCGCTGGCCGCCAACTTCCCGCGCCGCAACCGCCTGATCGCCGGGCTCGGCCGCGGCACGCTGGTGGTGGAGGCCGCGCTGCGCTCGGGTTCGCTGATCACCGCGCGGCTGGCCGCGGAACAGGGCAAGGAGGTGTTCGCGATCCCGGGCTCCATCCATGCGCCGCAGGCCGGGGGCTGCCACCAGCTGATCCAGCAGGGCGCCAAGCTGGTCACCCGGATCGAGGACGTGCTCGAGGAGTTCGGCCCGGCGGCCGCTGCACCCGCCGCCGCTGCGCCGGCCGAAGACCCGCCCGACGACGACGTGCTGGCCCACATCGGCTTCGACCCCATGGGCCTGGACGCGCTGGCGGCCCGCACCGGCCTGCCGGCCGCGCTCCTGCAGGCCCGCCTGCTGGAGCTGGAACTGGAAGGCCGCATCGTGCGCCTGCCCGGCGCCCTGTTCCAGCGCTTCGTGGCCGCCTGACAAGGCTGCCAGGCGGCTGCGCTATATTGGGCCCATGTTCGAAGTGCTCGCTTACGTCTACGAAAACTACTGGCGCGGCGATGCCTGCCCCGAACCGCAGCAGCTGGGCCGCAAGCTCAGCGCCGTGGGTTTCGAGGCCGAGGACATCAGCCAGGCGCTGGACTGGCTCAGCGGCCTGCGCATCGGCACCGTGCACGAGGCACTGCCGCCCAGCACCGCCATGCGCGTCTACACGCACGCCGAGTGCGAACACCTGGGCGCGGAATGCCTGGGCTTCGTGCAGCTGCTCGAAGGCGCCGGCGTGCTGCCGGCCGCGCAGCGCGAACTCGTGGTGGACCGCGCGATGGCCGCACCCGGTGCGCCGGTGGCGCTGTCCGAGTTCAAGATGATCGTGCTGATGGTCTACTGGAGCAGCGGCACCGAGCCCGATGCGCTGGTGCTGGACGAACTCTCGCAGGACACCTCGGCGCGCATGGCGCACTGAACCCGCCGCTCAGACCGCCAGCAGCCGCCCCGGGTTGGCGTCCAGCTTCTCGAGCGCCTGGCGCGTGGCGCGCAGCGTCAGCGCCTCTTCCTCCTGCGGAATCAGCAGGCCGGCCTGCAGGTAGGCCGCCAGGCGCTTGGCCTGGATCAAGGTGCTGCGGCCGTCCATGGCCGCGAACAGGAACAGCTGCCTGCGCTCGCTGCGCCAGGCCAGCTGCACCTGGCTGATCTTCTGGTTGTGGTCCAGCGTGAACCAGTGGCCCAGCTGCAGCTCGTGCGCCCAGGCCACCATGGCCTCGCTGGGCTTGGCGCCGGCGTCGGGGATCACGTCGATGGACGAGGCGTCGATGCCCAGCATGAGCTCGATGCTGTCGGCGTCCAGCGGCAGGTCGCCCATGCTCTCGTCGCTGACGAAGTCCTCCAGGTTGGCCAGGCGCCGGGCCATCATGTCGATGCGCGCCTGCGGGATGGCCTCGGTCTTGGACATGAAGGCGTCGGCCAGCGTGTCGCTGATGCGCTTGATGTGGCCTTCCTGCACGGGCGAGGACAGGCCCAGCAGCGTCATGCCCTGGCGCAGGCGCTGCAGCAGCGCCGGCAGGCTCTGGATCACGCGCGCGCGGTCGGCCCGGTTGGGCTTGGCGCTGGCGGCCCAGACCAGGTCGGCGGCCGAGCGCTTGAAGGCCACCGTCTCCTCGTCCTGCGGGCCCTTGCGCACGGCGGCCATGGCCAGCACCTCGGCCCAGACCTTGAACAGGAACTCGCGCACCTCGTCGCGCACCGGCATGTCCTTGAGCATGTTGCGCAGCTCGATCGTGTACTGGATCGCCAGCGTCTCCTTCTGCTCGACCTGCTGCGCCACGCTGACGACCTTGGAGGCCGCGCCCTTCTCGGTCAGGTACTTGGACAGGAACTTCTGGAACTCGTCGTAGACCAGCTGGAACACGCGCCGGCCGGTCTCGGGGTACTGCTCGATGACCTGCACCACGCGCCGGATCTCGGCCTCCAGCGCGCTGCCGCCGATGGCATGGGCGTCGAAGCCCAGCGCGCAGGAACCCATGCGGTCGATCAGCTGGCGCGCCGGGTGGTTCAGCGTGCCGAAGAACTCGGGCTCGGCCAGCGCCACGCGCAGCACCGGCAGCTGCAGCCGCGCGAACCAGACGCGCACGGCGGCCGGGATGCGCTCCTCGGCCAGGATGCTCTGGAACATCAGCGCCACGATCTCGATGGTGGCCTTCTCGCCGTCGGTGGAGGCCTTCTTCTTGAGTTCGTTGGAGCGTTCGCGCAGCACACCGGCCACGCGGACCACGCTGGCCTGGGTGTAGGCCACGCCGTCGGCCGAATCGGTGTCGCCGATCAGCATGTCCGGATCGACCAGGCTCTGGCTCTGCTGCAGCGCGTTCGCCAGGGTCGGCGTGATCTCCTGCTTGGCGGTGGCCTCGAAGATGCCGGCGGCCTGCTCGCTCAGCACGCGGCGCAGCTGGCCCAGCACGCCCTGGGCGCGGCGGCGCGCGCGCGCCAGCGGCGACATGGCGGCCACCATCTGGCCGTCGGCCAGGTGGCGGTTGCGCTGGCCGTCGTCCCGCGCCAGCGGCTGCGCGGTGTCGGGACCGCGGCGCGCGGCGTCGGCGAACGCGTTGCCCAGCGTGTCCTGGCCGGTCGGCGCCTCGCGCTGCGCCTGGGCTGCCAGCGGCCCCGGCGCCCCGGCGGACATCTGCGTCAGGCGCACGCGGTACTTGGTCTCGCCATCGGTCTGCACGCCCGAGGACACCAGCAGCGCTTCGCAGGACTTGCAGGCGTCCAGCAGATGCGCCGCCAGTTCGCGCTGCAAGGCCTCGACCACGAGCACCAGGCTGGCGCGCGGCAGGCGGGACGCCAGCCATTGCTCGATCAGCAGGCGCATCAGCGTCTCGGGCCGCAGCACGTCGTCAGGCGCCAGCTCGTCGCTCTTTTCGAGTTGCTGCACCCGCACGCGCAGTTCGGACAGCGGCCCGCCCACCCGTTCCTGCAGCGCCAGCGCCATCCGCGAGGCCAGGATCTTGTTCTCCACCACATCGTCGCCGACCAGCGTGAGCTCGAGCACCGGCGGCACCGGCTTGGAGGGCACGGCCGCCGGATCGGCCCGCGCGGCACGCTGCCAGGCGGCGGCCACGGCCTCTTCCCAGGCGCGGCCATGGCTCTGGAACAGCGTCCAGGCGTCGCGCCGCTCCTGCATCTCGCGCACGGAACTGACCTGCTCCAGCGCCTGCGTCAGGCGCTCCTTGACCGCGGCGCCGGCCTCGCCCAGCCGGCGGCTGAGCTCGGCCACGAAATGCTGGCGCGTGCGCCGGGCGAGCGGATGGTCGGGAGCGGCGGTGGTGGCCATGGACGTTCGGTGGCTGTCCTCTTAGACGACTGCGCCCGCGTTCGGGTCGTTCGGATCTTCGTCCTTCCTGGCGACTTTCACCAGGTCTTCGCGCTTGACGCCCAGCCACATCGCGATCGCCGCCGCGACGAAGCACGACGAGTAGATGCCGAAGCAGATGCCGATGGTCAGGGCCAGCGCGAAGTAGTGCAGCGTGGGGCCGCCGAAGAAGAACATGGACAGCACCACCAGCTGCGTCGAGCCGTGCGTGATGATGGTCCGGCTGATGGTGCTGGTGATGGCCGAGTCGATCACCTCCTGCGTGTTCAGCTTGCGGTAGCGCCGGAAGTTCTCGCGCACGCGGTCGAAGATCACGACCGACTCGTTGACCGAATAGCCCAGCACGGCCAGCACCGCCGCCAGCACGGCCAGCGAGAACTCCCACTGGAAGAAGGCGAAGAAGCCCAGGATGATGACCACGTCGTGCAGGTTGGCGAACACCGTGGACACGGCGAACTTCCACTCGAAGCGGAACGCCAGGTAGACCATGATGCCGACCACCACCATGGCCAGCGCCTTCAGGCCGTTGGTCGTGAGCTCCTCGCCGACCTGCGGGCCGACGAACTCGACGCCGCGGAGCAGGACGCCGGGGTCGACCGCCTTGAGCGCGTCCACGACCTGCGCGGACTGCTGCGTGGCGTTCATGTCCTTGCGCGCGGGCAGGCGGATCTGCACGTCGCGCGAGGAACCGTAGGCCTGCACCAGCACCTCGGAATAGCCCAGCGTGCCGAGGGTCTCGCGCACCTTGCCGATGTCGGCCGATTGCTCGTAGGCCACCTCCATCACGGTGCCGCCCGTGAACTCCACCGACAGGTGCAGCCCGCGGTGGAACAGGAAGAACACGGCCAGCGCGAAGGTCAGGAACGAGATCGCGTTCAGCACCAGCGCGTGGCGCATGAACGGGATCGTTTTGCGGATGCGGAAAAACTCCATCTTTCTCTCCCGCCTTTACTTGGCTGGCACGGCCAGCGGGTCCGACTCGGGGCGCCAGACGGTGCCGATGGACACGCTCTTGAGCTTCTTCTGGCGGCCATACCAGAGGTTGACCAGGCCACGCGAGAAGAACACGGCCGAGAACATCGAGGTCACGATGCCCAGGCAGTGCACCACGGCGAAGCCGCGGATCGGGCCGGAGCCGAAGGCCAGCAGCGCGACACCGGCGATCAGCGTGGTCACGTTGGAGTCCAGGATGGTGTTCCAGGCGCGGTCGTAGCCGGCGTGGATGGCGGCCTGCGGCGAGGCGCCGGCGCGCAGTTCCTCGCGCACGCGCTCGTTGATCAGCACGTTGGAGTCGATCGCCACGCCGATGGCCAGCGCCATGGCGGCGATGCCGGGCAGCGTGAGCGTGGCCTGCAGCATGGACAGCACGGCCACCAGCAGCAGCAGGTTGAAGGCCAGCGCGATCGACGAGAACACGCCGAACAGCGCGTAGTAGGCGCACATGAAGACCATGATGGCCAGGAAGCCGTACAGCACGCTGTTGAAGCCCTTGCTGATGTTGTCGGCGCCCAGGCTCGGGCCGATGGTGCGCTCCTGGATGATCTCCATCGGCGCGGCCAGCGAGCCGGCGCGCAGCAGCAGCGCCGTGTCGTTGGCCTCGGTGGTGGTCATGCTGCCGGAGATCTGCACGCGGCCGCCGGCGATCTCGGTGCGGATCACGGGCGCCGTGACGACCTCGCCGCGGCCCTTCTCGAACAGGATGATGGCCATGCGCTTGTTGATGTTCTCGCGCGTGACGTCCTTGAAGATGCGGGCGCCCTTGGCGTCCAGCGTCAGGTTGACGGTGGGCTGGTGGGTCTGGCTGTCGAAGCCGGGCTGGGCGTCGGTCAGGTTCTCGCCCGTCAGCACCACCTGGCGCTTGACGATGACGGCCTGGCCGGCCCGGTCCAGGTAGCGCTCGGAGCCGAACGGCACCGAGCCGGTGCCGGTCTCCGCGCTGCGCGCCTCGGTGCTCTCGTCGACCAGGCGCACTTCCAGCGTGGCCGTGCGGCCCAGGATGTCCTTGGCCTTGGCGGTGTCCTGCACGCCGGGCAGCTGGACCACGATGCGCTCCAGGCCCTGCTGCTGGATCACGGGCTCGGCCACGCCGAGTTCGTTGATCCGGTTGTGCAGCGTGGTGATGTTCTGCTTGAGCGCGGCATCCTGCAGGCGGCGCGCGGCCTCCGGCTTGATGCTGGCCACCATCTTCCAGGTGTTGCCGTCCTGGCTGTCGGTGGTGGACAGGTCGGGGAACTGGTCCTGCACCACGCGCCTGGCGGCTTCGAGCGCCTGGGCGTCGCGGAAGCTGACCTCCACGTTCTGGCCGCTGCGGTTGACCGAGGCGCCGCGGATGTTCTTGTCGCGGAACGCGGTGCGCAGGTCGCCGGCGAAGGATTCGGCGCGCTTGTCGATGGCGCCCTTCATGTCCACCTGCAGCAGGAAGTCCACGCCGCCGCGCAGGTCCAGGCCCAGGTACATGGGGTGGGCGTTCAGCGCGGCCAGCCAGGCCGGCGAGCGCGACACCAGGTTCAGCGCGACCACGTAGGACGGATCGGCCGCATCGGGCACCAGCGCGCGCTGCAGCGCGTCGCGCGCCTTGAGCTGCTCGTCCGGCGTGGCGAAGCGTGCGCGCACGGAGCTGCCGTCCAGCGACACCAGGTCGGGCGTGGCGCCCGCTTCCTTGAGGATCTGCTCGACACGCTCACGCGTGGCGGCGTCCACCTTCACGCTGGCCTTGCCGGCAGACACCTGCACGGCCGGCGCTTCGCCGAAGAAATTGGGCAGGGCATAGATCAGCCCCAGAAGCAGCACGACCACGATGGTCACGTACTTCCATACCGGATAACGGTTCATGATCGGCCGCGCCCCGCAAGGCGCCTCTCAACGGGAAACGACTTCTTTACTTGACGGTGCCCTTGGGCAGCACCTGCACCACGGCATGGCGCTGCAGCTGCACCTCCACGCCATTGGCGATCTCCATGCTCAGGGAACCTTCGCCCAGCTTGGTGACCTTGCCGATCAGGCCGCCGGCGGTGGCGATCTCGTCGCCCTTGGCCAGCGCGTCGATCATGGCGCGGTGCTCCTTTTGCTTCTTCATCTGCGGACGGATCATGATGAAGTACAGCACCACGAACATCAGCAGCAGCGGCAGCATGCTGCCCAGCGACGACATCAGGTCGCCACCACCGGAAGCTGCAGCAGGCGCGGTTTGGGCAAAGGCAGAAGAAATCAGCACGGAGCGTCTCCAGACGAGGATGCAAAAATCGAAAAGCGCGCGAATGCGCGCAACGCCGCGCGCAGCAAGCGCGCAGAGCGGGCGAAAAACACGGGATTGTATGCCGCGCGCCACGCCGGGGGGCGACAGGCCCCAGCCGGCGTAAGGCCGGCGGGGCAGAGGGTTTCAGGCGGCGCGCGCCTGGCTGGCCGGGTCGCGGAAGGCTGCCTGCAGCGCGGCCCACTTCTGGCGTGCCTGCGCCAGGTTGCGTTCCTTCACATGGCCGTAGCCCTTGATCTGCTCGGGGATGCGCGCGATGTCCAGTGCCACGGCGTGGTTGGCGGCGTTCAGCCCGGCCAGCACTTCCTCGATGCTGGCGCGGTATTCGCCGATCAGCGCGCGCTCGGTCCGGCGCTCCTCGGTGCGGCCGAACACGTCGAGCGCCGTGCCGCGCAGGCCCTTGAGCCGGGCCAGAATCTTGAAGCCGGTCAGCATGGACGGGCCGTACCTGCGCTTTTGCAGCTCGCCCTTGGCGTTCTTCTGCGCCGTCATGGGCGGCGCCAGGTGGTAGTTGATCGTGTAGTCGCCCTCGAACATGCCGTGCACGCGGGCCAGGAAGGCCGGGTCGCTGTGCAGCCGCGCCACCTCGTACTCGTCCTTGTAGGCCATGAGCTTGAACAGGTAGCGTGCCACGGCCTCGCTCAGGGGCAGGTGCCTGGGCGCGCCCATGGCCTGCTCGCGCGCCCGCACCTTCTCGACGAAGGCCTGGTACTGGGCCGCGTAGGCGGCGTTCTGGTAGCCCGTCAGGAACTCGACGCGGCGCGCGACGAGCTGGTCCAGCGTCTCGCGCTTCTTGAAGTCGACGACCTGCACCCTGGCGTTGCCGCCGGCCAGCAGTTGCTCCATGGCCGCCGGCTCGGCGGCCGCGCGGCGGCCCCAGGCGAAGGCCGCCTTGTTCTGCTCCACGGCCACGGCGTTGAGCTCGATGGCGCGCATCAGCGAGTCGAACGCCAGCGGGATCCAGCCCTTCTGCCAGGCGTAGCCCAGCATCATGGGGTTCACGTAGATGGTGTCGCCCATCAGCCGGGTGGCGGCGGCATCGGCGTCGAAGCGGCCCAGGCCGGCCTCGCCGACGATCTGCGCCAGTTCGGCGGCGCAGGCTTCGGCAGGGTTCTGCCACTCGGTGTTCTTGACGAAGGCGGCCGTCGGCGCGCCATGCACGTTGAGGGCCACGTGCGTGCGGCCCTCGCGCATGCGCATGGTGGACTCCTTGCCGGCCGTCACCAGCGGATCGCAGCCGAGGATGAGGTCGGCCGCGGCCATGGACACGCGCGTGGTGCGGATGTCGTCCTGCTGCGCGCCAATCAGCACGTGGCTCCAGGTGGCGCCGCCCTTTTGCGCCAGGCCCGCCGCATCCTGCGTGACGATGCCCTTGCCTTCCAGGTGCGCGGCCACGCCCAGCAGCTGGCCGATGGTGATGACGCCGGTGCCGCCCACGCCGGCGACGACGATGCCCCAGGTGCCGTTCAAGGCCGGCAGCTGCGGCTCGGGCAGCGCGCCGAGCTCGAACGGCGAGGGCGCCTGGGCTTTGGACTTGCCCTTGAGCTTGCCCCCCTCGACGGTCACGAAGCTCGGGCAGAAGCCCTTCAGGCAGCTCATGTCCTTGTTGCAGCTGCTCTGGTTGATCTGGCGCTTGCGGCCGAACTCGGTTTCCAGCGGCTCCACCGACAGGCAGTTGGATTGCACGCTGCAGTCGCCGCAGCCCTCGCAGACCAGTTCGTTGATGACCACGCGCTTGGCCGGGTCCACCGCCATGCCGCGCTTGCGGCGCCGGCGCTTCTCGGTCGCGCAGGTCTGGTCGTAGATGATGGCCGTGGTGCCGGCGATGGCGCGGAACTCGCGCTGGATCTCGTCCAGCCGGTCGCGGTGGTGCACGGTGACCTGCTCGCCCGGGATCGTCACGCCCTGGTACTTCTCGGGCTCGTCGGTGACGACCACGACCTTCCTGGCGCCCTCGGCGTGCAGGCTCTCGGCGATCTGCAGCACCGAGTGGCCCTCGGGCCGCTCGCCGACCTGCTGGCCGCCGGTCATGGCCACCGCGTCGTTGTAGAGGATCTTGTAGGTGATGTTGACGCCGGCCGCGATGGACTGGCGGATCGCCAGCAGCCCGCTGTGGAAGTAGGTGCCGTCGCCCAGGTTGGCGAAGATGTGCTGGTCGGTCGTGAAGGGCTGCTGGCCGACCCAGGGCACGCCCTCGCCGCCCATCTGGGTGAAGCCGATGGTGGAGCGGTCCATCCAGGTCGCCATGAAATGGCAGCCGATGCCGCCCATCGCGCGCGAGCCCTCGGGCACCTTGGTCGAGGTGTTGTGCGGGCAGCCCGAGCAGAACCAGGGCAGGCGGTCGGCCCCCTGCACGCCGCCGGCTTCCAGCACCTGCATGGAGCGCTCCTTGGCCTCCAGGATCGCCAGCTGTGCGTCCACGCGCGCCACCATGTCGGCGCCGCCCGCGGCCAGCACGCCGGTCTTCTTGAGGCGCTGGGCCAGCGCCCTGGCGATCAGCGCGGGCGACAGGTCGGCGTTGGCGCGCAGCAAGGTGTTGGCCGTGGGGTTGGCCATGGACCATTCGCCGCCCGAGAAATCGCCCGCGACCTCGTTGAACTTGCCGAGCACGTTGGGCCGCACGTCCGAGCGCCAGTTGTAGAGCTCTTCCTTCAGCTGGTACTCGATGACCTGGCGCTTTTCCTCCACCACCAGGATCTCCTGCATGCCGGTGGCGAAGTCGCGCGTGAGCTGGGCTTCCAGCGGCCAGACCACGCCGACCTTGTGCAGCCGGATGCCGAGCTGGCGGCAGCTGGCGTCGTCCAGGCCCAGGTCGAGCAGGGCCTGGCGCGTGTCGTTGTAGGCCTTGCCGCTGGCGATCAGGCCGTAGCGGTCATTCTGGCCCTCGATCACGTTGTGGTTGAGCCGGTTGGCCCGGATGTAGGCCAGCGCGGCGTACCACTTGTAGTGGAACAGGCGGGCTTCCTGCTCCAGCGCATGGTCGGGCCAGCGGATGTGCACGCCGCCGGGCGGCATCTCGAAGTCGGTGGGGATGCGGACCTGCACGCGCTCGGGGTCGATCATCGCGGTCGCGCTGGACTCGACGATCTCCTGGATGGTCTTCATGCCGGCCCAGACGCCCGAGAAGCGGCTCATGGCGAACGCGTGGATGCCCAGGTCCAGGATCTCCTGCACGTTGGTCGGGAAGAACACCGGCAGGCCGCAGGCCTTGAAGATGTGGTCGCTCTGGTGCGCGGCCGTCGAGCTCTTGGAGACATGGTCGTCGCCGGCCACGGCGATCACGCCGCCCCAGGGCGTGGTGCCGGCCATGTTGGCGTGCTTGAACACGTCCGAGCAGCGGTCCACGCCCGGCCCCTTGCCGTACCAGATGCCGAACACGCCGTCGAACCGGTTGGTGCCCGGCGGCGAGAAGCCCAGCTGCTGCGTGCCCCACATGGCCGTGGCCGCCAGTTCCTCGTTCACGCCGGGCTGGAACACGATGTTCTGGGCCTTCAGGAACTTGCTGGCCTTCCACAGCGCCTGGTCGTAGCCGCCCAGGGGGGAGCCGCGGTAGCCGCTGATGAAGCCCGCGGTGTTCTTGCCGGCCTGCGCGTCGCGCTGGCGCTGCAGCATGGGCAGCTTGACCAGGGCCTGCACGCCGCTCATGAAGGCGCGGCCGTAGTCCAGGCTGTACTTGTCGTCGAGCGTGACGGTTTCGAGCGCCTTGCGGATGTGCTCGGGCAGCGGTGCGTTCATCGTGGGGTCTCCGGAAAATGAAGCCGGCGCGTCGTGGCTGCCGGCACTGGTTCTGCCGGCCAGTGTATTGAGATGACGCAGATATGTCCTTGCTTTCTCTTCCTTGATTTCGGCCATTTCAGAAAGCTTCTTGCTGTAAATTGGCATTCATGGAAACACTCGACAAGTTCGACTTGGCAATCCTGCAAGAACTGCAGGCCGACGGCCGGCTCAGCAACGCCGAGTTGGCGCAGCGCGTGGGCCTGTCGGCCGCCCCCTGCTGGCGCCGCGTGAAGGCGCTGGAGGATGCCGGCTTCATCAAGGGCTACCACGCCGAGATCGACCGGCGCCGCATCGGCCTGGGGGTGCTGGCCTTCGTGCGGCTGGACGCCGACCGCAACAACGGCAATGTCACGCGCGAACTCGAGGACGCGATCCGCAAGCTGCCCGAGGTCGTGTCCTGCCACTACATCAGCGGCGCCGGCACCTTCGAGCTGCAGGTGGTCTCGCGCGACCTGGACAGCTTCGCGCAGTTCGCACGCGAGGTGCTGATCAACCTGCCCAACGTGAAGGACCTGCACACCAGCTTCTCGCTGGGCGAGGTCAAGGAGAGCAGCGCGCTGCCGCTCGGGCACCTGCAGCAGCGCTGAAACGCCGAACCCCGCATAAGCCGGGCTTTCGCCCGCTTGCCGGCCGGTTCGCGCCGCCCGGCGTTCCTAGAATCCGCCGCCATGCATTCGCCCCTGCTCCAACAAGAAAGCCCCTGGAACACCGAGCTGCTGTTGCCCCGCATCACCCAGGACCCCGGACTCACGCAGATGCAGATCGCCGTGGGCGGCCTGTCGCTGCTGCTGAGCCGCCTGAGCCCCGAATTCGCGCGCAGCAGATTCCTGCCGACCCGCCGCGTGGTGCAGCGCCTCACGCGCGCGCTGGAGTACCGCAACCCGGCCAAGGCCCACCTGGTGGCCGACGACGTGGCGCAGGCCCTGCGCGAATGCGAGCGCGCGCTCGACCCCGGCACGGCCATGGCGCTGAAGTCGCTGCTGGCCCAGGCCCAGCGCCGCGAGGCCGAGGCCGCGCAGCACGAACGCGCCGACGACTACAGCCTGAGCGACTTCATGGCCGAGCAGCAGCTGAGCTTCGGCAACGGCGCCGAGACCCGGCCGGATTCGCTGACGTCAAACTGACACAGGGTAAATCCCGAGTCTGGCAAGGAACAAATTGTCCTAAAGTCCTGGATGTTGTCCGCCGGCCCTGCCGACTGGATACGAGAGGTCCGAGGAGACATTCCAAACCAAATCCAACCACATCACTCAGGCATCCGTACGAGATGTTTCCAATTCCGAAACGCCGCTTCTGCGGCGTTTTTTTTCGCCCGTACGGATCTGGAAACGGGGCTCAGCGGGCGACGGCCGGCGCCGGCGTCTGCGCCACCTGCACCGGCCCGGGCGCGGCCGCATCGGCCATGGACGCCGCCACGCTGGGAGGCGCCGGCAGGTCGGGCACCTCGGCGATCGGCCGCGGCTTGCCCACCGGCGGGCCGCCCTTGCCGGCGCGCACATGGGCCAGGTCGGCCTCGCTGGGATACAGGCCGGCCACCCAGAAATCGAACACGCGGCGCGCGATCGGCGCCGCGGCCTCGGCGCCCCAGCCCGCGTTCTCGACGATGAGCGCCAGCGCGATGCTGGGCTTGTCGGCCGGCGCGAAGGCCATGTACAGGGCATGGTCGCGCTGGTACTCGGCCAGCGCGGCGGCGTTGTACTTGCTCTTCTGGCCGATGGTCACGGCCTGGGCCGTGCCGGTCTTGCCGCCCGACAGGTAGGCGGCGCCGGAAAACACGCGCGTGGCCGTGCCCTCCTGGGTCACGCCGACCAGGGCGCGCCGGATGATCGCCACGTTCTCGGGCTTGTAGTTGAGGTTCACGCCCGGCTCGCGGACCACCGGCCGGCGCTCGCCGGTCACGCTGTCCTCCACGGCCAGGGCCAGGTGCGGCTGGTGCTTGAGGCCGTTGTTGGCCAGGATGGACGTGGCCTGCGCCAGCTGCAGCATGGTGAAGGTGTTGTAGCCCTGGCCGATGCCCAGCGAAATCGTCTCGCCCGCATACCACTTCTGGTGCTCGGGCCGGCGGTAGGCCTTGCGCTTCCAGGCCTGGCTGGGCAGCACGCCGCGCACCTCGCCGTTGATGTCCAGGCCCGTGAGCTGGCCGAAGGTCAGCGGCACCATGAAGTCGTGGATGGCGTCCACGCCCATGTCGTTGGCCAGCGCGTAGTAGTAGACGTTGCTGGACTTGACGATGCTGCGGTGCAGGTCCACCGCGCCCAGGCCGCCGTCGCCGTGGCTGCGGTAGGTGTGGCCGCCGAAGGTCCAGGAGCCGCCGTCGTTCGTGATGTCGCCGGGCCGGCGCTTGCCGGTCTCCAGCGCGGCCAAGCCCATGAAGGGCTTGTAGGTCGAGCCCGGCGGGTAGGTGCCGCGCAACGCGCGGTTCAGCAACGGCCGGGCCAGGGATTCGCTGAGCGCGGACCAGCTTTCCTGGTCGATGCCTTCGACGAACAGGTTGGGGTCGTAGGTCGGCTTGCTGACGAAGGCCAGCACCTCGCCGGTCTTGGGGTCCAGCGCCACCAGCGCGCCGCGGCGCTCGCCGTACAGGTCCTCGACCAGCTTTTGCAGCCGCGCGTCGATCGACAGCACCACGGTGTTGCCCGGCGTGGCCTTGCTGCTGGCCAGGCGGCGCACGGCGCGGCCGCCGGCCGAGGTCTCGATCTGCTCCACGCCGGTCTTGCCGTGCAACTCGGCCTCGTAGCTCTGCTCGATGCCGAGCTTGCCGATGTACTCCGTGCCCTTGTAGTTGCCCTCGTCGTCGGTCTCTTCCAGGCGCGCCTTCTCGGCCGCGTTGATGCGGCCGATGTAGCCGACCACATGCGCGCCGAGCTCGCCCTGCGGGTAGTGGCGGAACAGCCGCGCCTTGATGTCCATGCCCGGGAAGCGGTAGCGCTGGGCCGCGAAGCGCGCCACCTCCTCGTCGGACAGCCGCGTGCGGATCGGCAGCGACTCGAAGTTGCGCGATTCGTCGAGCAGCTTGCGGAAGCGCCGGCGGTCGCGCGGCGTGACCTCGATGACCTCGGACAGCGCATCGATGGCCGGCTCCAGCGGGCCGACCTTGGACGGCGTGATCTCCAGCGTGTAGGCCGAGTAGTTGCTGGCCAGCACCACGCCGTTGCGGTCCAGGATGTGGCCGCGCGTGGGCGCCACCGGCACGATGGCCGTGCGGTTGCGCTCGGCCTGGGCGCGCAGGTCGTCGTGGCGCCCCACCTGCAGCACGACCAGCCGCGCGAACAGGCCGGCGAAGGCCAGCAGCACGACCAGGCCGATCACGACCAGCCGGCGGCGGAAGCCGGCGAGCTCGCGTTCGACGTCCTTGAACTCGGTCATGCTGGTGGCGCGCTCAGAGCGGCCGATTGTCGTCCGGATCGGGCGCGCGCCGCTGCGGCAGCAGCAAGGCCACGCTGACCACGGGCCACAGCGCCGCCTCGATCAAGGGCGTCAGCAGCATCCACCAGCCCGGGAAGATGCCGCCGCCCAGGAGGCGCAGCACCCATTCGATGGCATGGGCGATCACGAACAGCGGCAGCACCTGCATGGCCTGCGAGGGCACGCTGAACCACAGCAGCCGCCGGTGGATGGCGATGGCCAGGTAGCTCAGCACCGTGTAGGCCAGCGCGTGCTGGCCCAGCCAGGAGGCCTGGTGCACGTCCATGCACAGGCCGAACACGAAGGCCGTGCCCACGCCCACGCGCAGCGGCTGGTGCACGGTCCAGAACACCAGCACCACGGCCACGAGGTCGGGCACCCAGGCCGCGCGGCCCCACAGGCCCATGTTCTGGACCATGTTGAGCAGCAGCGCGACGACCAGGCTGCTCCAGATGAAGACCGGGCTGGCCGGCAGCAGCAGTTGCTGGCCCGGGCGCATGATCATTTGCTCGCCCCCTTGGCGGCCGAGGCCTTCGCCGCCGGTGCCGAAGCCGTGGCCGCCGGCGGCTCGGCCGCGGCCGTCTCGGCGGCCGGGCGCAGCGGCTCCAGCACCATCACATGGCGCACGCCGGCCAGCTGCGCGAGCGGCCGGCAGTAGATGCGCGCGAAGGTGGAGTCGGCCTGGCGCTCCACGGCCTCGACCACGGCCACGCGCAGGCCGCCCGGGTAGACGCCGTCGACACCGCTGGTGGTCAGCAGGTCGCCGACCTGCACGTCGGAATTGCCGGCCATGAAGCGCAGCTCCAGCACGCCGCCCAGGTAGCCCGGGTTGCCGTAGGCCACGCTGCGCGCGCCGGTGCGCGCGTTGAGCACGGGAATGGCCTGGTCGCGGTCGATCAGCAGCGTGACCTCGCTGACCAGCGGCAGCACGCGCGTGACCTGGCCCAGCACGCCGCCCGCATCGAGCACCGGCGCGCCGGCCTGCACGCCATGCGTGAGGCCGCGGTCGATGACGACCTTGCGCACGTAGGGATCGGCCGCGTCGTAGAGCACCTCGGCGGCCTGGCCCGGCGTGGTGAGCCGCTCGCGCAGGCCCAGCAGGCTGCGCAGCTGGGCGTTCTCCAGCGCCAGCAGGTCGGACTGGCCGGCGCGCTGCGACTGTTCGGCCATGCGCCGCTCGGCGGCATCGGCACGGGCCTGCACCACCGTCAGGCTGTCCACGTAGACGCTTCCGCCCTGCACCAGGCGCACCGGCCCCAGCGCCGCCCATTGCACGGGATAGAGCACGGTGGCCACGGCCGCGCGCAGCGGCCGCATCAGCGCGAAGCGCGCATCGGCCACCATCAGGAACAGGGCCACCGCGCTGAACACCATGAGCTTGGTGAGCGCGGAAGGGCCCTGCTTGAAGAACGGTGGCGGGGTTCTGTCCAGCGTACCGAGTGGCATCGCCTACCCCTGGGACTTACTCGCTGGTGAAGATGGAACCCAGGCGGTCCATGCGCTCCAGCGCCAGGCCGCAGCCGCGCACCACGCAGGTCAGCGGGTCCTCGGCCACCAGCACGGGCAGGCCGGTTTCCTCGGCCAGCAGGCGGTCCAGGTCGCGCAGCAGCGCGCCGCCGCCGGTCAGCATCATGCCGCGCTCGGCGATGTCGGCGCCCAGCTCGGGCGGCGTCATCTCCAGCGCGTTCTTGACCGAGGCGACGATGTTGTTGAGCGGATCGGTCAGCGCCTCCAGGATCTCGTTGGACGAGATCGTGAAGCTGCGCGGCACGCCTTCGGACAGGTTGCGGCCCTTGACTTCCATCTCCTTGACCTCGGAGCCCGGGAAGGCCGAGCCGATGTTCTTCTTGATGGCCTCGGCCGTGGGCTCGCCGATCAGCATGCCGTAGTTGCGGCGGATGTAGTTGATGATGGCGTCGTCGAAGCGGTCGCCGCCCACGCGCACGCTGCCCTTGTAGACCATGCCGCCCAGCGAGATCACGCCGACCTCGGTGGTGCCGCCGCCGATGTCCACGACCATGGAGCCCGAGGCCTCGGCCACCGGCAGGCCGGCGCCGATCGCGGCGGCCATGGGCTCCTCGATCAGGTAGACCTGCGAGGCGCCCGCGCCCAGCGCGGATTCGCGGATGGCACGGCGCTCGACCTGGGTGGAACCACAGGGCACGCAGATGATGATGCGCGGGCTGGGCCGCAGCACGCCGCGCGGGTGCACCATCTTGATGAACTGCTTGAGCATCTGCTCGGTGACGGTGAAGTCGGCGATCACGCCGTCCTTCATCGGGCGGATCGCCTCGATGTTGCCCGGCACCTTGCCCAGCATGGCCTTGGCTTCCTTGCCGACGGCCTGGATCGTCTTCTTGCCCTGGGGGCCGCCCTCGTGGCGGATGGCGACGACGGAGGGTTCGTCCAGCACGATGCCCTTGTCGCGCACGTAGATCAGGGTGTTGGCCGTGCCAAGGTCGATCGCCAGGTCGGTCGAGAAATACCGACGGAAAGCACCAAACATTGAAAAATTCCTCTCGGGGGCACGGCATGCGCATCGGCTTGCGGTCGCCCCGGCTTCAGGTCGAATCGGGTGGGTGTGGGCGCGTCAGGCAGCGTGAAACCGGCCCTCGCGCAAAGGCGGGATAATACCCGATCCCCCCGTGAAAACCCGCCGCAAAGCCTTGTGGCGCGCGGTTTCCACGCCCTTTCTGCAGCGAAGTTTCATGGCACTGACCTCCGACGACATCTCACGCATCGCCAACCTGGCGCGGCTGGAACTGCACGATGCCGAGCGTGCGCGCATGCTCGGCCAGATCAACGGCTTCTTCGACATCGTCGAGCGCATGCGCGCGGTCGACACCACCGGCGTGGTGCCGCTGGCCCATCCGGCCGACGTGGTGTCCGACGTGACGCTGCGCCTGCGCGAGGACGTGGTCAGCGAGCCCGACGCGCGCGAAGCCAACCAGCGCAGCGCTCCGGCCGTCGAGCGCGGCCTGTTCCTGGTGCCCAAGGTGATCGAGTAAGCCATGGCCTTCGACCTGACCCAGGCCTCCGTGGCCGCCATCGCGGCCCGCATCCAGGCCCGCGAACTTTCGGCCGTCGAAGCGGCCCGGCACTTCCTGGCCCGCATCGAACAGCACCGCGGCCTCAACGCCTTCGTCGCCGTCGACCCCGAGGCCACGCTGGCCCAGGCGCGCGCGGCCGATGCGGCCATCGCCGCAGGCACCGCCGGCCCGCTGGCCGGCGTGCCGATCGCGCACAAGGACATCTTCGTCACGCGCGACTTCCCGACCACGGCCGGCTCGAAGATGCTGCAGGGCTACCGCTCGCCGTTCGACGCGACCACCGTGGCCCGCCTGGCCGCGGCCGGCGCCGTCACGCTGGGCAAGCTCAATTGCGACGAGTTCGCCATGGGCTCGTCCAACGAGAACTCGGCCTACGGCGCCGTGCAGAACCCCTGGGACGCCACGCGCATCCCGGGCGGCTCCTCGGGCGGCAGCGCCGCGGCCGTGGCCGCGCGCCTGGCCCCGGCCGTGACCGGCACCGACACGGGCGGCTCGATCCGCCAGCCCGCCGCCTTCTGCGGCGTCACGGGCATCAAGCCCACCTACGGCCGCGCCTCGCGCTACGGCATGGTGGCCTTCGCCTCCAGCCTGGACCAGGCCGGCCCGATGGCCCGCAGCGCCGAGGACTGCGCGCTGCTGCTGTCCAGCATCTGCGGCCCCGACCTGGACCGCGACTCGACCTCGCTGGACCGCCCGGCCGAAGACTTCAGCCGCAGCCTGGACGACAGCCTGGACGGCCTGCGCATCGGCGTGCCCAAGGAGTTCTTCGGCGACGGCCTGGCCGGCGACGTGCGCGCGGCGCTGGATGCCGCGCTCAAGGAGTACGAGAAGCTCGGCGCCCGCCTGGTCGAGATCTCGCTGCCGCGCACCGAGCTGGCCATTCCCGTCTACTACATCATCGCGCCGGCCGAGGCCAGCTCGAACCTCTCGCGCTTCGACGGCGTCAAGTTCGGCCACCGCGCCGCCCGGTACGGCGACCTGCTGGACATGTACAGGAAGACGCGCGCCGAGGGCTTCGGCGACGAGGTCAAGCGCCGCATCATGGTCGGCACCTACGTGCTCTCGCACGGCTACTACGACGCCTACTACCTCAAGGCGCAGCAGATCCGCCGCATGATCGCCGACGACTTCCAGCAGGCCTTCCAGTCCTGCGACCTGATCGCCGGCCCGGTCGCGCCCACCGTGGCCTGGAAGCTCGGCGACAAGTCCGACGACCCCGTGGCCAACTACCTGGCCGACATCTACACCCTGCCCGGCTCGCTGGCCGGCCTGCCCGGCATGAGCCTGCCTTGCGGCTTCAGCGAAGGCGACTGCAGACCCGGACGGGCATCGGCAAGCCGATGCCCGTGGGACTGCAGCTGCTGGGCAACTACTTCGGCGAGGCGAAGCTGCTCAACGCGGCGCACCGCTTCCAGCAGGCGACCGACTTCCACCTCCGCACGCCGGAGGGCTTCTGACATGAGCGAAACCAACGCATTCGAGGCCGCGCAGGCCGGCCGCCCCACGGGCCCGCTGGTGCAGGGCTACGAGGTCATCATCGGCTTCGAGACCCATGCCCAGCTGTCCACCGCCAGCAAGATCTTCAGCCGCGCCTCCACCGCCTTCGGCGCCGAGCCCAACACCCAGGCCTGCGCCGTCGACCTGGCCCTGCCCGGCACGCTGCCGGTCATGAACAAGGGCGCGGTCGAGCGCGCCATCCGGCTCGGCCTGGCCCTGGGTTCGACCATCGCGCCGCGCAGCATCTTCGCGCGCAAGAACTACTTCTACCCCGACCTGCCCAAGGGCTACCAGATCAGCCAGTACGAGATTCCCGTCGTGCAGGGCGGCACGGTGAGCTTCTACCTGGGCGACGAACACAAGACCGTGCGCCTGGTGCGCGCCCACCTCGAGGAGGACGCCGGCAAGTCGCTGCACGAGGACTTCGTCGGGCAGAGCGGCATCGACCTGAACCGCGCCGGCACGCCGCTGCTGGAGATCGTGACCGAGCCCGACATCCGCTCCTCGGCCGAGGCCGTGGCCTATGCCAAGGAGCTGCACAAGGTCGTGACCTGGATCGGCATCTGCGACGGCAACATGCAGGAAGGCAGCTTCCGCTGCGACGCCAACGTCTCGGTGCGCAAACCCGGCCAGCCGCTGGGCACGCGGCGCGAGATCAAGAACCTGAACAGCTTCAAGTTCATGCAGCAGGCCATCGACTTCGAGATCCGCTGGCAGATCGAGCAGATCGAGGACGGCCACGCGATCCAGCAGGCCACCGTGCTGTTCGACCCCGACACGGGCGAGACGCGCGCCATGCGCACCAAGGAAGACGCGGCCGACTACCGCTACTTCCCCGACCCGGACCTGCCGCCGCTCGTGATCGCGCCCGAGTGGGTGGAGCAGGTGCGCGGCGAGATGCCCGAACTGCCGCGCGCCATGGCGCAGCGCTTCGTTGCCGACTACGGCCTGCCGGCCTACGACGCCGCGCAGCTGACCGCGAGCAAGGCCACGTCCGCCTACTTCGAGCAGGCCGCCCGCGCCAGCGGCCAGGCCAAGCTGGCCAGCAACTGGGTCATGGGCGAGATCTCGCGCCGGCTCAACGCGGGCGAACTGGCCATCGACCAAGCGCCGGTCTCGGCCGCGCAGCTGGCCGCGCTCCTGGGCCGCATCGCCGACAACACCATTTCCAACAACGCGGCGCGCCAGGTGTTCGACGCGTTGTGGACGGGTGAAGGCCAGGACGTGGACGCCGTCATCGAGGCCAAGGGCCTCAAGCAGATGAACGACGACGGCGCGCTCGAAGCCATCCTCGACGCGGTGATCGCCGCCAACCCCGACAACGTGGCCCAGTTCAAGGCCGGCAAGGACAAGGCCTTCAACGCGCTGGTCGGCCAGGCCATGAAGGCCAGCAAGGGCAAGGCCAACCCGGCCCAGGTCAACGCGCTGCTGCGCAAGAAGCTGGAAGCTTGAGCTTCAGCGCGGCCGGCCGGGCTGCGTCTGCTCGGCCCACAGCACGCGCAGCCGCGCGAGCTCCTCGTCGTAGCGGTCGTTCACGCGCTTGCGCTCGGCCTCCTGCTCGGCGATCACGCCCTGCTGCGCGGCCACGCTGGCCTTGTGCTCGTCGAGCATGCTGCGCAGCTTGGACGGCAGCTTCTCGGGCGGGGTGTGGGGGTAGAACTCCAGCTCCCGGTCGAGCAGCTGGCGCTGCTTGTCGAGCGCCTGCATGCGCTGCCGGGCCAGCGCCAGCACGCCGTCGACCGGGGCCAAGGCGTCGGCGCGCGCGCGGTCGTGCGCGGCCTGGTCGCGGTAGCGCGACAGCATCGCGCGGCTGCGGCGGACCTCCTCGTTGTTGCGGGCCTGCTCCTCGGCCGCCTTGCGCTCGCGCGCCTCGATCTGCGCACGCTCGCTGGCCGTCAGCGAGGGGCCGACCTCGCGCCGCAGGCTGCCGCTCGGGTTGAGCTCCTGCTGCGCGCGGTCGATGCATTCCTTGATCGGCCGGTCCGAGGTGATGCGCCGGCCCTGCCCGTCCACGCAGGTGTAGATGCCCTGCGCCTGCACCAGCAGGACCCAGCCCGCGCCGAGCAGGCCAAGCCCCATGCGGGTGCGCACACCGGTCACGAGCCGGCACCCTCCTGCACGCCATAGCGCTGCCGGTAGGCCAGCACGCGGCCATGGTGTTCGGCCAGGGCGGCCTGGCTGCCGTCGGCCAGGTACTGCAGCAGGTCTTCGAGCCGGGCGATGGCGCAGACCTGCAGGCCCAGCTGGCGGCGCACGTACTGCACGGCGCTGTGCGGCACGTCGCGGCCGTCCTCGGTCGCCATCTCCTGGCGGTCCAGCGCGATGACCACGGCATGCGGCGTGGCGCCGGCCGCACGGATCAGCGCGATGGACTCGCGCACCGCGGTGCCGGCCGACATCACGTCGTCGACCACCAGCACGCGGCCCTTGAGCGGCGCGCCGACCAGCGTGCCGCCCTCGCCGTGGTCCTTGGCTTCCTTGCGGTTGTAGGCGAACGGCAGGTTGCGGCCGCGCCGCGCGAACGCCACGGCCAGCGCGGCGGCCAGCGGGATGCCCTTGTAGGCCGGGCCGAAGACCATGTCGAATTCGGTGCCGCTGGCCTCCAGGGCCGACGCATAGAATTCCGCCAGCCGGGCCAGCTTGACACCGTCGTCGAACAGGCCCGCGTTGAAGAAGTACGGGCTCATGCGGCCCGCCTTGGTCTTGAACTCCCCGAAGCGCAGCACCCCGGCCTCGACCGCGAAGCGCACGAAGTCCTGGGCCAATCGATCTTTCTGGCCAGCACCCTCTGCGCCGACCTTTTGTTCCACCATGGGAGCTTCCTTGTTCAAGTTGACCAGCCTGAATCTCAACGGCATCCGTTCGGCCACCGCCAAGGGCGTCGAAGCCTGGATCTCGGCAACGGGCCCGGATTGTATTTGTGTACAGGAAGTGAAGGCCCAGCAGGCCGACGTGCAGGGGCGGTTCGAACAGCTGGCCGGGCTGCAAGGCTACTTCCACTTTGCACAGAAGAAGGGCTATTCGGGCGTGGGGATCTACAGCCGGCATGTGCCGAGCGACGTACGGATCGGCTTCGGCGCCCCCGAGTTCGACGACGAGGGCCGCTACCTCGAACTGCGCTTCGACACGCCCGGCCGCAAGTTCTCGCTGATCAGCTGCTACTTCCCGAGCGGTTCCTCGGGCGAGGAGCGCCAGGCCGCCAAGTTCCGCTTCCTGGACCTGTTCGACCCCTACCTCGTGGCGCTCAAGCGCGAGCGCGAGTTCATCCTGTGCGGCGACATCAACATCGCGCACCAGCCCATCGACCTCAAGAACTGGCGCAGCAACCAGAAGAACAGCGGCTTCCTGCCCGAGGAACGCGCCTGGATGGGCAAGCTGCTGTCCGAGACCGGCCTGGTCGACGTGTACCGCCGCCTGCACCCCGAGACCACCAGCGAGTGCTACACGTGGTGGAGCAACCGCGGCCAGGCCTGGGCCAACAACGTGGGGTGGCGGCTGGACTACCACCTGGCCACGCCGGCGCTGGCCGCGCACGCGCGCAGCGCCGCCGTCTACAAGGACCAGCGCTTCTCCGACCATGCGCCGCTGACCATCGACTACGACATGCTGCTCTGACAGACAAGCGCCGGGCGGCGCGCTACAGTCGGCGGCGTCTCCACGCTGTCCGACACGCCCTCCGCGATGACCGTGCCCGCCGCCTTCCCTGAGAACGAAGAACAGCGACTGCAACGGCTGCGCGAACTGCTCGTGCTCGACAGCGAGCCCGAACCGCTGTTCGACCTGCTCGCGCACACCGCCGCCACGTCCTGCGGCACGGCCGCCGGCATGGTGTCGCTGGTCGACGCGGAGCGCCAGTGGTTCAAGGCCAACTACGGCCTGGGCGAATGCCGCGAAACCCCGCGCGAGGTCGCGTTCTGCGCCCACGCCATCCTGGGCGACGCGGTCATGCAGGTGCCCGACGCCCGCAGCGATCCGCGCTTCGTCGGCAACCCGCTGGTCACCCAGGACCCGAGCATCCGCTTCTACGCCGCCGCGCCGCTGGCCCTGCCCGGTGGCGAGCGCGTGGGCACGCTGTGCGTGGTCGATTTCGAAGAGCGCCGGCTGACGCCCGAGCAGTCGCGCATGCTGGAGCACCTGAGCCGCGTCGCGGTGCAGGCCCTGCTGATGCGGCGCGCCCTGCTGGACCGTGCGCTGGCGATCCGCGGCGAGTACGAGCAGGCCCTGGCCCGGCGCGAGGAGTTCCTGCGCCTCATCACGGACAGCCTGCCGGTGCGCATCGGCTACATCGACAACCAGCGCCGCTACCAGTTCGTCAACCGCGCCCAGGCCGAGCGCTTCGACCTGCCGCCTGGCGCCGTCGTCGGCCAGAACCCGCGCATGCTGGTCCAGCGTGCGCCCGATCCGGCCGTCATCGCGCGCGTGGACGCCGCCCTCGCCGGCCGGTCCCAGCGCTTCGAGTTCGACGACGCGCAGGACGACGGCGCCGTGCGCCGCATCGACTGCCAGCTGATTCCGCACCACGATGCCGCCGGCGGCGTGCTGGGCCTGTTCACGACCGGCGTGGACATCACCGAACGCGCCGAGACCGAGCGCGCGCTGCTGCGCCAGACCGCCACGCTGCGCTCGGTGGCCGAACTGATCCCGGCCCTCGTCGCGGTGCTCGACACCGAGACCCGCTACCGTTTCGTCAACGGCGCCTTCGAGCGCTGGCATGGGCGCCAGCGCGCGCAGATCATCGGCCGCACCATGCACGAGCTGCTGGCCCCGCCCGAATTCGACCCGGTGCGGCCCTGGATCGCCAGGGCGCTGGCCGGCGAGGAGGTCAGCTTCGAACTGCACCTGCCGCAGCGCAGCCACGGCCAGCACCTGGCCGTGCACTACATCCCGCTGCGCATGGACGATGGCGCGCTGGACGGCTTCGTCGCGGTGGGCCAGGACATCACCCAGCACCGCCAGGAGGCCAAGCGCCTGCTCGGCCTGGCCCAGCGCGACGCCATGACCGGCCTGCTCAACCGCGCCGGCCTGCAGGACTGGCTGCACCTGCAGCAGGCGCATGGCGATGCCGCGCAGATCGGCCTGCTGTGCATCGACCTGGACCGCTTCAAGCTCGTCAACGACCAGCACGGCCACCCGGTCGGCGACGGGCTGCTGCAGGGCTTCGCCGAGCGCCTGCGGCGCCTGGTGCGGCCGGCCGATGCCGTGGTGCGCATGGGCGGCGACGAGTTCGCCGTGCTGCTGGCCGGCGTGCGCGACGGCCCGGCGCTGCAGACCGTGGCCGACAAGGTGCTGCACGCCACGCGCCAGCCCTTCGAGGTCGGCGCGCTGCGCCTGCAGATCGGCGCCAGCGTGGGCACGGCGCTGGGCCTGGACCCGCTGGGGGGCTGGGACGAACTGCTGGCCCGCGCCGACGCCATGCTCTACCGCAACAAGAGCGAGGGCCGCGGCCGCGCCGCGATGGCGCACGCGCTGCAAGGCCCTCAGCGCGGCCCGTAGCCCCCCTGGCGCGCCAGGTGCACCTGGTGCAGCGTGATCTTGCGCACCTCGGCCTGGCTGGTCTCGATGTGGGCGCGCATCAGCATCGCGGCCTGGTCGCCGCGCTTGCGCTGCACGGCCTTGAGGATCTTGGCGTGCTCGTCGTAGGTGGCGTCGATGCGCAGCTGCTGCGTGAAGTCCAGCCGGCGGATGATGCGGATGCGGTCGGTCACCTCGCGGTGCACGCGCGCCATCTCGCGGTTGCCAGCCGCCGCGACGATCTGGCAGTGGAACTCCTCGTCCCATTGCGAGACCTGGGCCATCTCGCTGCTGCGTTCGGACGGCGGCACCAGCCAGATCGCGGCCAGGCCATCGATCAGTGCATGGTCCACGCGCACCGCGTCCTCGCAGAGCCGGTGGATGGCCGTGGTCTCCAGCACCATGCGCAGGTCGTAGAGCTGCTCGAACTGGTCGAAGTCGAAGGGCAGCACACGCCAGCCGGCCCGGAACAGCACCTCGACGAAGCCCTCCTGCTGCAGCCGGAACAGCGCCTGGCGCACCGGCGTGCGCGACACGCCCAGGCGCTCGCTGATCTCGTTCTCGGTGAACCGGTCGCCCGGCACGAGCTGGAAGTCGGCCACGTCGCGCTTGAGCTGCTCGTAGACCGCGTCGGCGCGCGAGCGGAACGCGGCGGCCTGCACGGCCGGGGGCTTCTTGGAAACGGTGGGGGGCACGGGGCGCGTGGAGCCTGGGGGTGGAAGGCCGCTACCTTACTCCGAATGCAGGGCCGCCAGCAGCTGCGCGCTGCCGGCCGTCCAGCCGACGATGCCGCCCTGGGCGCGGATCATCTCCAGGGCCTGCGCCTTGAACTGCGGGAAGTAGCTCTCGGTGCAGTCCTCCAGCACCAGGCACTCGTAGCCGCGGTCGTTGGCCTCGCGCATGCTGGTCTGCACGCAGACCTCGGTGGTCACGCCCATGAACACCAGCGAGCGGACGCCGGCCTGCTGCAGCAGCATCTGCACCGGCGTGCCGTAAAACATCCCCTTGCCGGGCTTGTCGACCACGATCTCGCCCGGCAGCGGCGCCAGCGCCGGGATGATCTCCACGCCGGGCTCGCCGCTGACCAGCACGCGGCCCATGGGCCCCACGTCGCCGATGCGCAGGCTCGGCTTGCCGCGCAGGCGCTTGGCGGGCGGGCAGTCGCGCAGGTCGGGCCGGTGCGCCTCGCGCGTGTGCAGCACCAGGCCGCCGGCCGCGCGCCAGGCCTGCAGCGTGCGCCGGCAGGCCGGCACGATGGCCTCGAGCCGCGCCACGTCGTTGCCCAGGCTGGCGCCGAAGCCGCCGGGCTCGATGAAGTCGCGCTGCATGTCGATGACGACCAGCGCGCTGCTCGCCAGGTCGAACGGGAAGTCGAATGGCCGGGCCTGCACGGCCAGGCTGCGGGTCCCGCGCACGTCGCTCTGCATCAGTGGCCTCCTCCCATGTGAGCGCCCAGCACGTGGCGCTCGGCGCCGGCAGCGGACGTCTCGTGGACGATGCGGCCCTCGCTCATGACCACGATGCGGTCCGACAGCGCCAGCAGTTCGTCCAGGTCCTCGCTGACCAGCAGCACGGCGCCGCCCTTGTCGCGCACCTGCACGATGCGGCCATGGATCTCGCGCACGGCCGCGAAGTCCAGGCCGAACACCGGGTTGGCCGCGATCAGCACATTGATGTCGCCGGCCAGCTCGCGCGCGAGCACGGCGCGCTGCACGTTGCCGCCCGACAGGCTCTTGATCGGCGCGCCCTCGCCCTGGGTCTTCACGCCGTACTCGGCGATCCAGGCGCGGGCGCGGCTCTTCCACTGGCCGAAACGCAGCCAGCCGCCGGACGACAGGGGTGGCGCGTCGTAGTCGCGCAGCGCCATGTTCTCGGCCACCGAGAGGTCGCCGACGCAGGCGTTGCGCAGCGGCTCCTCGGGCAGGCTGCGCAGCTTCAAGCGCGTGTTCTCCACGCGGCGCGCGGCATAGGGCTCGCCCATCACGGTCACGCTGCCGGCATGGCGCGGGCGCTGGCCGACCAGGGCCTCGACGAGCTCGCGCTGGCCGTTGCCCGAGACGCCGGCCACGCCCAGGATCTCGCCGCTGCGGACCGCGAGGTCGACGCCGTGCACGGCAAGCGTGCCGCGGTCGCCCATGGCGCTCAAACCCTGCAGCCGCAGCGCCACGCGCGCGCCGGCCGGCACCGGGCTGCGTGCGGCGGCGGTGTCGCTTTCGGCGTGCAGCACCTCGGCCGGCGCCGCCGCCTCGCCCATCATCGCGGCGGCCAGCCGGGCCGGGTCGGTGTCGGCCACGCGGCAGTGGTGCACGGCCTTGCCCCGGCGCAGCACGGTCACCGCGTCGGTGTAGGCCATGACCTCGCGGAACTTGTGCGTGATGATGAGCACGGTGCACTGGCCGCTCTGCGCGAAGGCGCGCACATGGCCCAGCACCTCGTCGGCCTCCTGCGGCGTCAGCACCGAGGTGGGTTCGTCCAGGATCAGCAGGCGCGGCTTCAGGTACAGCTGCTTGAGCAGTTCGAGCTTCTGCTTCTCGCCGGCCGCGAGCTCGGCCGGGCGCGCATCGAGGTCGAGCCGGAACGGCGTGGCCGCGAGGAAGGCCCGCAGTTCCGCGCGCTTGGCCTGCCAGTCGATCACGGCCGGCGTGTCGCCGCCGGCCAGCAGCAGGTTCTCGGCCACGGTCATGCCGGGCGCCAGCGTGAAGTGCTGGTAGACCATGCCGATGCCCAGGGCGCGCGCCTGGATGGGATTGGCGATGGCGCGCTCGCGGCCGTCGACCACGATGGCGCCTTCCTCGGCCTGCTGGAAGCCGGCCACGCACTTGACCAGCGTGCTCTTGCCCGCGCCGTTCTCGCCCAGCAGGGCGTGCACGCTGCCGGCGTCCACGCGCATGCTCACGTGGTCCATGGCCGTGAAGGCGCCGAAGCGCTTGGTCAGCTGGTAGGTCTCCAGCGCCAGGGCGCCGGTGGCGGCGGGCTGCGCCCTGACGGGCGCGATCATGACAAGGCCTCGATGAACGCGGCCGATGTCGCGTGCGCGCCGAACACCCCGCCCTGCATGGTCACCATGTCCAGCGCGGCGCGGTGGTTGGCCGGGTCGGTCGCGGCCGTGCAGTCCGACAGCAGCAGGCATTCGAAGCCGCGGTCGTTGGCGTCGCGCATGGTGGTGTGCACGCACACGTCGGTGGTGATGCCGGCCAGAACCAGGTTGGCGATGCCGCGCGAGCGCAGCACGAGTTCCAGGTCGGTCGCGTAGAACGAGCCCTTGCCGGGCTTGTCGATGACCACCTCGCCCGGCAGCGGCGCGAGCTCGGGAATGATCTCCCAGCCCGGCTCGCCGCGCACCAGGATGCGGCCGCAGGGCCCGGCATCGCCGATGCCCAGGCCGTCCTGGCCGATCTGGCGCGAACGCCAGCGCTTGTTGGCCGGCAGGTCCGAGAGGTCGGGCCGGTGGCCTTCGCGCGTGTGGACGATGGGGTAGCCCAGCGGGCGCATCGCTTCCAGCAGCGCCTTGATCGGCGCGATCGGCGCCTGCGTGAGCGACAGGTCGTAGCCCATCACGTCCACGTAGCCGCCCTTGCCGCAGAAGTCGGTCTGCATGTCGATCACGATCAGCGCCGTGTTGTCGGGGCGCAGGCTGGCGTCGAAGGGCCAGGCGTAGGGGTTGGCGCGGACCTGGCGCGTCATGCCGCGTTCTCCGGGACCACGGGGTTGGCAGCCGCCCCGCCGTAGCGGCGCGTCGGCGGCGCGAAGCCGCAGGAACTGCCGTCGGTCACCTCCACGGTGTCGGTCCAGGGCAGCCGGTAGCGGCCGGCCACCATGTCCTGCATGAACGTGTAGGGACAGTCCTGCGCGCCGCCCTGCACCGCCACGTAGCCGCGGTGCCAGAGCTGGTAGGGGTTGTTCTCCACGCCCCAGCCCGCGCGCGCCTCGCGCACGAGGTCGGGCCGCAGTTCGGCCGTGACGATCTCGTCGGGCCGGCCGCCGCCTTCGACCATGACCGTGCCGTCGAAGCTGCAGAACATGCCCTGGCCCATGGAGTCGAAGGTGCCGTCGCTGCCGCACATGCAGACGCTGGCGGTGTAGGCCACGTTCTGGAAGGCGTTGCTCTGGTTGGTGATGCGCCAGGCGTGGCGGATCGGCGCGGTGTAGCCGGCGGTGCGCAGGATCACCTCGGCGCCCTTGTACGCGGCCTCGCGCGCCATCTCGGGGAACATGCCGTCGTGGCAGATGATGAGCGCGAGCCGCACGCCGTTGGGCCCCTCGCAGACCGGCACGCCCAGGTTGCCGGGCTCCCAGGGCTCGACCGGCACCCAGGGGTGCAGCTTGCGGTAGTAGAGCCGGATCGCGCCCTGGTCGTCGATGACGAGGCCGCTGTTGTAGGGGTTGCCGCCCGGGTTGGCCTCCATGATGGAGAAGCAGCCCCAGATGCGGTGCTCCACGCAGGCCGCCCGGAAGGCCGCCACCTCGGGGCCGTCCAGGCTGCACATGAGCGCGGGGTCGGTGTCCATCGACAGGCCGTGCAGCGCGTACTCGGGAAACACCACGAGATCCATGCCCGCCATGTTGCGGCGCGCCTTGCCCACCAGTTCGCAGATGCGCCGCGTCTGCGCCGCGAGGTCGGCCGGCGTCTCGACCACCGGCAGCTGCAGCTGCACCAGGCCCAGCACCACGCCGGCGCTGGACTTGTTCAATCCACCCAATCCACTCATCGCAAGGTTCCTCTCATCGTGCGGACGACAGTTCGCCCGGGCTGCCCACGGCCACGCTGCCGGGCTTGCAGGTGACCACCAGGATCAGCAGCGTCAGCACATAGGGCACGGTGTTGAACAGGTGGTAGCCCCAGCTCACGCCGATGGACTGCATGGCCGGCCCGATGGCGCCGGCGCCGCCGAACAGCAGCGCCGCGCCCACGCAGCGCAGCGGGCTCCAGCGCGCGAAGATCACGAGCGCCACGGCGATCAGGCCCTGGCCGCTGGAGATGCCCTCGTTCCAGCTGCCCGGGTAGAACAGCGTCAGCGAGGCGCCACCCAGGCCGGCGATGAACCCGCCACCGGCCGTGGCCGCGATGCGGATGCCGTTGACCGAGTAGCCCAGCGCGCGCGTGGCATTGGCCGAGTCGCCGGCCAACCGCACCAGCAAGCCGGCGCGCGTGCGGCCGAAGGCCCACCACAGCGCCACCGCCAGCACGATGCCGATGGGCAGCAGCGCGTTGACCTGCAGCGCGGCCTGCACCACGGGCGAATCGCTCCAGCCGCCCAGCGGGATCGCCGGCAGCTGCGGCGCCTGCGGCTGGATCAGCGGCTTGCCCAGGTAGAACGCCAGGCCCATGCCCAGCAGCATCAGCGCGATGCCGGTGGCCACGTCGTTGACGCCCGTCAGCGAGCACAGCACGCCGTGCAGCGTGGCCAACAGCGCGCCGACCGCCGCGCCAATCAGCACCCCGACCCAGGGCGAACCGCTCCAGTAGGCGCCGCCGAAGGCCGCCATGGCCGACAGCACGAGCACGCCTTCCAGCCCCAGGTTGATGCGGCCGGCCTTCTCGGTCAGGCATTCGCCCAAACTCACGAACAGGAAGGGCACGCCCACGCGCAGCGCGCCGCCGACGATGGCGGCGAACAAGGCGAGCCATTGGTCGGAGGTCATGCCAATGCTCCTCGCAGGTTCCCCGGCGCCGGTTGGGAGTCCAGTTCCTCGTAGGGCCGCGCGAACAGCTTGCCCAGCACCGCCTTGCCATCGGCATGGCGCAAGGCCTCGCTGGCCAGGATCAGCACGAAGGCGATGCCCTGCAGCACCAGCACCGAGGCATCGGGCAGGCCCACGCGGCGCTGCAGCAGGCTGCCGGCCGCGCCGAAGCCGCCGAACAGGATGGCCACCGGCACGATGGCCAGCGGGTTGTGGCGCGCCATGAAGGCCACCAGGATGCCGGCATAGCCGTAGCCCGCGATGATGGAAGCGTTGGCATTGGTGTGCACGGCCGCCACCTCGACCGCGCCGGCCAGGCCCGCGCAGGCGCCGCCCAGCGCGCAGGCCGCGACGATGAGCCGGGAGGCCGGCAGGCCCACGAGCTGCGCCGTGCGCGGGTTGCCGCCCACCACGCGCACCGAGAAGCCCGAGGCCGTGCTGCGCAGCCAGACCCACAGGCCCAGGCAGGCGACGACGCCGATGGCCAGGCCCCAGTGCACGTCCGAGCCCAGCATGCCGCCGATGCGCAGGCCTTCGTCCAGCGGCAGCGTCGAGGGTTTGTTGAGGCTGGCCGGGTCGCGCAGCGCGCCTTCCACGAGGTGCTTGAACAGGCCGATGGCCACGTAGGCCAGCAGCAGGCTGCTGATGGTCTCGTTGATGCCGCGGTACTGGCGCAGCCAGCCGGCCAGCGCGATCCACAGCGCGCCCAGCGCGGCGCCGGCCGCGCAGACCAGCACGGTGCCCACGGCATTGGCCGGCAGGGGCACCAGGTAGGGCAGCGCCGCACAGCCCAGGCCGCCCAGCACGAGGGCGCCCTCGCCGCCGATCACGACCAGGCCGGCGCGCGCGGGAATCGCCACGCACAGCGCGGTCAGCATCAGCGGCGCGGCGCGCTGCAGCGTGTTTTGCCACGAGAACCAGTCGCCGAACGCGCCCTTGAACAGCAGCGTCCAGACCTCCACCGGGTCGACGCCGGCGAAGGCGACGAACAGGCCGAACAGCAGCAGCGCCGCGGCGATGGCGGCGACCGGCAGGCCGATGTCCTTGGCAAGGGAGTTCATGCCGGGCTCCTGTGGATCAGAAGCTGCCCTGCACGCCTTCGACCAGGTAGTTCATGCCTTCCAGCGCGAGGTCGGTCTGCTTGTGCACCTGGCCGGCGGCGATGACCTCCTTGCCCTTGTTGTCCTTGAGCGGGCCCTTCCAGATGTCGAACTGGCCGGCCAGCATCCTGGCCTTGGTCTCGTCCGCCTGCTTCCTGGCCGCGTCGGTCACGGCCGGGCCGTAGGCCGACATCTTCACGAAGCCCTCCTTCATGCCGCCGCGCAGGAAGTTGGGGTGCGGCTTGCCGCTGCGGGCCGCGTCGATGATGGTCTTGTAGGCCGTGATCCAGTTCCACTCGGCACCCGTGAGATAGGCCTGGGGCGCGAGCCGGGCCTGGCTGGCGTGGTAGCCGCAGACCATCTTGCCGCGCTTGGCTGCCGTCTCAACCACCACCTTGGGCCCGTCCACGTGCATGGTGAACACGTCGCAGCCCTGGTCCGCCAGGCTGTTGGTGGCCTCGGCCTCCTTGACGGCCATGGACCAGTCGCCCGTGAAGATCACGCTGCAGGTGATGCCGGGCTTGACCGAGCGCGCGCCCAGCGTGTACGCATTGATGTTGCGCAGCACCTGCGGGATGGGCTTGGCCGCGACGAAGGCGATCCTGCCGCTCTGGCTCAAGTGGCCGGCGACCACGCCGTTGAGGAACTGCGCCTCGTCGATGTAGCCGAAGAAGCTGCCCGCATTCCTGGGGTGCTTGCCCTCGGTCCACATGCCGCCGCAGTGCGAGAAGCGCACGTCGGGGTACTTGGCGGCCAGCGCCAGTACGTGCGGGTCGTAGTAGCCGAAGGAGGTCGGGAACAGCAGCTTGGCGCCGTCCTGCATGACCATGCCGGTCATGCTCTTCTGCACGGCCGCGGTCTCGGGCACGTTCTCTTCCTCGACCACCTTGATGCCGGGCATCTTCCTGACCTCGGCCGCGGCCTGGGCATGGGCCTGGTTGTAGCCGTAGTCGTCGCGCGGGCCGACGTAGATCACGCCGACGGTCAGCGGCGCCTGCGCCGCCGCCAGGCCGTGCAGGCCTCCGAGCGCACCGGCGGCGCCGGCAGCGGCCAGGGTCTTGAGAGAAGCGCGGCGGTTCATCTTGTCCATGGGGCTGACTCCAATTGCGGTCGGGGTGGGGGCTGCATCAAAGCAGTGCGGCGGTCTTGAACTTCAACTTGGATACATGAAGGCGTGCAAGGAGCGTGCCTGTGGTCAGGCCATCAGGCTCACGTGCGCGGCGACCACGCGCCAGCCCTCGGGCAGGCGCAGCCAGGTCTGGCTCTGGCGGCCGATGCGCGGGCTGCCTTCGCGCTGGAACTCGATGTGGGCGGTGGCGAAGTCGCGGCCGTAGGTGGTGATGGCCGTGCGCGTGACGGTGCGCGCCAGGCCCTGCGACGGGCGGCCGGCGCGGAAGGCCTGGATCTCGGCATAGCCGTACAGGTTCTCGCCGGCACCGTAGCGCAGCGTGTGCGGGCTGTTCCAGAACAGTGCGTCCAGCACCTCGACCTTGTTGTGGACGAGGGCGTCTTCGTACTGCGCGAACGCGGCCGTCACTTCGGCCAGCACGTCGGGGAGGTTGATGTCGTAGGTCATGTTCAGAGGGGGGCGACGGGCGCGCGGACCACGCCCAGGGTTTCCAGCGCGGCGGCGGCGCGCAGCGCGATGTCTTCGCGCCAGGGCGCGGCGATGAGCTGCACGCCGATGGGCATGCGCGGGTGCGCGTTCCAGACCGGCACGCCGCACACCGGCAGGCCGATGCACGAGATCGGCTGCGTGAGCAGCCCCAGGCTGGGGCGCAGCGGCAGGCGGCGTCCGCCCAGCGCGAGCCATTCGGTGCCCACGGGCGTGGCGGCGCAGGGCGTGGACGGGGCCAGCAGCAGGTCGTGGTCGCGGAACACGCGGGCCACGGCCTCCGCATACAGCCGGCGCACGCGCTGCGCGCGCGTCACCCAGGCGGCCGGCAGCAGCGCGCCGGCCAGGAAGCGGTCGCGCGAATGCGGCTCGAAGTCCTGCGCGCGCACGCGCAGGTCGTCCAGGTGCAGCGAGCCGGCTTCGGCGTTGGTGACCAGGAAGGCGGCGGCGCGGCCCTCCTCCACCAGCGGCAGTTCCACGCGCGCGCCGGCGCCGAGGGCCTCGGCCACGCGGTCGACGGCTGCCAGGGCCTCGGGCAACGCGTTGTCGCGGAACCAGCCCTGCAGGACCCCGATGCGCAGGCCGGCCACGCCCTTGCCCAGCACGGGCATGACGGGCTCGGCCGCGCGCTGCGCGCAGCCGGGGTCGCGCCGCGGACCGGCTTCGGGGCCCTGCATCGCGTCGTAGCCGAGCGCCAGGTCGCGCACCGAGCGCGCGAACGGGCCCAGATGGTCCAGGCTGGAGATGAAGGGGTAGCTGCCCGTGCGCGGCAGCCGGCCGAAGGTGGGCTTGAGGCCGAACACGCCGCACAGCGATGCGGGCACGCGGATCGAGCCGTTGGTGTCCGAGCCCAGCGCGATCGGCACCTGGCCGGCCGCCACGGCCGCACCGGAACCGCCCGAGGAACCGCCGGCGACGCAGTCCAGGTCGTGCGGGTTGCGGCACGGCCCTTCGTGGCTGTTCTCGGTCGTGAAGCCGTAGGCGTATTCGTCCATGTTGAGCGCGCCGACCAGCACGGCGCCGGCCGCCTCCAGGCGCTGCACGAGCACGCCGTCGGCACCGGCCGGCGCGCTGTCGCGCTCGATCCTGGAACCGGCCAGCGTGCGCAGGCCGGCGACGTCGAACAGGTTCTTGACCGCGAAGGGAACGCCCAGCAGCGGCAGCGCCGCGAGGTCGCCGCCGGCCGCCACGCGGGCATCGAGCCCCGCCGCGCGCGCCAGTGCACGTTCGCGCACCAGGTCGGTGAAGGCGTTGACGCGGCCGTCGGTCGCCGCGATGCGGGCCAGGCTGGCTTCGGCCAGGTCCACGGCACGGACCTGGCCCGAGCGCACGGCGGCGCTCATGGTGGCGCCGTCGGCCAGCAGCAGTTCGGCGGCGGTCATGCGGCGTCCCCGGGCGCGGTGGGCGTGAAATGCACGGCCGTCTCGTCGTGCGGCGCGAGCGGCACGCGCGCGACGGTGTCCGCCATCACCGCCGCGAGCGCGAAGAACTGCAGCACGCCGGGGCGGTGTGCGGGGGCCAGGGCCAGGCCCAATGCGGGCGCGGCGGCGTCCACGTAGGCTTCGATCTGCGCTGGGGTCAACGGCGTCTCCTTGCCGGCGCTAGCGCCGCACTTCCCGCTGGAAAATTTCCAGGCTCAGCTTCTTGGCGCTCACGAAGCTGGGCTCGGAGAGCGTCGCCACGGTGCGCGGGCGCGGGTCTTCGTAGGGCAGGATCTCCGCCACCCGGGTCGGCCGCTTGGTCAGCAGCAGCACCTGGTCGGCCAGGTAGACGGCCTCCTCCAGGTCGTGCGAGACCAGCAGCATGGTGGTGCCGGTCTGCATGAAGACCTCCTGCAGCTTCTCGCGGATGAACAGGGTCATCTCGAAGTCGAGTGCCGAGAAGGGCTCGTCGAGGAACAGCACCTCGGGGTTGGGCGCCAGCGCGCGCATGATGGAGGCCGTCTGCTGCTGGCCGCCCGAGAGCTCGTAGGGGTAGCGGTGCAGGTCGAACTTCACGTCGAAGCTGGCCACGAGCTCGGCCATGCGCCGGTCCACCTCGGCCTTGCTGCGGCCTTCCAGCTTGAGCGGGTAGGCGATGTTGTCGATGGTGCGCATCCACGGGAACATGGCCTCGCGGTAGTTCTGGAACACGTAGCCGATCTTGGTGTCCTTCAGGCTCTTGCCGTCGAACAGGATCTCGCCCGCGTCGATCGGGATCAGGCCGGCGACCATGTTGATCAGCGTGCTCTTGCCGCAGCCGTTGGGCCCGAACACCGAGACGATCTTGTGCTTGGGGATGTCGAGGTCGAAGTTCTCGTACAGCGGCCAGCCCGCGAAGTACTTGGTCAGGCCGCGGATGGTGATGTGGGTGCCGGCCGGGCCGGGCTGGAAGGCCGGCCTGGGCACGTCGGCGAAGACGGGGGCGTTCAGCACGGCATTCATCGCCCGCTCCAATGCACGATCCGGCGTTCCAGCACCAGGAACAGGATGTTCAGCGCGTAGCCCAGCGCGCCCGCCGCGAGGATGGAGGCGTACATGTCGCGCACGTTCATGACCTGCTGTGAGTTGATGATGCGGTTGCCCAGGCCCGAGTCGGCGCCGATGAACATCTCCGCCACGATCACGATCACCAGCGCCATCGACACCGCCGAGCGCAGGCCGACGAAGCTGGGCTGCAGGCTCTCCCAGACCAGCACGTCCTTGAACACCTGCCAGCGCGTGGCGCCCATGACCCGGGCCGCCATCACGCGCTGCTTGCGCGCGTTGATCACGCCGTAGGCGCTGTTGAACACCACGATCAGCAGCGCGCCGAAGGCCGCGATGGCGACCTTGTTGACGTCGGAGACGCCGAAGACCATGAGGAACAGCGGGATCAGCGCCGAGCTGGGCGTGGAGCGGAAGAAGTCGATCAGGAACTCCACGCTGCGGTAGGCCTTCTCGTTGCTGCCCAGCAGCACGCCCAGCGGCATGCCGACCAGGGCGGCGATCAGGAAGGCCTGCAGCGTGCGCCAGACCGTGACGGCGAAGTCCGTCAGCAGCGGCCCGCCCCACAGGCCCCTGACCAGCGTGCCCAGCGCGTCGAGCGGCGGCGGCAGCAGCAAGGCCTTGATCATGCCGGTGCGCACCACGAGGTCCCACAGGATGAACAGCGCGATGGGGCCGATGAAGGGCAGCACCTTGTTCCAGGCCGGCGGGCGCGGCGCCCTGGCCTGCGCCTGGGCCGCCGGCGGCGTCCAGGGCTTGGCGGTGGAGGGGGTGGCCGACATGGCCGTCAGCCCTTGTAGAGCATGGACTCGACCATCAGGCGCGAGGAGAAGATGCCCTTCTCGCTGAACAGGTCGAAGAACTTCTGGAAGTGCGCGACGTCGGCCGGCTTGAACTCGTCGTACATGGTGTAGGCCGCCAGCGGCACCTCGCCCGTCAGCGGGCCTTCGATGGCGGTGTAGCCCTTCAGGTACTGGCGCGCCTCGTCGGGCTTGCTGCGCACGTAGGCCACGCCCCTGGCGTAGGCGGTGATGAACTTCTTCGCCTCGGCCGGGTTCTTCTTGATGAAGGCCGACGTCAGCGAGGCCGAGCCGCCGAACCAGGGCGCCAGCGGATCGCCCAGCACGTACCTGGCGATCACGCCGGACTCCAGCACCCTGGTGGTGCCATTCATGCGGCCGATGGTGCCGGTGGGCTCCAGCGTGTAGCAGCCGTCCAGCTGGCCGGCCGCGAGCGCCGCCACATGCTGGCCGATGGGCAGCTCGACCACGGTCACGCCGGTGGCGCCGCCGCGCTCCAGCACGGTCTTGGCCAGCGTCACGTTCTGGATGCCGGGGCCCGAGCCCACGCGCTTGCCCTTGAGGTCGGCCATCGCCTTGGCCGTGCTGTTCGCAGGCACGATGACCTGGTCCAGCACGTTCCTGGCGTTGCTGGGGTTGGAGCAGAAGATCTTGAAGCTGCCCGGCGCGGCGATCTCGCCGATGGCGATGTTGGCCGAGCCCGTGCCGTTGGCGCTGCCGTCGCAGCGGTCGGACAGCATGCCTTCCATGATCTGCTGGGCGCCCGCGAACTTGAGCGCCTCGACGTTGAGGCCGGCTTCCTTGAAGTAGCCCAGCTCCACGGCGGCGTAGAACGGCAGGCCGGCCGCGATGGGCCAGTAGCCGATGCGGATCCTGGGGCCAGCCTGGGCGTGCACGGCCAGCGGCGCGCCGAGCGCGGCCAGCGCGGCCGAGGCACCGGCGGTCTGCAGCAGCCGGCGGCGGCCGGTCGAGGGGGTGGCGGATCGGTTCGGCATGGTGTTCTCCTGCGAGGGCGGTGGATCGAGGGTCAGGCGGTGGCGGCGCGCTCGCGCAGGAACGCACGCCAGCCGCCGAAATGGCTGATGTCCTGCGCGCCTTCCAGCGCCAGGGGTTCGCAGACGAAGCCCTGCGCCTGGCGGCCGTCGGCCAGCAGCAGGGTGCCGATGCCCAGCGGCGGCGGGATCAGCGCGACGAAGCTGCCGTAGGCCGCGGCCGGCATGCGCCAGACCTCGACCGCGATGCGCGCGCCGCGGCCCGGCGCCACGCGCAGCAGGCCGGGCTTGGGCGGCACGGTGCCGGGCAGCGCGAACAGGCGGTAGTCGGACGCGGTCTCGTCGGCGCGCAGCAGCCACGCGCCCCGTTCGGTCAGCTGGCCGTTGAGCGGAAGGCCCGACAGATGGGCACCGACGACGACCACGTCCACGGTGGCGGCCGGCTGCAGCGCGGCGATGGGCACGGGCGCCGGCAGCGGCAGGCCGGTCGCGCCCAGCGCGAGGCCGGTGGCATGGTGGTAGCGCTGGCCCAGGTCGGCCAGCTGCCAGTCGCTGCCGGCCGGGCCGATCAGCGTGATGCCGAAGGGCAGGCCGTCGGGCCGCAGGCTGCTGGGCACCGAGATGGCGGCGTAGTCCAGCAGGTTGACGAAGTTGGTGTAGGCGCCCAGGTTGCGGTTCAGCGCCACCGGGTCGGCCTGCATCTGCGCCACGGTGTAGTGGGTGGGCGCCGTGGGCACCAGCAGCACGTCGATGTCCTGCCACATCGCGGCGGCCTGCTGGCCGAAGGCGCGCAGCCGGGTCTGGGCGTCCACGAGGTCGGCCGCGCTGTAGCCCTTGCCGGCCAGCAGGATGCCGCGCACGGGCTCGACGATCTGTTCGTCGTGCGCATCGACGAAGCCGCGCACGGCCGCGTAGCGCTCGGCCACGAGCGCGCTCTCGTAAAGCAGCGCGGCCGCGCCCGCCAGCGGTGCGTAGTCGATGGCCACGGGCGTGCCGCCCAGCGCGCGCAGGCGTTCGACGGCCTGGGCGAACGCCTGCGCGGCCTGCGCGTCGCCGCAGAACTCCAGCGGCGCCGGAACGCCGAAGCGGAACGCGGCCGGCAAGGGCGTGGTGGCCATGGGCAGCCGGCGCGCATAGGGGTCTTGCGCGTCGTAGCCCTGGGCCACGGCCAGCACGCGGGCCGCCACGTCCACGGTACGCGCGAAGATGGAGACGCAGTCCACGCTCTGCGCGGCCGGCACCACGCCGCGCGCGCTGACCAGGCCCTTGCTGGGCTTGAGGCCCACGATGTTGTTGAGTCCCGCCGGCACGCGGCCCGAGCCGGCCGTGTCGGTGCCCAGCGCGAAGTCGGCCTCGCCCGTGGCCACCACGTAGGCGGAGCCCGAACTGGAGCCGCCCGACACGTAGGCCGGGTCGATCGCGTTGGGCACCGGCCCGTAGGGCGAGCGCGTGCCGTTCAGGCCGCAGGCGAACTGGTCCAGGTTGGTCTTGCCCAGCAGGGCTGCACCGGCATCGAGCAGGCGCTGCACCACGCTGGCGTTGCGCTCGGCGTCGTAGGCGAACGCCGGGCAGGCGGCCGTGGTGGCGAAGCCGGCGGCATCGATGTTGTCCTTCGCCGCGAACGTCAGGCCGGCCAGGGGACCGCTGGCGGCGGTCTGCACGGGCTGTTCGGCCCGCGCGATCCAGGCGTTCCCGGGCCGGGCGTCGGAAGCAGGGAGAGGCTTCTTGCGTTGCACCACTTTGAGGCATCCAATCATGTGTACATGATGAGATGCAAGTGGCGTGCCACGGGACCGCCGCCGCACGAGGGCGTGCTGCATGCGCCTGCAATCCAAACGCAATACACTGAATCCATGAAAACCGCCGTCATTCCCCAGGTGCGCGTGGACCCCGGCCTGCGCGCGCAGCTCGAAGCCGTGCTGGGGCCGGACGAGACGCTGTCGGAGTTCGTCGAAGCCTCCGTGCGCCGTGCCGTCGAGGTGCGCCAGGCCCAGACGGATTTCCTGGCGCGCGGGCAGGTGGCCTGGGAGAACTTCCAGCGCACCGGCGAAGCGCTCCCCGCCGAACGGGTCCTCGGCAAGCTGCAGGCCCGCCTGGACGCCAGGCGCAAGCAGTTGGGGGGATGAGCTTCGAGGTGCTGTTCAGCCCGCAGGCCGACGACGACCTGGCGCGCCTCTTCGACTTTCTGCTGGACAGCGCCCAGACCCTGGAAGACCTGGACCGGGCCGACGCCGCCATGCAGGCCATCCGGTCGGCTGTCCTGGACCGGTTGGCCACCACGCCCTACATCTTCCGCAAGGTGGGCGCCAGCCCGACCCGACGCGCGTTGATCATCCCCTTCGGCGCCACGGGCTACGTGGCCTTGTACGAGATCGCCCATGCCGCGCGCGTGGTCGTGCTGGCGGTCCGGCACCAGCGCGAAGAGGACTACCACTGACGAGGCGGCGGACGCGTTCCGCTAAGCTTGGCGCCCCCTCCCCCGCCACGCCACCGCCGCCATGAACGTGCGATTCCTGGAAGCCTTCGTCTGGGTTGCCAAGCTCGGCAGCTTCAAGGCCGCGGCCGAGAAGCTGCACACCACGCAAGCCGGCATCTCCAGCCGCATCGCCACGCTCGAGGAGCAGTTCGGCGTGCGCCTGTTCGAGCGCGAGCACCGCGGCGTGATGCTGACCTGGCACGGCACCGAGCTCATGCCGCATGCCGAGCGCATGATCGAGCTGCAGGCCCGCATGATGGCCGCGATGGGCCAGCCCGAGGCCTTCTCGGGCATGCTGCGCATCGGCGTGATCGAGACCATCGCCCATACCTGGCTGCCCGCGCTGCTCTCGCGCTTCGCCGAGCGCTACCCCAATGCCACGCTGGAACTGATCTCCGACACCACGCCGCGCCTGCGCGACGAACTGCTGCGCGGCACGCTGGACTGCGCCGTCCTGTCCGAAGAGATCACGCAGGGCTTCATCGACAACCGGCGCCTGGCCAACTTCGCGATGGGCTGGGTGGCCAGCCCGGCGCGCGCGCTGACCTTCCCCACGCGCACGCAGCTCTCGTTCGCCGACATCGCGCAGCACCCCATCATCTCGTTCCACCGCGAATCCAGCGTGTACCGCAACATCGCGCAGAACACGGCCGGCTGTGCCAACCTGCGCGTGAGCTACTTCTCCTCGCTGGGCGCGATGGTGGACATGGCGCGCTCGGGCTTCGGCGCCGCGCTGCTGCCCATCGGCGCAATCCAGCAGGACCTGGAGCAGGGCCGCCTGGTGCTGCTGGACGTGACGCCCCTGCCCGCGCCGCTGCCGCTGGTGGCCAGCTTCCGCATGGAGCCGGCCTCGCCCATGGCCGAGGCGCTGGTGGCGATGGCGCAATCGGCCAGCGACGACTTCGTCGCGGCCAGCCGGCCCGACATCCTCGCGCGCTGATCCCGCGCGGCACCGGGAGTTTCCCGCACCCCGGCGGGGCATGCCGGGCCCCAGCCTGGGGCGCTCCCTGCGCCAGCCTTGTGCCATCAGCAAATCTGTTGGACGGGCACAAGAATTTCCCGTTTGACCCTGCCCGGGGGCGCGACAACACTGCGCGCCCATGCCGACACCCCGCCTGAAGACCCACCGCGAATTCTTCGCGATCGACCGCTCCGACGCGGCCTGGACACCCGTGCCCTGCAGCGCCGGCCGCATCGAAGAGATCGGTGCTGGCCGACAACTTCGACCCCGCCACCGGCACCGGCTCGCGCACGCGGCTGGCACGCTGGTCGGCCGGCGCGCTGATCGACCGCCCGGTCGTGCACGACTTCCACGAGGAGGTCTTCATCGTCGAGGGCGACTTCGTGGTTGGCTGCGATGCCGAAGGGCACGGCGGCGAGCGCTTCGGCGCCTACACCTTCGCCTGCCGCCCGCCCGGCGCGCCGCACGGCCCGTTCACGACGCGCCAGGGCTGCGTGCTGGTCGAGACCTGCTACTACTGACATGGCCGCCGCTCCCCGCTCCGACCTCGCGCGGCTGGCCCCCGACGGCCGCGCCGCGCGCCAGCTCATGCGCACCGGCGCCTACAACGGCCACACGGCTGGCATGGCGCCCGGCCACGTGCAGGCCAATCTGGCCATCCTGCCGCGCGCGCAGGCCGACGATTTCCTGCGCTTCTGCCAGCGCAACCCCAAGCCCTGTCCGCTGCTCGCGGTCAGCGATCCCGGCGACCCGCTGCTGCCCACGCTGGGCGAAGGCCTGGACCTGCGCAGCGACCTGCCGCGCTACCGCGTCTGGCGCGACGGCGCGCTCGTGGACGAGGTGGACGACATCGCGGCGCTGTGGCAGGGCGACCTGGTCGGCTTCGCGATCGGCTGCTCGTTCTCGTTCGAGGAGGCGCTGCTGGAGGCCGGCGTGCCGCTGCGCCACGTGGCCGAGGGCCGCAACGTGGCCATGTACCGCACCAGCCTGCCGACCGCCCCGGCCGGCGTGTTCCACGGCCCCATGGTGGTCTCCATGCGCCCCATGAAGGCAGGCGACGCCATCCGCGCCGTGCAGGTCACCTCGCGCTTTCCGCAGGTGCACGGCGCGCCCGTGCACATCGGCGACCCGGCGCTGATCGGCATCGCCGACCTGGCCCGTCCGGACTTCGGCGATGCCGTGGCCGTGGCCGACGACGAGTTGCCCGTGTTCTGGGCCTGCGGCGTGACGCCGCAGTCCGTGGTGATGGCGGCACGGCCCGCTTTCTGCATCACGCACGCGCCCGGCTGCATGCTCGTGACCGATCTGCTGAACCACCGCATCGCCAGTTTTTGAGTTCCCCGTCCCCTACCCCTTCCCCCCAAAGGAGCGCCCATGCAAGCCCCGTTCAAACTCCTCGCCGCTGCCACGCTGGCCCTGGCTGCCACGCTGGCCGCGGCCCAGCCCAAGATCGCAGTGCAGGCCATCACCCAGGTGGCGCCCAACCTGCCGCAATACACCAAGGTCGACCAGCCCCTGCTGCGCGACGGCATGGCCAAGGCCACCAACGGCCGCGTGGAGATCACGCTGTCGTCCTGGCCCGAGCGCAACGTCAACGGCCCCGAGGTGCTGCGCCTGGTGCGCTCGGGCCAGGTCGACATCGCGGCCGGCCCGCTGACCACGGTCTCGGGCGACGTGCCCATGCTGGACGGCGTGGACCTGGCGGGCATGAACATCGACATCAAGCAGGCCCGCAAGGTGGCCGACGCCATGGTGCCGGTGGCCAACAAGGAGCTCGAGCGCCTGGGCATCAGGCTCGTCGCCACCTACCCGTTCTCGGGCCAGATGCTGTTCTGCCGCAAGCCCATCGCGGGCCTGGAAGACCTGAAGGGCCTGAAGGTGCGCACCAACGGCCCCTCGGCCTCCGACCTGATCAAGTCCTACGGCGGCCAGCCCGTCTCGCTGGCCTTCGGCGAGGTCTACACGGCGCTGGAGCGCGGCACGGTGGACTGCGGCATCACGGGCTCGGGCTCGGGCAACGGCGTGAAGTGGCCCGAGGTCACCACGCACCTCTACACCATGCCGGTGTCCTGGTCCACGGCCGGCTACTTCGTCAACCTCGGCTGGTGGAACAAGCTCGACCCGGCCGTGCGCACACAGTTCGAGAAGACCTTCGCGGAGATGCAGGAGGCCCAATGGACGCTGGGCGTGGAAGCCACCGAGGACGGCATCGCCTGCAACGTCGGCCGCGCCGAGGGCTGCAAGATGCACGCGCTCATGAAGAAGCCCATGGCCGAGGTGAAGCCGGCCGCCAACGTCGCCGCCTCGCTGCAGCAGCACCTGGCCGGCGAGGTTCTGCCGGGCTGGATCAAGCGCTGCGGCGGCCGCTGCGAAGGCGTCTACAACGACGTGATCGCGCCCATCACGGGCATCAAGTACACGGCCGCGAAGTAAGCCCATGTTCCGCGCGCTCGAATGCTTGAGCCACCGCGCGATGACCGTCGCCGGCTGGTGCTACCTGCTGATCACCGCTCTGATCTGCTTCGACATCCTGGCCCGGCGGCTGCTGGGCTTCTCCACCGAGGCCACGGCCGAGCTGACCGGCTACCTGATGGCCGTGGGCATGAGCTGGGGCCTGGCGGGCACGCTGTTCGAGCGCGGCCACGTGCGCATCGACGTGCTGGTGCAGAAGCTCCCGCTCAAGGTGCGTGTCTGGCTGCACCTGGCCTCGCTGGCCGCGCTGCTGGTGGCCACCGGCTTCTTCGTCTACGGCGCGTTCTCGCTGGCCAAGGATTCGTACGACTTCGGCTCCACCGACCTGTCGGCCATGCACACGCCGCTGGTGCTGCCGCAGGGCCTGTGGGCCGCCGGCCTGGCCCTGCTGCTGCTGGCCGTGCTGGCCATCGGCGCGCGCGCCGTACGCCAGCTGGCCGCCGGTGACGCCGACGGCATGGACCGCATGCTGATGGCGCGTACCTACGTGGACGAGGCCGCCGAGACGCTGGAGGCCGTGGCCGAGGCCCAGCAGGGCATGGAATCCCCCGCTCCGACCGAGAACCCCACCACCAAGGCGCCCGCATGATCGCCATCGTCTTCATCGTCGCCATCGGCCTGCTCATCGGCGGCGCCTCGCTGTTCGGCGTGCAGGTCTCCTCCGCCGCCACCGCCTCCGTGCCCTGGTGGGCGCTGGGCAGCGTGCTGGCCGCCTTCATCGGCTTCTTCGCCGGCGGCATCTACGTGGGCGCGGCGCTCGCGCTGCTGTCGCTGCTGGCCGGCTTCGGCCTGTCGGACCGGCCGTTCTGGAACTTCATCGGCGAGATGATCTGGAACCCCTCGACCAACTTCGTGCTGGTCTCGGTGCCGCTGTTCCTGCTGATGGGCGAGATCATGCTGCGCGCAGGGCTCTCCGAACGCCTGTACCGCGCGATGAACGTCTGGATGGGCCGGCTGCCCGGCGGCCTGCTGCACACCAACATCGTCTCGTGCGGCGTGTTCTCGGCCGTGGCCGGCTCCAGCGTGGCCACGGCCGCGACCATGGGCTCGGTGGCGCTGCCCTACTTCGAGAAGAGCCACTACCCGCCCAAGCTGGTACTGGGCTCGCTGGCCGCGGGCGGCGCGCTGGGCAACCTGATCCCGCCGGGCATCACCTTCATCATCTACGGCCTGCTGACCGAGACCTCGGTCGGCGCGCTGTACCTGGCGGCGGTGGGGCCCAGCATCCTCGTGATCGCGCTGTTCATCGCGGTGATCCTGTACTACAGCTGGAAGCTCCAGCTGCACGGCGACGCCGGCGGCGCCAGGCCGACGGTGGCCCAGCGCCTCGCCAGCCTGTCGGACCTGGTGCCGACCGCGCTGCTGATCGCGCTGGTGCTGGGCACCATCTACGCGGGCTGGGCCACGCCCACGGAGTCGGCCGCGCTCGGCGTGGCCGGCAGCCTGGTGCTGGCGCTGGTGGACCGCAAGCTCAAGTGGAAGATGCTGGCCGAGTCCATGCACGCCACGGCGCGCACCACGTCCATGATCGCGCTGATCCTGTTCGGGGCCTACTTCCTGAACTACATCCTGTCGTCCCTGGGCATCCCGCAGATGCTGGCCCGGTTCCTGACCGAACTGCCGTTCCCGGGTTGGGTGGTGATGCTCGTGATCATCGGCTTCTACATCGCCATGGGCACCTTCATGGAAGGCATGGCCATGGTCATCACCACGATTCCGCTGGTGTTCCCGGTGGTCACGGCGCTGGGCTACGACCCGATCTGGTTCGGCGTGGTCATCACCATGCTGGTGGAGATCGCCATGATCAGCCCGCCCGACGGCACCGTGCTGTACGTGCTGCAGGGCATGCGGCGCCAGCCCGGGCCGATCACCGACGTGTTCTCCGGCGTGATTCCCTTCATGCTCGTCTACATGCTGGCCATCGTCGTGCTGATGGTCTTCCCCGCCATCGCGTTGTGGCTTCCTTCGATCGCGATGTAAACCGCGCTTCCCACCATGACCAACACCCTCCATTTCGCCTGCGAATCCGTGGCCGCCGACGGCGTGCGCTCCACCCGCGTGCTGCCCTTCGTGCCGCGCCGCCTCATCGTCGCGGGCTGGACCGGCCGCGACCGTGCCGCCATCGACCACCACATCGAGGAACTGCAGGCCCTGGGCGTGCCGCCACCCTCCAGCGTGCCGCTGTACTACCGCATGGGGGCCGCGCTGCTGACCCAGGCCGCGCAGATCGAGGCCCTGGGCGCGCAGAGCTCGGGCGAGGCCGAGCCCACGCTGTTCTTCGCGGATGGCGACTGGTGGCTGACGGTGGGATCGGACCACACCGACCGCCACGTCGAGACCTACTCGGTCGCCGTCTCCAAGCAGCTGTGCGCCAAGCCCGTGGCCACGGCCGCCTGGCGCTGGACGGACGTGGCGGCCTACCAGGACGAACTGCAGCTGTCCTCGCGCATCCTCGAGGACGGCCGCTGGGTCGACTACCAGAAGGGCCTGCTCTCCACCATCCGCCCGCTCGCCGGCCTGCGCGATGGCATTTACGATGCAGTCCCCGAAGAAGGAAGCATCATGACCTGTGGAACCCTGGGCGCCCTGCCCAACGCGAAGGGCGAGGCGATCCGCCCGGCCGCCGAGATGGAGATCACACTGCACGACCCGCGGCTGAACCGCCGCATCGTGCACCGCTATGCGGTGAAGGTCCTGGAAGTGGTGGCATGACGCGGCCCGTGATCGCCGCGATGCGCACCCGGCTCGCCGCGGGCAACGCCTCGCACGAGGCCATCGTCACGCAGGCGCTGGAAGGCGCGAAGCTGCCGGCCGCCGAGCATGTGTTCACCCGGCTCTATGCCGACGCCGCGCTGGCCGCCGCGCGCCATGCCGATGCCGCGCACAGGGCCGGCGTGCAGCTGGCGCCGCTGGCGGGACTGCCCGTGTCCATCAAGGATCTCTACGACGTCGCCGGCGAGACCACGCTGGCCGGCTCCACCGTGCGGCGTGGCGCGGCCCCGGCGGCGCAGGACAGCGTGGCCGTGCAGCGCCTGCGCGCGCAGGGCGCGGCCATCGTCGGCAAGACCAACATGACCGAGTTCGCGTTCTCCGGCGTGGGCATCAACCCGCATTACGGCACGCCGCGCAACCCGGCCGATCCGGACATCGCGCGCATCCCGGGCGGCTCGTCCTCGGGCGCGGCCGTCTCGGTGGCGCTGGGCCTGTCGGTCGTCGGCCTGGGCTCGGACACCGGCGGCTCGATCCGCATCCCGGCCGCGCTGTGCGGCATCGTGGGCTTCAAGAGCACGCAGTCGCGCACGCCGCGCACGGGCGCCTTCCCGCTGTCGCAGACGCTGGACACGGTCTGCGCCATGGCCCGCTCGGTGGAGGACTGCCTGGTGGCCGATGCGGTGCTGGCCGACGCGCCGCTCGCGGTGCGCCGCCGCCCGCTGCAGGGCCTGCGCCTCGCGGTGCCCGGCACGCTGATGTTCGACGGCATCGACCGGCCCACGGCGCGCGCCTTCCAGCGCGCCGTGTCCCGGCTGTCGGCGGCCGGGGCGCAGGTCGTGGACGTCACGCTCGCGGAGCTGGCCGAGGTGGCCAGGATCAACGCACCGGGCGGCTTCTCGCCGGTCGAGGCCGCGGCCGTGCACCGCGAGACCATCGCCGAGCACCGGGCCGCATACGACAGCCGCGTGGCCGCCCGCATCGAACTCGGCATGACCGTCAGCGCGGCCGACTACATCGTCATGCAGCAGCGCCGCGCCGACTGGATCGCGCGCATGGAGGGCGCGCTGCAGGGCTTCGACGCGCTGCTGTGCCCCACGGTGCCGATCGCCGCGCCGGCCATCGCTTCGCTGACCACCGACGAGGCCTTCTTCCAGGCCAACGGCATGCTGTTGCGCAACACCTTCGCGATCAACTTCCTGGACGGCTGCGCGTTCAGCCTGCCCTGCCACGAGGCGGGCGAGATGCCGGCCGGGCTGATGCTGTCCTCGGTGCGCGGCGACGACGCGCGGCTGGCGGCCGTGGCGCTGGCGGTCGAGGCCGCGCTGGGCTGATCGCGCTGGGCTGATCAGTTGCGCGTGAGCGCGTCGTAGGCCGCTTCGTCGAGCAGGCGCGCGAAGCGGGCCTCGTCCACGCCCGCCAGGCGCAGCATCCAGCCCGCGCCCATCGGGTCTTCGTTGACCAGGGCCGGGTGGTCGGCCAGCACGGCGTTGACCTCGGCGATCTCGGCGTCCAGCGGCATGTGCAGGTCCGAGGCGGTCTTGACCGACTCGACCACGCCGATGACGGTGTTCTCGGCCTGCCGGCCGCGGGCCGTCACGTCGACCACGACGATGTCGCCCAGCGTGTCCTGCGCGTGGCGCGTGATGCCGGCCACGGCCGTGCCGCCGTCTTCGAGGCGGACCCAGAAATGCTCTGCGGTGTAGCGGATCACAGGCGGGCCTTCTCGGCCGGCGTGCCGTCCTTGTGGATGGGCTCGCCCAGGTTCAGCATGAGCCGGTTGGCCCAGGCGAACAGCGCCACGGCGTGCACGAGGTCCAGCGTCTCGCCGTCGGTGAGGCCGGCCGCGCGCAGGGCCTGCACGTCGGCCGCGTCGAGTTCGGCCGGCGCCAGGCCGTGCCTGGCGGAGAACTGCACGATGGCCTTCTCGCGCGCGCTGGTGCCGGCCGTGGCCGGGTCTTCGAACAGCTGCACGATCACGTCGTTGCGCTTGGCCAGTTGCTCGAAGCGCTGGGCGTGCACCGAGGCGCAGTAGACGCAGCCGTTCAGGCGCGACTCCACCGTGGCGCCGAGTTCGCGCTCGGCGCGCGGCATGCCGCCCGGCGCGAACATGATGGCGTTGAAGGCGATGGAGCGCTGCAGCAGCATCTCCGGCTGGTGCGCGAGCAGGCGGAAGTAGGCCTGGTCCTTGGCCGTGGGGCTCATCTCGTGCAGCGCCGCCATCTGCTCGGGCGTGGCGTCTTCCAGGCGCACGGGCTCGGCCCATGGCGTCCAGTCCAGCACCTCGTTGGTGAAGCCGCGGATGCGGATCGGGCCGGGCACCGTGCTGCCGCCGCGCGCCTCGGGCGGCTGCGCCGCCGTGGGGCCGCCAGCGCCGGCCGCGGCCAGCGCCTGCAGGCCGGCGACCACGCGGATCTGGTAGGACAGGAAGGCGATCAGCTGGCCCACGGCCACGATGGCGGCCGGCGCCAGGCCGGCATCGGCCAGCGACTGCACGGCGCGGCGGTCGCCCTCGATGGGGCGCACGATGAGCTTGGCCGTGAAGGCCAGCAGCGTGGCCACGCGGGCGTCGGACGCGGCACCCGCCCCCTCGGCCGCGGCGACCAGCGCGGCATCCGCGCCCTCGGCCTGCAGCCGTGCGCGGTAGTGGTCGGCCAGCGTGGCCGCGCCGCTCAGGTGGCAGGCGTGCAGCGCGATCAGCAGGCGCTCGACCAGGGACACGCCGGCCACCGCGGGCGCGAACATGCCGGCATAGCTGCCCTGGGTGGCGTCGACGATCTTGGGGCGCTGGCGGCGCAGCGCGTGCAGCGCATCGCCTTCGGCCAGCGGCACGGCCTGGTCGATCACGTCCACGGGCGGGGTCTCGGAAGAGGTCATGTCGGTCTTGTCTTTCAGAAGGGAGCGGAAGGGATCACACCGGCACGGTGGCCGCGAACTCGGCAGGCACCCACTCGTCGCCCAGCAGTTCGGGCTCGGCGTAGGCCTGCAGGTTGGCGAAGTGCTGTTCGAAGTCTTCGCGGTAGAAATGGCCCGCGATGCCGGCCGCCAGCCGGCGCGCGCCGTCGCTGATGTTGGGAATGTCGCCGGCCAATGCGCCGTGCGACAGCGTGGCCGGGTAGCAGAAGCAGTGCACGTGCGACAGGCCGGGGCAGCTGCCGGGCACCTTCTCCTGGAACTCGAAGGCCGGGCCCAGCACGGGCGAGTCGGCCAGTTCCCGGTCGTGCAGCGCGGCGGGCGGCTGGTAGCGCTCGGACCAGGTACGGATGTACGGCGCGATGTGGCCGAACTCGGGCCGGCGCGCCCAGTCGATCTCGAAGCCCGTGGAGACGATCAGGAAGTCGCAGGCCAGTTCGCCCTTGGGCGTGCGCACGACCAGGCCGCCGCCCTGCCCTTGCGCAACCTGCACGCCCTGCACCGGGCAGCCCAGCAGGAAGCGCACGTTCGGATGGCGCGACACGCGCAGCGTGCTGCCGCGCGGCGGCGGCACCTGGGTGGCGTTGATGTACTGGCGCAGCCGCCACTTGTCGGCGTCGGGCAGGTCGTGGTGGCCGTGCGTGAGGCCGGCCACGATGGAGCCCTTGCTCTTGTTGATGCGCGGCAGGTCGGCGCGGCGGATCAGCAGGTCCACGCCGGCCGCCCCCATCTCCAGCGCGGTGGCCGCGCTGTCCATGGCCGAGGAGCCGGCGCCGACCACGGCCACGCGCTTGCCGCGCAGCTGCGCGTAGTCGTTGGCGTCGGACGAATGCGCCCACAGCGCGCGCGGCAGGCCCTGCAGGAAGGCCGGCAGCGCCGGGCCGCCCAGGCCGTCGCGCCCGGTGGCCACGACCACGCGGCGCGCCAGCAGGCTGCTCTCGCCCCGGGCCGTGCGCAGCGCCAGCCGCACGAGGCCGTCGGCGCGCGGCACGATGTCGGTGACGGCCACGCCGTTGCGCACGTCCACGCGCATCACGCTGCGCACCCAGCGCAGGTAGTCCATCCACTGCAGGCGCGGGATCTTGTCGAGCGCGTCCCAGGCCCCGTTGCCGAACTGCGCCACGAACCAGGCGCGGAAGGTCAGCGCCGGCAGGCCCATGGCCGGGCCCACGAGTTCCTTGGGCGAGCGCAGCGTCTCCATGCGCGCCGTGGTGGCCCAGGGGCCTTCGAAGCCTTCCTCGGCACGGTCCAACACCACGGCGGCGATGCCCTGGTGCGCCAGGCCGATGGCCGCCGCCAGGCCGGCCTGGCCGCCGCCGATGACGGCCACGTCCAGCACCGCCTGCCCCTCCACCGCGCGCGGCGGCACCCAGGCGCGCGGCGGCAGGCCCAGGTACAGCAGGTCCTGCGCCAGGCGCTGCTCCAGCGCGGCGAGGCCGGCGTTCGGGTCGAGGATGTCGGGGGCTTCGGTGGACATGGACAGTGCCTGGTGGATCAGTTCAGTTCGATGTGGGCCGCCTTCACGACCTCGGCCCACTTGGCGCGGTTGTCGTGCACGGTCTGCTTGAATTGCGCGGGCGTCTCGATGCGCAGGCTGTTGCCCTGGCTCTCGAAGCGTGCGCGCATGTCGGGCTGCTGCACGGCGGCCGTGATGGCGGCGTTGAGCTTGTCGACGATGGCCGGGTCGGTGCCCTTGGGCGCGAACACGCCGAACCAGATCGAGCTGTCGAAGCCCTTGGTGCCGGGCAGGCCTGGAGGCGATGGTCGGCACCTCGGCGACCGCGGCCACGGGCTTGGCGGTGGTCACGGCCAGCAGGCGCACCTTGCCGGCCTTGTACTGCGGCAGCACGGTCTGCACCTGGTTCATGATGCAGCAGGTCTCGCCGCGCACCACGGCCGTCAGCGCCTCGGGGCCGCCCTTGTAGGGCACGTGCACCATGTCCAGGCCCAGCCGCGAGTTGAATTCGGCAAAGGCCATGTGGGTGCCCGCGCCGTTGCCGGTGGAGGCGTAGTTGTATTTGCCCGGGTGTGGCCTTGACGTGTTCGACGAATTCCTTGAGGTGCTTGATCGATGACGTTGGGATTGATGGTCAGCACGTTGGAGACGTCGAGCAGGGGCGCCATGGGTATGAAGTCGGCCTCCACGTCGAAGGGCAGCTTCTTGTACAGCGCGGCATTGCCACCGTGCGTGGCGGCCGTGCCGAAGGACAGCGTGTAGCCGTCGTCTTGGCGCGCGCCACGTACTCGGAGGCGATGTTGCCGGCCGCGCCGGACTTGTAGTCGATGATGACGGGCTGGCCCAGCGACCTGGACAGCGGGTCCTGGACGCACGCGCGATCACGTCCACGCCCGAGCCGGCCGGGAAGCCCATGATCAGCGTGACGGGCTTGCTCGGCCAGTCGGCCTGGCATGGGCGGCCGCGGCGGCCAGCGCCAGGCAGGCGGCCAGGAAGGGGCGGCGCGGCGTTCTTGAACAGGTCCAGCATGAAGATTCCTCCGGTGAGATTGAAAAAACCAGGTTGACGCAATCGCCATGCCATTGAGCAATCCATGCCCATGGCAACGCATGACGTTGGTTTCTTCTCACTGAAGGGCGAATCCCAGCAGAATTCTTCCCAACCCATGCGGTGCGCGCGCGCCAGGGGGAAAGGATTTTCCACGCGCCGCGGCCGGCGCAGGATGGGCATGGCCGTCAACCCGTCCGGGCCAGGGGCCATCGCGGTGCATGGCGGCGCGCGCCGTCATGCGGCCGCCGTCCATTGCGCCAGGCCGCCGGCCAGGCTCCAGGCGTTCGCATGCCCCTGGCGGCGCAGCGCATCGGCGGCCTGGGCGCTGCGCCGGCCGCTGCGGCAGACGAAGATCACGGGCGTGGCGGCCGGCAGCGCGCACCAGCGCGGCAGCGCCTCGGCCAGCGCCGACAGCGGCACCTGTTCGGCGGCGAGGCCGGCGGCGGGCTGCTGGCGCTGCTCGTTCGCCTGGCGCGTCGTCGACGACCAGCGGCCGGCGGCGCTGCCTGCAGCGCCTGGCGCACGGCCGGCGCGTCCATCTCGAGCGCGGCGCGCGCGGCCTCGTCCAGCACCGCGCGCGGCGCGCAGGGCTGCGCCGACGTGCGCGATGCGCGCGCAGGCGGCGTCGATGAAGCCCTCGTCCGCGAGCGGTCCGAAGGACATGCGCACCGCCGATGCGGCCTGGCGCTCCGGCAGCCCCATGGCCTGCAGCACGTGGCTGGGGGCGGCGCGCGCGGCCGCGCAGGCGCTGCCGGCGCTCACGCGTAGGCCGGCGGCGTCGAACACGTCCAGCAGTTCCCTGCCGGAGAAGCCTTCCACCGAGAAGTTCAGCGTGGTGGGCAGCGTGCATTCCGACGGCGCGTGGAACGCGATCGTCGGGAAGGCGGCGCGCAGGGCCTCTGCCAGGCGGTCGCGCCAGGGCGCCTCTCGGCGCCGGTGCGGAACACGCCGCCGCGCGCCACCGCCTCCAGCACCGCACCCAGCGCCGCGATGCCGGCCGTGTTCTCGGTGCCCGAGCGCAGGCCCGCCTCCTGCCCGCCGCCGGCCAGCAGCGGCGTGAAGGGCGCGCCTTCGCGCACGTAGAGCATGCCGATACCCTTGGGCGCATAGAGCTTGTGGCCCGAGAAGGCGGCGTAGTCGATGCGCGTGGCGGCAGCCGCAGGTGCAGCTTGCCCAGCGCCTGCACGCAGTCCACCAGCCACAGCGCGCCGGCGCCTGCCGCGCCATCACGGCCTCGATGCCGTCGCAGGTCGGAGACCACGCCGGTCTCGTTGTTGGCGGCCATGGTGCAGACCAGCCGGCATGGGGCGCCAGCGCGCGCAGCAGCGCGAGGTCGTGGCGGCCGTGCGCTCCACGGGCAGCGCCGCACTCCAGGTCCAGGCCCAGCACGCGTTCCAGTGCGCGAGGCTCTCGGGCACGGCCTTGTGCTCGGTGGCGCCGTAGAGCAGCAGCCGTGGCCCGCCGGCATCGCGCCGCGCACGCAGCCCACAGCACCGACAGCACCGCCGTCTGGATGCCCTCGGTGGCGCCGCTGGTGAACAGCAGTTCCGCCCGTGTGCACGCGCCCAGCACGCGGCGCGCGCGGCCGCACGGCCGTCGAGCCATGCGCGCCTTCAAGCCAGGCGCCGTGGGCGTGCTGCTGGGGTTGCCGTATCATGACTGACATGGCCGGCCAGCGCGGCCTGCGGGCCTGCCGAGCACGGGCGGTGGTGGCGTTGGCATCGAGGTAGATTTCGTCATGGCAGGAAATTGTGCCGACCACGCTGGGCGACATGAGCAAAATAGCGTCTTGTCTCCACCAGTGCAGAATTGAGTCCCTGAATTACGATCCTCGAAAATTTGTACCCATGAAACCGAGACCCGCCCCTGGATCAAGCATCGACAGGCGCATCCTCGATGCGCTGCAGACCAACGCTTCGGCCTGCCGCTGCAGGCGCTAGCGAGCGCGTGGACCTGTCCACCACGCCGTGCTGGAAGCCGCATCAAGCGGCTCGAGCGAGAGCCGGCTACATCGAGCAGCCGCGTGGCCGTGCTGAACCCGGCCAAGCGCACGTGGGCGCGTGACGGTGTTCGTCTCGCGTGCGCACCAACCAGCACAACGAGAAGTGGGCTGACGAAGTTCACGGCCGTGGTCGACGGCCATCCCCGAGATCGTCGAGTTCCACCGCATGAGCGGCGAGATCGACTACCTGCTGCGCATGGTCGTGCGGCCGACATCAAGGGCTACGACGCTTCTACCAGCGGCTGATCCGCGAGGTGGAGCTGAGCCGGCGTGAGCTCCAGCCTTCGCGATGGAGCAGATCAAGTTCACGACGGCGCTGCCGCTGGAGCTACGCCTGAGCCCCCGCGCCCGCCGCCCGGGGGCGGCCCGGCGGCGCGGTCAGGCTGCCTGCTTGCGCGCCGTCACCTCGATCTCGATCTTCATGCGCGGGTCGGCCAGCCCGGCGCTGACCATCATGGCCGCCGGCCTGACCTCGCCCAGGTACCGGCGCATGACGGGCCAGCACGCGGGAAACAGGCTGGCGTCGGGCAGCACGTAGGTCATGCGCACCACGTCCGCCAGGCTGCTGCCGGCCTGCTCCAGCGCGGCCGCGATGTTGCGGAAGCACTGGTCGGCCTGCGCCACGATGTCGTCCGTGATGGTCATCGCGGTGTAGTCGAAGCCCGTGGTGCCGGAGACGAAGACCCATTCGCCGTCCACCACGGCGCGCGAGTAGGCCATCTGCTCCTCGAAGGTGGAGCCGGAACCGATGCGGATGCGCTTGCTCATCACTTTGGCCAATGCGCGGTGACTCAAGGCACGCGCAGGAGTGGGACAAGCGCGCCATGATAGGCGCCGCGATCCACCACCGGAGCGAGGCAAACCATGAAGCATCTTCTGACCAGGGGCGACGCTGGTTCCGACGTCGACCTGTTGCGCGCCACCCTGCTCACCCTGCTGGGCGCCGACGCCCAGGCGTTTTCCTCGCTGGCGGCGCCGCCCGGCAGCCCCATCGACGACGACTTCGATGCCGCCATCCGGCGCTGGCAGTCCGGCGTGGGCCTGATCGCCGACGGCATCGTCGGCCCGCGCTGCCAGGTGCTGCTGGAACTGGCGCCGCCGGTGCCGCTGCAGCCGCCGCTCAACGTCGGCGACGTGTGCCGGCTGTTCCCGGCCACGCGGCCGGCCAACATCGCGCGCTACCTGCCCTATGTGGAGGCGGCCCTGGGCGCGGCCGAGCTCACCGACACCGCCATGGTGATCGGCGCGCTGGGCACCATCCGCGCCGAGACCGAGGGCTTCGTGCCCATCGCCGAGCTGCCGTCCAAGTACAACACCCCGCCCGGCGGCGCGCCGTTCTCGCTCTACGACACCCGCAAGGACATCGGCAACGGCGCGCGCGGCGACGGCGAGCGCTACCGCGGCCGCGGCTTCGTGCAGCTGACGGGCAAGGCCAACTACGCCACCTACGGCAAGCGCATCGCCATCGACCTCGTGGCCTTCCCCGACCGGGCCAATGCGCCCGAGGTGGCGGCCGTCATCCTCGCGCAGTTCCTGGCCGACAAGGCCACCAGGTTCCGCGCCGCCGTGGCGGCCGGCGACCTGCGCGCCGCGCGCCGCCTGGTCAACGGCGGCTCGCACGGGCTGGAGAGCTTCACCGACGTGTTCCGGCGTGCCGCGGCGGTCTGGCCGCCGGCGCCGGCGCGTGCGCCCGCCCGCAAGGGCGCGGCCAAGGGCAGGGCCGCGGCCCTGGCCGCCGTGAAGCCCGTCCCCGCCAAGCCGCGCAACCTGCGCACGCGCAAGGACGCGGCCGACCTGCGCGACCGCCAGTTCCAGCCCGCCGCCATCACGCTGCCCGACCAGGTGCCCACGCCGCAGGACATCAGCCGCTTCCTGCCCGGCTACACCGGCGCCGGCCTGATCCTGGACCAGGGCCAGGAAGGCGCCTGCACCGGCTTCGGCCTGGCCTGCGTGGTCAACTACCTGCGCTGGATCAAGGCCGGCAACCCGGTGCAGATGGAGTCGGTCAGCCCGCGCATGCTCTACACGCTGGCGCGCCGGCACGACGAGTACGAGGGCGAGAACTACGACGGCTCCTCCTGCCGCGGCGCGCTCAAGGGCTGGTTCAACAACGGCGTGTGCCTGGAGAGCGACTGGCCCTACGCGCCCGACAAGGCCAACCCGGCGCGCTACGGCTTCGCCGACCGCGCCGTGCAGCACACGCTGGGCGTGTACTACCGCATCGACACCAAGTCGATCACCGACATGCAGGCCGCCATCCACCAGCACTGGGCCGTGTTCGTCTCGGCCTTCACGCACGACGGCTGGAACCAGGTGCGCACGCGCAGGCAGGTGCCGCAGGACCATGCCGACCTGCCCGAGATCCCGTTCGACGGCCGGCCCTCGCAGGACGGCGGCCATGCCTTCGCGCTGGTGGGCTTCAACGCCGTCGGCTTCATCGTGCAGAACTCCTGGGGCGACAGCTGGGGCGCGGGCGGCTTCGGCGTGATCAGCTACCTGGACTGGCTGGCCAACGGCATGGACGCCTGGGTCGTCGCGCTGGGCGTGCCGGGCGTGGTGGCGGGCCGGCTCGCGGTCTCGCACGGCCAGGCCGGCGCGCTCGCGGGCACCGACCGCACCAAGTGGTGGGACCAGGGCCTGGCCTACCAGCACAGCGTGGTGCTGGGCAACGACGGCCGCGTGAGCCGCTACCTGACGCAGGACGAGCAGCCGCGCAAGCTGCAGCACCAGTGCACCACGCTGCCCGACGAGTGGTTCCGTGCCCAGAAGGACAAGACCAAGCGCCTGGTGCTCTACGTGCACGGCGGCCTCAACGACGAGGGCGCGGCCATCAAGCGTGCCAGCGCCATGGGCCGCTACTTCGTGGCCAACGGCTGCTACCCGCTGTTCCTGGTCTGGAAGACCGGCCTGTTCGAGACGCTCGCCAACATCCTGCAGGACAGCCGGCAGAAGGAGCGCGGCCTGGCCGGCGCGGGCGTGGGCGAATGGATCAGCGAGAAGACCGACCTGCTGCTCGAGAAAACCGTCGGCCGCCCGGTCGCGCGGCCGATCTGGAGCGAGATGAAGGAGAACGCCGACCTGGCCTTCGCGCCGCGCCACGGCGGCGACCTGCTGCTGGACGCGCTGCAGGCCCTGTCCAGCACCTGGGGCGATGCCTTCGAGTTCCACGTGGTCGGCCATTCGGCCGGCTCCATCGCGCTGGGCCACCTGATCGCCGCGCTGGCGCAGCGCAAGGCCGAGGGCCGCGACGCCGGCCTGCACGACAGGCTGGCCTCGGTGCACCTCTACGCGCCGGCCTGCAGCGTGCCCTTCGCCAACGCGCGCTATGCGCGCAACGCGCATGTGATGGAGCGCCTGCACATCGACGTGCTGTCCGACCGCGTGGAGCGCAAGGACAGCGTGGCGGCCGTGTACCGCAAGTCGCTGCTGTACTTCGTCTCCAACGCGCTGGAGACCGACCTGCGCCTGCCCATCCTGGGCATGGACCGCATCCACGACACCGGCTACAGCGGCTGGGACGGCACCTCGGACACCGGCGAGGCCCTGGCCGCCTGGCGCGCCGCGGCCGCGCAGGCGGCGCTGGCCAAGCGCACCACGGTGCTGGACGCCGAGCGCATCGCCACGGCCGTGGACGCCGCCGGCCAGCCGATCGCCACGCAGGCGCCCGCGCATGGCAGCTTCGACAACGACGTGGACGTCGTCACGCGCACGCTGCAGCGCATCCGCGGCGGCAAGAAGCTGCTGTTGCCGGTGGACGACCTGCGGGGGTATTGAGGCCGCATTCAGGACCGGAACCGGTCCTGCGTGCCCTTGAGCCGGCGGCCGAACTCGAGCGAGGAATCGACCAGAGCGTCGGTCAAGGCCTGCACGCCGACGTCGGTGTAGCGCCGGCCCGCCTCGGATTTGAGGAACACCAGATACTGAGCGAGCTCGTCGTCCGGCAGGGTCGAGTAGTGCAAGGCGTACAAGGCCGTCGACACCATGGCGTAGGTCTGCAGCATCTGCGGGCGTTGCGCCTGCAACGCAGCGCGCATGTCCTCCAGCGACGGGCCGGTCTCATCGGCCGTGACGCTGGACAGTCCCTGGCGCGTGGCCAGCAGCGCGTCGATCGAAAAGTCGGTGAGTGCCTCGGCCGACCGGGTGACCTCGACGAACTCGGTCAACAGCGCGCGACGCGCGGCATCCTGGCGCTGCAACCGTGCAACACCCTCCTGGAGCTTGGCCTGCGTATCGCGCTGATCGGCCGCCGCGGCTTCCTCGAGCCGGCGGATCTTCTGGCCCAGGCCGCTGTCGAGCCAGGCATTCAGCGCCGGCAGGTGGTTCTGTTCAAGCCGCGCCGCGATCAATCCGCGGGTGGTCGACTGCAGGCGGTCCGCCGCATAGGCGGCATCGGCAGCCTGGGACAGGCGCGCGAGCTGCGCGGCACTGAGCTTCTTCTCCGAAGTGGCCGCGACCTCCTTCACGCTCGCCTGCATCTGTGCAGGAATCTCCGCGAGCTGCTGCCAGAGGCCGGACTTCTTCATGAGCGCCTCCGCGGCCTCCACGTCGATCTGGGCCCAGGCGCCAGCATGGGCCAGCAGGAAAAGAGTGCCACCCACCAGGGCGCGAAAAGTCTTGAACAAGGAATCCTCCGATGCGCGTGCGCATGCACTGTTGTGGTTGTCGCGGCAGAGGATAACCCTGCGCCAAGTCACCCCACGCCGATGACTACCATGTCGTCATGTCCGCCCCCCGCCCCCGCATCCTGATCGCCGAGGACGAATCCGGCATCGCCGACACGCTGGCCTACGTGCTGCGCGCCGACGGCTACGAGCCGGTCTGGTGCGCCACCGCCGGCGAGGCGCTGGCCCAGTACCGTGCGTGCCAGCCCGACCTGGCCATCCTCGACGTGGGCCTGCCCGACATGAACGGCTTCGAGCTGTTCCGCCGCCTGCACGAGCTGCCCGGCGCCGACGGCGTGCCCATGCTGTTCCTGACCGCGCGCAGCGACGAAATCGACCGCGTGGTCGGCCTGGAGCTCGGCGCCGACGACTACATCGCCAAGCCCTTCTCGCCGCGCGAACTGGTGGCGCGCGTGCGCAGCATCCTGCGCCGCAGCGCGCGCGGCGGCGCGGCGCCTGCGGTGCCGGGCGGCATCCCGCCGGTGTTCCAGATCGACGGCGAACGCCGCCGCATCCGCTACTACGGCCAGCCGCTCGAGCTCTCGCGCTACGAATACGGCCTGCTGGCCCTCCTGGTGCAGCGCCCGGGCCGCGTCTACACGCGCGACGAACTGCTCGACATGGTCTGGGACGACGCCGCCCAGAGCCTGGACCGCACCGTGGACGCGCACGTCAAGACGCTGCGCGCCAAGCTCAAGGCGGTGGCGCCCGAGATCGAGCCCATCCGCACGCTGCGCGGCACCGGCTACGCGCTGCACGAGGACCTGCCGCCCTCGCCCACCGCCGCGCCGTGAGCCGCCGCACGCGCATCTTCGTCGGCATCCTGGCGATCTACGTCGCCGGCATCGCGCTGCTGCTGTACCGCGTGGTCGGCGACATCGACCCGCGCTACCGCGAGTCGGCCGAGGAATCGCTGGTCGACACCGCCAACCTCGTGGCCAGCCTGGTCGAGCAGGACCTGCAGGGCGACCGCATCGACCCCCGGCGGCTGGAGCCGCTGCTGCGCACGCTCTACGCGCGCCAGTTCGACGCCGAGATCTACGGCCTGCGCAAGACGCGCGTGGACCTGCGCCTGTACGTGACCGATGCCGACGGCCGCGTGCTGTTCGACGCGCAGCGCGGCCGCCTGGGCCAGCACCTGGGCGAGAACTACCTGGACTGGCGCGACGTGCGCTACACGCTGGACGGCCTGTACGGCGCACGCACCTCGCGCGACGTGGCCAGCGACGCCAGCACCTCGGTCATGTACGTGGCCGCGCCCGTGCGCAGCCGCGAGCACGTGACCATCGGCGTGGTCAGCGTGGGCAAGCCCGTGCAGAGCTTCGGCAAGTTCGTGCAGGACGCGCGCTGGCGCACGATCTGGGTCGGCGTGGGCTCGGCGCTGGCGCTGCTGGTTGGCGCGCTGATCGTCTCCGCCTGGCTGGTGCGGCCCTTCGGCCTGGTGCGCGACTACCTGGCCTGGCTGCGCACGCAGCCACGGCTGCGCCTGCGGCCCATGCTGCGCCATGCGGTGGCGACCCTGCGCGCCGGCGTGCACGAGACGCGCGACGCGCTGACCGGCCGCAACACCATGGCCGACCACGTGGCCACGCTCACGCACGAGATCAAGAGCCCGCTGTCGGCCATCCGCGGCGCGGCCGAGCTGCTGGAAGACGCGGACATGCCCGCACCCGCGCGCGCGCACTTCCTGGCCAACATCGCACGCGAGACGCAGCGCATCCAGGAGATCGTGGACCGCATGATGGAGCTGACGGCGCTGGAAAGCCGGCGCGTGCTCGAACATGCCGGCCCCGTGGCGCTGGCGCCGCTGCTCGAGGAACTGGCGGCCAGCCACCAGGCCGCGGCCACCGCGCGCGGGCTGGAACTCGGCCTGTCCATCGCCGCCCAGGCCCACGTCTGGGGCGACCCCTTCCTGCTGCGGCGCGCCGTCAGCAACCTGCTGGCCAATGCCTTCGACTTCGCGCCGGCCGGCAGCCGCGTCGAACTCGCGCTGCAGGCCGATGCGCGCCAGGCCCGCATCACGGTGCGCGACCACGGCCCCGGCATCCCCGAGTACGCGCGCAACAAGGTGTTCGAGAAGTTCTACTCGCTCGCGCGGCCGGACGGCGGCAAGAGAAGCACGGGGCTGGGCCTGGCCTTCGTGCGCGAGATCGCGCAGCAGCATGGCGGGCAGGCGCTGCTCACGAACGCCGCGGGCGGCGGGGCGCTGGCCACGCTGGTGCTGCCGCTGCGGCGGCCGTAAGCGCGTTCAAGGGCCGCGCCGCGCGGTGCGCGGACAGGCCGTCGGCCAGACCGGGACCCAAGGGTGCAGCGGACGCCGTGGGCCGGTGCGGCCACGCACGCCGACTTCACACAGGCTTCACACAGGCCCAAATCCTTCGAACTGCCTTCGCGGGCGCCGCGGAAAGTCCGCCCCGTGCACCGTCGCACGGCCACCTCCAGCGGACACCCCGTGATCGCCTTCCTCTTCCTCCCCCAGAGCGCCGCCGGGCGCTGGCTCGCCGCAGCCGCGCTGGCGCTGTGCGCGGCGCTGCTGCACCGCCCCGTCGAGGCGCAGACGCGCGACGGCGCGCCCGAAAGCCCCTACTTCTTCGTGCGCGGCGGCACGCCCGGCGTGGACGCGCTGCCGCTCAAGAGCACCGAGGTCTCGGTGCAGGTCTCCGGCGTGATCGCCGAGGTGCGCGTGGTGCAGCACTACCGCAACGAGGGCCAGGCGGCCATCGAGGCCGACTACGTGTTCCCGGGCTCCACGCGCGCCGCCGTGGGCGGGCTGCAGGTGCGCCTGGGCGAACGCCTGGTCACCGCGCAGATCCGCGAGAAGCAGCAGGCCCGCATCGAATACGCCGCCGCCAGGCAGGAAGGCAAAACCGCCGCGCTGCTCGAGCAGCAGCGGCCCAATGTGTTCCAGATGCGCGTGGCCAACATCCTGCCCGGCGACGACGTGCAGGTGGAACTGCGCTACACCGAGTTGCTGCTGCCGCAGGACGGCCGCTACGCCTTCGTGTTCCCCACCGTCGTCGGGCCGCGCTACGCCCATGCGGCCAGCCAGGGCGGCGACACCTGGGCCGCCCAGCCCACGCTGCGCGCCGGCGAGCCTTCCGCCAGCCGCTTCACGCTGCAGATGCAGCTGGACGCGCCGCTGCCGCTGCAGGGCATCCGCTCGCGCACGCATGCCATCGCCGTCGCGCAATCGCAGGACCAGCCCGGCCACGCCAGCGTGCGCCTGGCCGACGGCAGCGGGCCGGCCAACGACCGCGACTTCGTGCTCGACTACGGCCTGGCCGGCGAGCAACTGGCCGCCGGCCTCATGCTGGCCGAGGGCCAGGGCCCCAAGGCCGAGAACTTCTTCCTCGCGCTGGTGGCGCCGCCCCAGGCCGTGGCGGCCACGCAGGTCGTGCCGCGCGACTACATCTTCGTGGTCGACATCTCGGGCTCCATGCACGGCTTTCCGCTGGACACGGCCAAGGCCATGCTGCAGCGCCTCCTGCAGGGCCTGCGGCCCACCGACCGCTTCAACGTGATGCTGTTCTCGGGCAGCAGCCGCATGCTGGCGCCGCAGTCGGTGCCGGCCACGCAGGCCCACATCGACCGCGCGCTGGCCGCGCTGGGCCAGACCATGGGCGCGGGCGGCACCGAACTGATCCCGGCGCTGCGCCGCGTCTACGACCAACCCAGGACGCCCGACGTGGCGCGCACCATCGTCGTCGTGACCGACGGCTACGTGACGGTGGAGCCGGAAGCCTTCGCGCTCGTGCGGCGCAACCTGAACCAGGCCAACCTGTTCGCCTTCGGCATCGGCTCCTCGGTCAACCGCGCGCTGCTCGAAGGGCTGGCGCGTGCCGGCGGCGGCGAGCCCTTCATCATCACCGACCCGGTGCAGGCGCCCGAGCAGGCGGCGCGCTTTCGGCGCATGGTGGAGTCGCCCGTGCTGACCAGCGTGAAACTGCAGTTCGAGGGCCTGGACGTCTACGACCTCGAGCCCGCCGTGCAACCCGACGTGCTGGGCGAGCGCCCCGTCGTGGTGTTCGGCAAGTGGCGCGGCCAGCCCCAGGGCCGCATGCGGGTCCAGGGCCACACGGCCGCCGGCCCCTGGCAGCAGGCCGTGCAGGTGCAGCCCGCCCCGCCCGGGCAGGCCGCGGCCCTGCCCGCGCTCTGGGCGCGCCACCGCATCGCCCAGCTGGCCGACCAGGAAGCGCTGGAAGGCGGCGACGCCCAGCGCGCCGCGATCACCCGGCTGGGCCTGGACTACGCGCTGCTGACGCCCTACACGAGCTTCATCGCGGTCGACCAGGTGGTGCGCAACCTGGCGCCCGCCGACAGCCAGCGCGTGCAGCAGCCGCTGCCGCTGCCCCAGGGCGTGGGCGAACGCGCGCTCGGCGAGAGCGCCACGGTGATCGCCGGCGCCGAAGTGCCCAGCACGCCCGAGCCCGAGACCCTGGGTGCCGTGCTGCTGGTGCTCTCGGTGCTGGCCATGCTGCGGCGCCGCGCCCGGCGCCAGCGCCACGGGAGCTTCACGCGATGAACAGCCACGACCTGATCCGCAACCCGCGCTTCGTGCGCTGGGGCATCGCCGTCGACCGCCTGCCGGCCGGGGCCTGGATCGCGCTGCAGGCGCTGGCCCTGCTGCCCGCCTGGACCTGGATGGCGCGGCGCCTGGCCGATGGCGCCGACGACCCGCTGGGCCTGCTCGCGCTGGCTGCCCTCGCCACGCTGGCGGGCCTGCACCGCAAGGCCTTGCGCGCCTCGCCCGCGCTGGGTTGGCTGGCCGCCGCCACGGTGCTGACGCTGGCCGCCACGCTCACGCGCGGCGCGCTGCCGCCGCTGCTGGCCAGCCTGCTGGCCGTGCTCGCGCTGGCCGCCACGCTGCTGGCCCTGCTGCCGCACCAGGTGGCGGCCACGCCCGTGCTGCTGCTGGCGGTGCTGGCGCTGCCGCTGCTGTCTTCGCTGCAGTTCTACGCCGGCTACCCGCTGCGCGTGCTCGCGGCCGAGGCTTCGCGCTGGCTGCTGGCGCCGTTCTTCACGGTCTGGCGCGAAGGCAGCACCCTGCTCGTGGACGGCCGCCTCGTGGTCGTGGACGCGCCCTGCTCGGGCGTGCAGATGGCCTGGCTGGGCTACTTCACGGCCGGTGCCACGGCGCTGTGGGCCGGCATGGCCGACCGCACCGTGCTGGCGCGCCTGCCTGGGGTCGGCCTCACGGTGCTGGCCGGCAACGTGCTGCGCAACACGCTGCTGGTGGCGGCCGAGGGCGCGGGCCGGCCGCTGCCGGCCTGGGGCCACGAGGCGCTGGGCCTGGCCGTGCTGGCCGCGGTCTGCGCCGCCATCGCCTGGCAGATGCAGCGGCCCGCCGCCCCCATCCCGTCCACTGGAGTGCGCCATGCCCACGCGGCTTGAAACCCTGTTCGCCAACCGCTTCGTGCAGCGCGTGCTGCACAAGACCGTCTTCGCCGCGGGCCTGGCCCTGTGCATGGCCTGGGGCATCGCCCAGGCCGTCCGGCCCGCGGCCGCGGCGCCTGCCGAGGCCGCCGCCTGGGAATGGCCCAGCCAGTGGGAAGGCGCCGCGCTGCGGCCGCTGGCCCTGGGGCCGGTGGAGCAGCGCTTCGCGCGGCAGTTCCCGGGCGCCATCGCGCGCATGACCGATGGCGAACGCGTGCTGGTGCTGCGCCATGTGACAGCGCCCACGCGCATGCTGCACCCGGCCGAGGACTGCTACCGCGCGCTGGGCTACGGCATCGCCGGCGCGCGGCTGGAGCACGACGCACACGCCCGGCTGTGGCGCTGCTTCACCGCCACGCGCCAGGGCGGCCAGCCGCTGCGCGTGTGCGAGCGCACGACCGACGCACAGGGCCGGGCCTTCACCGACACCTCGGCCTGGTACTGGGCGGCCTTGCGCGGCCAGTCCAGCGGCCCATGGCTGGCGGTGACGACGGCCACGCCGCTGGCCGCCATCGGCGCCACGGGGCTGCTGTGAAGCCGGCCCGGGCGCTGCGCCTGCTGCTGCTCTCGCTGGCCGCCCTGCCGCTGGGCGTGCTGCTGGCCGGCGCGGTGGCGTGGCGGCTGCTCGCGCCCCAGCCCGGCGAATGGGCGGCGCCGCTGCGCATCGGGCCCTGGCACACCAGCGTCAGCGTGCCCGCGGCGCTGCGGCTGGCCACGGCCGCGCCGTTCGCGCCATGGCTGGACGGCCGCCGCCTGCAGACGCGCTGGGGGCCGGTCGAGCTGCACTGGCAGGCGCGCGACCGCAGCCTGCACCTGCAATGCGCGCCCTGCCTCGTGCCGGCCTCCGCGCTGGGCAGCGCGCCGCTGCAGCTGCCGCGGCTGCAGGTCGCCGTGTTCCGCGACTTCGAGACCCTGCAAGGCCGGCTCCGTGCCGACACGGGCGTGGACGAGGGCCCCGCGCTGCAGGCCTGGTTCACGGGCCGGCTGCAGGGCGGCGGCCTGGCGCTGCAGCTGCGCCTGCCCGCCACGCCCATCGCCGACGCCTATGCCGTGCTGGCGCCGCAGCTGCCCGAGCTGCGGCAAGCACGGATCGGCGGCGCGGTCGCCTTGCGCGCGCAATGGCAGCTGCCGGCCGGCCCGCTGCGCGTGCAGCCGCAACTGCAAGGCTTCACCGTGCAAGGCCTGGGCACCGGGGCCTGGGCCCATGCCACGAGCAGCTGCGGCGCGCCGAGCCGGCTGCGGCGCGAGGACTGGCTGGTGCGCGCCGTGCTCGCGGCCGAGGACCAGCGCTTCTTCGAGCACCCGGGCTACGACATCCGGGAACTGCAGGCCGCGCTGCAGGCCAACCAGACCGAGGGCGGCGTGCGCCGCGGCGGCAGCACGCTCACGCAGCAGCTGGCCAAGCGCCTCGTGACGGGCGACGAACGCAGCGCCACGCGCAAGCTGCGCGAACTGCTCTACGCGGTGGAGATGGAGCAGACGCTGGGCAAGGCGCGCATCCTGCAGCTGTACCTGGACAACGCGCCCTGGGGCGCGGGCCTGTGCGGGGCCGAGGCCGCGGCGCGCGGCTACTCGGCCGCAGCGCCCGCGCATTGGCGCCAGCGCAGGCCGTGTGGCTGGCCGCCATGCTGCACAGGCCCGACGCCGAGGCGCGCGCCTGGCGCGGCAGCGGCGGCATCGCGCTGGCGCGCGCCGAATGGGTGGCCGCCAACCTGCGCGGCGGCACGCGCCAGCGCGAACGGCAGGCCGTGCAGCAGGCGCTGCAGGCCATGGGCCCGCCGCCTTGACGCCTTGGAGCCGCAGCGCGGCATGGGGAAACCGGCGGGACTGCTGGCGCAACACGGGCATGCGGCACCTGCGCCCACAGCGCCGCGCAGATGCGGCACACTGCCGGGCGTCTGCACAGCAGCACCGGGAGGCCCCCCATGCGTTCGCACGTCGACCCCTGCATGTTCGTGGCGTTCATCCATGTCCCGCGCGCGCATCTGGCGCCGGCGCTGCTGGCGGCGCTGCGCCGTTTCCAGCCCGCGCAGGGGGCGGCGCCCGACGCCGTGCTCGACCTGCTGCCGGAACGCAGCTTCCAGGTCCGCTTCCATGAGACCTACCATGTCTGGCAGGGCCTGCGCCTGCCCTTCCTGCACCGCTATGCGCTGCTGTCGTTCCACAAGGCCATGCAGGCGTTCGGCATCCTGGCGCGCAGCACGCCCGAGCACCGCGGCTGGGACTGCCTGCTGCCCGAATTCGAGCGGCTCACGTGGGACGACCGCATCGAACGCCGCGCCGACGCGCTGTTCCTGGCCCAAGCGGGCGCCCGGTCGCGGCGCAAGCCCGACGACGCCATCGCGCTGCGGCCGCTGGACCTCATGGAGTGCGCGACCTCCCTGGCCGAATACCAGGTCACGGCCGCCGGCGACAAAAGCGACCCGGCCACGCTGGACCGCTGGGCCAAGCGCAACCCGGCCACGCTGCAACCGTACGCGTTCGCGGCGCGCTTCCTGGCCGACCGGCGGCTGGCCCTGCGCGCCATGCTGCCGCTCATCAACGCGGCCTTCCACACCAGCGAGCCGGTGCGGGCCTTCGCGGAGCTGCTGCTGCGCCTGCGCCGCGACTTCACGAGCGGCCGCGCCGACACGGTCCAGTTCCTCGCCCATCCCGAGCCCTGCCAGTGGGATGCGGTGTTCGACATGTACCTCGGCGAGATCCCGTTCGAGGCACCGGTGAACGCCGACGGCCACCTGCTCGGCAGCCCCTACCACCGGCTCACGCTGGAGGCCTGGGTTGGCGGCGCGCTGCATGGCGATGGCGGCTCCATCGCCCACCCGTTCCTGAGCGTGCCGGCCCGAGCCTGGCAGCAAGCCCAGCAGGACCTGCCGGAACTGGGCCTGCTGATGGGCCAGCCGGCCTGGGTGCGGCCGCAGACGCTGCACCGGGCCTTGCGGCGGTTCGCGCCCATGCTGACGGTGTACCGCTTCCACGTGGACGGCGTGAACGACCGCACCCTGCTGACGGGGCCGGCCGACGGCAGCGGCTTCGCCTCGCTGGCCGTGGGCGGGCCCGCGCACTGGCGCGCGGTGGTCGCCGACATGCTGACCCTGTATGGCGCTGTGCGGCGCGCCAGCGGTGCGCACTTCGACAGCGCGCAGAGAACCTGCCACCATGCGGCCTGCCCGCACCACGGCGACAACTTCTGCAACATGTTCCCGGCGGTGCCGGCCCAGTACGCGGCCTGCACCTTTCCCGCGCGCATGCGCGCGCTCATCGACCTGCACCGGAGATGAACCATGTCCCTGCCCCGCCTGACCATCGACGCCGGCGCCGAAACGGAAGACCTGCTGCAGTTCGTCACACGCGAACTGGACGACGCCACGCTGGATGGCATCGACATCGAGCGCGTGGCCGTGCCCAGCGACAAGCTGGCCACCGAGCCGCTGACGGCCGCCGCCACGCTGGCCCTGGCCACGACGGCGGTCATCACCGTGGCCCGGCTGATCGAACGCTGGATGGAGATGCACCGCCAGACGGCGCATCTGAAGATCGTGGCCCAGGGCTTCGCCCAGTCCGACGAGGCCGGCAAGGCGCTGGCGAAGATCGCCGAAAGCCATGCCAAGGTGGCTCTCTCCTTCGGCGCGCCGAAGAAGTAGCGCGGCCCGGAACAGGGTTCAGCGCCGCACGCGCCCGCCCAGCACGCCCACCACCTCGCGGAACACCGCGTTGCCGGCGCCCGCGTGGGCCAGGTCCAGCACATGGCTGGCGGCGTAGTAGGGACTCAAATCCAGCCCCACACCCACGCCATAGAGCGCGATCCGCCCCTGCTGCTCGATGCGCTGCGCCACCTGCTGCAGGTGCCGGTCCAGGTAGTGGGCGTCGTTGGCCAGGCGCGTGGCGCCGTCCATCGGGCAGCCGTCGGAGAACACCAGCAGGATGCGGCGCCCGGCTTCCTGCGCGGCAAGCCGGCCGGCCGCCCATTGCAGGGCCTCGCCGTCCACGCCCTCGCGGAACAGGTCGGGCTTGAGCAGCGCGGCGAGGCCGGGCCGCGCGCGGCGCCAGGGGGTGGCGGCATCCTTGAACACGATGTGGCACAGCTCGTTGAGCCGGCCCGGCCGCGCCGGCCGGCCGGCACGCTGCCAGTCGCGCTGCGCGCGGCCGCCGTTCCAGGCGCCCGTGGTGAAGCCCAGCACCTCGCAGCGCGCGCCGATGCGCTCCAGCGCGCGCGCCAGCACGTCGGCCAGCATGGCCGTCCACTCGGCGTGCTCCTTCATCGAGGCCGAGCAGTCGAGCAGCAGCGTCACGGCGCAGTCGGCCAGCGGCTGGCTGCGCGCGGCGCGGAACAGCCGGCGCTCGGTGGGCAAGGCCACCAGCCGGGCCAGGCGGCGGCCGTCCAGCAGGCCTTCCTCCTGGCCGTCGTGCCAGCCGTCCTCGCGCGGCCGCGCCAGCAGGGCCTGCAGCGCGCGCACCAGCCAGGGCAGCTGCACGCCCTGGGCGGCGATGCGCGCGTCCAGCCGCTCGCGCAGTTCGCGCAGCGGCTCGGGGCGCACCAGCGTGGTGGCGGCAACCTCGCGGTCGTGGGCGCGCGTGAACACGCGGTAGCCCTGGGCCTCGCCCTCGACCACGCGGGCCTCGCCGGCCTGGGCCAGCCGGCCGGCCTCGGCGGCCGGCGGGTCGAAGTCCATCAGCACGCGGAAGGCCGAGGAGCCGTCGTCCTCCTCGCCCTCGCCCGCCGCGTCTTCCTTGGCCGCCGCCGCGCCCTGGGCCAGCAACGCCGCCACGGCGCGCGCGATGGCCAGCGCATGCACCGCGTAGGCGGCCTGGTCGCGGCGGTGGCGGCGCAGGCCGGCGAGGTCGGTGCCCAGCCGGGGCACCAGGTCGGCGCGCGTGCCTTCGATGAGGTCTTCGGTGTCTTCCAGCACGGGCTCGCCCGTCACGCGCGAGCGGCCGATCTGCGCCACGGTGTAGAGCAGCATGCCGCGCGTGGTCTCGTTGAGCCGCGCATGGTGGTAGGCGCGCGACCAGGCGTCGAAGCGGTGGCGCAGGTTGCGGGCCACGCCGGGCATGGCCGGGTCGGCCAGGGCTTCGCAGCGCAACTGCTCCAGCAGTTCGAACAGCAGCCGCTCCACGGGCGGCTGCGGGCACAGGCGGCGGTGCAGGGCCACGTCGCTGTGCGCCAGCCGCAGCGCGATGCCGTCGGCCGCGCCGCGGAAGGAGCCCGCGTCGTCGCCCCGCTCCAGCGCGGGGGCCAGGTGCGGGCCGAACAGCGGCAGCGGCTGGCGGCCGCGGTGCAGGCGGCGGCCGCGGTAGTGCAGGTCGGCCTCGCCGCTCAACGCGCGGATGGCGCCGACACAAAGCTCCTCCACCTGCTCGTGCCAGCGCGCCAGCTGCGGCGGCGTGGGCGGCAGGCCGGCGGCGTCGGCGCGCGGCGGCGCGGGCCAGTGCCGCGGGGTCATGCGGAGCCCGACGGTTCCAGTTCGCGGTCCAGGCAGCGCTGGAAGTACTCGGCCACGACGGGGCGCTCGGCCTCGTCGCACTTGTTGGCGTAGGAGAGCCGGAAGGCCAGCGCCACGTCGCCGAAGATCTGCAGGTTCTCGGCCCAGGTGATCACGGTGCGCGGCGACATCAGCGTGGACACGTCGCCCGCGGCGAAGCCTTTGCGCGTGAGCCCGGCCAGCGCCACCATCTGCGCCAACAGGCGGCGGCCGGCGTCGTCGCCCAGCGCCGGCACGCGCGCCAGCACGATGGCCTCTTCCTCGGCGGGGTGCAGGTAGTCCAGCGCGGCGACGATGTTCCAGCGGTCGATCTGCGCGTGGTTGAGCCGCTGCACGCCGTGGTACAGGCCGTTGAGGTTGCCCTGGCCCACGGTGTTGGCGGTGGCGAACAGGCGGAACGCGGGGTGCGGCGTGAGCACGGTGTTCTGGTCCAGCAGCGTGAGCCGGCCGCCCTGCTCCAGCACGCGCTGGATCACGAACATCACGTCGGGCCGGCCCGCGTCGTACTCGTCGAACACCAGGGCCACGGGCCGCTGCAGCGCCCAGGGCAGGATGCCGGGCTGGAACTCGGTGACCTGCTGGCCATCGCGCAGCACCACGGCGTCGCGGCCGATCAGGTCGAGCCGGCCCACGTGGCCGTCCAGATTCACGCGCAGGCAGGGCCAGTTCAGGCGCGCGGCCACCTGCTCGATGTGGCTGGACTTGCCGGTGCCGTGCAGCCCCTGCACCAGCACGCGCCGGTTGTGCGCGAAGCCGGCCAGGAGCGCCAGCGTCACGTCGTGCTGGAAGCGGTAGGCCGGGTCGGTCTCGGGCACGTGGGCGCCGGGCGTGCGGAAGGCCGGCACGCGCAGCTCGCTGTCCAGGCCGAAGACCTCGCGCACGCTGACCTGGGTGTCGGGCACGAGGCCGGGGTCGTCGGTCATGGCATGGTCTCGGCAGAGGGCTGGCGCGGCACGGCGTGCTCGATGTCGGCCAGCGCGCGGGCGGCGCGCTGCAGCGCGGGCAGCACGCTCTCGGCCTTCTCGCGCGGCAGCCGCATGACGGGGGCCTGCACGGCCACGCAGAGGTTGGAGCGGCCGGTGTCGGACGGCACCAGCACGGCCACGCACAAGAGCCCGGGCAGAAACTCCTCGTCGTCCAGCGCATGGCCGGCGCGGCGCACGGCCTTGAGCGCCGTCTCCAGCTGGGCCAGGTCGGTCACGGTCCGGGGCGTGTAGGCCATCAGCGGCGCGTGGCCCAGGAGGCGCTGGCGCTGCGCCGGGCTCATCTGCGCCAGCAGCAGCTTGCCGCTGGCCGAGCAGTGCGCCGGCACGCGCGAGCCGGGCGCCAGGTAGAAGCGCAGCGGCGCGGCGGTTTCCACGCGGTCCAGGTAGACCACCTCGTCGCCGGCCAGCGCCGTGATGTTGCAGCTCTCGCCCACCTCCTCCACGAGCCGGCGCAGCACGGCATGGCGCGCGCCGTGGAAGGTGTCGTTGCGCAGCAGGTTCTCGGCCAGGCGGCGCAGCCGCACGCCGGTGCCGTAGTGGCGGCCGTCGCCCTCGCGCTGCAGCAGGCCCGCGCCCTCCAGCTGCTGCAGCATGCGGTGCAGCGTGGGCTTGGGCAGGCCGGTCTCGTCCACCAGGGCCTGCAGCGTGAACAGCTGGTCGCGCGCGGCGATGACCTCCAGCAGCGCGAACAGCCGCATCGTGGGCGTGTCGCCGGCAAGCTCGGCCGCGCCGCCGGCGGGCAGGGAAGGAGGGACGATGTGCATGGGGTTGGATGTTCTCATATTCCGTTATTCGGACCAACAGGTTTCGATTTCCGAAATCCGTTGACGTTTTGCGGCAGGGCTTCCTAGAATCCGCCGGCCATTGCCAGCGTTCCAACCAACCGTCCCTACCGGAGACTCCCATGAGCCAGACCACCACCGACGGCCGCAGCGTCGTTGCCGGCGTGCAGAAGATGACGCCTTCCGAAGCCTTCGTCGAAACCATGGTCGCCAACGGCGTGCGCCACATCTTCGGCATCATGGGCTCGGCATTCATGGACGCGATGGACATCTTCGCGCCGGCCGGCATCACGCTGATCCCGGTGGTGCACGAGCAGGGCGCCGCCCACATGGCCGACGGCTATGCCCGCGCCAGCGGCCGGCATGGCGTGGTGATCGGCCAGAACGGCCCGGGCATCAGCAACTGCGTGACGGCCATCGCCGCGGCCTACTGGGCGCACAGCCCGGTGGTGATCGTGACGCCCGAGACCGGCACCATGGGCATGGGCCTGGGCGGCTTCCAGGAGGCCAACCAGCTGCCGATGTTCCAGGAGTTCACCAAGTACCAGGGCCACGTGACCAACCCCAAGCGCATGGCCGAGTTCACGGCGCGCTGCTTCGACCGCGCGATGAGCGAGATGGCGCCCACGCAGCTGAACATCCCGCGCGACTACTTCTACGGCGAGATCCAGTGCGAGATCCCCCAGCCCATGCGCGTGGAGCGCGGCGCCGGCGGCGAGACGAGCATGGCGGCCGCGGCCGAGCTGCTGGCCAAGGCCAAATTCCCCGTGATCCTGGCCGGCGGCGGTGTCGTGCTGGGCGATGCCGTCGAGGAAACGAAGGCGCTGGCCGAGCGGCTGGGCGCCCCTGTCTGCAACGGCTACCTGCGCAACGACAGCTTCCCCGCCAGCCATCCGCTGTGGGCCGGCCCGCTGGGCTACCAGGGCAGCAAGGCCGCGATGAAGCTGATCAGCCAGGCCGACGTGGTGGTCGCGCTGGGTTCGCGCATGGGGCCCTTCGGCACGCTGCCGCAGCACGGCCTGGACTACTGGCCCAAGGACGCCAGGATCATCCAGGTCGAGGCCGACCACACCAACCTGGGCCTGGTCAAGAAGATCCACGTGGGCATCCACGGCGATGCCAAGGCCGTGGCCAAGGCCCTGCTCGCGCGCATCGGCGGCCAGACCCTGGCCTGCGACGCCACCAAGGGCGAGCGCGCCCGGAAGATCGCCGCCGAGAAGGCCGCCTGGGAGGAGGAGCTGACGGAGTGGACGCAGGAGCGCGACGCCTTCAGCCAGGACATGGTGGCCGAGGCCAAGGGCGAGAAGACCTTCAACGGCGGCGACTACCTGAGCCCGCGCCAGGTGCTGCGCGAGCTGGAGAAGGCCATGCCGCCGCGCGCGATGGTGTCCACCGACATCGGCAACATCAACGCCGTGTCCAACAGCTACCTGCGCTTCGAGGAGCCGCGCAGCTTCTTCGCGCCGATGAGCTTCGGCAACTGCGGCTATTCGCTGCCCACCATGATCGGCGCCAAGCTCGCCTGCCCGGACCGCCCGGCCATCGCCTACGCGGGCGACGGCGCCTGGGCCATGAGCATGACCGAGATCATGACGGCCGTGCGCCACGGCATCCCGGTCACGGCCGTGGTGTTCCACAACCGGCAATGGGGCGCGGAGAAGAAGAACCAGGTGGACTTCTACAACCGCCGCTTCGTCGCCGGCGAGCTGGAGAGCCCGAGCTTCGCCGGCATCGCGCAGAGCATGGGCGCCGAGGGCATCGTGGTCGACGACCTGGCCCAGGTGGGCGCCGCGCTCAAGAAGGCCATCGACCTGCAGATGAACGAGAAGAAGACCTGCGTGGTCGAGATCATGTGCACGCGCGAGCTCGGCGACCCGTTCCGCCGCGACGCGCTGAGCAAGCCGGTGCGCTTCCTGGACAAGTACAAGGACTACGTCTGAACCTGGGGGCGGACCGTGCAGCCCCAGCCTGAACTGCAGGCCCATCCGCGCCTCGCAGCGCTGATCGCGCGGGCGCGGGCCGGGGCCGCCGAGCGCCTGCCGCGCATCGGCCTGGTCTCCCCCTGCGACGCGCTGGCGCTCGATGCGGCCCGGCGCATCGCGGCCAGCGGCATCGGCCAGCCGGTGCTGATCGGCCCGCGCGCGGCCATCGCGCAGGCCGCCGAAGCCGCGGGCGTGGACCTCGCGGCCATGGCCCTGGTCGACGCTGCCGACGCCGGGGCCGCCGCCGCGCTGGAGGCCACCCGGCTGGCGCGCAACGGCCAGGTCGACGTGCTCATGAAGGGCTCGCTGCACACGGACGCGCTGATGTCCGCGGTGGTCCACAAGGAGAACGGCCTGCGCGGCGAGCGCCGCATGAGCCACGTGTTCCTGTTCGACCTGCCGCACTACCCCAAGCTGCTGGCCATGGCCGACTGCGTGGTCAACATCGCGCCGGACCTGCGCACCAAGCAGGACATCCTGGGCAATGCCGTCGCACTGCTGCAGAAGCTGGGCAACCCCCGGCCCAAGGTCGGCATCGTGGCCGCGGTGGAGACCGTGACGGCCGCCATCCCGGCCACGCTGGACGCGCAGGCCCTGGTCGCGCAGGCCGAGGCCGGCGCTTGGCCGGGCGCCATCGTCGAAGGCCCGTTCGGCTTCGACAACGTGTTCTCGGCCGAGGCCGCGCGCATCAAGAAGATCGCAGGCGTGGTGCCCGGCGACGCCGACCTGCTGCTGGTGCCCGACCTCAACGCCGGCAACATGCTCTACAAGAGCTTCGTCTACGTGGGCGGCGGCGACTGCGCGGGCCTGGTGCTGGGCGCGCGCGTGCCGGTGGTCGTGACCTCGCGCGCGGACTCGGCCGGCGCGCGCATCGCCTCGGTGGCGCTGGCGGTGCTGGCGGCGGGGTAGGGGTGGGCGGGAAGGTCGGCATGCCGGCCTTGACGCCGCCGACGCGCGCCATAGACGATCGCCATATACAACCCATTCGAGGACCACGGCATGTTCATCGGCACCGTCTTCATCAACAACCGCACGCAGGCTGTCCGGCTTCCACTGGACGTGCGCCTGCCCGACGGCGTGCACAAAGTGGAAGTCCGCGTCAAGGGCAATGAGCGCATCATCGCGCCGCTCGGCCAGACTTGGGACAGCTTCTTCCTGGGCGGTCCGGCCGTCAGCGATGACTTCATGGCCGGGCGCGCCGACCAGCACCAACCCGAACGGGAAGCGCTTTGATGCTGCGCTACCTGTTGGATACCAACATCGTCATCCACGTACTGAAGCGGCGGCCGATCGAGGTGCTGCCCTACGGCGCCAAGGCCGCGCAGCACTACGGAGCCATCCGCGCGGCCCTGGAGAGACACGGCCAGTCCATTGGCGTCAACGACCTGCACATCGCCGGCCATGCCCGCAGTGAAGGCCTGGCGCTGGTGACGAACAACGTGTCCGAGTTCGCGCGCGTGCCCGCGCTTGAAGTGGAGAACTGGGTCGGCCCCAGCCGGTGAAGACCGGCGCCGAATACTGTCGCGCGCTGCCTGCATCCGGCATCGAGCGCCCCAGGCTCCGCTCCGCCAACCTGGATTCGGCAGTTGGATGGGCCGGCGCCCGGAAGGCGCATGAAAGACGCGAAGTCCAGTGTTCAGGCGGCTTTCCCGAAGGCCGCGAGCGGTCGACTGCCCGATCCGGGTTCAATTCAAGCGCGGCAGCCAGGTCGCCAGCGCCGGGAACAGCATCAGGATCACCACCGCCAGCACCTGCAGCCCCATGAACTGCAGCATGCCGACGTAGATGTCCTTGAGCGGCCACTGCGGCACCACGCCCTTGAGGAAGTAGGCCGACAGCGCCACCGGCGGCGACAGCCAGGCGGTCTGCAGCGTCACGGCCACCAGCGCGCAGAACCAGATCAGGTCGATGCCGGCGGCCTGCACGATGGGCAGCACCACGGGCACCACGATCAGCACGATGGGCACCCATTCCAGCGGCCAGCCCAGCACGAAGATGAGGCCCAGGATCAGGCCCAGCATGAGCATGGGCGGCAGCGACAGGCCCAGCAGCCATTCGGCCATGAACTCCGGGCTGCCCAGGCGCGCGAACACGGCACCGAACAGGTTGCTGGCCACCACCAGCAGCAGGATCATGCAGGAGACCTCGAGCGTCTGCAGCGCGGATTTCCTGATCTGCGCCCAGCGCATGCGGCCTGAACCCACGGTCAGCAGGAAGGTGGCGGCGCAGCCCACGGCGCCCGCATCGGTGGGCGTGGCGATGCCCATCAGGATCACGCCCAGCGTGGACATGATGACCACCACCACGGGCAGCACGCCGATGGCCAGGTCCTTGACCACGGGCCACAGCGAGGTCGGCCGTTCCTCGGGCGGCAGCGCCGGCCCCAGTGCCGGGTTGAGCCAGCAGCGCAGGAGGCACCAGGCCAGGAACAGGCCGGACAGCAGCAGCCCGGGGAACACGGTCGCGGCGAACAGGTCGGTGGCCGGCACGCCGACCACCGGCCCCATCACGATCAGCATCACGCTGGGCGGCAGCAGGATGCCGAGCGTGCCGCCGGCGGTGATGGCGCCGGCGCTGAGCCGCGTGTCGTAGCCGCTCTTGATCATCGACGGCCCGGCCATCACGCCCAGCAGCGTGACCGAGGAGCCGACGATGCCCGTGGCGGCCGCGAAGATGGTGGCCGTGACGATGACCGCGATGTAGAGCGAGCCGCGCACGCCGGCCAGCAGCTGCTGCACGCCGCGGAACATGCGCTCCACCATGCCCGACTGTTCGAGCAGGAAGCCCATGAACAGGAAGAAGGGGATCGAGGCCAGCACCGTGTCGCGCATGACCGAGAAGGTCTGCAGGATGGCCAGGTCGAACACCACCGGGCCGAGCGCGATGTAGCCCGTGGCCAGCGACAGCGCGCCCAGCGTGAACGAGATCGGAAAGCCGATGAAGATCGCGCCGAACAGCACGCACAGCGCGACGATGCCCAGGATCTCGTCGCTCATACGACGATCTCGGCTCCGGCGCCCTGGTCCGGCCAGGCGCCGCTGCGCAGCGTGTGCAGGCACTTCAGGCACTCGCTCACGCCCTGCACCATCAGCAACGCGCCGGCCAGCGGCAGCGAGAGCCGGAACGGCCAGGTGATGGGCTGCCAAGCGCTGCTGACGAAAGTCTCGCTGGTCACGTAGGCCTTCCAGAAGTAGCCCCAGCCGACGAAGGCCAGCACCCCCACGAACGGGAAGAACATCAGCGCGTAGCACACCAGGTCGACCATGGCCTGCGTGCGCGGCGACCAGTTGCCGTAGAAGGTGTCCGTGCGGACGTGGCCCTTGCGCTGCAGCGTGTAGGCCGCGCCCAGCATGAAGAAGCTGCCGTACAGCATGAAGGTCATGTCGTAGGCCCACAGCGTCGGCGCGTTGAACAGGTAGCGTGCGGCCACCTCGTAGCTCAGGCACAGCACCAGCGGCAGGATCATCCATGCCGCGGCGTGGCCGGAGAAGATCGCCACCCGGTCGAGCCGGCGCGCCCAGCGCAGCAGCGCACTGTCGTTGGAATGCATGCGGTTCTCCCGCACCCGCGCCCCGCCGCGCCATGGCGGCGGGGCCTGGCGCTCACTTGTAGGGCGAGTCTGCGCCCAGGTTGTAGTACAGGCCGACGATCTTGTTCCAGTACGGCACGACCAGCTTGGCGAACGTGCGCTGCGACTCCAGCACCTCCTTGAAGAAGGGGTTCCTGCCGGCCTCGCGGTCGTAGACCAGGTTGGTGGCCTTGAGGAAGGCCGGGAAGATGTCCTTGGGCGTGTCGTGCACCTGCACCTTGAACTCGCCCTGGATCTTCTGCAGCGCCTGCGCGTTGCGCTGCACGTTGTAGCTGTAGGTCTCGGTCATGCAGGCCATGGCCGCCGTCTCGATGATGGCCTTGTGCTCGGCCGCGAGCTTGTCCCACACGCGCTTGTTGATGAGCACCTCGCCCACGTCGGTGGACTGGTGCAGGCCCTGCAGGTAGTAGTGCTTGAACACGGTGTGAAAGCCCAGCGCCAGGTCGTCGGCCGGGCCGATCCACTCGGCCGCGTCGATCACGCCGCGCTGCGCCGCGGGCACGATCTCGCCGCCCGGCATGGCCACGGCGTTGATGCCCATCTCCTTGAAGATCTCGCCCACCAGGCCCGGAGGCGCGCGGTACTTGAGCTTGCGCATGTCCTCCAGCGAGGCGATCGGCGCCTTGAACCAGCCCAGCGGGTCCGGGCCCATGGGCTGCACCATGAGCGGCTCGATGTTCAGCTTGAGCACCTCGGCGTAGAAGCGCTTGTACAGCGCCATGCCGCCGCCCTGCAGCAGCCAGGCCACGTGCGAGATCTGGTCCATGCCGGTGCCGGCGCCGGCCGCCGGGTTGGAGAACAGGCCGGCCGCGGTGTTCTTGCCCGACCAGTAGTGCGTCCACGAATAGCCGCCGTCCACCACGCCCTTGTCCACCGCGTCCAGCATCTCGAAGGCGTTGACCACCGCGCCGTCGGGCAGCATCTCCATCTTGATCCTGCCGCCGGACATCTTGTCGCAGCGCTCGCCCATCTTCTTCATGAGGTCGAAGTAGATGCTGGAGGTGGGCACCGCCGTCTGGATCTTCATGCGCACCGTGCTCTGCGCGCTGGCCACCGCGGGGGCCGCGAGGCCGGCCGCCGCCAGCGCCGAGGCCGCACCGCCCAGTGCACCGCGCCGTGTCAGTTTCGCCATGGTCTGTCTCCTTCTCGTCGCTCGTTGAAGAACCGCGCGCCGTTCAGGAGCAGGCGCGCCCCGCCATCCATCAAGGCCGCCTGCGCGCGTCCTCCCGGATCATGTCCACCGCCTTCTCGGCCATCATCACCGCCGGTGCGTGGGTGTTGCCCGAGACCAGCGTGGGCATGGCCGAGCAATCGACCACGCGCAGCGCCTCGATGCCGCGCACGCGCAGCCGCGGGTCCAGCACCGCACCGGCGTCCGCGCCCATGCGGCAGGTGCCGCTGGGGTGGAAGATGGTGGCGCCGTTCTCGCGGCAGAAGGCCAGCAGTGCGGCCTCGTCGGCGGCGTCGGGCCCGGGCTTGACCTCGCGCCGCACGTAGGGCCGCATCGACGGCGCGGCCGCGATCGCGCGGGCCGCCTGCATGCCGGCCACGGCCGTGCGCCGGTCCAGTTCGGTGGCCAGGTAGTTGGGCTGCATCGAAGGCGGCTCGAACGGGTCGGCCGAGCGGATGCGCACGCGCCCGCGCGACTCGGGCCGCAGCTGGCACACCGACAGCGTGAAGCCCGAGAACGGATGCACCTTGCCGCCGGCCATGTCGGCCGACAGCGTGGCCACGTGGAACTGGATGTCGGGCGTAACGGCCACGGGCAGGCCATCGGGGCCACGCAGCGCACGCAGGAAGCAGCCGCCCTGGTTGATGCCCACCGCCAGCGGACCGCTGCGCGCCAGCAGCCACTGCAGGCCGAGCCGGGCCTGGCCCCACCAGGTGCGCAGTTGGTCGTTGGTGGTGATGGGTTGGGTGCACTCGTAGATCAGCCGGATCTGCAGGTGGTCCTGCAGGTTCTCGCCCACGCCGGGCGCGTCGTGCACGAGCGGGATGCCGTGTTCGGCCAGCAGCGCGGCGGGGCCGATGCCCGACAGCTGCAGCAGCTGCGGCGACTGCAGCGCGCCGGCCGCCAGCAGCACCTCGCCACGGCAGTGCGCCGCGCGCAGGATGCCGTCCTGCCGCCAGCGCACGCCCACGGCGCGCCGGCCCTGCAGCAGCACGCCGGAGGCGAAGGCGCCGGTCTCCACGCGCAGGTTGGGCCGGCCGCGCGCGGGCTGGAGGTAGGCCTTGGCGGCGCTCACGCGCAGGCCGCGGTGCGTGGTCAGCTGGTAGTAGCCCGCGCCCTCCTGGCGCGCGCCGTTGAAGTCGTCGGTGCGCGGCACGCCGATCTCGCCGGCACCGGCGATGAAGGCCTCGATGAGCGGGTGCCGCGCGCCGATGTCCGACACGCGCAGCGGCCCCGCATCGCCGTGCAGCGGGACCGCGCCGCGCTGGTTGCACTCGGACTTGACGAAGTAGGGCAGCACCTCGCCGTAGCTCCAGCCGGTGTTGCCCAGCGCGGCCCAGTGGTCGTAGTCCTCGCGCTGGCCGCGGATGTAGATGAGGCCGTTGATCGAGCTGCTGCCGCCCAGCGTCTTGCCGCGCGGCCAGTAGATGCGCCGGCCGTTCATGTTCGGGTCCGGGTCGGTGTGGTAGCACCAGTTCACCTCGGGGCTCCACATGGTCTTGCCGTAGCCGATCGGCAGGTGGATCCAGGGCGAGCGGTCGGGCGGGCCGGCCTCCAGCAGCAGCACGCGCGTGCCCGGGTCCTCGGACAGCCGGGCCGCCAGCACGCAGCCGGCGGAGCCGGCACCCACGACAATGTGATCGAACACCTCGGACATTGGTTTTCCGGAACGCCGTCTTCCGAAATGGAGTCGCGGCGATTATTCTTGGAATAAAACGTTCCGTTTCTTGATGATTACCCTGAGCCAACCCGTGCAAGCGCCCGCCCCTTCGACCACGCCCGATTCATCCGCAGCCCGCAGCCTGCGCCTGTTGGCCGCCGTGGCCAAAGCCGGCCATGCGCTCACGCTGGCCGAGCTGGCCGAGCGCCTGGACCTGCCCAAGCCCACGGTGCACCGGCTGTGCGGCCAGCTGCAGGACGGCGGCTTTCTCGCGCGCGACGTGGACGAGCGCTGCTTCGTGGTCGGCCCGGCGCTGGGCCAGCTGGCCTTCGACACGCTGAACCATGGCGCCGCGCGCGGCCTGCGCCACGAGGTGCTGGCGCGGCTCGTGCAGCAGGTCGGCGAGACCTGCAACTTCACCACGCTGGACGGCGTGCGCGTGCTCTACCTGGACCGCGTGGAGGCGCACTGGCCGCTGCGGCTCACGCTGGAGGTGGGCTCGCACGTGCCGCTGCATGCCACGGCCAGCGGCAAGCTGTTCCTGGCGCTGATGCCGGCCGCCGAGCGCGATGCGCTGATCGGCCAGCTGGTGCTGGAGCCGCTCACGCCGCAGACGCTGACCGACGCGCAGGCGCTGCGCGATGAATGCGCGCAGATCGCGGCCCAGGGCCATGCGGACGACCGGGGGGAATTCATCGCCGGGCTGATCGCCGTGGCCGTGCCGGTGCTCGACGGGCAGGGGCGACCGCGCGCGGCGATCGCGGTGCATGCGCCGACGGCGCGCATGTCGCTGGCGCAGGCGCGGGAGAAGCTGCCGTTCCTGCATGCGGCGGCGGCGCGGATGCGGACGCTGCTGTAGCGCAAGACACCTGGCCCGGCGGCCTCCCCCACCAGCCACGCGCCGCGGGCCTTGCCGACATGACGATCGAGGATGGCCGAGGGCAAAACGGCCGCCATGCGCCCTTTCCCGTCATCGCGCCTCGACAAAGCGGCCCCTCTCCCGCCGCTACCCGGCACCACTTCGGGCCAGAAATGCGCCTCTTCCAACTCGAACTGCCGTGCAACGCGTTTTGCAATGGTCGATGGAGGCCGATGCCTGCCCAGCGCTCCCATCACATCGCGCCGACCACTCCCCACACCGCCCGCCCCAACGCCAACAGCGCCAGCACCCCCAGCAGATCCAGCAACCGCCGCCGAAACTGCTCCGGCGACACGCGCGCGAACGCCCGGCCGCCCAGCCAGATGCCGGCCACCATGGCCGGCGCCAGCCACAGCGCCCAGCGCCAGGTGTCCGCGCCCACCAGCGCACCCGCATCGCCCGCCCGCGGCAGCACGGCCGCGAAGGCCAGCGCCAGCACGTCGGAGCACAGCAGCATCAGCACCATGGTCGCGCGCAGCGCGGCCGGCGCCATGCGCGTGGCGCTCAACAGCACGGCCACCACGATGCCGCCGATGGCGGCCACGCCATTGACCACGCCGGAAAGCATGCCGACCCCCAGGCGCACGCGCGGCGTGGGCTCCAGCGCAGGCCGCACGCCGCTGCGCAGCGCCAGCACGGCGATCACCAGCAGCGCCCCGATCACCAGGCGCAGCCCGGCCTCGGGCAGCCAGGCCAGCAGCGCCACGCCCACGGGCACGCCCAGCGCCTGGCCGAGCACCAGCGCGCGCAGCCAGGGCCAGTCGGCATCGCGCAGGCCCACGCGCAGCATGTGCAGGCTGGCCAGGATCTCCAGCAGGAAGATGGAGGGGATGACGGCCGACGGCGCGACCAGCAGCGACAGCCCCGCCACGCTGAAGGCCGAGAAGCCGAAGCCCGCGAAGCCGCGCACGAAGCCCGCGCCCAGCACCACGGCCATGGCGGCCAGCATGGCCCAGCCGGCCAGCGGCGGCGCCAGCAGCGCGGCCGTCAGCGCGGCACCCTCACATGCGGCCCTTCCACGGGACCACGCGGCGCTCGACCCAGCGCATCAGCAGGTCGAACAGGTAGGCCACGACGCCGATCACCACGATGCCCATGATCACGATGTCGGTGCGCAGGAAGTTCGAGGCGTTGAGCACCATCTGGCCCAGGCCCATGTTGGCCGCCACCATCTCGGCCGCCACCAGCGTGGTCCAGCCGAAGCCGATGGCGATGCGCATGCCCACCAGGATCTCGGGCATGGCCGCGGGCAGCACCACGTGGCGCACCACCTGCCAGTAGCTCGCGCCCATGGAATAGGCGGCGTTGATCTGCTCCTGCGCGGCGCTGCGCATGCCCGAGCGCGCGGCCAGCGCCAGCGGCGCGAAGCACGACAGGAAGATCAGCAGCACCTTGGGCAGCTCGTCGATGCCGAACCAGATGATGATGAGCGGCAGGTAGGCCAGCGGCGGCAGCGGGCGGTAGAACTCCAGCGGCGGGTCGAAGATGCCGCGCGCCCAGCGGCTCATGCCCATGGCGATGCCGACCGGGATGGCCGTCAGGCAGGCCAGGAAGAAGGCCGAGAACACCCGGAACATGCTGGCCAGGAAGTGCTGCCACAGCGGTTTGTCGTTGGCCTGGCCGGTCAGGTAGGCCCAGAACTGCTCGAACACGGCCTGCGGCGTGGGCAGGAACAGCGGCTTGACCCAGCCCATGTTGGTGACCAGCGTCCACAGCAGCAGCAGCACGACGACCGTGGCCACGCTGATGGTGCCGCTGTGGCCCTCGCCGGGCGTGCGGAAGCGGCTGGTCTTGACGGGTGCGGACGGGGGCGCCGCGGCAGGCGCCACCGGACCGGCCAGGGTGGATGCGCTGTCAGGCATGGGCGGGCTCCGTCGCTTCGCGGTGGTGGATGATGGCCAGCACCTCCTCGCGCATGCGGATGAAGGCCGGCTCGGACTTGACCTTGCGCGCGTCGCCGTGCGCGAGGAACTGGCGCGAGAACGGCACGTCGTCGTAGACATGCGAGATGCGGCCCGGGCTGGGGCTCATGACGATCAGGCGCGTGGACAGGAACAGCGCCTCCTCCACGTCGTGGGTGATGAAGAACACCATCTTCTGCGCGGCTGACCACGCGCGCAGCAGGATCTCCTGCACCTGCTCGCGCGTGAAGGCGTCCAGCGCGCCCATGGGCTCGTCCATGAGCAGCACGGCCGGGTCGCTGGCCAGCGCGCGCGCGATGCCCACGCGCTGCTGCATGCCGCCCGAGAGTTCGTACACGGCGCGGTCGGCGTACTTGGACAGGCCGACCAGCGCCAGCTTGCTCTCGGCGATGCGGCCACGCTCGGCGGCCGGCACGCCGCGCAGCTGCAGGCCCAGCGCCACGTTGTCGCGCACGTTGAGCCAGGGCATCAGCGCGTGCTTCTGGAACACCACGCCGCGGTCGGCGCCGGGGCCCTGCACGGGCTTGCCGTCCAGCAGCACCTGGCCCGACGAGGGCGGCAGGAAGCCGGCGATGCAGTTGAGCAGCGTGGTCTTGCCGCAGCCCGAGGCGCCGAGCGCGACCACGAAGTCCCCGCCCTGCATGCGCAGGTTGACGGGCGCCAGCGCCTGCAGCGTGCCGCCCTTGACGGCGTAGTTCACCGTCAGCTCACGGATGTCGAGCGTGGGCATCGCCGCGCCTCACTGGCCCAGGGCCTTCTTCACGTACTGGTCGGTCACGAAGTTCGCGTAGCTCGGCTTGACTTCCTGCACGCGGCCCTGCTCCTTCAGGAACTCCGCGGTGTTGGCCATGGCCTTGGCCGCGCCGCCGCCCAGCCAGGTGGCCGACAGCTGCTCCTGCATGGTGGGAAAGCTGTACAGCGCCATGCCGGCCGGCACGTCCTTGGCATCGGCCTTGGTCCACTTGGCCACGGCCTTGATCTGCGGCGAATCGGGGGTCCAGCCCTGCAGGCCCGCGCGCACCTCGGCGTTGGCGCGGTCCAGCGCCTTCACGAAGGCGACCATGAAGGCCTCGTTGGCGGCGGCCCACTTGGCGTCGACGACGATGCCCTCGAAGGTGGGGTGGCCCTGCTTGCCGATGCTGCCGGAGGTGGCGATGACCTTGCCGTTGCCCTTGATCTTGCTGAGCACCGGGTCCCAGATGAAGGTGGCGTCGATGTCGCCGCGCTCCCAGGCCGCCGCCACCTCGGGGGGGCGCATGTTGTTGACATTGACCTGGCGCGCGTCCACGCCCGCGGCCTTGAGCGCGGCCATGAGCTGGTAGTGCGCGGTGGAGACGAAGGGCACGCCCACGCGCTTGCCCTTGAGGTCGGCCAGCGTGTTGACGTTCGCGCCGTTGCGCGCCACCAGGGCCTCGGCGTCGGCGATGTCGGCCGAGACCCAGAACAGCCGGATGTCCTGGCCCTGGCTGGCCGCCGCCGTGAGCGGGCTGGAGCCGACCTCGCCCATCTGCACGTTGCCCGAGGCCATGGCGCGGATGACGTCGCCGCCGCCGCCGAACATGCGCCAGTTGATCTTGTAGCCGGTGGCCTTCTCGACCTCCCCGGACTCCATGACCAGGCGCAGCGGCACCAGCATGTCCTGGTGCGCGAAGGTCACCTCCCTGGTCTGGGCCTGGGCCCCGGCTGCGAGGACGAGCGCGGCGGCGGCGGCCGCGCGGTGCATGGATCGACGGGTGAGCATCGTGGAGATCTCCTGGGTCCGAAGGAAACACATGCGGCCACCGCAGACCTGCGGCGCCGGGCGGGGGGCGAGCCGGGCCAATGTGCAGCAAAGCCAAACGACACAAAAGAACCAGCGTGCGCCCGCCCATGGGGCCAGGGAACCAGGGTGAACCCTTGGTTTTGGTGCGGCACGCACCGGCGCCGTGCGCCGCGCGCGGACGGTTCAGGCACGCCGCGCGCCACGCGCCGCCGCGAGCTCGTCCACGGCCTTGGCCAGCGCGGCGATGCCGTCGTCGATGCGCTCGGTACGGATCGACGACAGCCGCAGCCGGAAATGCGGGCAGGGATAGGGCGGGTGCTGGAAGAACACGTCGCCCGGCTCGATCAGCACCCCGTGGCGCTGCGCGATGGTGGCCAGCTCGGCGCCGTCCACCCAGGCCGGGGCGTCGACCCACATGGAGGCGCCGCCGCGCGGCAGCGCGAACGCGAAGTCCGGCAGCTGCGTGCGCAGCGCGCGGGCCACATGCTGCACGCGCTCCTGCATCACGAGGTTGACGCGGCGCGCATGCGATTCGTGGTGGCCCAGCGAGATGAACAGCGCATAGGCATGCTGCAGGAAGGCGCTCGGGTGCCGCACCATGGCGTGGCGCAGCAGCCGCAGCTCGCGGATCAGCGCGCGCGGCGCGACGATGTAGCCCAGCCGCATGGCCGGCGACAGGCTCTTGGACAGCGAGCCCACGTAGACCACGCGGCCGCTCTTGTCCAGGCTCTTGAGCGCGGGCATGGGCGCGCCCTCGTACAGGTTCTCGGCCTCGTAGTCGTCCTCGATGATCACGAAATTGGCCAGCTCGGCCTTGCGCAGCAGCCACTCGCGCCGCGTGAGCGACAGCGTGGCCGTGGTCGGGCTCTGGTGCGAGGGCGTGACGAACAGGTAGTCCAGCGGCGCCAGCGTGTCCACCACCACGCCCTCGCCGTCCACCGCCACAGGCACCCAGCGCGGCCGGCGCAGCGAGAAGGTGTTGCGCGCATGCGGATGGCCGGGCTCCTCGAAGCCCAGGCGCTGGCGCTCGTCCAGCAGCGCGTCGGCCAGCAGCTGGAAGGCCTGCTGCGCGCCCACGGTGACGAGGATCTCCTCCTTGAGCGCGAACACGCCGCGCTGGGGCAGCAGGTGCAGGCGGATCTGCTCGATCAGGTCGGGCACGTCGTCGGTCTCGAAGTCCGGCGTCCACTGCGCCAGCTGGGCGCGCGCCAGGCTGCGCGTGCAGCATTCGCGGAAGCCCTCGATCGGGAACAGCTCGGGATCGTGCGTGCCGTAGACGAAGGGAAAGGGCACCTCGCGCCAGCGCTCGGGCTTGGACAGCGTGGGCGCGTCGGCCAGCGAGCGCAGCACCCGCGCGCCCCAGTCCGGTGCCACGCCGCCGCCGCTGCCGAAGCTGGCCGGCGGCGCGGCACCCGCGCTGGCGGGCCGGGCGTTGCGCGCCACGAACACGCCGCTGCGCGCACGCGCTTCCAGGAAGCCCTCGTCGATGAGCTGCTGGTAGGCCGCCGTGGCCGTGTTGCGCGACAGGCCCAGCAGGCGCGAGAGCTCGCGCGAGGACGGCATCGCCGCGCCGGCCGGCAGCCGCCCTTCCAGGATCGGCTGCACGATGGCCAGGCGCAGACGCCCCTGCAGGGGCAGGCCAGGCTGCTCGGGCACGACGAACAGCCTGGCCCACTGGTGGTGCGCATCGGCGCCGGGAGTGCTCATGGGAGGCGCAGTCTAGCCCCACGGCCCGCCGCACCGGGCCCGACTGGCGTGGTGGATTGGAGCCCACTGGCACTTTCGCCGCGCGGATCAATTGCCTAACCTGCACCGCAACCTGAACAGGAGAGCGCCTTGAGCACCACCCCCCCGCCCGTCACCGAAGCCACCCTGGCCGCCTTCAGCGATGCCTGGAACCGCCACGACATCGAGGCCCTGATGTCCTTCATGACCGAGGACTGCATCTTCCAGACCGCCGGCGGCCCGGACGCCTGCGGCACGCGCCATGTCGGCGCGGACGCGGTGCGCCAGGCCTTCCCCGCGGCCTGGCAGGCCATGCCCGACGCGCAGTGGCGCAACGGCAAGCACTTCGTGCAGGGCGATTTCGGCGTGTCCGAATGGACCTTCACCGGCACCGCCGCCGACGGCACGCGCGTGGAGGTCGACGGGGTGGACCTGTTCACCTTCAAGAACGGCAAGATCCACCTGAAGAACGTGTTCCGCAAGACGCGCCCCAACCTGCCGGCGCGCTGAAGCGATGAGCAGCCTGCCCTTCACCGCGGCCGACAGTCCGGCCGAGCGGCGCTACGACCCGCGCTACGACCCCCTGGTCGCGCCCGACCCGGGCGCGGGGCGCGCCTACGCCCCGACCTGGTGGGTGGCCAGCGCCGGCCAGCCGCCGGCCGACGACGGCCCCGTGCGCGGCGACTTCGATGCCGACGTGGTCGTCATCGGCGCCGGGGCGACCGGCATGTCCACCGCGCTGTACCTGGCGCAGGAGCATGGCATCGCGGCCGTGGTGCTGGAGGCCAACCAGAGCGCCTGGGGCTGCTCCAGCCGCAGCGGCGGCCAGGGCCAGAACGCCAGCGGCCGGCTCAAGCGCAGCCAGTGGATCGCGCGCTGGGGCCTGGACACCGCGCGCGCGCTCGACCGCGAAATCCGCACGGGCTTCGAGAACTTCGCCGAGCTGACACGCCAGATCGACTGCGACGCCTACGACGGCGGCCATCTCTACGTGGCGCACCGGCCCGAGAAGATGGACTACCTGCGCGAGGAATCGCGCGTGATGAACGCGCAGTTCGGCTACCGCACGCGCATGCTGACGCCCCGCCAGATCCACGAGGAGTTCTGCGGCGAACGCGAGGCCGCCGGCGCCATGTGGGAGGAACACGGCATCGGCATCCATCCGCTGAAGTTCACCTTCGGCCTGATGCGGCGGGCCCGCGCGCTGGGCGTCAAGGTGCACCCGGCCAGCCCGGTGCAGGGCTGGGAGACCATCGCCGGCGTGCACCACCTGCGCACGCCGGGCGGCACCGTGCGGGCGCGCCGCGTGGCCGTGTGCACGGGCGGCTACACCGGGCAGCGGCTGCACCCGCTGCTCAAGAACAAGATCATGCCGATCCTGTCGAACTCGGTCGTCACGCGCGAACTGACGGCCGCGGAGCTGGCGGCCTGCGGCGTGCGCAACGAGACCTTCCTGACCGACACGCGCACGCTGCGCTTTTACTACCGCTTCCTGCGCGGCAACCGGCTGCAGCTGGGCAGCCGCAGTTCCGTCACGGGCGCCGACGCCGAGGCGCCCGTGCACCTCAAGCTGCTGACGGATGCGATCGCACGCAAGTTCCCGCCGCTGGCCGGCATCGGGATCGACCACTCGTGGTGGGGCTGGGTGGACGTGAGCCACGACATGATGCCGCGCATCACGCGGCCCGACCCGGCGCAGACCATCTGGTACGCCGTGGGCTACGGCGGCAACGGCGTGTCCTTCTCCACCTGGGCCGGCAAGCGCCTGGCCCAGCGCGTGACGGGCCAGGACACCGACCGCGCGGTGTTCTCGCTGCCCATCTACGAGGGCCCGCTGCAGTACCCCAACGCATTCGGCGTGGTACGTTCACCGCTGCTGGCGCCGTTCCGCCGCATCGGCCAGCGTGCGCTCTACAAGTGGTACTGGCTGCGCGACGAGAAGTAGCACGCACACGGTGCGTGCCAAGGGAAAACACCCCCCTTCTGGCACCAGCATTTCACCGCCTGTGGCATGCGTGATTGGCGTGCTTCATGCGTATCGTTGGCGCAAGGCCGCGACCGTCGCGGCCAACAGATAGAGGAGTTCCGCATGCGTTCGTTTTCCCTGCACCGCCGCGCCCTCGGCGGCATCGCCCTCGCCGTGGCGGCGCTGGCCTCGGTGGCCTTGCCCGCCCAGGCCCAGGAGCAGCCCAAGAAGGGCGGCACGCTGGTGGTGGGCAGCACCCAGGTGCCGCGCCACCTCAACGGTGCGGTGCAGTCCGGCATCGCCACCGCCATGCCCTCCACGCAGCTGTTCGCCAGCCCGCTGCGCTTCGACGACAAGTGGCAGCCCCAGCCCTACCTGGCCGAGTCGTGGAAGCTCGCGGAAGACGGCAAGTCGCTCACGCTGAACCTGCGCAGGAACGCGGTGTTCCACGACGGCAAGCCCGTCACCTCCGAAGACGTGGCCTTCTCCATCATGGCCATCAAGGCCAACCACCCGTTCCAGACCATGCTGGCGCCGGTGGAGAAGGTCGAGACGCCCGACCCGTACACGGCCATCATCCGCATGGCCCAGCCGCACCCGGCGATCCTGCTGGCCATGAGCCCGGCGCTCGCGCCCATCCTGCCCAAGCACATCTACGGCGACGGCGTCGACCTCAAGGCCCATCCGCGCAACACCACCGACGTGGTGGGCTCCGGGCCGTTCAAGCTCGCCGAGTTCCGCGCCGGCCAGCGCATCGTGATGGAGCGCTTCGACAAGTTCTTCCTGCCGGGCAAGCCCTACCTGGACAAGGTCATCATGAACATCGTGCCCGACACCTCCAGCCTGCTGCTGGGGCTGGAGCGCGGCGACATCCAGATGGTGCCCTACGTGGCGGTCTCGATCGACCTCAAGCGGCTGCAGAACAACCCCAACATCGCGCTCACGAACAAGGGATTCGAAGGCATCGGCGCCATCAACTGGCTGGCCATCAACACCGCGAAGAAACCGCTGGACGACGTGCGCGTGCGCAAGGCCATCGCCTACGCGATCGACAAGAACTTCATCACCAAGGCCCTGATGGGCGGATTCGCGACGCCGGCCGACGGGCCCATCGTGGGCAGCAGCCCGTTCGCCGTGGCCGACCTCGTGCGCTACCCGGTGGACCTCAAGAAGGCCGCGGCATTGCTCGACGAAGCCGGCCTGAAGGCGGGCAGCGGCGGCGAGCGCTTCAAGATCACGATCGACTACCTGCCCGGCACCGACGAGCAGCAGAAGAACGTGGCCGAGTACGTGCGCGCCCAGCTCAAGAAGATCGGCGTGACGGTGGAGGTGCGCGCCTCGGCCGACTTCCCGGCCTGGGCCAAGCGGCTGGCCACGCACGACTTCGACCTGTCCATGGACACCGTGTTCAACTGGGGCGACCCGGTGATCGGCGTGCACCGCACCTACCTGTCCACCAACATCAAGCCGGTGGTCTGGACCAACACCCAGTCGTACAAGAACGCGCAGGTGGACGAGCTGCTCAACACGGCCGGCGGCATCATGGACGAGACCAAGCGCAAGGCCTACTACGCCACCTTCCAGAAGATCGTGACGGACGAGGTGCCCATCGTCTTCATCAACAACTCGCCCTACTACACGGCGACGCGCAAGAACGTGGGCAACGTGCCCACGACGATCTGGGGTCCGGCGGCCCCCTACGACGAAGTGTTCCTGAAGTGACCCTTCCCCGAAGCGGCGGCGCGCCGGGCCGCCGCGGCGGGCGCACGGCTTCGCGGCGGTGCAGCGCCGGGCCGGCACCGAAGACCACTGCACACAAGACCCCACATGAACCTCCTGCGTGCTCTCCTGACCCGCCTGCTCCAGGGCTTCCTGCTGGTGCTGGCCGTGGTGGTGCTGAACTTCATGCTGGTGCATGCCGCACCCGGCGATCCGGTCGAGACCATCGCCGGCGCCAGCGGCGGCATGAGCCCCGAACTCATGGCCGAGCTGCGCGCCCAGTACGGCCTGGACACGCCCGCTGCCCGTGCAGCTGGGCATCTACCTCGGCCGCGTGCTCGGCGGCGACCTGGGCTACTCGTACTTCTTCAACCTGCCGGTGGCGCAGATGATCTCCGAGCGCGTGCCCGCCACGCTGCTGCTGGTGGTCTCGGCCGTGCTGCTGGCCTTCCTCGCCGGCACGCTGCTGGGCGTGCTGTCCTCGCGCCGGCCCAACGGCCTGCTGTCGCAGTGCATCACGGTGCTGTCGCTGGTGGGCTTCGCCGCGCCGGTGTTCTGGACCGGCATGATGCTGGTGCTGCTGTTCGCCTCCTGGCTGCCCATCCTGCCGGTGTCCGGCATGCGCTCGGCCGACTCGGTCGGCGCCAGCGGCCTGGCCGACGTGCTGGACGTGCTGCACCACCTGGTGCTGCCCACCGTCACGCTGGCCGTGGTCTACCTCGCGCAGTACAGCCGGCTGGCGCGCTCGTCCATGCTGGACGTGCTGGGCTCGGACTACATCCGCACCGCGCGCGCCAAGGGCCTGGCGGAACACGTGGTGCTCTACAAGCACGCGCTGCGCAACGCGCTGCTGCCGGTGGTCACCATGCTGGGCCTGCAGTTCGGCAACGTGATGGCCGGCGCCATCATCGTGGAGACCGTCTTCAACTGGCCCGGCCTGGGCCGCCTGGCCTTCGACTCGGTGCTGCGGCGCGACTACCCGACCATCCTCGGCGTGCTGCTGTTCTCCTCCATCGTGGTGGTCGTCATGAACCTGCTGACGGACCTGGCCTACCGCCTCATCGACCCGCGCATCAAGACCGCCTGAAGACCCCGCCATGACAACGACCGCCCCACCCGCCTCCCCGCTGCCGGCCGCGCGGCCGGCCGCCGCCGTCGCGGCCGAACACCCGGCGCGCGAAGCGCTGCGCATGTTCCTGCGCAACCCCGCGGCCATCGCCGGCCTGGTCATGCTGGCCGCCGTGCTGCTGGTGGCCATCGTGGGCCCCTGGGTCTATCCGGCCGACCCCTTCGAGATCCGCACCATGCCGCTGACGCCGCCGTTCAGCGAGGAGGCCTGGCTGGGCAGCGACCAGCTCGGCCGCGACGTGCTGACCGGCATCGTCTACGGCGGCCGCGCCACGCTGCTGGTGGGCGCCTTCGCGGCGCTGCTGTCGGTGGCCATCGGCGTCACGCTGGGCGCGCTGGCCGGCTACTACGGCGGCCGCGTGGACGCGCTGCTGATGCGCGTGACCGAGTTCTTCCAGGTGCTGCCGGCGCTGCTGTTCGCCATGGTGGTGGTCACGCTGTTCTCGCCCTCGCTGGTCACCGTCACGCTGGCCATCGGCATCGTGAGCTGGCCCGGCACGGCGCGGCTGGCGCGGGCCGAGTTCCTCAAGACCAAGAACCTGGAGTTCGTGCGCGCCGAGCGGGCCATCGGCGCGCGCGACGCGCGCATCATCTGGAAGGTGATCCTGCCCAACGCACTGCCCTCGCTGGTGGTGTCGGCCACGCTGGCCGTGGGCGCCGCCATCCTGTTCGAGGCCGGCCTGTCCTTCCTCGGCCTGGGCGACCCGAACCAGATGAGTTGGGGCCTCATGATCGGCTCGGCGCGCCAGTACGTGCTGTCGTGCTGGTGGGCCGTGGCCTTCCCGGGCGCCGCGATCTTCGTCACGGTGCTGGCCGTGAGCCTGATCGGCGACGGGCTCAACGACGCCCTGAACCCCAAACTCCGGGAGCGCTGATGGACACGCCCCTGCTCCAGGTCAAGGACCTGCGCGTCACCTTCAGCAGCCGCCGCGGCGAGGCCATGGTGCTCAACGGCGTGGACTTCGGCATCCGCGCCGGCGAGACGCTCTGCGTGGTCGGCGAATCGGGCTGCGGCAAGAGCATGACGGCGCTGGCTTTGCTGCGCCTGATCCCCTCGCCGCCGGGCCGCATCACGGGCGGCCAGGTGCTGTTCCAGGGCGAGGACCTGCTCACCGCCGGCGACGCCCGCATGCGCGCCGTGCGCGGCAACCGCATCTCCATGATCTTCCAGGAGCCCATGACCTCGCTGAACCCGGTGTTCACCGTGGGCGAGCAGATCGCCGAATCGCTGCGGCTGCACGCCGGCCTGGACCCGGCGGCCGCGCAGGCGCGCGCGGTGGAGATGCTCAAGCAGGTCGGCATCCCGGCGCCCGAGCGGCGCGTGCACGAGTACCCGCACCAGATGTCCGGCGGCATGCGCCAGCGCGTGATGATCGCCATGGCGCTGGCCTGCCGGCCCGACATCCTGATCGCCGACGAGCCCACCACCGCGCTGGACGTGACCGTGCAGGCCCAGATCTTCGACCTGCTGCGCGAACTGCAGCGCGACAAGGGCACGGCCATCCTGCTGATCACGCACGACATGGGCGCCGTGGCCGAGATGGCCGACCGCGTGATGGTGATGTACGCCGGCCGCGTGATCGAGCAGGGCAGCTGCGAACAGGTGCTGTCCGCGCCCGCCCATCCCTACACGCGCGGCCTGATCGCCTGCCTGCCCGAACTGGGCAGCAGCCAGGCCGCCGGGCGCGAGGAGCTGGCGGAGATTCCGGGCGTGGTGCCCTCGATCTGGGAACTGGGAAGCGGCTGCGCCTTCCGCGCGCGCTGCCGCGAGGCCTTGCCGCGCTGCGCCAGCGAGGTGCCGCCGCTGGTGGCGCTGGCGCCGGATGCGTCCGGCAGCCCGCACGGCGTGGTCTGCTGGCTGCACAGCCAGGCCCCCAAACTGCGGGCCCGCACGGAGGAGCTGGCATGAACGCCCGCACCGAAGACACCCTGCTGCAGGTGGAAGACCTCCAGGTCCACTTCCCCCGGCCGCGCAGCAGCATGTTCGCGCCGCAGGAAGTGGTCAAGGCGGTCGATGGCGTGTCCTTCAGCGTGCGCCGCGGCAGCACGCTGGCCGTGGTCGGCGAATCGGGCTCGGGCAAGACCACCACGGCCCTGGCCGTGATGCGGCTGGCTCCCGTGACGGCCGGCCGCATGCGGCTGGGCGACACCGACCTGGCCGCGCTGTCCGGCGAGGCCCTGCGCCAGGCACGCCGGCGCATGCAGATCGTGTTCCAGGACCCGTTCTCCTCGCTAAACCCGCGCCAGCGCGCCGGCGCCGCCGTGCGCGCGCCGCTGGACCTCATGCGGGTCGGCACGCCGGCCGAGCGCGAGGCGCGCGTGGCCGAGCTGTTCACGCAGGTCGGCCTGCGGCCCGAGCAGCAGCACCTGTTTCCGCACCAGTTCTCGGGCGGGCAGCGCCAGCGCATCAACATCGCGCGCGCGCTGGCCACCAACCCCGAGCTGGTGGTCTGCGACGAACCCGTGTCGGCGCTGGACATCGCCATCCGCGCGCAGATCCTGAACCTGCTCGCCCGGCTGCAGAAGGACCTGGGCCTGACCTTCCTGTTCATCTCGCACGACATGGCGGTGGTCGAGCACATCTGCGACGACATCGCCGTGATGTACCTGGGCCAGATCGTCGAGCGCGCGCCGCGCAAGACCTTCTTCGCCCGGCCGCTGCACCCCTACAGCGTGGCGCTGATGTCGGCCGTGCCCACCGTGGGCGGCGGGCGCCGGCGGGCCGCGCAGCGCATCAAGCTCACGGGCGATCCGCCCAGCCCGATCAACCCGCCGCCGGGCTGCCGCTTCGCCGGCCGCTGCCCGGTGGCCGTGCCGGCCTGCACGGCGGAACTGCCGCCGCTGCGCGAGGCCGCGCCGGGCCACTGGGTGCGCTGCACCCGCGTCGAGAACCATGGCGGCTCGCCCGTCGCACCGCTGGCCATGCCAGCCTGAAAGCCGATCCACAGCATGACCACGACCACCATCTACCGCGCCCGCAGGATCATCACGCTCGAACCCGGCCAGCCCGAGGCCACGCACGTGGCCGTGCGCGACGGCCGCATCCTGGCCGTCGGCGACCTGGAACGCTGCGCCGCCTGGGGCGAGCACACGCTCGACGAGCGCTTCGCCGACAAGGTGCTGATGCCCGGCCTGGTGGAAGGCCACTGCCACCTCAAGGAAGGCAGCATGTGGGAGTGGACCTACCTGGGCTGGTTCGACCGCCGCGACCCCGACGGCAAGGTCTGGCCCGGCCTGCGCAGCATGGACGCCGTGGTCGCGCGGCTGGCCGAGATCGCCGCGCGCATGGACGCCGGCGGCGCGCCCGCCGGCGCGCCGCTGGTCGCCTGGGGCTTCGACCCGATCTACTTCGGCGGCGAGCGCATGACGGTGGCGCACCTGGACCGCGCCAGCGCCGCGCGGCCCATCATCATCGCGCACGCCAACGGCCACCTCATGAACGTGAACACGGCCATGCTGCGCACCGCCGAGATCACGCGCGACAACGAAGTCGAGGGCGTGGTGAAGTTCGCCGCCGGCCATGCCCAGGCCGGCGAGCCCACCGGCGAGCTGCAGGAGCCGGCCGCCATGTTCCTGGTGCTGCGCAAGATCGGCAACGCGGGCCTGCTGGCACCGATGACCGAGGCCGGCGTGCGCTCCTTCGCGCGGCTGGCCTGCCGCCAGGGCGTGACCACGGCCACCGACCTCGTCAACAAGCTGACCGCGGACGACGTGCGCGTGCTCGAGGCGGCCCTGGCCGACGATGCCGTCTCCATCCGCATCCTGCCGGCCTTCCAGGCCTTCCACGGCACGCATGCCGCGCAGGCCGGCGCCGAGCACGTCAAGGCGCTGATGGCGCGCAACACCGACCGGCTGCGCTACGGCCTCGTGAAGATGATGCTGGACGGCTCGATCCAGGGCTTCTCGGCCCGGCTGCGCTGGCCCGGCCACTTCACCGGCGCGCCCAACGGCATCTGGGTCATGGCACCGGCCCAGTACGAGGCCGACTTCGAGACCTACCACCGCGCCGGCCTGCTGGTGCACACCCACACCAACGGCGACGAGGCCAGCGAAGCCGCCATCGACGCCATCGGCCGCGTGCTCGCGCGCGCGCCGCGGCCCGACCACCGCCACACGCTGCAGCACGGCCAGATGATCGATGCGCCGCTGTTCGCGCGCATGGCAGCGCTGGGCCTGTGCGCCAACCTGTTCGCCAACCACCTGTGGTACTGGGGCGACCAGCACTACGAGATGACCATGGGTCCGGACCGCGCCATGCGGCTCGACGCCTGCGGCAGCGCGCTGGCCGCCGGCGTGCCGCTGGCCATCCACTCCGACGCACCGGTCACGCCGCTGGGGCCGCTGTTCACGGCCTGGTGCGCGGTGAACCGCGTCACGCCCAAGGGCCGCGTGCTCGGCGAAGCCGAGAAGCTGACGGTGGCGCAGGCCCTGCACGCCATCACGCTGGGCCCGGCCTACACGCTCAAGCTGGACCACGAGATCGGCTCCATCGCCTGCGGCAAGCGCGCCGACTTCTGCGTGCTGGAGGACGACCCGCTCACGGTCGACCCCATGGCGCTCAAGGACATCCGCGTCTGGGGCACGGTGCTGTCGGGCCGCGTGTTCGAGGCGAAATGAGCGCGGCGCCGGGCCCCGGGCAAGCGCGGCCTTGCAGCCCGCGCCGCGGCTTGGCGGGGCAGGCCGCGGGCCCGAGGGTGCGCCGGTGAGCGCCGGCCCGCGCCTGCCGCTCACGGTGCTCGGCGGCTTCCTCGGCGCCGGCAAGACCACGCTGCTGAACCACTGGCTGCGCCATGCCGGCGGCCAGCGGCTGGCCGTGCTGGTGAACGACTTCGGCGCGCTGAACCTGGACGCCGAACTGGTGGCCCGCAACAGCGGCGACACCGTGGCCCTGACCAACGGCTGCGTGTGCTGCCAGATCGGCGACGACCTGTCGATGGCGCTGCTCCAGGTGCTGCAGCGCCGCCAGCATTTCGACGCCGTGGTGGTCGAGGCCAGCGGCGTCTCCGACCCCTGGCGCATCGCCCAGCTCGGCCATGCCGATCCGGCGCTGGTGCTGGACGGCGTGGTGGTGCTGGTGGACGCCAGCGCGGTGCTGGCGCAGGCCGCGGACCCGCTGCTGGCCGACACGCTGGCGCGCCAGGTGGCCAAGGCCGACCTGCTGGTGCTGAACAAGGCCGACCTCGTGGACGCAGGCCGGCTCGCCGCCGTCCATGCCTGGGCCGATGCGCATGCCGCCGGCGCGCGCCGCTGCGAGGCCGTGCAGGCCGAGGTGCCCACCGCGCTGTTGAGCGGCGCCGCGCTGCTGCGCCAGGCGGCGGCCGGGCCGCGCACCGACGCGCGGCTGCACGTGGCGCCGCCGCACCACGGCCGGCAGTACGCGACCTGGTCGGCGCAGCCGCAGGCGGCCTTGTCCGAAGCGGCACTCGCCGCCTGGCTGGCCCACGTGCCGCCCGGCGTGCTGCGGCTCAAGGGCATCGTGCGCACCGGGCCCGCGCAATGGCACGAGCTGCAGTTCGCCGGCCGCAGCGCCCGCCTCAAGCCAGCGGCCGCGCCGGCCGGCGGCCCCATGGTGGTGGCCATCGGCCTGCAGGGACGGTTGCCGGTGGCGGCGCTGGAGACGCTGGTGCGGGTGCCGGCGTCCGCCGCGGCCGGGCTGCACTGACCCTGGATTCGGCCGGCCCCTGGCCGCGACCTCGGCGCCGCTCCGGGCATCGCTGCCGGGCGCGGCCCCCCCGCCACGACCGGCCGACCCGCCCGGCCACCCCCGGGAATACCCCAGGCACGCGCGGCATTGACTTCCCATTTGCTGGCGTCATACAGTGATGTCATACGACAACTCACCTCATTTCGGCGCAGCAGTTAAACGTTTACTTATAGCCAAGTTCCACAAATCCTTCCCATGCGATTGGTATGACATCGTATGAGTTGGGCTGTGCCGCCCCGGCGCTGCCCCCGGGCAAAGCGTCCTTTCATTGCCACCCAGGAGACACCATGGAGCGCAGACATTTCCTTGGTTCCGTTGCCGGAGCCTTTCTGACCACCGCCTGCGGCGGAGGCGACGACGGCGGCGAGCCGGTGACGCCGGCCGAGCCCGAACTGCCCGTCGATCCCGATCCGTTCCGCCAGTCGACCAAGCTGGCGATGCGGCGCGCCGCCCGCTACATGGACCAGAACGTCTCGTCCAACGGCGCCTACGTCTGGTCCTACCTGGCATCGGACCGCAACAAGTGCTGGGGCGAGATGGAGGCCAACCCGACCATGGTCTGGATGCAGCCGACCGGCACGCCCTCGGTGGGCCACGCCCTGCTCGACGCCTACCACGCCACCCAGGACGAAACCTTCTACAAGGCCGCCGAGCGCACCGCGCTGGTGATGGTCGAGGCCCAGCATGCCTCGGGCGGCTGGAACTACATCCACGACCTGGCCGGCGAGGCCTCGCTCAAGCGCTGGTACGAGACGGTCGGCGCCAACGGCTGGCGGCTGGAGGAGTTCCAGCACTACTACGGCAACGCCACCTTCGACGACGCCACCACGGCCGTGTCGGCGCAGTTCATGCTGCGCATGTACCTGGAGAAGAAGGACGCGCGCTTCAAGACCGCGCTGGACAAGGCCATCGCCTTCGTGCTGGACGCGCAGTTCAAGACCGGCGTCGTCGCCGGCGGCTGGCCGCAGCGCTTTCCGCGCGCCTACAACGCCACCAAGGCCATGCCGGCGCCCAACTGGCCGCCGACCGGTCCGGGCTGGGAGCAGCTGGTGGCCGGCAACCAGAACGGCGACTACATCTGCCAGGGCCCCGGCGGGGTGCCGGGCCAGCCGGGCTACACCGGCATCTTCAGCGGCATGGAGGACGGCGACTACACGAACTTCGTGACCTTCAACGACGACGTGATGGGCGAGAACATCAAGTTCCTGATGCTCGCCTCCTTCGGCCTGGGCGACATGAGCCTGAAGGCGCCGGCCGTGGCCGCGATGGACTGCATGTACAACATCATGTACGAATACGACGGCGACACCACCAGGGCCAGCAACCCGAATGCGACGGCGACGCCGCAGGCCGGCTGGGGCCTGCAGCACCTGTCGGCCGACACGGTCGATGCCTATGGCGTGCTGCGCAAGGCCGGGCTGCCGGCCGCGGCGCGCAGCTACGAGCCGCGCGGCCTGAGCCCCTCGGTCTCGATCACCAATGCCACGCAGCTGTTCCACTACTTCCGGCTGACCGGCGACAAGAAGTACCTGTCCAAGCTGGGCAAGGTGTTCGACTGGATCGACACCTGCGCGCTGCGCGACGACCAGCGCTCGCGCACCACGGCCCGGCCGAGCGGCGATCCGGAGAGCATCCTGACCGGCACCCACGCCCGCGTGGTGGAGCTTGAATCGAACCGCCCGCGCTTTCCGCACCGCTACGGCAGCAACATCTGGAACGGCGCCTACTTCATCGACCACGACTGGCGCCGCACGCCGGGCCACTATGGTGCCTCGCAGAACGCCAGCACCGCCGCGCCGCGCGCCACGCTGGCCCGGATGCTGGCGCTGTCCAATGCCGAGATCGCCGCGATGGTGGCCAACTCGCCGCTCAACGTGCAGGGCGAGCGCGCGCTGCCCACCTACTTCACGGTCAACGGCGAGGTGGACTTCCAGCACCTGTGGGCCAATGCCGTGAAGGGCACGGCGACGCGGACCGAGGCGCAGACCCAGACGCTGATCGACAGCCTGGGCGAGAAGAACCACTGGAGCGAGGACCAGTCGACCTTCACCAACGCCTACACCCAGAACGGACCCAGCACGCCCTACCTGGGCAAGGAGTACATGAGCACGCACGTGGGCGACCCCTACGACACATCGCCGTTCGGCAGCAACCAGATGCCGGCCATGGAGCCCTATGTCTCCAACCCGCCCGTGGTCGAGCAGGTCATCAACAGCAGCACCTTCGTGGGCAACCTGGGCAACCTCGTGAGCTTCATCGCGCCCGTCGCCGGCGTGAGCGACCCGGCCTACAAGGCCTGAACCAGCCCCCCGGCCCGGCGGCCGGGGGCCGCCCGTTCAGGACACGACCTGGTAGTACAGGTTCTGCGGATGCCGGGCCTGGGCGAAGAAGAACCAGCGCTCGGCCAGCAGCCCCGGCACCTGCAGCGCCACGGCCAGCGGCCACAGCCAGGTGGGGCCACCGGCCAAGGCCGCGGCCGCGCACAGCGCGGGCAGCACGAAACCGCACAGCAGGAACAGCCATTGGAGGTTGTGCAGGAAGGCCCGCGTCCTGCCGTGGAAGAACTCGCGCGTGTTGAAGGCGCCGGCCGACATGCCCATGGACTTCTGCACGAGCCTGGGCGAGCGGATGCCGGTGGCGCTGTGCAGCGTGGACTTCGGCCGCAAGGCCGCGTTGCGCGCCAGGCTGGCCCCGCGCGCCGCCAGCGCCGCCAGCAGCACGCCGAGCGCGGCCGGGCCGGTGCGGGCCAGCAGGGCCCGCTCGCCCGCGCCCGCCGCCAGCGCGCTGGCCAGCACGAGGCCCGCACCCTGGCCGATCAGGACGAAGTTGACCAGCGTGAGCGGCTGCGCCCATTCCTGGATGAAGCGCAGGCAGGCATAGATCATGGCCGTGCACAGCCACAGCGCGGCGGCCAGCACCAGCGCGCCCAGCGGCAGCCACGGCGGCGCGGCGCCGTCGGGGGGCAGCAGTGCCCACCACAGCAGCGTCCAGCCGATGAAGGCCGGCAGCACCAGGCATTCGCGCGAGAGCCAGGAGGTGCGCCACATCAGCACGGCGCGCCAGGCGCGCTCCTTGCGGCCCAGGTGGCCGAAGGACGACAGCAGCCCGACGGTGGCCATGGCGGCGGCCAGCAGCAGCGCGTGGGCGACGAAGCCGCCCGCCATCGGCACGCCGAGCAAGGTGGCCACGGCCAGCGCGACCACCAGGCCCTGCGCGGCGCCGGCGATGGCCGTGAACACCACGACGGACATGGCCGGGTTCATGCCTGCCCTCCCTGGCCGCCGGACTGCATGCTGCGCCGCGGCAGGTAGCGGTTGGCGGGCTGCGTCTCCCATTCGGGCATCAGCGCATAGCCGCCGCGCTCGCGGATGGCAACGGAGACCTCGCTCGCCGGGTCCTTCACGTCGCCGAACAGGCGCGCGTTGGTCGGGCAGGCCTTCACGCAGGCGGGCTTGCGGTCCTCGGGCGCGAGCTTCTGGTCGTGCACGCGGTCCACGCACAGCGTGCACTTGGTCATGACCTGGCGCTCCTCGTCGAGCTCGCGCGCGCCGTAGGGGCAGGCCCAGGCGCAGTACTTGCAGCCGATGCACTTGTCGTAGTCCACCAGCACGATGCCGTCCTCGGCGCGCTTGTAGCTCGCGCCCGTGGGGCAGACCGGCACGCAGGGCGGGTCCTCGCAGTGCAGGCAGCTCTTGGGAAAGTGCACCGTGTCCATGGTCGGGAACACGCCGGCCTCGTAGGTCTGCACGCGGTTGAAGAAGGTGCCGGTGGGGTCGGCCGCGTAGGCGCGCTCATCGGCCAGCGGGCCGGCCGCGCCCGAGGTGTTCCATTCCTTGCACGAGGTCACGCAGGCATGGCAGCCCACGCAGACGTCGAGGTCGATCACCAGCGCGAGCTGCCTGGCCAGCGTGTCGCCCTGTTGCCAGCGCACGCTGGGCCGGGCACCGGGCGCAGGCGCCGGAGACACCAGCGGCTGGGGGTTCAGCAGGTCCTTGAGCCACTGGATCATTTGCGGCCCCCTGCGAAGTAGGCGAGCACGCGCTGCGCCTTGCCGCGCACGCCGGGTGCCGGCGGCACGGCGGCGAACTGCGGATGGCTCTCCTGCGGCTCCCCGGGATCGGCCGGCCGGATGCGCACGCGCACGTCGTACCAGCCGGCCTGGCCCGTGATGGGGTCGGAGTTGCTGATGGTGCCCGTCGGCGTTCCCGCGCACGGCAGCTCCTCGCTGATCAGGTGGTTGAGCAGGAAGCCCTTGCGCGCCTCGTCCGCGCCGGGCGCGAGCTGCCAGGCGCTGTCGGCCTTGCCGATGGCGTTCCAGGTCCAGACCGTGCCGGGCTCCACGGCCTCGGTGTAGCGCGCCATGCAGCGCACCTTGCCCCAGCGGCTCTCGACCCAGCACCAGCCGCCGTCGAGGACGCCGGCCGCCTGCGCCGTCCTGGGGTTCACGTGCAGGTAGTTGTGGCTGTGGATCTGGCGCAGCCAGGCGTTCTGCGAATCCCAGGAGTGGTACATGGCCATGGGCCGCTGCGTCACGGCGTTGAGCGGGTAGGCCGCGAGGTCGGTGGCGGCCTCCTCTAGCGGCGCATACCAGAAGGGCAGCGGATCGAAGTAGGTGGCGATGCGCGCGCGCAGGTGCTCGGGCGGCTGGCGGCCGCCGCATTGGCCCCGGGCCGCGAGGCGGAAGCACTGCAGCGTGTCGCTGTACAGCGCCAGCTGCACCGGGTCGTTCTTCTGGCGCCAGCCCTTGTCCTTGGCGAAGTCCAGGTAGGCGCGGTTCCAGTTGCGCATGTACTGCATGCCCTGCGGCATGTGGTACTGGAACACGCAGTTGTTCTGCGCGTACATCTCCCACTGCCGGGGGTTGGGCTCGCCGCGCAGGTGCTCGGTGCCGTCCTTGCCGCGCCAGCCCATCAGGAAGCCGATGCCGGGCTGCGGCTGGAAGTTGACGACGAAGTCCGGGTAGTCCTTGAACCTGCGCCCGCCCTCGGCCGTGGTGAAGGCCGGGAATTTCAGGCGCGAGCCCAGCTCGATCAGCACCTCCTGGAACGGCCGGCACTGGCCGGTGGGCGGCAGCACGGGCACGCGCACGGAGTCGACCGGGCCGTCGAACTCGGAGATCGGCCGGTCCAGCATGCTCATGGCGTCGTGCCGCTCCAGGTAGGTGGTGTCGGGCAGCACCAGGTCGGCGAAGGCCACGGTCTCGCTCTGGAAGGCGTCGCAGACGACCAGGAAGGGGATCTTGTATTCGCCGTCGGCGGCGTCCCTGGCGTTGAGCATCTCGCGCACGGCCTGCGTGTTCATGCTGCTGTTCCAGGCCATGTTGGCCATGAAGATCAGCAGCGTGTCGATGCGGTAGGGGTCGCCCTTGACCGCGTTGGTGATCACGTTGTGCATGAGCCCGTGGGCCGACAGCGGATGCTCCCACGAGAAGGCATGGTCGATGCGGATCGGCGAACCGTCGGGGTAGATGGCCAGTTCGTCGGGGTTGGCCGGGAAGCCCAGCGGCGCCGCGTTGAGCGGCGTGTCGGGCTGGATCATGTCGGGGTCGTTGAAGGCGCGGTAGTTGGGCACGATGTGGCGCGGGTACGGCGCCTTGTGGCGAAAGCCGCCCGGCCGGTCGATGGTGCCCAGCACGCTCATGAGCACGGCCAGCGCGCGCACGGTCTGGAAGCCGTTGGAATGCGCCGCCAGGCCGCGCATGGCGTGGAAGGCCACGGGCCGGCCGATGGTGGTGGCGTGCTGCTTGCCCCAGGCGTCTTCCCAGGGAATGGGCAGTTCGAAGGCCTGGTGCATGGCGGTCTCGCCCATCTCGCGCGCAAGCGTGCGGATGCGCGCGGCCGGCACGCCGCAGATGGCCTCGGCCCATTCGGGCGTGCAGGTGGCCACGCGCTCGCGCAGCAGCTGGAACGCGGGCGCGACGCGCGTGCCGTCTTCCAACGTGTAGTGGCCTTCGAGCGCGGGGTCGCAGCCCTCGGCGATGCCCTCGGGGTAGGCGTTCAGCGCGCGCTTGCCGTTCCTGCACCAGACCAGCTTGTTGTGCGGATGCCGGCCATCGCCGGGCGGGCCGCGCTGCGGATCGGGGTCGAAGGCGAACAGGCCGTCGCGCGCGCCGCCGTCCAGCACCACGAGCTGCGGCGCGTTGGTGAAGCGCTGGAGGAAGTCGTGGTCGACCAGGCCGCCTTCGATCAGCACGTGCAGCAGCGCCATGAGCAGCGCGCCGTCGGTGCCGGGCTTGATCGGGATCCACTCGTCGGCGATCGCCGCGTAGCCCGTGCGCACCGGGTTGATCGCGACGAAGCGGCCGCCCGCGCGCTTGAACCGACCCAGCGCCATCTTCATCGGGTTGCTGTGGTGGTCCTCGGCCGTGCCGATCATGACGAACAGGCGGGAGCGCTCCAGGTCCGGCCCGCCGAATTCCCAGAAGCTGCCGCCGATGGTGTAGATCATGCCGGCCGCCATGTTGACCGAGCAGAAGCCGCCGTGCGCCGCGTAGTTGGGCGTGCCGAACTGGCGCGCGAACAGGCCCGTGAGCGCCTGCATCTGGTCGCGGCCCGTGAACAGCGCGAACCTCTTGGGGTCGGTGGCGCGGATCTTCGCCAGCCGCTCGGTCAGCAGGGCCAGGGCCTCGTCCCAGGAGATGGGTTCGAACTCGCCCGCGCCGCGCGCGCTGCCCGGCTTGCGCCGCAGCGGCTGCGTGAGCCGCGCCGGCGAGTACTGCTTCATGATGCCCGCCGAACCCTTGGCGCAGATCACGCCCTGGTTCAGCGGGTGCGCGGGGTTGCCGTCGATGTAGCGCACCTCGGGCCCGTTCTCGCCTTTGCGCAGGTGCACGCGGATGCCGCAGCGGCAGGCGCACATGTAGCAGGTGGTGGTCTTGACGGTGGTCGCGTCGGTGGGCGTGGGCGCGGCCAGCGGGTCGTGGACCGGCTCGGCAGAGAGGAACTGGAGCATGGCTGTCTGCGCCCTTCTTGACGTGGGGGACGTGGATGGCTTTGCCGCCGCATCCTAGGCAGGAAGCCCGATCAGGAAAAGACAATAATCCCATTCAACATGATCGAAAAATCAGATCAGCGCCTGCGCCTGAACCTGCGCCAGCTGGAGGTCTTCGTCGCCACCGCGCACGAGGGCACGACGCGCGGCGCGGCCGACCGCATCGCGCGCTCGCAATCGGCCGCCAGCGCCGCGCTGGCGGAACTGGAGGCCGTGCTGGGCGCCGCGCTGTTCGACCGCGTGGGCCGGCGGCTGCTGCTCAACGAGAACGGCCGCGCGCTGCTGCCGCGCGCGCGCGTGCTGCTGGAGCAGGCGGCCGAGCTGCAGGAACTGTTCAGCGGCGCCCACGCCGCGCCGCTGCACGTGGCGGCCAGCTTCACGATCGGCGAGTACCTGCTGCCCGGCCTGGTGGCCGAGTGGACGCGCGCCCACCCGCACAGCCGGGTGCGGCTGCGCATCGCCAACACCAGCGAGGTCATCGATGCCGTGGCCGGCTTCGCGGTGGACCTGGGGTTCATCGAGGGCCCGCAGACCCACCCGGACGTGGTGCTGCGGCCCTGGCGCAGCGACGAACTCGTGATCGTGGCCGCGCCGGACCACGCGCTGGCCGGCCGCCCCGCCACCACGCGCCAGCTGGCCGACGCGACCTGGGTGCTGCGCGAGCCGGAGTCCGGCACGCGCCAGGCCACGGACAGCTGGCTGCTGGCGCACCTGGACCGGCTCGACGTGGGCTTCGAACTCGGCAGCACCGAGGCCATCAAGCGCCTGGTGGCCGCGGGCGCGGGCCTGGGCTGCCTGTCGCGCCAGGCCGTGGCCCAGGCCCTGGCCGAGGGCAGCCTCGTGGAGCTCAAGACGCGGCTGCCGGTGGCCGAGCGCCGGCTGGCCGTGGCCACGCACCGCCACCGCCCCTTGGGGCGCACGGCGACGGACTTCATCGCCCATTGCACGGGTGCGGTCGCCTGATGGCCACGGAATTGACCTGATTTTCCGGTCAAATCGACAGAAAGTATTCGCTTTTATTCTTTATGAGGTTTTCGTAGATTCGGCTGCGCAAAACGCATAAGCCGATGTCTGCACCCTTTCCCATCCCCACGCGCACGCCCTTCGCTGCGCCTTTTCCTCCAGCGCAGCGCCTGGCGCCCGGCCTTCTGGTGGTGCTGGCCATCGCCGCGGTGGCCGTCACCGCCGGCGCGCTGCCCGCGCTGGCGCGGCACGGCCTGTCGGCGCTCACCCTGGCGGTGCTGGCCGGCATCGTGCTGGGCAACAGCGTCTACCCGCGCCTGGCGGCCACGGCCGACCCCGGCGTGGCCTGGGCCAAGCATTGGCTGCTGCGTGCGGGCATCGTGCTCTACGGGCTGCGGCTGAGCCTGCACGACATCGCCCAGCTGGGGGTGGCCGGCGTGGCCGTCGACGCGGCGGTCATCGTCTCGACCTTCGCGCTGGCCTGCTGGGCCGGCCAGCGCTGGCTGGGCCTGTCGCGCGAGCAGGCCGCGCTGATCGGCGCCGGCAGCGCCATCTGCGGCGCCGCGGCGGTGCTGGCCACGGCGCCGGTGCTGCGGGCGCGCGGCGAATCGGCCACGGTGGCCGTGGCCACCGTGGTGGTGTTCGGCACCTTGTCCATGCTGCTGCTGCCGCTGTTCGCCGCGCCGCTGGCCGGCTGGCTCGGCGGCATGCCGCAGCTGGGCCTGTACCTGGGCTCCACGGTGCACGAGGTGGCCCAGGTGGTGGCGGCGGCCGATGCCATCGACCCCGCGCTGACCGGCGCGGCCGTGGTCGCCAAGATGGTGCGCGTGATGCTGCTGGCGCCCTTCCTGCTCGCACTGTCGCTGTGGGCCGTGCGCAGCGCCAGGACCACCGGTGCAGCGCCCGGGCCCATCGCCATCCCCTGGTTCGCGCTGGGCTTCCTGGCCGTGGTGGTGCTGGGCTCGCTGCTGCCCGTGCCGGCGCCGCTGCGCGCCGCGCTGCTGTGGCTGGACCAGCTGCTGCTGGCCACCGCGATGGCCGCGCTGGGCCTGGGCACGCACTGGCGCCTGGTGCGCCGGGCCGGCGTGCGGCCGCTGCTGCTGGCCGCGTTGCTGTTCGGCTGGCTGGTGGTGGGCGGCGGGCTGCTCAACAAGCTGGCTGGCGCCCTGGGCTAGCGGCCTGGCGTGGCTACACTGCGGCCCATGCATCCGCTGATCGAGGCCCATCGTGCTGAACTGCTGGCATTGGCGCGCAAGCGCGGTGTCACAGGCGTCCGGGTGTTCGGTTCGATGGTCCGTGGAGACGCCAGCGAGGCCAGCGATGTCGATCTGCTCGTGACCCTGACGCCAGGGACCAGCGCCCTCGCCTTGGGGGGCCTGTTGCAGGATGCGCAGGATTTGCTGGGCCGCCGCGTGGATGTCGTCACCGAGGCGAGCCTGCATCCGGCCTTGCGCGAGCGCGTCGTGGCAGGCGCGGTGCCTCTGTGAAGCCGGGCCCAGCGTCGGACCGGGTGCTTCTTGCGCACATGCGCGAATGCCTGGATCGCATCTTCGACTACACCCACGCGGAGCGCTCGCGCTTCGATGCGTCGCATCTGGTGCAGGACGCGGTGATCCGCAACTTGCAGACCCTGACCGAATCCAGCCAACGCCTGTCGATGGAAATCAAGGGCAGCGAACCGCAGATCCCGTGGCGCGAACTCGCCGGATTCCGCAATGTGATCGTGCACGGCTATCTGGGTGTCGACCTCGGGGCGGTCTGGCTGGTCGTTGAGCAAGACCTGCCGGAACTGTCCGAGGCCGTGGCCCGCATGGCCGAACGCCTCGGCCCTCTTGGATGAGCGCTTGGCCAGCAGCCAAGCCTGTTGACGCCTCCAGCCCCTCCTCCCCGTTCGCCGCCACCCGGATCAACCGAGAAAGTCCTCCCCCTGCGTCAGCGGCGCAAACCGGTAGCTGGCCGGCGTGCGGGAGAGCTTCACGGGCGCGCCGACGCCGCGGTAGCCGCCTTCGAGTTCCACCACCATGCCGCGGTGCGCCGTGTGCGGGTGGGTGAGCGCGGCGTCCACGGGCAGCACGGGCGCGGCCGGCACGCCGGCGGCCATCAGGTCGTCCACCAGCTGGCGGCCGTCGACCGGGGCCAGCGCCGCCTCCAGCAGCGGCTTGAGCGCCGCGCGGTGCACCGAGCGGCCGCCGGCCGTGCGGTAGTCGGGGTGCTCGGCCAGTTCGGGCACGCCGATCACGCGGCACAGGGCCGCGAACTGGCGGTCGTTGCCCACCGCCAGGAACACCGGGTCGGTGGCCGTGCGCACCGTGTCGTAGGGGTAGATGTTGGGATGGGCGTTGCCGGTGCGGCCCGGCACGCGGCCGTCCATGAACCAGTTGGCCGCGTGTGGGTGCAGCAGCGAGATGCCGGCGTCGTAGAGCGCGGCCTCGACGAACTGGCCCTGGCCGCTCCGGTGCCGCTCCTGCAGCGCGAGCAGCACGCCGATCACCGCGTTCAGGCCGGTGACCATGTCGACCACGGGCAGGCCCACGCGCAGCGGGTCGCCGCCGGCCTCGCCGTTCACGCTCATGAGGCCGGTCATGGCCTGCACGGCGGCGTCGTAGCCCGGCAGCGCGCCGAGCGGGCCGTCGGCGCCGAAGCCCGAGACGCGGCACCAGACCAGGCGCGGAAAGCGTTCGCGCAGCTGCTCGTAGCCGATGCCCCAGCGCTCCATGGTGCCGGTCTTGAAGTTCTCGACCAGCACGTCGGCCTCGGCCACCAGCGCCAGCAGCTTGTCGCGCTCGGCCGGGTCGCCGAGGTCCAGGTGCTGCACGCGCTTGTTGCGGTTCAGGCCGTGGTAGTAGGAGGCCACGCCGTCGCGGAAGGGCGGGCCCCAGGTGCGCGTGTCGTCGCCGCCGGGCGGCTCGACCTTGAGCACGTCGGCGCCGTGGTCGCCGAGGATCTGGCCGCAGTAGGGGCCGCCGAGGATGCGCGAGAGGTCGAGCACGCGGATGCCGGCCAGCGCGCCGGGGGCGATGGTCATGGGAGGATCTCCTGTCCTAGGAAGGGGTTCTCTCGACCAGCTTGAAGGTGCCGGTCGCGAGCGTGAGCAGATTGCCGTCGGCGTCGTGCGCCTCGCCGCGCACGAAGCACAGCGACTTGCCGCGCCGCTCGCAGCGCGCCGTGGCCACCACGTCGCCGCGCGTGCCGGCCACGTAGTGCAGCGCCATGTCCACCGTGATGACGCCGTAGCGCGCGGGGTCGTGGGCGCGCGCGGCGCACGAGAGCACGCTGTCCATCAGCACGGCGTAGGCGCCGCCGTGCACGTCGCCGCGGCTGTTGGCGTGCTGCGGGTTGGCCGGCATCAGCACCCGGGCTTCGTCGCCGCCGATGTGCAGGCCGCGCAGGCCGAAGGCCTGCACCATGGGCATGCGCAGGCTGAAGAGGGTGTCGGGGGCTTCGTTGTCGAATGAAGGCATGGTGCGTCGGAACGGATCGAAAGGAAGGCCCGAGGGTACCGGACGACCGCCGTCAATCGAGTTGCGCACCGGACTGCCTGACCACCGCCGCCCAGGCGGCCTTCTGCGCCGCGATGAACTTCGCCAGCTGCGCGGGCGCATGGTCGGGCGCGCTCTCCAGCCCCTGGGTGGCGAACAGCTCCTTGACCTTGGGGCTGGCCAGCACCTCGACGAAGGCCTTGTTGAGCTTGGCGATGCGCTCGGCCGGCGTGCCGGCCGGCGCGACGATGCCGAAGAACACGCTCACGTCGTAGCCGGGCACGCCCTGCTCGGCGATGGACGGCAGGTCGGGCAGCGCCTGCGAGCGCTGCGCCGTGGCGATGCCCAGCGCGCGCAGCTTGCCGGTCTTCACGTAGGGCAGCGCAGTCAACACGTCGGTGAAGCTCATGCCGACCTGGCCGCCCAGCAGGTCGTTGAGGGCCGGACCCGTGCCCTTGTAGGGGACGTGCTGGATGTCGGTGCCGGCCTTCTCGTTGAACAGCACGCCGGCCAGGTGCGAGGACGCGCCGTTGCCCGAGGAGGCGTAGCTGAGCTTGCCCGGGTTGGCCTTGGCGTAGGCGATCAGCTCCTTCACGTTCTGCGCCGGCACGCTGGGGTGCACGACCAGGATGTTGGGCAGGTGGCCGACCTGGATCACGGGCGCGAAGCTCTTGATCGGGTCGTAGTTGCTCTTGCGGTACAGGCTCGCGTTGATGGCCAGCGGGCCCGAGGTGCCGAACAGCAGCGTCTGCCCGTCGGCCGCGGCGCGCGCCACGTACTCGGCACCGATGTTGCCGCCCGCGCCGGCGCGGTTCTCCACGACCACGGGCTGGCCCAGCCTGTCCTTCATCTCGGCGGCCAGCGTGCGAGCCATGGCGTCGGTCGGCCCGCCGGGCGGGAAGGGCACGACCAGCATGACGGGCTTGTCGGGGAAGCCGTCGGCCTGGGCCATGGGGGCGATGGCCAGCAGGGTGGCGGACAGCAGGGTGGCGAGGATGCGCATGGTTGTCTCCTTGGGGGCAATGCGGCGGCCGCCCGCCGGGCTTCGGCGGGTCGGCAGGGGGACCGGGGAATCAGGCCGTGGCGGCCGCGGGGCGCGTCGCGCCGGCCTGCCAGTCGGCGGGGATGTCGGCGATGGCCAGCGGATCGCGCGGCAGCACGCGGTGCAGCAGCACCAGCTGCGCCCAGCGCAGCCGCGCGGCCGAACCGGTGCGCTGCGCCTCCCAGGCCATGGCGATGGCGCTGGTGCAGTGGTACAGGCCCGATGCGGCCTGGCGCGCGAGCACCTCGCCGCCCTGCGCCGCGGCGGTCTGGGCGAGCGCCGCGGCCCGGGCGAGGGCGTCGCGCAGCGCACGGTCGAAGGCCGGCGCCAGCGCCGCCTCCTCCAGCAGCGTGTGCAGGTGGGCCTGCAGCACGGGCAGCGCGTTCTCGCGCTGGATGGCGCGCACCACGTCGAGCGCCACGATATTGCTCGTGCCCTCCCAGATCGAGCCCAGGTGCGCGTCGCGCACGAGGCGCGCGTCGGACCATTCCTCGATGTAGCCGCAGCCGCCGCGCACCTCCATCGCATCGCCCGTGGCCTTGCGCGCGTCGCGGCAGGCGCGGAACTTGATCATCGGCGTGAGGATGCGCAGCAGCGCGTAGGCGCCCTCCTCGCCCGCATCCGAGCGCTGCAGCGCCTGCGCGGTCTGGAACACCATGGAGCGCGCCTGCTCGGCCGGCAGGCGCAGCTTGTCGAGCTGGCGCTGCATCAGCGGCATGTCGGCCAGGCGCTTGCCGAAGGCCATGCGCTGGCTGGCGATGAACTCGGCCTCGGCGCAGGCGCGGCGCATCATGCCGGCCGAGCGCACGCCGTTGGACAGGCGCGAGTTGTTGACCATGTCGGCCATCTGCACGAAGCCGCGGCCGCGCTCGCCGACCAGCCAGGCCACGGCGCCGTCGAGCACGATCTCGCCCGAGGCCATGGAGCGCGTGCCGAGCTTGTGCTTGAGGCGCACGATGCGGTAGTGGTTCAGGCTGCCGTCTTCCAGGCGGCGCGGCAGCAGGAACAGCGACACGCCCTTGATGCCCGCCGGCGCGTCGTCGGGCCGGGCCAGCACCATGGCGAAGTCGGCGTCGGGGTTGGAGCAGAACCACTTGTCGCCCGTGAGGCGCCAGCTGCCATCGGGCTGGGCGCTGGCGCGCGTCAGCGTGGCGGCGATGTCGGAGCCGGCGGCCTGCTCGGTCATGAACATCGCGCCCTGGGCCAGTTCGTCGAAGTCCAGCGAGGTCAGCCGCGGCAGGCAGCGTGCCACGAGTACGGGGTCGCCGAACTTCTTGAGCGTGCGCGTGAGCGAGTCCGTCATCGAGACCGGGCAGCACAGGCCGAACTCGGCCTGCACGAACAGGTAGAACAGCACGTACTTGACGGCCGGCGGCATGCTGCCCTGCCAGCCGAAGCTTTCCTCGCGGTGCGAGATGGAACCCATGGCGAACTCGCTCAAGGCCAGCCGCTCCATCTCGACATAGGCGGGGTGCTTGACGATGCGCTGCCGGTCCAGGCCCGTGCGCGTGCGCTGTTCGAGCACCGGGGGGTTGTGGTCGGCCGTGCCGGCCAGCTCGTCGAGCCGGCCGCCGGCCAGCGCGCCCAGGCGTTCGAAGTGCGGCAGCATGTGGCGGCGCAGCGCGTCGGGCAGGTACAGGGCCAGCAGCTGCTGCAGCTCGGTGTCGGTGCTGAACAGGTTCTGGCCGTGGCGGTCGGGGATCGGGTGGGCGTCGGCGTGGGCGGTCATGGCGGGTCTCCTGGGCCGGATTGTTCGGCGGCCAGCCATGCGCGTCCAATATTGTCGGTGTCTTGATCCATACGCCGTTCCTATCGCTGCGCCACGGGGCGGCGCGACAGCGGGCTGGCCTGGGGCCACGCGCGGCCGGCCCCAGGGGCAGGGGCCGCATGCCATGGCGGCCATCGACGGCCGGCGGCACACACGCGATGATGGGTGCCTTTCATTCGATGGAGAGTCGGCGTGCGCATCGCGGTGGTCGGTGGTGGCATCGTGGGATTGACGACGGCGCGGGCGCTCGTCGCGGACGGCCACGAGGTGGTCCTGCTGGATGCGGCCGCCGGGCCGGCCCGGGGCGCCAGCGCGCAGAACGGCGCCCAGCTCAGCTACGGCTACGTGGCGCCGCTGGCCTCGCCCGCCATCCCGGCGCAGATTCCGCAGCTGCTGCTGGCGCGCCATTCGCCGCTGCGCCTGCGCCCCGGCTGCGCGCCGGCGGCCTGGCACTGGTGCCTGCAGTTCCTGGCGGCCTGCACGCAGCAGCGCGCCGACGCGGCGACGCGCACGCTGCTGGGCCTGTCGATGCAGAGCCGGCAGCAGTTCGAGCGCTGGCGTGCCGACGTGCCGGACGCCCGCATCGAGCATGCGCAGCAGGGCAAGCTGGTGCTGTACCGCAGCGAGGAAGGCCTGGCCGGCGCGCGCCGGCAGGTGGCGCTGCAGGCCGGCCTGGGGCCCGCGCAGGAGATCCTGGACGCGCGCCAGTGCCTCGCGCGCGAGCCCGCGCTGCAGGCGTCCGCGCCCCTGGCCGGCGGCGTGTGGACGCCCAGCGAGGCCGTAGCCGATTGCGCCAAGGTCTGCGCCACGCTGGCCGGACAGCTGGCCGCCGGCCCCCGCTACAGGGCGCTGTGGGGGCACCGTTTCCTGCGCTGGGACCTGCGCGGCAACCAGGTGCGCGGCCTGCTCGCCGAACAGGGCGGCGTCGAGCGCGCCATCGGCTTCGACGCCTGCGTGGTCGCGGCCGGCGCCCAGTCCGCCCCGCTGGTGCGCCCGCTCGGCATCGCCCTGCCGGTGCAGCCGCTCAAGGGCTACAGCATCGACGTCGACGCGGCCCACGTGGAGCGCATGCCCGCGACCAGCCTGACCGACACCGCCCTCAAGACGGTGTTCGCCCCGCTCGGCACGGGCGCGGCGCGGCGTCTGCGCGTGGCCGGTTTCGCCGAACTCGTGGGCCAGGACACGCGCATCGACCCGCGGCGCATCGCCCGCCTGCTGGACACCGTGCGCATGCTGTTCGGCCTGCGCGGCACGCCGGCCGACCTGCACCCCTGGGCCGGCCTGCGCCCTGCCACCCCGACCAGCCTGCCCAGCATCGGGCGCGCGCCGCGGTACGCCAACGTGTACGTCAACGCCGGCCAGGGCGCGCTGGGCTTCACGCTGGCCTTCGGCTCGGCGCAGCTGCTGGCGGCCGAGGTGGCGGGCCGCGCGCTGCCCGGCTTCGCCGCCGCCTGCCGCGCCGGGCTGGCCCGCACCTGACGGCACCGGGCCCTGCCCGCCGCCCGCGTTCCGCATCCGCCGCGTCGAGACCGCCCAAGCCCGCGCGCCTGCTATGGTCGCGCCCATGTCTTCGCCCGTGCCGTGACCGATGGAACTGCGCCACCTGCGCTATTTCGCCGTGCTGGCCGAGGAGCTGCACTTCGGCCGCGCGGCCGAGCGGCTCGCGATCTCGCAGCCGCCGCTGTCGGTGGCGATCCGCCAGCTCGAGGACGCCGTGGGCGCGCGCCTGTTCGAACGCAACAGCAAGCAGGTGCGGCTCACGCCGGCCGGCCAGGCGCTGCGGGCCTCGGCGCGCAAGCTGCTGCGCCAGGCCGAGGAGGCCGCGCTGGAAGCGCGCGAGGTGGCGGCCGGATCGGCCGGGCGGCTGCGCATCGGCTTCGTCGGCGCCATGCTGTACCGCGGCCTGCCGCAGGCGCTGCGCAGCTTCCAGGCCAGCCACCCGGCCGTGCGCACCAGCCTGGCCGAACTCAATTCCGCCGAGCAGATCACCGATCTGCTGCACGACCGGCTGGACCTGGGCTTCATGCACACCGCGAGGCTGCCCGCCGAGCTGCAGTCGCGGCTGCTGCTCAGCGAGCCCTTCGTGGCCTGCCTGCCCGAGGCCCATGCGCTGGCGCGGCGCCGGCGCGTGGCGCCCGCCGCGCTGCGCGACGAGGCCTTCGTGCTGTTCTCGCGCGTGGCCTCGCCCGACTACCACGAGCGCATCCTGGCCATCTGCGCCCAGGCCGGCTTCCTGCCCGAGGTGCGGCACGAGGTGCGCCACTGGCTGGCCGTGGTCTCGATGGTGGCGCAGCGGCTGGGCGTGGCGCTGGTGCCGCAGGCCATGCAGCGCTGTGCGCTGCAGGGTGCCGTGTTCCGCCCGCTGCAGGGCGTCACGGCGCTGTCGGAAACCTATGCCGTGTGGCGGCCCGGGCCGCAGAACGTGCTGGTGGACGGCATGCTGCGCGCGGTGCGGCAGGCGCGGCCCGCCGAAGCCGCACACCCGGTTCCGCCGGGTGGCGACGGCCGCGGACACGATTCGTTGCAATGACCTCGATCACTGTTTTTAAATACAGCTAAGATCGATTGCAGGCCACCGCCGGTGGCCCCCATTTCCCCCCCTCGCTGCGCCTCCCTCCGCCACCATGACGTCGGCCGCCGCCCCCGCCATTGCCCAGCTCGCCGCCAGTGCCGCGCCGCCCGTCGGAGCGCCGCAACTGGTCTTCGGCTGGATCAGCGTGCCCTTGCTGACGGTGCTGATCCTCGCGTGCTCGGCCACGGTCGCGTTCATCGGCCTGTCGTTCACGCTGCTGGCCTCGCGTGCCGACACCTTCCGCAACCTGCGCGTGGGCTTCAACGCGCTGCGCGCGTCGATGCCCGCGCGCTTCTGGACGCTGACCGAGATGCCCGAGCCCGCGCAGTTCGCGCAGCTGGTCAAGTACTGGCAGTACGCGTTCGACGAGTGGGTCATCACGCGCGAACTCAATCCCATCGTGTTCGGCCGGCTCTGGCGCGCCTACTACCGCGACGTGATCCGCGTCTCGTGCAAGAGCCCGGTGATGGTGGTCGCGCTGTTCCAGGCGGCCGAAGGTGCCACGGCGCCGGTGGACTTCAAGTTCATCGCGCTGGTGCTGGGGCCGCGCTTCACCGAGCCCGGCGTGCTGGCGCGCGCCAAGGAACTGGCGCAGCAGCACCGGATCGCGGTGCCGGCGGGCTGCCCGTAGCAGCGGCCGGGGCGGCTTCGCCACTGCGCCCCGCCGTTCTGCAGCGCAGTCTAAGATTCTGCTCTGCCTATTCTTCCGCGGCGGATGGCCGCGGCGACAGCATGCCGAGCCGATCGAGAACTGCAGTGCAGAACCCCAGGGCCGATGCCGCCCGCGCCGCGCGCGATGCGCAGGACCGCCACTTCGTCACCGCGCTGGCGCGCGGCCTCAAGGTGTTGAGCTGCTTCAAGTCGGGCGAGGAGCGCCTGGGCAACCAGGAACTGGCGCAGCGCTGCCAGCTGCCCAAGTCCACCGTCACGCGGCTCACCCACACGCTGACGCGGCTGGAATACCTGCACCACATCGAGGAATCGGGCCGCTACCGGCTGGGCGTGGCGGCACTAGCGCTGGGCGGCACCACGCTGGCGCGGCTGGACGTCAAGGAGGTCGGCCGGCCGCTGATGCAGGCCCTGGCCAACGCCACCAGCACGCTGGTCTCGCTGGGCACGCGCGACGACCTGGCCATGCTCTACATCGAGAGCTGCCGCAGCTATTCGCTCGTGACGCTGCGGCTGGAGATCGGCTCGCGCATCCCGCTGGCGCCCAGCGCCATGGGCCGCGCCTTCCTGGCCGGCGCCGAGCCCGCCGTGCGCCAGGGCCTGGAGGAGCGCCTGCGCGCGCTCGATCCGCTGCAGTGGCCGCGCCTGCAGGCCGGCATCGACCAGGCCGTGGCCGACCTCGCCACGCATGGCTGCTGCAGTTCGTTGGGCGACTGGCATGCCGAGATCCACGCCATCGCGGTGCCGCTGCGCACCGGCCAGGGCCTGCCGCCCATGGTCGTCAACGCAGCCTGCCCGGCCAGCGCGGGCTCGGCCGAGCACCTGCTGCAGCAGGTGCGCCCGCGGCTGATCGACACCGTGCGCACGATCAAGGCGCGGCTGGGCAATGACGTCCCGCGCGCGGACCGGCACGCCCCGAAGGCCGCTTCAGCCGCGCTGGCGCACGATCTTCTTCCTCGACCTCGCGCAGCCGGTCCTTGCCGAAGAACAGCTCGTCGCCGACGAAGAAGCTGGGCGAGCCGAAGGCCCCGCGCGCATGCGCGTCGCTGGTGTTGGCCAGGAGCTGGGCCTTGACGTCGGCGTCCTGCGCCGCGGCGAGCAGCTGCGCTGCCGGCAGGCCGGCCTCCTCGAGCGTGGCGGCGACGATGCCGGCCTGCCCCATGTCCAGGCCGCGCTCCCACATCGCGACGTAGACGGCCTCCACGTAGGGCGCGAAGCAGCCGAGCTTGTGCGCCGCCACCGCGCCGCGCATGAGCTGCAGCGTGTTGACCGGGAAGAAGGGGTTGAAGCGGTAGCGCGCCAGGCCGTGCCGCGCGACGAAGCGGTCCACCTCGAGCCGGTCGTAGGCGCGCTTGTTGGGGATGTCGGCGAAGGCCTCGGCCGGCGAACGGTTGTTGGCCAGCTTGAACAGCCCGCCCAGCAGGATGGGCTGGTACACGAACGGCACGCCGGTGCGCGCCTCGATGGCGGGAATGACCCGGTGGCACAGGTAGGCGTTGGGGCTGCCGAAGTCGAACAGGAACTGGACGGTGGGGGGGCTCATGCGGGGTGTCTCCTTGCGGTTGCTGCGTTCACCAGGCTTCCAACCAGGGCCGCAGCTCGAGTTCGTGCGTCCAGGCGTTGCGCGGCTGCTGGTGCAGCTGCCAGTAGGCTTCAGCGATGCTCTCGGGGTCCACGATGCCCTGCTGGTCCTTGAGCGCATAGCGCTCGGGAAAGGTGGTGCGGATGAATTCGGTGTCGATGGCGCCGTCGATGACCGGGTGGGCCACGTGGATGCCCCGGGGCCCGAGCTCGCGCGCCATGCTCTGCGCCAGCGCGCGCAGCGCGGCCTTGGCCCCGGCGAAGGCGGCGTAGCCCTCGCGCCCGCGCAGACTGGCGGTGGCGCCCGTGAACAGGATGGTGCCGCGCCCGCGCGGCAGCATGGCCTTGGCCACCTCGCGGCCCATCAGGAAGCCGCCGAAGCAGGCCATCTCCCAGACCTTGAAGTAGACGCGGGCGGTGGTCTCGGTGATCGGAAAGCGCACGTTGGCGCCAATGTTGAACACCGCCACCTCGATGGGCGCGATCTCGGCCTCGATCTTCTGCACGAGCGCCACCATCTCCTCCTCCTTGCGTGCGTCGCTGCCGAAGGCGCGGGCCTGGCCGCCTTCGGCCTCGATCTGCGCCACCAGCGGCGCGAGCTTGTCGGCGCTGCGCCGCGTCACGCAGGCGATGTAGCCCGCGCGTGCGAAGCGCCGGGCGATGGCGCCGCCGGTGGCGTCACCGGCGCCGATGACCAGCACGGCCTTGGGGGTGGGGGTTGTCATGCAGTCTCCTGTTGCGGGGCGGGTGCGGGGAAGGCCCCCGGGCGGAACGCGGTGCGGCGTTCTCCGCGCGGCATGGTATGCCGCCCACCGGCCCGGTGGGCGCGCCGGCCCGGCCCGGCGGCAAAGTTCGAAACTGCACAGCGGAACAGGCGCCCGCCAGGCCGTGGGGAGACGGTTCAGGCCGTCCGGATCGACTCGGCGCGCTTGGCCAGTTCATGCCGCAGCTGTTTGCGCTCCAGCGCCTGGGCGTGGCGGCGTCGCTCGTCGGGCGAGAACGGGCGCAGCGGGGCCACGGCCACGGGCTTGCGCTCCTCGTCCACGGCCACCATCGTGAAGAAGCAGCTGTTCACATGGCGCGAGGCCTGGGTGCGGATGTTCTCGGCGATGACCTTGATGCCGATCTCCATCGACGAGGTGCCCGTGTAGTTGACCGAGGCCAGGAAGGTCACGAGCTCGCCCACCAGGATGGGCTCGCGGAACATCACCTGGTCCACCGACAGCGTGACCACGTAGCAGCCCGAGTAGCGCGCCGCGCAGGCATAGGCCACCTGGTCCAGCAGCTTCAGGATGGTGCCGCCGTGCACGTTGCCGGAGAAGTTGGCCGTGTCTGGCGTCATGAGCACGGTCATCGTGAGCTGGTGGGCAGGCATGTCCAAGATGGTTCTCCGTTCGTGGGGCGTCGATTGTCCGTGAAACGACACGCGAAAGCCGTGCCGCGCCGGCCCCGGCGTCGGCCGGCGACTACATGCATTCGCGGCCGCGTTGGGGCGACAGGCCGGCCCGGCGACGCGAAGCTGGGCGCCTGTACCACGCAACGGAGACCCGCCATGCCAGACACCCGCCGCCCGGCGCCCGCGCCGCCGATGAAGGACGAGCCCGAACCCACCGCCGAGGAATCGGTGCCCAGCGACGGCAAGGACCGCGAGGGCGAGAAGATGATGGAGGAGCTGGGCCGCGACAAGCCCGGCAAGCCGCTGGCGCCCGACGACGGCGCAGACAGGTAGGGCCTGCCGGCGCGGCGGACGGAGGCGCCCCCGTCCGCCGCAGGAACAGGCCCCCATCATTCCGCCCCCGCGTGCAGCCCCTCCTTGAGCGGCTGGAAGCTGTCGGCCGTGGCGATCGGCCAGTAGTAGCGGAACACGTTGTGCATGCCGTCCACCGGCCCCAGCAGCGCGCCGGGCGCCACGCGCATGATCAGGTTGGACAGCAGCCGCACCTCGGTGTCGGAGATGCGCCGCACGATGTGGTGGGCCGTGATCTGCTGCGGGTGCTCCAGGCCCGCGGCCTGCACGAGTTCCTGCAGCGCATGCAGCGTGCTGCGGTGGAAGTTGTGCACGCGCTCGGCCTTGGCCGGCACCACCAGCGCCTGCTGGCGCACCGGATCCTGCGTGGTCACGCCCGTGGGGCAGTGGCCGGTGTGGCAGGCCTGGGCCTGGATGCAGCCCAGCGCCATCATGAAGCCGCGCGCCGAGTTGCACCAGTCCGCCCCCAGCGCCATCATGCGCGCCACGTCGAAGGCCGTGATGACCTTGCCGGCGCAGCCGATCTTCACGCGGTGGCGCAGGTTCACGCCGACCAGCGTGTTGTGCACCATGCGCAGCCCCTCCTGCAGCGGCGCGCCCACGTGATCGCTGAACTCCACGGGTGCCGCGCCGGTACCGCCCTCGGCACCGTCGACGACGATGAAGTCCGGCGTGATGTCGGTCTGCAGCATGGCCTTGACGATGGCGAACCACTCCCAGGGGTGGCCCAGGCAGAACTTGAAGCCCACCGGCTTGCCGCCCGACAGGCGCCGCAGTTCGGCGATGAAGCGCATCATCTCCAGCGGCGTGCCGAAGGCGCTGTGCGAGGACGGCGAGATGCAGTCGATGCCCACCGGCACGCCGCGCGCCGCGGCGATCTCGGGCGTCACCTTGGGGCCGGGCAGCACGCCGCCATGGCCGGGCTTGGCGCCCTGGCTGATCTTGATCTCCACCATCTTGACCTGCGGATCGGTGGCGTTGGCCACGAAGCGCTCGGGGCTGAAGCTGCCGTCGTCGTTGCGGCAGCCGAAGTAGCCCGAGCCGATCTCCCAGATCAGGTCGCCGCCATGCTGGCGGTGGTACTGCGAGATCGAGCCCTCGCCCGTGTCGTGCGCGAAGCCGCCGAGCCTGGCGCCGCGGTTCAGCGCCTGGATGGCGTTGGCCGACAGCGCGCCGAAGCTCATGGCCGAGATGTTGAACACGCTGGCGCTGTAGGGCTGGGTGCAGGGGTGGGCGTGGGCCGGGCCATCGGCCTCGCCGATCTGCACGCGGAAGTCGTGGCCCGCCAGCCGCGTCGGCCGCATCGAGTGGTTGATCCACTCGTAGCCCAGGAGGCTCACGTCCAGGTGGGTGCCGAAAGGCCGGTTGTCCGGGTCGCCCTTGGCGCGCTGGTAGACCAGCGAGCGCTGCGCGCGCGAGAACGGCGCGGCCTCGGCGTCGCTCTCGATGAAGTACTGGCGGATCTCGGGCCGGATGAACTCCAGCAGGAAGCGCATGTGGCCGATCACCGGGTAGTTGCGCAGGATGGCGTGGCGCGTCTGGCGCAGGTCGTGCACGCCGGTGCCGCTGAGGCCGGCGAACACCAGCAGCGCCAGCCAGGCCGGCCAGGCCGCGGGCAGCAGTAGCACCGCGGCCACGCTGGCGGCCAGGCCCGCCAGGCACAGCGCGAAGCTGCTGTAACGCATCGGGAAGAGGGATGGCGAGGTCGGTCGCATGGTGCTCTCTTGTGGTTTGTTGTAGGGCCTGAAGCCGGCGCAGTGAACCATGATCGCAGCCGACCAGCAAGCCGGAACGGCACTGCCCCATGCCGTAGCATCGACCGATGCGTTTTCTTGCCAAGAGCCTCGCCGCGCTGCTGCTGTCTGCCGCCGTCATCCTGCCGCTGGGCGTGGTCGGCCTGCTGGTGCTGGCCTGGTACTGCACCGACCACCAGCCCAGCGTGGTGCGCATGGCCGTGACCACCCCCGCCGACGTGGCGCGCGCACAGCGCCTGGCCGAACGCAACGACCCGCGCAAGGCGCCGCCGGGCGTGCTGCGCACCATCACGCTGACGCCCGAGGAACTGGACCTGCTGCTGCCGCACCTGGCCGCGCACCTGGCCCGCGGCCAGGCCATGGCCGAGCTGCAGGACGGCCGGGCGCGCGTGCAGCTGAGCCTGCCGCTGCCCAGCAGCCCGTTCGGCTCCTGGCTCAACGTGCAGGGGCAGCTGGTGCAGACCGAGGGCCTGCCGCAGGTGCGCGCGCTGCGCCTGGGCCGGCTGGAACTGCCGCAGGCCGTGGCCGACTGGCTGCTCGCGCGCGGGCTGGGCTGGCTGCAACGCAACCCCGGCCTCGGCACCGCGGCCGATGCGGTGCAGCGCGTGCAGATCACGCCGCAGGCCCTGAGCGTGGTCTACGCCTGGCACGACGGCCTGCCCGGCCCGCTGCAGGCCGCCCTGCTGCCGCCCGAGGAGGTGCAGCGCCTGCGCGCCCAGCAGCAGCGGCTGGCCCAGCTGGTGCAGGCACCGCAGCCGCAGGGCCTGGCCCTGCACGAACTGCTGCAGCCGCTGCTGGCCCTGGCCGGCGAACGCGCGGGCGGCGCCAAGGCCACGCCCGAGGCGCGCGCGCAGGAGCAGCGTGCCGCGCTGCTGGTGCTGGCCTTCTACGTCAACGGCAAGGGCCTGGCCGCCATCGCGCCCGCCGCGGCCGACGGCCCGGCGCCACGGCCGCAGCGCGTGCACCTGGCCGGCCGCGGCGACCTGGCCCAGCACTTCAGCGTGTCGGCCGCGCTGGCCGCCGTGGCCGGCACGCCGCTGGCCGACGCCGTCGGGCTCTACAAGGAACTGGACGACGCGGGCGCCGGCGGCAGCGGCTTCTCGTTCGTGGACCTCGCGGCCGACCGGGCCGGCGCACGGCTGGGCGCGCTGGCGGTCGGCCCGGCCGCGGCGCAGGAGCGGCTGCAGCGCCGCGTGGCCGCCGGCCTGACCGAGCAGGACCTGCTGCCCAGCGTGCGCGACCTGCCCGAATTCCTGCCGCAGGCCGTGTTCCAGAAACGCTACGGCGAACCCGGCAGCCCGGCCTACAAGCGCATGCAGGCCGACATCGAACGGCGCATCGGCACGCTGGCCCTGTACCGCTGAGCCGGGCCGCTACATCGCGCTGGGCAGGCCGCCCAGCCGCAGGAACAGCGACAGCTGGCGCACGTCGGCCTTGCGCGCGGCCGGCAGCGCGCGAAAGCGCTGCTTCAGTTGCGGCGCGACACTGGCCGGGCCCATGGCCACGGGGCTGCGCAACACCACCGTGAACGGGCTCACGGCCGTGGCGTAGATCTGCGCGCGGCCGGCCAGGTGCCGCCGCGCCACGCGCTCGAAATCCTGCAGCGTGAAGGCCGCGTGCAGCGAGTGGATGTAGTCGTCGATCAGCGCGGGGCTCTCGCCGGCGGCGGCGCGGCTCACGAAGTAGCGGATCGACTCGGCGCTGCGCAGGCGGCCGAAGTCGTTGAAGTAGACCGTGCCCTGCGGCTTGAGCACGCGCGCCACCTGCGCGAACGCGCGGTCCAGCGCGTCCTCGTCGGGCAGGTGGTGGAAGGCCATGGAGGAGACCGCCAGGTCGATGCTCTGGTCGGCGATGCCGGCCAGGGTGGTCATGTCCTCGCACTGCAGCGTGGCATTGGCGATGCCGCGCGCGCGGAACGCTTGCGCCGCCCGCTCCAGCATGGGCTGCGACAGGTCGGCGCCGATGAAACGGGCGCCGGGGTTCAGTTCGGCCAGCTGGCCGAGCAGGTTGCCGGGGCCGCAGCCCAGGTCCAGTACGGTGCCGCCGGGCGACACCATGCGGCACATCTGCGCCAGGTGGTAGAGGTAGGCGCCCGACAGCGCGCCGTTCTCTCGGCCGCCGTTGGCATAGGCGGCCACGGCGTCCTCCTCCTCCATGGCCTGGGCGGGCTCGGGCGTGCGGGCCAGGGGCTCGCGCAGCGTGAGCTCCCGGATCACGGTTTTCAGCAGTTCTGGCATGAGCATGGCGGGTCTCCGGTCGCTGTTGGGATGTGGGTGGTGGTTTGGCGACCGGGGCGGATTGTGCTGCAGCGGGCGGCTGCCACGGCAGACGTTGTAATGCACACCCACCCAACCGCAACCGGGCAGGAGGTTCCCCGCCATGTTCTCGCACGTCTTCATCAGCGTGAGCCACTTCGAACACGCCCTGGCCTTCTACCAGCCGCTCATGCGGTCGCTGGGCCTGGAACAACGATGGGTGGAGGCCGACCGGCCCTGGGCTGGATGGCACAGCGCCGGCGGACAACGGCCCTTCTTCGTCATTTGCAAGCCGTTCGACGGGATGCCGCAACACCCGGGAAATGGCCAGATGGTGGCGTTCCTGGCAAGGGATAGGGCCACGGTACGGACCGCCCACGCCGTGGCCCTCGAGCACGGCGGCACCGATGAAGGAGCGCCGGGTTTGCGCCCTGAATACCACCCCGACTACTTCGGTGCGTACTTCCGCGATCTCGATGGAAACAAGCTCTGCGTGGCTTGCCACACCGCCGAGGGGCCGGGCTGAATCCGTCACGGTTGCGCGATGGACGCCCACGACTCGCCGGCGACCATGCCACGGCCGTCGAATGCACGCCTGGCGCAGCATTGGACTCTGCACGCCGCCGAAGGGCCCCGCTCGATCCCGGGTACGGCAAAGTGGCTGCGTGGTTCGCGCGGAGGCGGATTCAAGGCATCAGCCCATCTCCTGGTCATGGAGCGCCGCTCTCTGGACGACGGTGCCGGGACGCAGGAGCGCACCTGGTGCCAGGACCGAGTTGGCGCCCAGGCGCGCACCGTCGCCGACCAAAGCTCCGAACTTCAGTGCCGGGATGTCTCGGAGCACACCGCCGATGCGCACCCGGATGCCTGCCTGCGGGCGCTCATTGCGGAAATTGCAGATGACGGCGCCCGCTTCGATGTTCACGCCTTTACCCAATATGGTGTCGCCGACGAAGTTGAAGTGCGCGAGCGTCGTCGCATCGAACACAAAGGAGGACTTCAACTCGCAGCCAGGTCCAATGGTGCAACCGGTTCCCAGCCAGCAACCACCGCGCAGGTAGGCGCCTGCGGCGACGAAGCTCCAGGCACCCACAACCAGCGGACCTTTGAGCACGGCGCCCGTCTCGACCGAGGCGGTCCGATGGACAGCCACATTGCCCGTGATCTCGAACGACTCCTCGGGAAGCCGATCCAAAAGGGCTCTGACAACCGATTCCGACTGCGCGGTCAGGTCCCACGGCAGCGACGCGGCCCAGGCGGCGAGCGGCGATTCCTCGAATGCGGACAGATAAGTCTTGAGGCGGGGTTCGTTCATCACAGGTCTGTACTTTCGGGTGTGGGTGCGTGGCGGCCTGTGGTGCCGCGCCGCAGGCGAGGATACGACCGCCCAGGGCATCGCCGGCAACGCGCGCTCCGATCTACAGAATGGCCGCCCGACGGACTCCCCGCAGGAACACGCGGGCCGATGATCGGCGCCCATCGCAGCAGGCAGGCGATGGCCAACTGCGTTAGGGTCAGCCCATGACCTCCTTGCTCGACGAACTCCAGGCGCTCGAAACCGAGCTGCACCACCCCGGCCACCCCTGCGCGCCTGCGCGGCTGGAGCGGCTGCTGCATGCCGACTTCCACGAGGTCGGGCGCTCGGGCCAGGCCTACGATCGCGCGACCGTGCTGGCCTGGCTCGCCAGCCAGGCGACGCCGCCCGACGTGGTGTCGGATGGTTTTCGCGTGGAGCGGTTGGCGCCGGACACGGCGCTGCTGCACTTTCGCTCCGTGCTGCGCGATGGCCAGGGCCGGCCCGCGCAGCACACGCTGCGCATGTCGCTGTGGATGCAGACGGCAGCCGGCTGGCAGCTGCGCTACCACCAGGGCACGCCGGCCGCGCAGGCCTGGTAGCGTGCCGCCATGAACGCTTCTTCAGCCATCCACCGCGGCAGCTGCCTGTGCGGTGCCGTGCAGTTCGCGCTGGCCTCCGATCCCAAGGCCGCCGCGCACTGCCATTGCCGCATGTGCCAGAAGCAGCATGGCGCGGCCTTCGCCACCTACGCCAGCGTGCCGCGCGGCGACCTGCGCTACCTGGCCGGCGAAGACCAGCTCACGGCCTACCGCTCCTCGGCGCACATCCTGCGCCGGTTCTGCCGCGTCTGCGGCTCCAGCATCGAATGGGGCGGCAGCCCCACGCACCCGGACTGGGTGTCGATCCCGCTGGCGACGCTGGACACGCCGTTCCGGCCCGCGCGCATCCGCGACGTCCATCTGGCATCGCGCGCCGGCTGGCTCGCAGCAGCCCCGGCCGCACCGCCGCCGTCGTAGCGCAGCGGGGGGCGTTCTGCTGCGTCAAGCCAATGCCGACGCCGGGCCGAAGAACTCGTAGCGCGCCTGCGCATCCGGCACGCCCAGCGCGCGCAGGTCGCGCCGCAGCTGCGCCATGAAGGGCTTGGGCCCGAGGAAGTAGGCGTCCAGGTCACGGTCCGCGGGCAGCCAGTCCTGCAGCCGCGCCCGGTCGAGCCGGCCGATGGCATGCGGCGCCGGGCCGGCGCCGGCAGGCTCGTCATGGCAGTAGAAGACCTGCAGGTGCGGATGCCGCGCGGCCTGGGCGTCCACATGGGCGCGGAAGGCATGCACGTCGGCGTTGCGCGCGCAATGGATGAAGTGCACGGGCCGCCCGCCGGGTGCCGCCAGCGCCGCATCCAGCATGGACAGCGTGGGCGTGATGCCCACCCCGCCGCTGATCAGCACCAACGGCTTGTCGCCCGCGGCCAGCGTGAACTCGCCGGCCGGCGGGAAGACGTCGAGCAGATCGCCCTCCTGCACGCGGTCGTGCAGGTGGTTGGAGGCCACGCCGCCCGGCTCGCGCTTGACGCTGATGCGGTACTGCCGGCCGTCGGGCGCGGCCGACAGCGAGTAGTTGCGGCGGATCTCCTGGCCGTCCACGACCAGGCGCAGGCCCAGGTACTGGCCGGGCCGGAAGTCCAGCAGCGGCCCGCCGTCGGCCGGCACCAGGTGGAAGGAGCTGATCTCGGCGCTCTCGGGCTGCTTCTTCGCCACACGGAAGGCGCGCGCGCCGCGCCAGCCGCCCGGCGCCTGGGCGTTGTCGGCATAGACCGCGGCCTCGGCGCCGATCAGCAGGTCGGCCAGCTGGCCATAGGCTGCGGCCCACGCGTCGATCACGGCATCGGTGGCGATGTCCGGCCCCAGCACCTCGCGGATCGCGCGCAGCAGGCTGTCGCCGACCAGCGGGTAGTGCTCGGGCAGCACCTGCAGCGCCACGTGCTTGCTCACGATCTGCTGCGCCAGCGGCCCCAGGGCCTCGAGGCGGTCGATGTTCTTCGCGTACATCAGCACGCCGTTGGCCAGCGCGCGCGGCTGCTCGCCGCTGGCCTGGTGGGCCTGGTTGAACAGCGGCCGCACCTCGGGATGGTCGCGGAACAGCAGTTGGTAGAAGTGGGTGGTCAGCGCCTCGCCGCCGGTTTCCAGCAGGGGCACGGTGCTCTTGACGATGTCGCGTTGCGCAGGGGTCAGCATGAAGGACTCGGTTGGTGGATGACATGCATGCACAGGCAGCGTTCGTGCCAGGGAGAAAATCCTTCAGCCACAACGGCTTGCCACGCATCAAGTCAAAATGACACTGACGTGAGACCAGTCCGGATGACCTCTTTCGAGCCATGATGACTCCCCAATCCCTGCTCGCCGCCATGCTGCCGCTGGTGGCCGACCTGGCGCGCCAGATCCCGCCGTCCGAGCGCTACCGCCGCCTGCTCGACGCCGTGCGCCGCCTGCTGCCGGCCGATGCCGTGGCGCTGCTGCGCCTGGACGGCGATGCCCTGGTGCCGCTGGCCGTGGACGGCCTGGCGCCCGACACGCTGGGCCGCCGCTTCCGCGTCGACCAGCACCCGCGCCTGCAGGCGCTGCTGCAGGCCGAGGGACCGCTGCGCTTCGCGCCCGACTGCGGCCTGCCCGACCCCTACGACGGCCTGGTCGAGCACGTGCACGGCCATCTGCCGGTGCACGACTGCATGGGCTGCGCGCTGCGCGTGCAGGACCGGCCCTGGGGCCTCATGACGCTGGACGCGCTGGCGCTGTCGCGCTTCGATGGGGTGGACATGGCGGCGCTGCAGAGCCTGGCCGACCTGGCCGCCGCCACCGTGGCCGCGGCCGAGCGCATGGACGACCTCGCGCTGCGCGCCGAAGACGCCCAGCGCCGCGCCGAGCAGTACCGCCGCGCGGCCGGCGGCGAGCGCGCGCGCCGGCTCGTGGGGCGCAGCGCCGCCCACCGCGCGCTGCTGCGCGAGATCGCGCTGGTCGGCCCCAGCGCGCTGACCGTGCTCGTCGGCGGCGAGACCGGCGTGGGCAAGGAACTGGTGGTGCAGGCGCTGCACGCGGCCTCGCCGCGCGCGGGCCGCCCGCTCGTGAGCCTGAACTGCGCGGCCCTGCCCGAGACCCTGGTCGAGAGCGAACTGTTCGGCCACGTGCGCGGCGCCTTCTCGGGTGCGGTAGCCGAGCGCCAGGGCAAGTTCGAGCTGGCCGACGGCGGCACGCTGTTCCTCGACGAGGTCGGCGAACTGCCGCTGGCGGTGCAGGCCAAGCTGCTGCGCGTGCTGCAGAACGGCCAGCTGCAGCGCCTGGGTTCGGACCGCGAGCACCGCGTGGACGTGCGCCTGGTCGCCGCCACCAACCGCGACCTGGCGGCCGAGGTGCGCGCCGGACGTTTCCGCGCCGACCTGTACCACCGGCTCGGCGCCTACCCGCTGCAGGTGCCGCCGCTGCGCGAGCGCGGGCGCGACGTGCTGCTGCTGGCCGGCGCCTTCCTCGAGGAGCAGCGCGCCAGCCTGGGGCTGGGCAACGTGCGGCTGGATGCGGACGCGCAGCAGGCCCTGCTGGCCCATGCCTGGCCCGGCAACGTGCGCGAGCTCGAGCACGTGCTGGCGCGCGCGGCGCTGCGCGCGCTGGGCCGCCATGCGCAACGGCCGCGCGTGTTGAGCGTGGGCGCCGAAGACCTCGGCCTGGCCGCGGCGCCGCAGCCGCCGGCCGCCGCGGCCATGCCCGCCGCCACGCCCGCCGCGCTGCCCGCCGGCGCCCCTCCGCTGCGCCAACGCGTGCAGGCCTTCGAGCGCCAGGCCATCGAACAGGCGCTGGCCGGCCACGCCGGCAACTGGGCCGCCGCCGCCCGCGCGCTGGACATGGACCGCGCCAACCTCGTGCGGCTCGCGCGCCGCCTGGGCCTGGCCGTGCCGGCGCGCAACGGCCGGCGCGCGCCCGCGGCCTGATCACCGCGACAGGTCGACCGCGTACTTCGACAAGCCCCTGCCCGAACCGTCGTCGGCCGCCAGCAACGAGATGTTGGACAACCCTGCATCCCGGGCCACCGACAACGCGCCCGGCGCGGCGCTGAACACCACGGGGCCGGCCGTCGTCACCCGCGTGAAGCGCCAGCTGCGCGCCGCACCGTCGCGGGCACGCGTGACCGCCGGGTGGGCGCGGATGTGGTCGATCAGCACGTCGCGGTTGGTGTCCGGCGAGGCCCAGACCGTGGCCGAGCCGTCCAGCTTGGGGACGAAGCCGGCGCCGCTGGTGGCGCGGTAGTTGTTGGTCGCGATCACGAACTCCTGCGCCGGGTCGATCGGCTGGCCCAGGTAGGTGAGGTTCCTGATGCGGCTGCCCTGGGCCTGCGTCACGTCGATCTCGTACTGGATGTCCGGCGTCGTGAACATGTCGAAGTTGTAGCCCGGGAAGCTGCTGATCAGCGCCTGCTCGGCCGTCGCGGCCGGGTCGATGCGGTTGAAGCGGCGCGCCGCGGCCTCCAGCCACTGCCGGATGTCGGCCCCGTCGACCTTCACGGCGTAGACCGTGTTCGGGTAGAGGTAGAGGTCGGCCGCGTTGTAGATGGCCAGCGCGCCGGCCGCCACGTCGGTGTAGTCGCCCGGCCCCTGGAAGCCGGACTTGAACGGCGCGCTGACCGACAGCACGGGCAGGCTGGCGTACTGCGGCAGATTGGCCTGGATGTAGGCCGCCACGTAGCGCTGCTGCGCTGCGTTCACGATCTGGATCGCGCCCGGGTCGCCGACGTCGGCGAACAGCGTGCTCATGCGGAAGTCGGTGCTGCCGATGGGCTGCTGCACGTCGGCGATGGTGGCCTGGTGCGGCGCCTCGACCAGCGGCGCGATGCTGGCGTCCACGGCCACGTACCGGGCCGGGCTGGCCTGGGTCTGGATGTTGCGCAGCGCGCTCCTGCTGGCGGCCTTGTCCACGCTCCAGCGCTGGCCGTCCCAGCGCAGCGCGAGCTCGATCACGCCCAGCGCCTTGCCCCAGGAACTCGGCATCACGGCCGGCACGCCGTAGACGGTGCCAGCGGTGTTGTCCACGCCGGCCTGGGTGTAGGCCGGGCGGGCGCCGCGGTCGGGGAACACGCCATGCTGGTGGCCCATGACCAGCGCGTCGATGCCGGCCACCTGGGCCACGTAACGGCCGGGGTTCTCCATGCCGGGCGCATAGCGCGTCGAGGCGTCCATGCCGCCGTGCAGCAGCGCGACCACGATGTCGGCGCCCTGGGCGCGCACCTCGGGGATGTAGCGCGTGGCGGCTTCGACGGCGCCCTCGACGCCGACCTTGCCCTCGAGAAAGCGCTTGTCCCAGTTCAGGATGCCGGGCGTGGTGAAGCCGATCACGCCGATCCTGATCGGCAGCGCGACCGCCGTGCCGTCCGCGCGCCGGGCCTGCAGCGTGCGCTCCAGCACCGCGTAGGGCTTCACGAGGGGCAGGCCCGACCGGGTGCTGCGGACGTTGGCCAGCACCATGGCGAAGCCCGGGCCGGCACACGCGAGCGAAGCGTCGATGCCGTCGACGTCCATGCCGCCGCCCAGCACCTGGTTCAGGAACGGCAGGCCGTAGTTGAACTCGTGGTTGCCCAGCGTGCCGGCGTCGTACCGCAGCGCGCCCATGGCCTTGTACATGGCGTGCTGCTGCGTGCAGGCGATCGGGTCCACGACGGCCTCGTAGTCGGCCAGCGCCGTGCCCTGGATGGTGTCGCCGTTGTCCACCAGCAGCGTGTTGGCGAACTCGCTGCGCGCCTGGCGCACCAGCGTGGCCGTGCGCTCGAAGCCGTAGGACGGATCGGCCGCGAGCTTGAAGTAGTCGTAGCTGCGGACGTTGTTGTGCAGGTCCGTCGTGGCCAGCACGGCCAGCGTGGCCTGGGCCGGCTGCGCGGCCGGGGTTTCGGGGGTCGGGTCGTCGCTGCCGCCGCAGGCGGCCAGCAGGGCCAGGACGCCTGCGCTGCACGAGGCCATGGAGGAACGGAGGGGATGGAAGGTGGGGACGGGACGGAGCGCGGTCACGCCCCGGATTCTTGCGGGCCGGCTCGACAGGCCCGTGAAGCGATGCGAAGGCGCGTCACAGGTTCAGCCGCCGCCCTTGGCCCGCTCGTACAGAGGCATGACCTTGGGCAGGTTGTGCTCGATGCTGGTGATGCGCGTGCTGCCCGAGGGGTGGGTGCTGAGCCACTGCGGCGGCGCGCCCTGGGCGGCCGCGTTCATCTTCTGCCACAGCGTGACGGCGGCGCGCGGGTCGTAGCCGGCGCGCGCGGCCAGCTCCAGGCCCACGAGGTCGGCATCGGTCTCGTTCTCGCGCGAGAAGGACAGGCCGAGCAGCTGCACGCCGCCGCCCACCACGGTGCGGCCCAGCGCGCCCAGGCCCAGCAGTTCGGAGAACACGTTGGCGCCCAGGTTGGTGGCCGCGCTCTTGCCGGCGCGCTCGCGCGCATGCTCGCGCAGCGCGTGCGCGATCTCGTGGCCCATCACGGCCGCGACCTCGTCGTCGCTGAGCTTGAGCTGGTTCAGGATACCCGTGTAGAAGGCGATCTTGCCGCCCGGCATGCACCAGGCGTTGATCTGCTTGCTGCCGATCAGGTTGACCTCCCACTTCCAGTCTTTGGCGCGCGGGTTCCACGCGACCGCGTGCGGGATGATGCGGGTGGCGATGGCGCGCAGCCGCTGCAGCTGCGCGTTGCCGGCCGGCGCCAGCGCGTTCTGCTGCGCCGCCTCGCGCAGCACCTGGCGGTACTGCTGCAGGGCCGCGGCCTCCATCTGGTCGGCCGAGACCAGGCCGGTGAACACCGAGTTCTGGCCGACATTGACACCCTCGCGCTGCGCCAGCGCCGGGGTGCTCAGCAGGGCGCCGGCCAGGCCGAGCGCGACGAGGGTCTTGGAGGGCTTCATCGGGTGCTTCGCGCGGCCGGTGACGGAAGGCCGCCACGTATTATTCCCAGATGACATCCCGCCCGGCAAAGCCCGCAGAACTCGAGGTCGCACCGGCCCCTTCCGCATCGCCCCGGCCCTCCTGGGCCGACACGCTGCGCGTGTACCTGGAGCCGGCCACGTTGCGCATGCTGGCCCTGGGCTTCTCGGCCGGCTTGCCGCTGCTGCTGGTGCTGGGCACGTTGAGCTTCCGGCTGCGCGGCGCCGGCATCGACCGCACCACCATCGGCTACCTGAGCTGGGTCGGCCTGGCCTATGGCTTCAAGTGGGTCTGGGCGCCGCTGGTGGACCGGCTGCCGCTGCCGCTGCTGACCGGCTGGCTGGGCCGGCGCCGCAGCTGGCTGCTGCTGTCGCAGGCGCTGATCGTGGCAGGCCTCGTGGGCATGGCGCTGGCCGACCCGCGCGGCGGCCTCTCGCCGCTGGTCTGGTGCGCGCTGCTGGTGGCCTTCGGATCGGCCACGCAGGACATCGCGCTGGACGCCTACCGCATCGAGTCGGCCGCCACCGACAAGCAGGCCGCGCTGGCCGCCGCCTACCAGACCGGCTACCGGCTGGCCATGATCTGGGCCGGCGCCGGCGTGCTCTGGATCGTGGCCGGCGTGCGCGTGCAGGCCCAGGGCTACGAGAACCCGGCCTGGGCCACGGCCTACCTGGCCATGGCCGCCAGCATGGCCATCGGCGTGCTGACCGTGCTGCTCTCGCGCGAGCCGGCGCCGCGCGCCTTCCAGCCCGCGCGCAGCCCGGGCGAGTGGCTGCGCCAGACGCTGGTCGAGCCCTTCGCCGACTTCTTCCGCCGCTACGGCTGGCAGGCCGCGCAGATCCTCGCGCTGATCGCCGTCTACCGCATCAGCGACGTGGTGATGGGCATCATGGCCAACCCCTTCTACGTGGACATGGGCTTCACCGAAGGCGAGGTGGCCACCGTGAGCAAGGTCTACGGCGTGGTCATGACGCTGGTCGGCGCCTTCGTGGGCGGCGCGCTGGCCATGCGCCTGGGCGTGCTGCGCGTACTGATGCTAGGCGCGGTGCTGAGCGCCGCCAGCAACCTCTTGTTCGCCTGGATGGCCGGGCGCGGCCACGACATCGTGGCGCTCACGCTGGTGGTCTCGGCCGACAACCTGGCCGGCGGCATCGCCTCGGCCGCCTTCATCGCCTACCTGTCGAGCCTGACCAACGTGCAGTACTCGGCCACGCAGTACGCGCTGTTCAGTTCGCTGATGATGCTGCTGCCCAAGTTCATCGCGGGCTTCTCGGGCCAGTACGTGGACGCCTATGGCTACACCAGCTTCTTCACCGCCACGGCGCTGCTGGGCGTGCCGGTGCTGGGGCTGGTCTGGCTGGTGGGCCGGCGCCTGCCCGTCAAGCCGCGCTGACCGCCTTTTACTTAACTTTACGGCCGTGACAACACAGGTCGGCGCGTGCGCCGCACCATGGCGTCTCCAGGCCCTGCCTGCACAGAAGAAACCCATGAGCACTCCTTTGCTGATGATCGAGGACGACACCCGGCTGGCCCAGATGGTGGGCGCCTACCTGGGCCAGTCCGGCTTCGTGGTGGAACACAAGGCCACCGCCACCGAAGGGCTGGCGCGGCTGCAGCAGCCCGGCGGCCTGCCCGAGCTCGTGATCCTGGACCTCATGCTGCCCGACATGGACGGCCTGGAGGTCTGCCGCAAGATCCGCGCGGCCCAGGGCGAGATGGCGCGCGTGCCGGTGCTCATGCTGACGGCCAAGGGCGACCCGCTGGACCGCATCATCGGCCTGGAACTCGGCGCCGACGACTACCTGCCCAAGCCCTTCGAGCCGCGCGAGCTGCTGGCGCGCATCCGCGCCGTGCTGCGCCGGCGCAGCGAGGGCGCGCCCGTGGCCAGCCAGGTGCTGCGCTTCGGCACGCTGGAGATCGACCGCGACGCGCGCAGCGTGACCGTGGCCGGCCAGGCCTGCGAGCTGACGGCCTACCAGTTCGACCTCCTGGTCACGCTGGCCGAGCGCGCCGGCCGCGTGCTGAGCCGCGACCAGATCATGGAGGCCGTGCGCGGCCGCGAACTGGAAGCCTTCGACCGCTCGATCGACGTGCACATGGGCCGCATCCGCGCGGCCATCGAGGCCGACCCCAAGAACCCCAAGCGCATCGTGACGGTGCGCGGCGCCGGCTATGTCTTCGCCAAGCAGCAGGACTGAGAGCTTGGCGGGGAATCACGCGCGCACTGAAGCGACGCCGCGCCGCCTGCCGGGCGTGCTGCAGCGCCTGTACGTGCGCATCTGGCTGTCGGTGCTGGCGGCCGTGGCCGTGCTCATGCTGCTGCTGGGCTGGGTCTGGCGCGTGACCACCGATCCGCCGGCGCGCACGGTGCTCGTGCAGAACATGGCCGGCGAGACCATCGGCCAGGGCTCCTGGCGCGGCTGGCGCGACCTGGACGGCCGCGTGCCGAAGCACTTCGAGGGCGACAACCAGCCACCCGACCCGGCCACGGTGGCCAAGTACGAGAACTTCAAGAGCGGGCCCGAGTTCCTCGTGCGCATGCAGGACGGGCAGGAGCTCGTGCTGCACATGCCGCGCCCGCCGCGCTCGATGTGGGGCCGCCCGCCGGACGGCTTCTTCTGGGTGCTGGGCATGGTGGGCATCGGCTGCGCGCTGGTCATGTACCCGGTGGCGCGCCGGCTCACGCGCCGGCTCGAACGGCTGCAGAGCGGCGTCGAGCGCTGGGGCGAGGGCGACCTGTCGGTGCGCGTGGCCGTGCGCGGCGACGACGAGGTCGGCTTCCTCGCGCAGCGCTTCAACAGCGCGGCCGAGCGCATCGAGCAGCTCGTGCGCGCGCAGAAGTCGCTGCTGGCCAATGCCTCGCACGAGCTGCGCTCGCCGCTGGCGCGCATCCGCATGGGGCTGGAGCTCATGGGTCTGGCGCCCACGCCCGAGATCCGCGACGAGATCAGCCGCAACATCGCCGAACTCGACCAGCTCATCGACGAGATCCTGCTGGCCAGCCGGCTCGATGCGCGCGAGGCCGACATGGGCACCGTCGAAGAGGTGGACTGGACCGGCCTCACGGCCGAGGAATGCGCGCGGCTGGACGTGGCCTTCGAGGCCGGCGCCGCCGACGGCAGCGATGCCGCGCCCGTGCAGGTGCGCGGCGTGCCCAAGCTGCTGCGCCGCGCCGTGCGCAACCTGCTCGAGAACGCGCGCCGCTACGGCCGCGGCGAAGTCAGCGCGAACCTGCAGCACGACGGCCGCCAGGCCGTGCTGCGCGTGTTCGACCGCGGGCCCGGCGTGCCGCCGGCCCTGCGCGAGCGCATCTTCGAGCCCTTCTACCGCCTGCCCGGCGCGAGCGAGAGCAACGGCGGCGTGGGCCTGGGGCTGGCGCTGGTCAAGTCGATCGCCGAACGCCACGGCGGCTCGGTGCGCTGCGAGGGGCGCGAAGGCGGCGGCGCCTGCTTCGTGATCGCGCTGCCGGACGCGGCCTGAGACAGCACGGGCCTGCAACCCTGCACAAGGCCTGTGCCGGCAATGCGCCTTGGGCAAGCGGCGGCGCTAGGCCCGCTTCGCGTTAGAAGCACGCCTCAGGCATCACCGAAGCGAATCCGAACGGGTCCGCCTTTTAACAGCGACTTCCATTTCTAGTCCCGTTTGGCGGTAAAGCCGCCGATCATTCCCCAGTTCGTATTGAGCCCGGTGGCCATGTAGGTTCTGGCAACGCCGCTCACCTCGTTCGCTCCGGGTCCATAGAAGCGCCCAGAAATCTCAGTGTTTTCAGCCGATGGAAGGAAACAACCAAACGTCCTTGTTGCCATATCGACGCTCGCAGTACATGTCAGCGCAGTCACAGGGCCTTGTGGATTTCCAGGGTCATTCGACTCGATGTATGTGCTGGCTGCTGCGATGGGTTGGAGATGCAAAATGCTGTACCGACCGACAACATTCACACTCACGGTAACCGTCTGGCTGCTTGCATCGAATGTAATTTGAACAGGTCCGTAGTTTGAATTCATCCAATTCCAGCTAGGAAACAGATACTGCATTCCCGCAAGACCACTGTACTGCGTCACGCCGCTGGTTGGCATTTCATCAGGGTTCGTCGGACTTCCATACGCATATGCACCCCAGAACGAGGGGCGTCCAGAAAGATATCCCGAATGCTCACGCCCTGTGTAGGACCAAAGTGCAAAGGTGCTGTAGCTGGCCCCATAGGCCGCCAGATCGTGGTCTACGATCCACCATGCTTTTTGCAGGACTGTATTGTTTGAATATGGATCGTCCACATCGGCAAAATCGCTGGCATGCCTCGTCACCGGGATACCTGCCAAGGCAGTCGTCAAGATCCGTGCATTGATCAGAAACAGGTTTTCATTCAATGTAGATCCATTCACCGGATCTCTTGCACCAGTGATCGAGAAGCCCTGCCTGTGCGCCCTGGTGCGATCAAAACCATTCGCAGCAATGGACGGCTGGAACCACTGCGGCTGAGCCGGCACAAGATATCCCGCGCTTGAATAGCCAGTATTTCGGGCAGCGTTTGCCATGAGCACCAGCCCTGGCAAAGGAGCACCGGCAATCGTTGCCACTGGCGCATATGCAGGTGCAGGTGCAGGTGCAGGTGCAGGTGCAGGTGCAGGTGGAGGTGCTGGTGCAGGTGCTGGTGCCGTTGCCGGTGCTGGTGCCGGTGCCGGTGCCGGTGCCGGTGCCGGTGCTGGTGCTGGTGCTGGTGCTGGTGCTGGTGCGGGTGCGGGTGCGGGTGCCGGTGCCGGTGCGGGTGCCGGTGCTGGCGCGGGCATCGGAGCGGGAGCCGGAGCATTCTGGGAATCGTCCACCTCTTCACCATCGCCACCACCACCGCACGCCGCCAGCAATACGGCGCACAACGCCAATGAGGCCGAGACATTCAGCTTGCCAACGACCGTTCGTTCACACTTACTCACTCACTTCTCCTTTTCGACCGAACTCCGCGCCTGTCTGACCGCACGCCGACACAGGTCGACGATCGCCAGGTCACCCGATTCAGGTTCCGGCGGCCTGACTTCACGACTTGATCCGTCCCAGCGCTGCCACCGTGGCTCAACACGGCTCAGGGCGACCTGCGCAGACTTTCCTCATGTGTTTGCACGCTGTGACACGAAGTTACAAATAATGCGGCGGCGCGATCATGCCAGCACATTTGTCTGCATTCGCTCACATTTCTCATCTTTTTTGCGTACCACAGATGACAACAAGGTGTCCGGGCACTGCGCAAAACAACCGACGTGCATGGTCTGCATGCGCGACGGCTAGGGTGTCCCGATCACGTGCGGCGGCGGTTGCCTTCGGCCCCTGGACGCAGGCAGGGCGGCTTCTCTTGGTTTGGCTCAGCGCAGGCCCAGGAACAATGACGCCAATAGCAGCCCCGTCCCGCACAGGCCCAGCCAGGCCCAACCGGCGCTGCGCGTGGCGAAGACCCACAGCGCCATGCCGGTGTAGACGACGAAGCTGCACAGCGAGGCGACCAGCACGGCCTCGGCAGGCGTGGTGGCGCCCACGCGCGGCAGCAGCAGCGCCAGGTCGGCCATGGCCAGCGCGCTGAGTGCGTAGCCGCCCAGCGCCGCCGCCAGCACCCGACCGGCGATCTGTCGGCCCAGCCGGGCACTCATCGTCGCTTGCGCTGCACGCGCAGCGTCGCGTATGCCAGCACCAGCCCCTGGCCCAGCGCGACCAGTTCCACGCCGGCGCGCTGCCAGTCCGCATCGACCAGGTAGCCCCACAGGCCCTGGCCGGTGGTCGCCCAGTTCAACAGCGGCAAGGCCAGGCACAGCAGGGCCGCGGCGCCCAACTGCAGGCTCCAGGCGCGCGCGGATGGCCACAGCAGCGCATGCAACAGGCTGGCCACCCAGACCAGCAAGAAGGCGCGGATCTCCCAATCCGCCCGCCCTGTCAGGCCGGCCGGCAGCAGGCGGTTGGCGTAGAAGTAGGCGATGCTGGCCAGCGCCGTGCCGGCCAGAGCGGCCACGTTGAGGGATTCGACCACGCGATACACGCGCGCCGTGGCGGCGCCGAACTCCCGCAGGCTGCGCTGGCGCCGCTTGACCGAAAACAGCAGCACGCCGGTGGCCACCATGGCCGTGCCCAGCAGGCCGCTCACGAAGTACAGCCACTTCATGGTCCAGCCACCGAAGGACACCACGTGCAGGCTCTCGACGACGTGGTGTGCGTCGGGCAGGCCATGGGCCGCGGCCGGATCGGGGCCGCGGCGTTCCAGCACGGCACCGCCGAGGTCGAAGGCCACGCTGGCGCGCGGATGGAGCAGGGTGCGCGTTCCGGCCGTGTCGGCCGCGGCCGCGAACACGCGCAGCACGGCGCTCGCGTCGCCGGGCCGCTCCACGAGCAGCATGCGCGCGGGGCCGCCGTTCAGCACCTGCGCCCGCTGCAGCAGCGGCGCCAGCGCCGGCAGCGCGGCCGGCTGGCCGCTGCGCTGGCGCCGCACGCCGGCCCGCGGTTCGAGTTCCGCCTGGTAGCGGCCGTGGGCCTGCCCGTCCCAGCCGTAGACGGCATGCACGGGCAGCGGCATGTAGCTCGTGCCGAAGAACGCCAGCCCGGTGTAGACGATCATGAACAGGAAGGGCAGCGTCAGCACCGCCGTGGCGTTGTGCGCGTCCAGCCAGGAGCGCTGGCCCCTGCCGGGCCGGAACGTGAAGAAGTCCTGGAAGATGCGCCGATGCACCACCACGCCCGAGGCCAGCGCCGCCAGCGCGCCCATGGCGATCGCGCCGACCAGCCAGAAGCCCGCGGTGCCGCCGTGCAACGTGTAGTGAAAGCTCATGAAGTGCCGGCCGCCCTCGGTCTGCCGGCCCCAGGGCTGCGGCAGCAGCGCGCCCGTGGCCGGGTCCAGCGCGGCGTGCCGCGGCCCGGCCGGCGTGCGCCAGAACAGCTCCAGCGCATCGCCGGGCTGCGCGGGCAGTTCCAGCCGCCAGAAGGCCGCGTCCGGCGCCTGCGTCTGCAGGTGGCGCAGGGCACTGTCCAGGCCCCGGTCCTGCAGGCCGGGCGCGCCGGCCAGCCGCGGCTTGGCCTGCATCCAGCGCGTGATCGGCTCGCGGAACACCGACAGCGTGCCGGTCAGGAAGATCGCGCAGAGCAGCCAGCCGCCGACCAGGCCGCACCAGGTGTGCAGCCAGGCCATGCTCTGGCGAAAGCCGTCCCGCACGCCCCGCTCAGAAGCTGCCGCGCAGCGTCAGCGTGGCGTTGCGCGGCATGCCGTAGGCGTTGCCGTTGCGCACGCCACCGATCACGCTCCAGTAGGTCCGGTCGAACACGTTGCCCACGTTGAGTGCGGCGGTCCAGCTGCGGTCGATGCGGTAGGAGGCGCGCAGGTCGAGGACGGCATGGCCCGGATTGACGACGCCGGGCGTGCCGGCGACATAGCTGCGGCTCTGCGCGTTGACCGTGGCGCCGAGCTTCCAGTCCGACCAGGCACCCGGCAGCGTGTAGCTGGTGGAGGCGCGCAGCAGGCGCTTGGGCGCGTCCGAGGTCAGCGGTTCGCCTTCGTCGTCGCGCGTGCTCAGCACCGTGAAGCCGCTGGCGACCTCCCAGCCCGGCAGGAGTTGGCCGCCCACCTCGATGTCGATGCCCTTGCTGCGCAGCAGGCTGGCGTTGCGGTAGCAGTCGGCGGTGGTGCCGGTGCCGACGCCGGCGCATTCGCCGAGGTGGTCGGTGTCGACCACGGCCACGTTGCGCTTCTTGATCTTGAACACCGAGAAGGCCACGTTGAGCCGGCCGTCCAGCAGCTCGCCCTTGAGGCCGGCTTCGTAGTTGCCGCCCTCGGCCGGGCCCAGCGCGCCGCCCTGGTAGGCGCGGTACTGCGTCTGCGGCTCGAAGGTGCTGGTGTAGCTGGCATAGACCGACCACTGCGGGCCTAGGTCGTAGACCAGGCCGACATAGGGCGTGAACTGCGCGTTCTGCCGGAAGTCGGTGGTCACGGCGCCGGTCAGCGCGTTGTGCGCCTGCGACTTGTACCAGCTGATGCGCCCGCCCAGGTGCAGGTGCAGCGGCTCGGCCAGTTCCAGCCTGGCGCTGCCGTACAGGCCGAACAGCGCAACGCGGTCGCGCAGCTGGTTGGCATAGGCCGGCGTGGCGGGCTCGGGGACCAGGGCGTGGTCGAAGTCGAAGATGTCGACCGGGATGTTCAGGCCCTGCGTGGTGGTGCGCGACAGGCCTTCCTGCGCCGACCAGCTGCCGCCGAACATGGCGCGGTGCGTGCCGCCCAGGGCCTGGAAGCTGCCGCTGGCATGGGCGTCCAGCCCGTTGGCCTCGATGTCGCGGTCGACGAAGTAGTTGCTCGTGATGGCCGTGCCCGCGCCCGTCGCACGGTTCACCGCGCCGCGCGCCGTGTTGAGCTTCTGCACCAGATCGGTCTGCACGCGGTTGAGCGTGAGCTTGCCGCGCCAGTCGCCGGCGAACCGGTGCTCGAGCTCGGCGAAGACGTCGTGCACGCGCGCCTGGTGGCGGTTCCAGTCCTGGCCCAGCGAGGTCGAGCGCGGCAGGTTCAAAGAGCCGCCGTCGCTGTACATCGGCAGCTGGAAGATGGTGTAGCCGCGGATGTCCTGCTCCTGGAAGCGGTAGCCGGCCGTGGCCTGGGTGTCGCGGCCGAGGTCGGCCTCGACCACGCCGTAGAACATCGGCTCCCGCGACCTGGCGATGTCGTAGAAGTAGTGCCGGTCGGTGTACGCCGCGACGACCCGGCCGCGCACGGTGCCGGCCGCGTCGAGCGCGCCGCCGCCGTCGATCTCGGTGCGGTAGTTGTCCCAGGAGCCGGCGCTCTGGGCGAACGCGAAGTGCTTCTCGGCGCGCGGGCGCTTGCGCACCATGTTGACCACGCCGCTCGGGTCGCCCACGCCCATGGCCAGCGCCGCGGCGCCGCGCAGCACCTCCACGCGGTCGAAGACGGCCGTGTCCACGGGCACCCAGCCGGTCGGGTTGTAGCTGCCGCCGGACACGCCGTCGAGCAGGTAGTTGGTGTCGGAGATCACATAGCCGCGCAGCGTGTAGACATGGGCGCCGAAGTTGCGTTGCGACTTGGCCGCGCCCGTGGTCTGGCCGATGACCTCCTCCACCGACACCAGGTTCTGGTCGTCCATCTGCTGGCGCGTGACCACGGTGACGGACTGCGGCGTCTCGCGGATGGACTGCTCCATCTTGCCGATGCTCAGCGCGCGCGCGGTGTACGAGCCGGTCAGCTCGGTGGTGGCGCTGCGCTCGGCCGCCGCGGTGACCGTGACGGGCGCCAGCGCCGCGCCGCCGCCGGCCGCCACGCGCTCGACGGTCACGGCATGGCCCTCGAAGCGGCCGTACAGGCCGGAGCCGGCCAGCAGCCGGTCCAGCGCCGCACGCGGGCTCAGGTTGCCGGCCACGGCCGGCGCGGTCTTGCCGGCCGTGGCGTCGGGCTGCACGAACAGCTGGATGCGGGTCTGGCGCGCCCAGTCGTTGAGCGCCTCGGCTGGGTAGACGCAGCGGCACGGCGCAACCCTGTAGGGCGCGCGGATTTTTTTGCGGGCCGCTCAGCGCACGCTCAAGGCCGCCACGAGGTAGGTGCAGGGCGCGTCGGTCTCGTTGAGGAACTGGCAGTCCGCCGGCGGCCCCAGCTCCAGGCAGTCCCCGGCCTGCATCGCGTGGCGCACCTGGCCTTCCACGAGCACGAGTTCGCCGCTCACCACCCAGACCAGCTCGCGCAGGAAGGCATAGGAGGATGCGGGCATGGGCACCTGCGTCCGCGCAGGCAGCGTGACCTGGACCAGGTCCAGCGGCATGTCCGAGCGCGGCGACACGTGGCGGCGCACATAGCCCGTGGCCGGGTCGGCCCAGGTCGGCTGGTCGGCGCGGCGCAGCAGCCGCCCCTGGGAGATCTCGGCCCGCGCCATCAGCGTGGACATGCTCAGGCCGAAGGCGCCCGACAGCTTGGCCAGCAGGTTCGCGGTGGGGCTGCTGTCGCCGCGCTCGACCTTGTGGACCATGGCCCGCGAGACCGCGGCCCTGGCCGCCAGGTCCGTCAGCGACCAGCCCCGCGCCTCGCGCTCCAGCCGGATACGGGCGCCGATGCGTTCGTCCAGTTCGCTTGGCATGCGTGCTACTTTAGTGGACGCACGCACCTTTTTCTCCCACGAGGGCCCGGCACAATCTCCGACGGTCGTCGCAACATAGTGAACAGGCGGCGGCTTTGGAGAAGCCCATGCAAGCCGCCACCACCATCGTCCAGTGCAGCCATGCGCGGCATGCCGCCGCGATCCTGGACATCTTCAACGAGGCCATCGCCACGTCGACGGCGCTCTACGACTACCGGCCGCGCATGCCCGAGAGCATGGCCGGCTGGTTCGAGGCCAAGCGTGCGGGCGGCTTTCCGGTCGTCGGCATCGAGGACGCCGCCGGCCAGCTGCTCGGCTTCGCGAGCTATGGAACCTTCCGCGCCTGGCCGGCCTGCAAGTACACGGTCGAGCATTCGGTCTACGTCCACCGGGACCACCGCGGCCGCGGCCTGGGCCGCAGCCTGATGGTGCAGCTGATCACGGCGGCGCGCGCGCATGGCGTGCACGCCATGGTCGGCGGCATCGACGCGGCCAACGCAGGCAGCATCGCGCTGCACCGGCAGCTGGGTTTCGCGCACCGCGGCACGCTGCCGCAGGTCGGCTTCAAGTTCGGGCGCTGGCTCGACCTGGCGTTCTACCAGCTGCTGCTGGAGACGCCGGCCGAGCCCGTCGACGGCTGACGCGCGCAGCCGTGCAAGCCAGCCATGCACCCGGCCGCGCCACGGGCTTCGTGCTGGTGGTGCTCACGGCCGCCGGCTGGGGCGTGGGCTGGACCGTCTTCAAGCACCTGATCGGCGCCTGGCCGCCGCTGTTCGCCCGCGGGGCGGCGGGCCTGCTGGGGGCGGCCTGCCTGTGCGCGGTGGCCCGGCTGTCCGGGCGCAGCCTGCGCGTGCCGCGCGCGCTGTGGCCCCGGCTGGGCCTGGCGGCCTGCCTCAACGTGTTCGTGTGGATGGGCTTCACGGCGCTGGCGCTGCGCTGGCTCAACGTCGCCGAAGGCACGCTGCTGACCTACACCATGCCGCTGTGGGCCAGCCTGCTGGCCTGGCTGCTGCTGCACGAGCGCCTCGGCGCCCGGGATTTGGCGGGGCTGCTGCTCGGCTTCGGCGGCGTGGTCGTGCTGGTCGCCGGGCCCGGGCTCTCCACGCTGGGCCAGAAGCTGCCCGGCGTCGGCCTGGCCCTGGCGGCCGCGCTGCTGTTCGCCTACGGCAGCGTGCGTGCGAAGGCGCCCATGCCGCTCGATCCCCTGGCCGCCACGGCCTGGCAGGTCGGCCTGGGCAGCCTGGCCATGGTGGCCGCCAGCCTGGCGCTGGAGCACCCGGCGCTGCACGCGCTGGGCCCCACCCACCTGGGCGCCCTGCTCTACGTGGCCATGGTCCCGATGGCCGTCTGCTACCTGACCTGGTTCGCGGCGCTGCAGCGCCTGCCGGCCTCGACCGCGGCCATGGGCAGCCTGCTGGTGCCGGTGTTCGGCACGGCGACGGCGGCCTGGTGGCTGCGCGAGCCGCTCGGGCCTTCGGTCTACGCCGCCTTCGCGATGGTGCTGGGCGGCGTGCTGCTGGCACTCGCGCGGCGCTGATCCGCGCTCAGCGGGCCGGCAGCACCTCGGCCCGCGCGCCCTCTTCTGCAGCCGCACCGGCAGCACGCGCGGCAGCGCCCGGCGCAGCGCGGCGGGCTGCAGCGGGTCGACCGTGGCGGTCAGGCGCAGCGCGGCCACGGCCGGGTCGCGCACGACGAGGCCGGTGTCGCCGTAGCGCTCGAGTTCGGCCAGGGCCTGGCCCAGCGGGGTGTCCAGGAAGCTCAGGCGGTGTTCGCGCCAGGAGGCGACCGGGCCTGCGGCAGCCGCCGGCGCGAGCACGCCCACGCTGTCGCTCGCGACGGCCTCGCCCGCGCCCAGCAGCAGCTCGGCCGCGCCCTGGCCCGTCACCCGCACGCGGCCATGCTCGACGGCGACCTGCACGCCGTCGTTGCCGGCCAGGCCCGGCGTGTGGCGCACCGAGAAGCGCGTGCCGACCACGTGCACCTGCACCGGCCCGGCCTGCACGGTGAAAGGCCGTGCGGGCTCGGACGCCACGCTGAAGAAGGCCTGGCCTTCGAGCAGCCGGACCTCGCGGCGACCGCGGGAGAAGGCCGCCTGCAGCCGCGTGGCCGTGTCCAGGCGCAGCCGGCTGCCGTCGGGCAGCGTGAGTTCCTGCTGCTGGCCACGCGCGGTGCGGAAGGCCTGCGACCACTGCACCTGGGCCTGCCACTGCTGCCAGGCCAGGAAGCCGGCCCCGCCCGCGACGGTGGCGAGGCCGGCCAGCGCGAAGGCCGGCCGCAGGAAGCGGCGCCGTGGCGCGGCGGTCGCCGCCTGGTCCTGGCGCAGCTGGCGCCGCATGCGCTGCACGAGGTCGTGCCGGCGCGATCTTCATCTGCATCTCCACGGTCTTGACCGCGATGCCCATGCTGGCCGCCGCCTCGGCATAGGACAGGCCGTCGATGCGGACCAGCAGGAACACCTCGCGGCAGCGCGGCGGCAGGCTGTCGACGATGGCGGCCAGGGCCTCGAAGCGCTGGCGCGCCTCGAACGCCCGATCCGGTTCGTGGGCGCTGGGGCCGGCATGCGCGTCGGGGTCGAACGGCGCCTCGTCCGCCGCGGGCTCGGCATCGCCGCCGCGCACCTGGCGCCGGCGGTGGTGGTCCGTCACCAGGTTGCGCGCCGTGGCGTAGAGCAGCGCGCGCGGGTCGCGCACGGGCGTGCCCGCCTGTTCGCTGGCGTAGACGCGCGCATAGCTCTCCTGCACGAGGTCGGCCGCGGTGTCGCGGTCGCGCAGTCGGTGCGACAGGAAGCTCAGCAGCTCGCGGTAGTAGCGCTCGAACACGGCCAGCCAGGGCCCGGCGAAGGGCAGTGCAGTGGATGCGGAAGGCTGGCTGCGGCACGCGGCGTGGCTGACCCGGGAAGGCCGCGATTGTCGGCGAAGTCCGCAGGACTTCAGGCCTGCAGGAAGGCCGGCTGCGGCCACTCCAGCAATTCGGCCGTGCGCGCCACGACCCAGTCCGCCTCGGGCGGCTCGACGCCGCTGCCGTCCTGCAGCAGGCCCATCCAGCAGCGGCGCAGCACCTCGTCCTTCGAGAGATCGTGCCGGTGCTCCAGGCTCGCGCACAGCGTGGTCATCTGCACCGCCATGTCCTCGCACAGGTCGTGGCGCGCCTCCACGTGGGCGCGCGTGGCCGTGGGGCGCCCGTTGGCGCTGTACAGCGCCATGAAGGCGGCCGGGATGAGGGTCTGGTTCGGGTCTTCCATGGGGCGGTGAGTATGCGCCTCGACCCGGCCCGCGCCGCCGGCCGCGACGGCGATGCCCAGGGACGCGCCGGCCTGGTCAGGCGGCCCCGCGCCGGGCCGCCTCGATCCTGGCGACGTCGATCCTGCCCATGGTCATCATGGCCTCGAACACGCGCTTGGCGACGGCCGGGTCGGGGTCGGCGAAGCCATCCAGCAGCACGCGCGGCGTGATCTGCCAGGACAGGCCCCAGCGGTCCTTGCACCAGCCGCATTCGCTTTCCTGGCCGCCGTTGCCGACGATGGCGTTCCACAAACGGTCGGTCTCGGCCTGGTCGTCGGTCGCGATCTGGAACGAGAAGGCCTCGCTGTGCCTGAACGCCGGGCCGCCGTTCAGGCCCACGCAGGGAATGCCGGCCACGGTGAATTCCACGGTCAGCACGTCGCCCTGCCTGCCCGCCGGGTAGTCGGCCGGCGCGCGGTGCACGGCACCGACCGCGCTGTCGGGGAAGGTCTGGGCGTAGAAGCTGGCGGCCGCCTCGGCGTCGCCGTCGAACCACAGGCAGATGGTGTTCTTGCGCTGCATGCTGCGTCTCCTTGGGGCAAAGGAACGATGCTGACGGCGGCCGCCGCGCCGCCTTGTCAGAGGCCGGCCAATGCGCGCGTCAGCCGGGCCGCACTGGGCTCGTTGCAGCCGCTGCGGTTCTGGCCCGACCACAGCGAAGTGAAATCGGTCCGGCCCTGCGCCTCGGCCTTGGCCTTGAGGGGGGCCAGCGCCGCCGTCGCGGTCGGGAAGGCCGGGGCGTCCGGGCTCAATGCGCCGAGCTCGCGCATGAGCCGGTTGACGATGCCGCGCGCGGGGCGGCCCGTGAACAGCCGCGTCAGTTCGGTCGGCGCCGCGGGGTCGCGCAGCGCGGCGCGGTGCAGCGCGCTGGTCTCGGCCTCGTCGCAGCCCAGGTAGGCCGTGCCCACCTGCACGGCCGCGGCGCCCAGCGCCAGCGCGGCCTGCACGCCGCGCGCGTCGGCGATGCCGCCGGCCGCGACCACGGGCAGCGAGACCGCATCGACGATCTGCGGCAGCAGCGCCATGGTGCCGCTCTGCAGGCCGAGGTCGTGCGACAGGAAATGGCCGCGGTGGCCGCCGGCCTCCAGGCCCTGGGCGATGACCACGTCGGCACCGTGCTGCTGCAGCCAGACGGCCTCGGCCACGGTGGTGGCCGAGGACCAGACCTGGGCGCCGCGCGCCTTCACGCGCGCCAGCAGCTCGGGCGCGGGCAGGCCGAAGTGGAAGCTGACCACGGCCGGCTGGAACTCCTCCAGCACCTCGGCCACGGCGGCCGTGAAGGGCTGGCGGCCGGCGCCGGCCGGCACGCCGGCGGGATCGATGCCGTGCTCGGCGTAGTACGGGGCCAGCCGCTCACGCCAGCGCGCCTCGGCCGCGGGGTCGGGCGCCGGCGGCTGGTGCGCGAAGAAGTTGACGTTCCAGGGCCCACGCGCCTGGCCGGCCAGGGCCTGCAGTTCGGTGCGCAGGCCGGCCGCGTCGAACATCGCGCCGGGCAGCGAACCCAGGCCGCCTGCCGCGCAGACCGTGGCCGCGAGCCGGCTGCGTTGCGCGCCGGCCATGGGGGCCTGGACGATGGGCAGCTCCGTGCCCAGGAATGCATGGCGCATGGCCGGTCTCCCGAAAAAGTTCAGGCGATGGTAGCGAGCACGGCGGCCACGCGCGCGGGCCGCAGATCGGCCATGCAGCGGTTGTGGCCCAGCGGGCATTCGCGCTGGAAGCAGGGCGCGCAGTCCAGCGGCGGCTGGTAGGCTGGGTCGCGTTTCAGCCAGAGCACGGTGGCCGCGTCGTTGAGCGGCGGCGTGTGCTCGGGGCTCGTGGAGCCGTAGACCGCGACCTGCGGCGTGCCGAAGGCTGCGGCCACGTGCATGAGGCCGGAGTCGTTGCTGACCACGCTGCGGGCCGCGGCGATCAGGCAGAAGGCATCGAGCAGCGCGGTCTTGCCGGCGAAGTTGATGCAGCGGCCCGGCGCGCGTGCATTGGCGCTGGCGGCGATCTCCTCGCACAGCGCATGCTCCTTGCCCGAGCCCAGCAGCAGCACGGGCAGGGCCAGGCCGGCGGCCAGCTCGGCGTAGTAGCCAGGCGGCCAGCGCTTGGACGGACCGAACTCCGCGCCCGGCGCGAACACGTGGAAACCGCGGCGCGCCAGGCCATGGGCCTGCAGCACCGCGTCGACCTGCGCCGGGGGCAGCAGCAGCCGCGGCCGGTCGGCCTCGATGCCGCGCTCGCCCGCCAGCGCCGAATAGAAGCCCACCATGGGCGGGCGCTCGTCGCGCGGCGGATTGGGCAGCCGCTGCGTGAGCAGGCCGTAGCGCATCTCGCCGTGGTAGCCGATGCGGCGCCGGATGCCGGCCAGCCAGGGCAGCAAGGCGCTCTTGGCCGAGTTCGGCAGCACGTAGGCGTTGTCGAAGCGCCCGCGCAGCTGGCGCGCCATGGCGCGGCGCGCCTTCCACTGCAGGCCGCCGTGCTGGAACGGGAACTCGACGACCTCGGCCACCTGCGGCATTGCCCGGTAGACCGGCGCCACCCAGGGCAGCGCGCCGACGCTGATCCGCTCGCCGCGCTGGTGGAGCCGCAGCATCAGCGGCTCCGTCATCACCGCATCGCCGATCCACTGCGGCGCGATGACGAGCGAGCGGGTCTTAGTGCCCGGCCCCAAAGTGTTCGCCGGCCTTGAGCTGGTACGTGGTGCCGCAATAGGGGCACTTGGCCGCGCCGGTCTTGGCCACGTCCAGGTAGACCTTGGGGTGGGTGTTCCACAGTTGCATGCCGGCCTTGGGCGCGGGGCAGAACACGCCGCCCTGGGGGTTCAGGTCCTTGGCCAGCAGTTCGATGGTGGCGGTGGTGCTCATGGGAATCAGACTTTGGTCAGCCAGTGGGCGTACTTGGGATTGCGTCCGTTCACGATGTCGAAGAACGCGTTCTGGATTTTCTCGGTGACCGGGCCGCGCGAGCCGATGCCCAGCTGCACGCGGTCGAGTTCGCGGATCGGCGTGACTTCGGCCGCCGTGCCCGTGAAGAAGGCTTCGTCGGCGATGTAGATCTCGTCGCGCGTGATGCGCTTTTGCACGAGCTCGATGCCGAGGTCCTTGCAGATGTGCAGCACGGTGTTGCGCGTGATGCCGTTCAGCGCGCCGGCCGACAGGTCGGGCGTGTAGACCACGCCGTCCTTGACCACGAACACGTTCTCGCCCGCGCCTTCGCTGACGAAGCCCGAGGAGTCCAGCAGCAGCGCCTCGTCGTAGCCGTCGTCCAGGGCCTCCATGTTGGCCAGAATGGAGTTGCTGTAGTTGCTGACGGCCTTGGCCTGCGTCATCGTGATGTTGACGTGGTGGCGCGTGTAGCTGGAGGTCTTCACGCGGATGCCGCGCTTCATGCCCTCTTCGCCCAGGTAGGCGCCCCAGGCCCAGGCCGCGACCATGGCGTGGATGGTGTTGCCCTTGGGGCTCACGCCCAGCTTCTGCGAGCCGATCCAGACCAGCGGGCGCAGGTAGCAGCTTTCCAGCTGGTTCTCGCGCACGACGTCGAGCTGGGCCTGGTTGAACTGCTCCGGGCTGAACGGGATCTGCATGCGCAGGATCTTGGCGCTGTTGAACAGGCGCTGCGGTGTGCTCCTGCAGGCGGAAGATGGCCGTGCCGTCGACCGTGTTGTAGGCGCGCACGCCCTCGAAGGCGCCGCAGCCGTAGTGCAGCGTGTGGGTCAGCACGTGGATCTTCGCGTCACGCCAGTCGACCATCTGGCCATCCATCCAGATCTTGCCGTCGCGGTCGGCCATGGAGGGCGCGGGGGGGATGAGGCTCATGATGCGCGAAGTCCTTTTGTCGGGAAGCTGCCGTGGGGCGAAAAGCCGCGGATTTTACGGCGCGGCCGGCGGCGCCTCCGCCGGCTCGGGCGCAGGCGCCGGCCGCGTCATCTGCCACTGCACGAGCTTGCCGCCCTGGAAGGTGCAATCGACGTAGGAACCACCGGCATCGGTCCAGCGGTAGACCT
>JASGJO010000034.1:0-45189 GCA_049840715.1 Pseudorhodoferax sp.
AAGGTTAATAGGGAAACACAATAAATCCGAACAGCACCTGTGATGGGCTTGTTCGGATAGCCCTGGGCCAGCGCGGTGCCGGCGGCGAAGGTCGACGCGGGGCGAGCGCGAGGATGGAGCGACGAGCGCAGTGCATGGGTAAACGTCTCCTCTTTAAAAAATCAATCCACCTGGGCGCCGGTTTCCTTGACCGCGCGCGCCCACTTGGGCAGGTCGGACTGCACCAGCGCGGCGAGCTGCTGGGCCGAGCCCTTGAACGGTTCGCAGCCCACGCCAGCCAGCTTCTCAACCGTCTCCTTCTGCTCCAGCGCAGTGGCCACGGCGGCCTGCAGCCGCGCGACGATGGGCGCCGGGGTGCCGGCCGGCGCGAACATCGCGTACCAGGGCGCCTGGCCGAAGCCCTTGAGCGTTTCGCCGATCGTGGGCACGTCGGGCAGCGCGGCCACGCGCTTCTCGTTGACCACGCCCAGCACCTTGAGCTTGCCGCTCTTCACGAGGCCGATCACCGAGGGCAGGCTCTGCACCGACAGCGGCACCTGGCCACCGGCCACGTCGGCCGCGGCCGCCGCCGAACCCTTGTAGGGCACGTGCTGCAGCTGGATGCCTGCCGCCTTCTGCAGCATCTCGCCGATCAGGTGGTTCAGCGTGCCGTTGCCGGCCGAGGCATAGCTGTACTTGCCCGGCGCCGCCTTGGCCAAGGCGATGAGTTCGGCCACGTTGTTGGCCGGGAAGGACGGGTTGGCCACCAGCGTGTAGCCGGCCGTGGCGATGGGCGCCACGGGCGTGAAGTCCTTGACCGGATCGAAGCCCGGGCTCTTGTAGAGCGCCGGCCCGATCACGTGGGCGCTGTCGGCCGTCACGAGCAGGGTGTAGCCGTCGGGCTTGGCGCGCGCGGTGTTGGCCGTGGCCAGCGTGCCGCCGGCACCGGGCTTGTTGTCGACCACCACGCTCTGGCCCAGTTGCTCGGACAGGCGCTGCGCCAGCACGCGCGCAATGGCGTCGTTGGCGCCGCCGGCCGCCTGCGGCACGACCAGCGTGATGGGCTTGCCCGGATAGCCGTCCTGGGCGTGGGCACCCAGCGCGCACAGCGCCAGGGCCGACAGCAGCAGCCGGCGGCTGGGGGAACGAATGGGCATGTCTGTCTCCTTTGTCGTCGAAAAACCGTTCAGGCGCGCGCCAGTGCGCGTGCGCGCGTCGCTTCGAAGTCCGGGGGCACGGGGTGCAGGTCCAGCCGGCGGCCGGCCTTGACGATCTGGCCCGGCAGCTCGTGGCCGATCAGCGCGGGCAGGCGCCGAACCGCGGCGATCAGCTGCGCCAGGTCCACGCCCGTGTCGTAGCCCATGAGCTGCAGCGCGTGCACGATCTCCTCGCTGCAGACGTTGCCGGACGCGCCCGGCGCATAGGGGCAGCCGCCCAGCCCGCCCAGCGAGGTGTCGTAGCAGTCCACGCCGGCCGCGATGCCGGCCAGCACGTTGGCCAGGCCCATGCCGCGGGTGTTGTGGAAGTGCAGCGTGAACAGCACGCCCGGCCAGCGCGCCCGCGCCACCGCCGCCAGCGGCTGCACCTGCGAGGGATAGGCCATGCCCGTGGTGTCGCACAGCGTGATGCCGGCCACGCCGAGGTCGGCGAAGCGCTGCACCCAGCCGAACACGGCCTCGGGCGCCACGTCGCCCTCCATCGGGCAGCCGAACACGCAGGACAGCGAGACGTTGACCGGCACGCCGGCCGCCTGCGCCGTGGCGACGACCTGGGCCAGCGCCGCGAAGGACTGCTGCTGCGTCATGCGCAGGTTGGCCAGGTTGTGCGTGGCGCTGGCCGACATGACCAGGTTGAGCTCGTCGGTGCGGGCCTCGATGGCGCGCTCGGCCCCGCGCACGTTGGGCACCAGCGCGGTGTAGACCACGCCGGGCACGCGGGTGATCTCGCGCATCACGATCTCGGCGTCGCGTAGCGCGGGGATGGCGCTGGGCGAGACGAAGGAGGTGACCTCGATCTTGGACAGGCCGGCCGCCGACAGCGCGTCGGCCAGTGCGATCTTGTCTTCGGTCGGCACGAAGGCCTGCTCCATCTGCAGGCCGTCGCGCATGCCGACCTCCTGGATGTGGATGCGCCGGCCGGCGCCCTGCCAGATGTCCTGTGTGTTCACGCGATCACTCCTTTGGCGCGCAGCAGCGCGATCTGTTCGCCCGTCAGGCCCGCTTCGGCCAGCACCGCGTCGGTGTCGTCGCCCAGGCGCGGCGCGCTCGTGCGGATGCGGCCCGGCGTGGCCGAGAGCTTGGGCACGATGCCCGGCACGGTCACGGTGTCGCCGTCGCGCGTGGTCTGCGCTAGCAGCATGTCGCGCGCGCGGTAGTGCGGGTCCTCGGCGATGTCGCGCGCGGTGTAGACCTTGCCGGCCGGCACGCGCGCCGCGCCCAGCGCGTCCAGCACCTCCTGCACGGTGCGCGCCGCGGTCCAGGCGCCGATGGCCGCGTCGATCTCGGCCACGCGCGCCACGCGGCCCGCGTTGTCGGCCAGGTCGGGGGCCGCGGCCAGGTCGTCGCGGCCGATGGCGGCCATCAGGCGCTTGAAGATGCTGTCGCCGTTGCCGGCCACCAGCACCCAGCCGTCGGTGCAGGGGTAGGCGTTGCTGGGCGCGATGCCGGGCAAGGCGCTGCCAGCCGCCTCGCGCACGGCGCCGAAGGCGCTGTACTCGGGGATCAGGCTTTCCATGCAGTTGAACACGGCCTCGTGCAAGGCCACGTCGATGACCTGGCCCTGGCCGCCGTTGACCTTGCGGTGGTACAGCGCCGTCAGCACGCCGATGGCGCCGTGCAGCGCGGCCAGCGTGTCGCCGATGGAGATGCCGCAGCGCACCGGCACGCGGCCCGGCTCGCCGGTCAGGTGGCGCAGCCCGCCCATGGCCTCGCCGACCACGCCGAAGCCGGGCATGTCGCGGTAGGGCCCGGTCTGGCCATAGCCCGAGATGCGCAGCATGACCAGGCCTGGGTTCAGGCGGTGCAGTTCTTCGGGCGACATGCCCCAGCCCTCCAGCGTGCCGGGGCGGAAGTTCTCGATCAGCACGTCGGCCTCGGCGATCAGCCTGCGTGCGATGTCCTGGCCCTCGGCCTGGCGCAGGTCCAGCGCCAGCGAGCGCTTGTTGCGCGACTGCACCTGCCACCAGACCGAGGTGCCGCTGCGCAGCATGCGCCAGTTGCGCAGCGGATCGCCGCCGCCGGGGGCCTCGATCTTGACCACGTCGGCGCCGAACTCGGCCAGCGTCTTGCCGCAGAACGGGCCGGCGATCAGCTGCCCCATCTCGACCACGCGCACGCCAGCCAGGGCCAGCGGCTTGTCTGTCTCCATCGTCTCGTCTCCTGCGTTGCGAACGGCGCGCATCATGCGCCAGGCCGCCGCCGGCGCAAAACCCCGATGCGCGAAGCCGCCATCGCAATCCGGCATGGCGGCTACGATCGCGGCCCATGAAGCTGGACCCGGTCTCCCTGCGCCTGTTCGTCGCCGTGATGGAAAGAGCGCCATCGCGCGCGCCGCCGCGCGCGAGCACATCGCCCCCTCGGCCGCGAGCCGGCGCCTGGCCGAGCTCGAGCAGCAGCTGCGGGTGGAACTGTTCGCGCGCAGCAACCGCGGCATGCAGCCGACCGATGCGGCCTGGGCGCTGCTGAACCTCGCACGCGGCGTGCTGCACGACCTGGACGGCATCGCGCTGCAGATGCGCGAGTACGGCAGCGGCCTGCGCGGCCAGGTGCGGCTGGTGGCCAACATCTCGGCCATCACCCAGTTCCTGCCCGGTGAACTGCAGCGCTTCATGGCCAGGCACCCGGGCGTGCAGGTGCAGCTGCAGGAGCAGATCAGCAGCGCCATCGCGCGCAGCGTGGCCGAGAACGCGGCCGACCTGGGCATCCTCAACGAGGGCAGCTACGGCGCCCACCTGCGGCTCCTGCCCTACCGCGAGGACGAACTCGTGCTGGCCCTGCCGGCCGGCCACCTGCTGGCGCGGCGCAAGCAGGTGCGGCTGGCCGAGGTGCTGGCCTACGAACTCGTCGCCACGCACCCGGGCAGCGCCATCCACCACCAGCTGCAGCGCGCGGCGGCCGAGGCCGGCCTGCCGCTCAAGCTGCGCATGCAGGTCTCGGGCTACGACGCGCTGTGCCTGATGGTCGCGGCCGGCATGGGCCTGGGCGTGCTGCCGCGCGGCAGTGCGCAGATCTACAAGAGCGCGCTGTCGATCCGGCTCGTGGCGCTCGACGAAGCCTGGGCGCGGCGCCGGCTCATGCTGTGCCTGCGCGCCGACGAGCCGCCCGGCGGCGCGGCCCGGCTGCTGGTCGAGCACCTGCAGGCCGACGCGGGGGTGGCGCCATGACCTGGGACATCCTGTGCCGCGTGGTCGACAACCACGGCGACCTGGGCGTGTGCTGGCGGCTCGCGGCCGACCTGGCGCAGCGCGGCGAGCAGGTTCGCCTGTGGTGCGACGACGCCAGCGCGCTGGCCTGGATGGCGCCGCAGGGCCAGGCCGGCGTGCAGTTGCATCCCTGGCCCGTGGCGGCGCCGGCCGGCGGCCTGGGCGCGGTCGTGGTCGAGGCCTTCGGCTGCGAACCGCCCGCGGCCTGGCTCGAGGCCTTCGGCCAGGCCTGCGATCCGCCGGTCTGGATCAACCTGGAATACCTCTCCGCCGAGGCCTACGTGGCGCGCTGCCACGCCCTGCCCTCGCCGCTGATGGCCGGCCCGGCCGCGGGCCGCACGCGCTGGTTCTACTACCCCGGCTTCACGCCCGGCACGGGCGGGCTGCTGCGCGAACCCGCGCTGCTGCAGCGCCAGGCCGCGTTCAACCGGCGCGCCTGGCGCCGCCGGCAGGGCCTGGCGGACGGCGAGCCGGTCGTCTCGCTGTTCTGCTACGAGCCGCCGGCCCTGCCGGCGCTGTTGCAGCGCGTGGCCGAGGCCGGCGCCCAGCTGCTGGTCACGCCCGGCCGCGCCAGCGCCGCCGTGCGCGCCCTGCCGCACCCGCCCGGCCTGCGCCTGCACTGGCTGGAACCCCGGCCCCCACCCGGAATTCGACGCGCTGCTGTGGGCCTGCGACCTCAACTGCGTACGCGGCGAGGACTCGCTGGTGCGCGCGCTGTGGGCCGGCCAGCCCCTGGTCTGGCAAATCTACCCGCAGGACGACGGCGCCCACCACGAGAAGCTGCAGGCCTTCCTGGACTGGCTGCAAGCCCCGCCCTCGCTGCGCGCCTTCCACGCCGCCTGGAACGGCCTGGCCGCGCCCGAGCTGCCGCCGCTGACCGCCGAACTGCTGGACGCATGGGCGCCTGCGTGCGATCCGCCCGCCAAAGCCTGCTCGCCCAACCCGACCTCGTCAGCCAGTTGCGCCCATTCGCCACCGAAAGGCGATAAAATCGCGGGCTTTGCGAAATTTCCCGAGGAAGCCCGGAGGAATCTCGCAACCTTGACGCAGCCCACAGAGTACAGGGTTGCGCCCCGGCGGCGCCCTGAAACCTCCCCGGTTCGTGGCGGCCCGGGCCACCCAACCTCTCCGCAGAACGCTTATGAAGATCGCTCAAGAAATCCGCGCCGGCAACGTGATCATGCACGGCAAGGACCCGATGGTCGTGCTGAAGACCGAATACAGCCGCGGCGGCCGCAACTCCGCCACCGTGCGCATGAAGCTCAAGAGCCTGATCGCCAACTTCGGTACCGAAGTGGTGTTCAAGGCCGACGACAAGATGGACCAGATCGTGCTGGACAAGAAGGAGTGCACCTACTCCTACTTCGCCGACCCGATGTACGTCTGCATGGACACCGAATACAACCAGTACGAAGTCGAAGCCGAGAACATGGGCGACGCACTGAACTACCTGGAAGACGGCATGCCGCTGGAAGTGGTGTTCTACGACGGCAAGGCCATCTCGGTCGAACTGCCGACCAGCATCGAGCGCGAAATCACCTGGACCGAGCCGGCCGTCAAGGGCGACACCTCGGGCAAGGTGCTCAAGCCCGCCAAGATCTCCACGGGCTTCGAAGTGCCGGTGCCGCTGTTCGTCTCGCAAGGCGACCGCATCGAAATCGACACCCGCACGGGCGAATACCGCAAGCGCGTCTGAGCGAGGAGCGGCTCCCCCATCAAGAAAGCGCCCTCGGGCGCTTTTTTGTTGCCTGCGCCACGGATGGCGCAGGATGGAGCGCGCGGATTCAGCGCTTGAGCAGCACCTTCAGCACGTTCTGCATGCGGCGCGCCGTGCCGGCCTCGTAGGGGCTGGCCAGCACCTTGGCCGCGTCCTGCGCCCAGGTTTCCGCGGGCGAGGGATCGTTGCGGCGCGTCAGCAGCTGCAGCTGCAGCATGCGGCGGGCCGCGACCTGATCGGCCGGCGTGGGCGCGTCGGCCGCGATCTCCATGCGCAGCAGGGCGTCGCGCGCGGCGCTCGCGTCGCCAGCCGGCGCCGAGATGCTTTGCACCCACTGGCCGCGCACGGCCGGCGTCACGCCATGGCCGAGGGCCTGGGCGGTCGGCACCTGGTCGGCGGCGCGCTGCTCCCAGGCGCCGAGCAGGCCGGTGAGCACCTCGCCATGGGCCTGGGCCGCCAGCTTGCGCAGCGCGGCCTGGGCGTGCTCGAGCGCGTCGCGCTGGGCGCGGAAGGCGGTGTCGCCCAGGCGCGGGCCGCGCTCGGGACGCGGACCGCGGTCGTCGCGGCGCGGGTCGAAGCGCTGGTCGCCGGGGCGGCCGCGGCCACCGTCACGGCCACCATCGCGGTCGCCGAAGCGGCTGCGGCCGGCGGGTGCGGGCTGCGCGCGCTGCATGCCTGGGCGGTCGTCGCCGCGCATGGCCACGACGGGCTTGCGCGGTGCGGGGGCCGGTGCGGGCGCGGCGGCCTCGGCCGCGGCGGGTGCTCCGGCATCGGCAGCCGGGGTGTCGGCGGCGGCATCGGGCGCGGGCGCGGGTGCGGGTGCGGCCTCGGCGGGCGCGGCGGCAGCTTGTGCCGCGGCCTGGCCGCGCGTGGCGGCTTCCAGCGCTGCGATCGCGGCACGGATCTTCTGCGCATCGCCCGAGGCGTTGGCCGCCTCCAGCGCACGCGAAGCCTCCAGCACGGCGCGGTCGACCTCGCTCATGGCGGCGGCCGACTTCTCGCGCTCCTGCGTCTTGCGCTGGAAGGCTTCGTCCAGCGGCTTGCGGAAGGCATCCCAGAGCTTCTGCTCGAACTTGCGCTCCAGCGGCACGCTCTGCGCCTCGGACTGCCAGCGCTGCTGCAGCGCCTTGACGGCGTCGATGCGCAGCTGCGGCGCGGCGCCGATCTGCTTGGCTTCCTCGATCAGGGCGTGGCGGCGGTCCACGCTGGCCTTTTGCGCCTGTTCGAGCGGCGCGCCGGCTTCGCGCAGCGCCTGCTTCCACTGGTTCTGCAGTTCGGCAAAGGCCTTCTCGCCCAGGTGGCCGGCATCGCGCCAGCGGTTCTCGAACTGGTGCAGGCCGCGCGACAGCTCCTTCAGGTCGGTGCCGGCGGCATGCGCCGCGCCCCAGGCCTTGAGTTCCTCCAGCAGCGCCAGGCGCTGGGCCTTGTGCTCGGCGGCTTCGGTCTTGCGCTTGTCCAGCCAGTCCTCGACCACCTTGTGGGCGGCGTTGCAGGCCTCGTCGAAGCGCTTCCAGAGCGCGTGGTTGGCGGCACCGCCCTGGTCGGTCTGCTTCCACTGCTCGCGCATCTGGCGCAGGGTTTCCTGCATCTTGCGGCCGCCCAGCGCGTGGCCCTCGGGCCGCTTGAGCAGGCCTTCGGCCTTGATCACGAGTTCTTCGCGCAGCTGGTCGGCGCGCCAGCGCTGCCAGCCTTCGAGTTCACCGGCCGAGACCAGCGCGGTGTGGACTTCGGCTTCGAGCTTGTCGCCGACGTAGCGGCCATGGTCCTTGAGCACGGCGCGCAGCGCGGCCGCGGCGGCGCTGCTGGCCTTGCCATGGCCTTCGGCCACTTCCTGCTGCAGCTTGGCCAGGGCCTCGCCGACGCGTGCCTCGGCCTGCTCGCGCTGGGCCGGGTCGACGGCGGGGCGCGCCGGCTTGGGCGCGGCGGCCGGCGCGGCCACGGGTTCGAGCACCTCGCCACGCGCCAGGCGCAGCGCATCGGCCCAGACACGCACGGGCGGCAGCGGCGCCTCGGCGTTTTCCGAGGCCACGCGGGCCTGCTCCAGCGAAGCCTGGAAAGCGTCCCAGACCACCAGCAGCTGGGCCTTGGAGGCGTCCAGCAGTGGCGGGAACTTGCCGTCCACGCTGGCCCAGTTGGCGTCCTGCGCCAGCGTGTCGGCCTGTTGCTGCCAGGCGGCCACGTCGGTGCGCAGGGCCTCCAGCGCGGCCAGCGCGTCCTGCCAGGGCTTGGTGGACAGCACCTCGATGCGCTGGGCCAGCAGCACGGCGGCCTCGCGCTGCACCTGCACGCGGTGCTGCAGGTCCTCGATGCCGCGCACGCGCTCGGCCAGCTGGGTCTTGAGCGCCGAGAGGGGTTCCTTGGACAGCGGCGCGCCGGCCTTGGCCGCGTCGCGCTGCCAGGCCATGGCGTCGGCGATGTTCAGGCGCGGCAGGTCCAGCAGGGCCTGGGCCTTGGCGGCCCACTCGGCCGCGATGGCTTCCTGGCCGCGCGCGCGCTTGATCTCGTCGAGCTTTTCGCGCAGCGGCTTGGCGGCACCGCGGTCGCGCACGCTGAGCTCCTGGAACACCTGCTGGATCAGCTCGGCGTCCGGGTTGCCGGCCAGCCAGTCGCGGATGCGCGCGGCGCGCTCACCCGAGGTCGGCGCGGAGAAGGCGCCACCGGTCAGGGCGTCCAGCGCCTGGGAATCATGGGATTTGGAAGAAGTCGTTGTCACCACGGGTGTTCTGCGAAAAGAAGCGGCCGCCAGGGCAAGGGCGGCCGCAGGATCCAAAAAGGGGCGCACCGGTCGGCGCGCCAAGCCCGCCATTTTCGCTGCTTTTGCGCCGGGGCCGCTGCGCGGGGTTTCAGGGCGTGGCCAGCTCCAGTTCCGCGCGCGGCGTCCACCCGGTTTCGGAGGCGACGGAACGCGGCGCGCCGAGGAACAGGCGATCCAGCGGAATCTGCTGCGCGGCCAGGTAGTCGCGCACGGCCACGCTGCGTTGCACGGCCAGGTTGCGCACGGCTTCGTCGGAGGCCCGGATGTCGGCCAGCAGCAGCGCCTCCATCTCCGGCACGGGCAGTTCCTTGGCCACGCCCAACGCGTTGCGCGGCTTGTCGGCCAGTTCGGAGCGGGCGTAGAGCGACTTCAGCAGGGCCGGGTATTCCTCGGCGCCGACCACGGTCGGCGGCGCACCGGCACCCTGGGCCGGCAGCGGCTGGCCGGCGGCCGCGACCTCGCGGCGCTTCTCGGCCTGCACCATGCGCTGGAGCCGGGCGCGTTTGAGGGCTTCGCGCTCGGCGTCGGGACTGGCCGTGCCGATCACCGTGAGCTTGAGGCCCGGCCGGTCGCTCAACGCCCGGGCGACCTTGTCGAGCTGTTGCTCGGCCTCCTTGTCCAGCGCGGCGGTGCCGGGCGCGAAGGACACCTTGCCGAGTTCTTCGCCGCCGCCGCCGAAGGCGCTGGCCAGCAGGCTGAACGGCGCCGTGACGGCCTTCAGGATCAGGTTGCCGATGGCCTTCAGGATCACCGGCCCCAGGCTGAACTGCGGGTCGTTCAGCGAGCCCTGGACCGGCAGGTTCAGGTCGATCACGCCATGGCGGTCGGCCAGCAGGGCCGTGGCCAGGCGCACGGGCAGGCTGGCCGGCGCACCCGGCACCGGGTCGCCGAAGGTCAGCTGGTTGAGCACCAGGCTGTTGCTGGCCGTCAGCTGGCCGTTGGGCAGCACCTCGTAGTGCAGGTCCACGCTGAGCTTGCCGCGCTGGATGCCGTGGCCGGCGTACTTGACGGAATAGGGCGACAGCGGCGGCAGTTCCAGGTCGCGCACCTTGGCGCGGATGTCCAGCGCCAGCGGCTTGGCCAGCGGGTTGAGCTTGCCGTCGATCTCCAGCGAGGCCGTTCCCTCGGCCCGGCCGCGCAGCGTGAGGTCGGCCATGGCCGGCTGGCCGCCGGCCGCGCCGGCCGAGTCGAAGGCGCTGAGCCGGCCCTGCAGCTCGCTGAGGTTGGCCGTGTAGTTGGGCTTGACGAAGCGGTCGGAGAACAGCACGCGGCCACCCTGCACCTGGATCGGCCCGAAGCGGATGTTGGGCGCCGGGCCCGCGGGTGCGGAGGCGGCCGTGGCATCCGCGGGCGCGGACTTGACCAGGTCCTGCAGGTTGATGCGGCCGGTTTCGTCGACGATCACGCGCGCATAGAAATCGCTGAGCGCGGTCTCGTTCACGGCCAGCGCGAGCGCTGCGCCGGGCGCCATCTCGAGTGCCAGGCCACGCAGGCGCAGCGTGTTCCAGCTCAAGAGGTCGCGCCCGGAGGCGGCTTGCGCGGTGTCGCCGGCGCCCTGCTGGGCGCGCAGGTCGTCGATGCCCAGATCGCCCGCCACGCGCAGCGCCGGGTCGCCGCTCTGCGCCGCGTAGCGCAGGCTGCCCTTGAAGCTGGTGTCGGCGCGCTGCAGCCGCACGTTGAGCGCCTCGCCGAAGTAGGGTTCGAGCGCGTGCAAGGGCAGCTGCTGCAGGTCGAGATCGGCCTGCAACGCCAGGGGCTCGAGCGCCAGCTGGCCGCGCAGTGCCAGCTTGCCCGGCGTGGTCTTGCCGGCGGCGACGGCGGCCGACAGCGCCACGGGCACCGCGCGCGCGCGCTGGTCCAGTTGCAAGGGGCCGGCGCGCAACTTGAGCGCAGAGACGGCCAGCGCGACCGGCCTGGCCGTGGATTGGTCGGCATAGCCCAGGGCACCCTCGTCGACTTCCACCGAACGCAGGCCGACGCGCCAAGGAGCGTCGGCCGGCGCGGGCGCGGCGGGCGCAGGCTCGGCGCGGGCGGGCACCAGCCAGTCCTCGAACATCCAGCGCCCCTTGGCGTCGCGGGCCAGCGCCATGCGCGGCCGCTCCACCTGCACGCGGCCCACGTCCACGGACCGGTTGGCCAGGTCGACGCGGGCGTCGCGCACTTCCAGCTTGCGGATGTCGGTGGGCTCGGCCGTGGCGAGCGCGAGTTGCGCGACGCTGAGCTGCTCGGCGTCGAGCACCAGGCCGCCTTCGGCCTTCCAGGCCAGCGCCAGGCGGGCCGAAAGCTCGCCCTTCAGGCGCGGCTTGAGCACGGCCGCCAGATAGGGCGCGCCCAACTCCAGCGGGGCCTTGTCCAGCGTGGCCTTCAGGTCGGCGGCCTGGTCGGTCGCGCTGCCCTCGAAGGCCAACGCGGCCGCGCCGCCGATCCGGGCCGAGCCCTGCAGGCGCATGGGCTGGACGAAGGGATAGGCCAGTTCCTGCAGCGCCAGCGTCAGCTGGTCCACCGAAAGTTCGGCCGGCGGCCCGCCAGGCGATGCCAGCTGGTCGCGCCAGGCGATGCGGCCGCCTTGCAGCGCGGCCTTGTCCAACACCACCGACCAGGCCGGCGCCGGGGCCGCCGGCTCGGCAGCCGGCGCAGGTTCGGCTGTCGCCGCCGCGGCAGGCAAGAGGTTCAGCCGGCCGGCGCCATCGCGCTCCACGCGCAGCTGCGGCGCGTCGATCTCGATGGAAGCCAGCCGGAGCACCCGCTGCAGCGGACGCAACTCGGCCACGTCCAGCGCGATGCGCTCGACCTGCAGCAACTCGCCGCCGCCCGCGTCCTGCAGTTGCAGCCCATGCAGGCCCAGCTGGCCCTTGACGACCACGGAGGCGGCCGGGGTCTGCTCGAACTCCAGCGCGAGGTCCGCTTCGAGCACACCGGCCTGGAGCTTGACCGGCAGCCCCTGCGGCCAGTAGGGCAGGTAGGGCTGCACGTCGAAGCCGCGGATGGCGAAATGCGCCGCCGTCTTGCGCGAATCCAGGAACGGCGTGCTCTGCGCCGACGAATCGAAGGCGCTGCCGTTGAGCGTGAACGCGAGCCGCGGCTGGGTCAGGATCTCGCGGTCGGCCGGCAGGTTGCTCAGGAAAGGCAGGCCCAGCTGCAGCCCGCGCAGGCTGTGCTGGCGGCCCACCACGTCGTCCTGGAACGCGACCGCGCCGTCCGTCAGCGCCAGGTTGTAGAGCGCGAACTTCGGCGGTTCGCCCGGCGGCTTGCCCGAAGGCGCCGACAGGCGCGCCAGGATGTCGTCGATGTCGTAGTGCCCGGGCGACTGCTGGCGCAGCTGCAGCCGCGGCTGGCTCACTTCCAGCGCATCGAGCACGGGCGCCAGCCGCCAGAGCGAGGCCAGCGCCGCGTTGGCGTAGACCTGACCGATGTGCAGCTGGTCGCCGGTGCCGTCCTGGGTGCGCACCGCGAGATCCTGCAGCGTGAGTTCCAGGCTCCAGGGACGGAATTCGATCTTGCCGATCTGGACGCTGCGGCCCAGCGCCTCGCCGATCGCCCGCTCGGCCTGGGGCTTGAGCAGCCACGGCACCCAGAGCATGCCGGCGCTCCAGAAGAAGGCCAGGGCCAGGAGCACCAGGGCGAGGCGTTGCAGCCTGCGGGGAAGACGGGAGCGAAGCGCTGCGAACATGCGGGCATCCTACTGCGCCGGCACCAACAAGAAAGCCCGGCGCCAGGGAGATCCTGGACGCCGGGCCGGGCAGCGGACTCATCGTCTTTCGCCGCCGTTTTCGCAGGCTGGAGGTCGATGTCCTGCCATGCGATGGAGGCAAGGTATTGCCTCCGAGAGGTACCGGGGCTGCAACCTTTGGCACGAATGCCGCGGAGCTGCTCCTACCGGTGAAATGCTCGCTGTCAGGCAAGCGCCTTCACTCTAGTCGCCTCCACCGGCTCTGGCAAAGCTGGCGTTTCAATGACAAAAGTGTTCGCCATTGATGCGTTTGTGTTGACACAAACCGCCCATCCCTTCCACTTTTGTAATTTCCATGAAGAATAAAGAGTGAATTCTATATTCTTGACTTGTTATTAAAGCCACTTCTAGAATCCGCCAGCCCCAACAGGGGACCCTGGGGTTTTCCCGTAGTGCCGCTAGGCCATGAGTCGCATCCTTCCGCAGGACACCGCGATTCCGGACATGGACCCCATCCGATCGACAAGCCTTCCGCCACAGCTGCGCGCCGTGGCGGCGGGCTTCTGAGAGAAGGAAGGCTATGGAGCTTTTACAGAACATCGGGCAAGGGCTGAGGACGTTCGCGTCCGACGTCGCCCAAGGGTTCTTCGAGATCACCCACAACGGCTTCGCCCTGCTGGGCCTGGTCGTGGTGGTGTGCGCCGGCACGGCGCTCGCACGTCCCGACCTGCGCCAATCGGCGGAAGTGGAATTGATGGGCTGGTTGCAGGAGCGCCACATCGCCACGACCGAAGCCGCCTGGCAACCGTCCGAGCCCGGCGCGATCGAGCGCGCCACCGCCACCAACCCGGCCGAGCTGCCCAAGCAGCAGGCCGCCGTCGCGTTCTGGCTCAGCAAGAAATACCGCGTCGCGCCCGAGCCGCTGGGCGCGCTGGTGGCGGAAGCCTACGAGGTGGGCCGCCAGACCAAGCTCGACCCGACGCTGATCCTGGCCATCATGGCGGTCGAGTCCGGCTTCAACCCGTTTGCGCAAAGCACCGTGGGTGCCCAGGGCCTGATGCAGGTCATGACGCGCGTGCACACCGACAAGTACGACCGCTTCGGCGGCACGCTGGCGGCCTTCGACCCGGTCACCAACCTCAAGGTCGGGGTCAAGGTGTTGCAGGAGTGCATCGCCCGCGCCGGCTCCATCGAAGGCGGCCTGCGGCACTACGTCGGCGACGGCCTCGGCGAGCAGGGCCAGAACTACGCGCTCAAGGTGCTGGCCGAGCACGCCCGGCTGTTCCAGGTGGCCACCGGCCGCACGCTGCCGCCGCCCGAACCGCGCGTGATCCCCGCGGCTGCGCCGGCCACCGATCCGCAGATCGCCCCGGTGCAGACCAAGGCCGACGACACGCTGCTGTCGCTGTCCCAGAGCGCCTCCTGATGCGGGCAGCCGGGCCCATGGCTCGGCTACACTAGCGCCCGTACGCAACTGGCGATAGGCAACGGTCAAGCGCAGACCGCATGCTGACGTGGAACCGCCGGACTTTCATAAGCTCCTCGACAACCACTGGGAAGCGTACCGCAGGATCCGCGTGATCCCCCGCGTTCAGCCGTTCGCCTGGGCAGCCCTTGTACTGATACAAGGCCATACCTCTGAGGACTGCCATGTACGACCGCAACATCCTGATCGAACAAACCGACCCCGAGCTGTACGCCGCCATCCTGGCCGAGAACCGCCGCCAGGAAGACCACATCGAGCTGATCGCCAGCGAAAACTACGCATCGCCCGCCGTCATGGCCGCGCAGGGCTCGCAGCTGACCAACAAGTACGCCGAGGGCTACCCCGGCCGCCGCTACTACGGCGGCTGTGAGTACGTGGACGTGGCAGAGCAGCTGGCCATCGACCGCGTCAAGCAGTTGTTCGGCGCGGACGCCGCCAACGTGCAGCCGCACTGCGGCGCCTCGGCCAACCAGGCCGTGTTCCTGGCCTTCCTCAAGCCCGGCGACACCATCATGGGCATGAGCCTGGCCGAAGGCGGCCACCTGACCCACGGCATGGCGCTGAACATGAGCGGCAAGTGGTTCAACGTGGTGAGCTACGGCCTCAATGCCAAGGAAGAGATCGACTACGACGCGATGGAGCGCCGTGCGCACGAGACCAAACCGAAGCTCATCATCGCCGGCGCCTCGGCCTACAGCCTGCACATCGATTTCGCGCGCTTCGCCAAGGTGGCGCGCGACGTCGGCGCGATCTTCATGGTCGACATGGCGCACTACGCCGGCCTGGTGGCCGCGGGCGTCTACCCCAACCCGGTGCCGCATGCCGACGTGGTGACCTCCACCACGCACAAGAGCCTGCGCGGCCCGCGCGGCGGCATCATCCTCATGAAGTCCGAGCACGAGAAGGCGATCAACAGCGCCGTGTTCCCGGGCCTGCAAGGCGGCCCGCTCATGCACGTGATCGCGGCCAAGGCCGTGGCCTTCAAGGAAGCGCTGACGCCCGAGTTCAAGTCCTACCAGCAGCGCGTGCTCGACAACGCCCGCGTGGTGGCCGAGACGCTGACGGCGCGCGGCCTGCGCATCGTCAGCGGCGGCACGCAAAGCCATGTGATGCTGGTCGACCTGCGCGCCAAGGGCATCACCGGCAAGGAGGCCGAGGCCGTGCTGGGCGCCGCCCACATGACCATCAACAAGAACGCCATCCCGAACGACCCGGAAAAGCCGATGGTCACGAGCGGTGTGCGTGTCGGCACCCCGGCCATGACCACGCGCGGCTTCGGCACGGACGAAGCCCATGCCACGGCCCACCTGATCGCCGACGTACTGGACAACCCGCGCGACGAAGCCAACCTGGCCCAGGTGCGCAGCAAGGTCGCGGCACTGACCCAGCGCTTCCCGGTCTACCGCTGAGCCAGCGGCCAAGCGCAGGTCCGCCGTGCGATGCCCCTTCTGCGGCCACGCCGAAACCCAGGTCGCCGAGACCCGGGTTTCGGAGGACGGCGACTTCATCCGCCGGCGTCGGCGCTGCGCCGGCTGTGACAAGCGCTTCACGACCTACGAGCGCGCCGAAGTGAGCTTTCCGGCCGTGGTCAAGAAGGACGGCCGGCGCACCGAATACTCACCGGCCAAGCTGCGCTCGTCCTTCGCGCTGGCGCTGCGCAAGCGGCCTGTCAGCACGGAACAGATGGACGCGGCGATCGAGCGCGTCGAGGAAAAGCTGCTGAACCTGGGCGTGCGCGAGATTCCGTCGCAGTCCATCGGCGAACTCGTCATGCGCGAGTTGAAGAAGCTCGACAAGGTGGCCTACGTGCGTTTCGCCAGCGTCTACCGCAGCTTTGCCGACATCGAGGAATTCAAGACCCTCGTTGACGAAGTCAAACGCTGAAAAAGTCGACGGATCGTATGCAAAGCATCGCGCCGTGAACTTTCCACCTTCTTTGTAAGCAATTGCATCCATAGACTGGCTCTCTGCCATTTGCGCTGAGAGGTCGTCATGAGATTCTTTCGTTTGCGGTGGGGCGCACGCAACGCCGTTGCCGGCCTGACCTTGGTCGAAACCATGGTCTGCGTGTTGATCACCGCGGTTCTGGTCTCGCTGGGCGGACCTGCATGGCGCGATCAGCTCCAGCGCCAGCGCGCCGCCACGGTGCGCACCGAACTGACCGCGGCGATGCAGTGGGCGCGCTGGGAAGCGGTGCGGCGCAACGCTCCGGTCGTGCTGCAGCGGCGCACCGGCTGCGGCGCACTGCTGGCCACCGCCCATGACTGGGATTGCGGGTGGGACATGCAGGCGGCCTCGCCCGGCGATGCCCCGGCACTGCAGAGCTTCGTGCTGCCGCCCGGCGTGCGGTTGACGCACCCAGGCGGCGGGCCGGCGATGGAGTTCGGCCGGAGCGGCATACCCACGCTCGTCGCCCACAAGTTCGTCATCGCCCCATCGGCGCACGTCACGCCGGCGACCACCGTCTTGTGCATCAACCGCACGGGGCGCGTGCGCACCGTCACGGGGGCGGCCACATGCTGAGCCGCCCCGCACGCCAGGCCGGCATCACCTTGCTGGAATCGCTGGTGGCCATGCTCGTGCTGTCGGTCGGCATCGGTGCGCTGGCTTGGGCCCAGGCACGGCACCTGGCCGACGGCCGCGACACCGCCGCACGCAGCATGGCGGTTCTTCTGACCGAGGATCTCGCCGACCGCATGCTCTTCAACCGCAGCGCAGCGGCAAACGGTGGCTACCGGCTGGCTTGGGGCGAGCGCCCGGCGCCGGCGGATTGCCGCAGCGGGCCCTGCCCGGGCAGCGCATTGGCACGCGCCGACCTGTCCGCATGGCGCGATGCCCTGGCGCAAGCGCTTCCCGATAGCGATGCCCATGTGTTTGCAGCGGGTGGAAGCGGTCGACAGATGGGCATCGCGATCTCCTGGCGCTGGACCGGCGCCAGCGCCTTGGCGCCATCGACAGGCTTCGATTGCCCTGCCCAGAGCAATTGCCATGTCACCTACGTCCCGTTCTGAGCGGCAAAGCGGCCGCATGCTGCTCGAGCTCGTCGTGGCGCTCGCGGTGGGCCTGGGGGTCGTGCTGACAGCCATGGGGACGCTGGCATTCGTGCAGGCCAGCGCCACCGTCCATGGCGATGCGCTCCGACTGCAGCAGCGTGCGGACATCGCGCTGCGCACCATCGGCCTGCAACTGCGCCAGGCCGGCGCCGTCGATCTGGTGGAGAACGCCGACGGCAGCGTGCGCTTCAGCACCGCCTTCGACGGCTATGCGACGAGCGGCTACGCCGTGCAGGGCGAGAACGGCCGCCCGGGCAAGCCCGACACACTGAGCACCAGTCACCAGGACAACGGCGAAGCGCGCGATTGCCTCGGCAACCGCCCGGACGCTGCGGCCCAAGGCATCCGCATCGACAGCCGCTTTTCCGTGGCCGAGGGCAGCCTGCGCTGCCTGGGTGCGCAGGCTGCCAGCGGCAGCCAGGTCATCGTGGACGGCGTGGAGGACTTCCAGGTGCTCTACGGCATCCGCTCGACCGGCTCCGGCGGCGACCAGTTCCGGTTCGTCGATGCCGATGGCGTGGCCGGTCGGTGGGCCGACGTGGCCGCCGTCCAGGTCTGCCTGCAGCTGCGCAGCGACAGCCGGCACCCACAGACGACAGGCGTGCGCAACTGCCAGGGCGTGGACCAGGCCGCAGACGGCCGGCTGCACCGCGTGGCCTACGCCACGTTCAGCCTGCGCAACATCCATCCCAGCGGCCAGTGAGGTCAGCATGCAAGAACGTGGCATCGCCCTGCTGAGCGTGATGGTGGCCCTGGTGCTGGCCGGCCTGGCCGTGCTGGCCAGCGCCCGCGCCGGATTGCTGCACGAGATGGTGGCCGGGCACCAGTCCGACCGCCTGCGCGCACAGGCCATGGCCGAGGCCTTGCTGCTGGACGCCGAGGCCGACATCCTCGGACGCCGCGGCGATGCGCCCTGCCGTCCCAGCGCCGTGGAGCCGCAGCGCGCTGCGAGCGGCTTCGTCGGCTGCCGGGAACGCGGCACGGCCTCGGTCGCCACGGCCCCCTACTTTCCGCAGGACACCGAGGAGTTCGACGAGGTGCGCTCCCTGCTCCAGGTCGGCGCGGCGGTGCCCTGCCGCGATGGCATCTGCGCGCCCAGCAGCCTGCAGGCCTTGGCCCGCACCGGCACGCTGCCACCAGCGCTGGGCGCTCGCCTTGGACAGTTCACCTCGCCGAGCGATGGCGCAGCGCCGGAACCCGGCGTGCGCGGCCGGTACTGGGTCGAAATCTTCCTGTTCCGCAGCGAAGGAACCGCACCGGCCAGCCTGCAGCATGCCTTGCCGGACCCGGCGCGCCCCTTCGTCTACCGCATCACCGCGCGGGCAGAAGGCCACAAGCCTGGCACGCAGGTGGTGCTCACGAGCCTGTTCGTGCCCTATCCCCGGAGCCAACTGCAATGAAACCGCGGACCCTGCACGCCTGCGCTGCCTTGCTCTGCGCGCTCGCGGCCAACGCCATCGCCGAGCCGCAGCCCAGCACAGTCGTCGCCGCCTCGGGCAACCAGACGCAGAGCCAGCAGCTCTTCGTCGGCTGGTACGACGGCGCCACCGGCGATGTGCAGGCCCTGGACGGCCCTGCGGCAAGCCATCCGCGCTGGAGCGCTGCCCGACAGCTGCAAGGCCTGGGCGCTGCATCGCGCGTCCTGGCCAGCGCAGGCGTGGAGCGGCGCAGCGCCGGCTGGACCGCACTGGTCGAGCGGTACGGCAACGCGCCCCTGGGCGCCGTGCGCAACGCCAACCTGTGGTTCGTCGCGGGCCGTGGCGGCGCCCAGGCACGCCCCGCCATGGTCTATGCCGGCGCCACCGACGGCATGCTGCACGGGTTCGCCGCAGACGATGGCAGCGAACTGCTGGCCTATGTGCCGCGCCGGCTGCAGCGCCGGTCCGGCACGGCGGCGGTCGATGGACCGCTGTTCGGCGGCGAAGCCCCTGTCGGTGCGCAAGCAGCGCCGCGCAGCCTGCTCGTCGCCGGCCTCGGCATGGGCGGGCCGGGCTACGTGGTGCTGGATGTGGGCGCGCCCGACCGCTTCGCCTCGGCCAGCGAAGCCGATCTCGTCGTCGCCGACACCACCGATGGCACGGACGCCGACATCGGCCAACTGCACGCGCCGCCCGTGCTCGACGATGCGAACGCCAACCGCGCGCGCCACATCGTGCAGATGGCCAACGGCCGCTGGGCGCTCGTGATCGGCAACGGCTACTTCAGCAGTGCGGGTCGGCCGGTTCTGCTCGTGCAGTACCTCGACCAAGCCCGTGAACTGCTGCGCCTGTCGCCCTGCATGGCCGATGCGCCATGCGCCTATGCGGGCGGCAATGGCCTGGCCATGCCGAGGCTGCTGGACACCGACGGCGATGGCCGCGTGGACCTGGCCTACGCGGGCGATCTGCAGGGGCAGTTGTGGCGCTTCGACCTGGGCGGTGCCGAAAGCGGCTGGCGCGCCAGCCGCGTCTTCACCGCCTGCGATGCGCAAGGCCGCCGCCAGCCCATCGGCACGGCGCCGTATGCGCAGCCGCATCCCCAGGGAGGATGGATGCTGGTATTGGGCACCGGCCGCCACCTGCTGGACCAGGACGGCCCCATCGCCAGCCCGCAATCGCTGTACGGCCTGCACGACCGCGGCCCATCCGACCCGCTGCAGCCCGACGAAGCCGCCTGCCGGCGGCCCGCCACGCTGAACGCGTTGGCCTATGGCGAGGCCAGTGCCTCGCAAGGCACGGACTACCACCGCATCCACAGCCTGGCGCAGCCCGAGGACGCCGCGCGGTCGCGCGGATGGTGGATCGACCTCCCGCACCCCGGCCAGCGCGTGCTGCACAACCCGCAGCTGTTCGAAGGCTACAAGCTGCTGGTGCGCAGCGTGGCGCCCTTCGGCGGAACGGAGCCGCGCAACGCGGGGCGCATCTGGGTGTCGGTGCTGAACCTGTTGACCGGCATGCCGCCGGCTCAACCGCCCTTCATGCTGGCCGACGCCGGTCTGCAGGCGCAGCCACTGGCCATGGCCAGCGCGCCGGCCGGGCCGGCGTTGCTGTCGCGCCGCCCCGGCAGCCGCGACGCCCTGCTGCGCTCCGCCTCCGGCCAGCAACTGACGCTGCGCACCAGTGCGACCGTGGGCGCACGGGCCGGCTGGCGCGAGCAGCCGTAGCAATCCCCGACAATCCAGGGCGTGACCCCCGATTTCATGCCCGAGGCACTGGCGCTGGCCGAACAGGCGCTGACCCTGTCCAACCCCAATCCGCGCGTGGGCTGCGTGCTCAGCGACGCCCAGGGCCGCGTGCTGGGCCGCGGCTTCACGCAGCAGGCGGGTGGACCGCACGCGGAAGTCATGGCGCTGCGCGACGCCCAGGCGCAGGGCCATTCGGTGGCCGGCGCCACGGCCTGGGTCACGCTGGAGCCCTGCGCCCACCATGGGCGCACGGGGCCCTGCTGCGATGCGCTGATCGCCGCCGGCATCGCCCGCGTCGTCGCGGCCTGCGAGGACCCCAATCCCCAGGTGGCTGGCCAGGGCCTGGCCCGGCTGGCCGCCGCCAGCGTCGCGGTCGAATGCGGACCGGGTGGCGCCGCCTCGCGCGCGCTCAACATCGGTTTCTTCAGCCGCATGCTGCGCGGCCAGCCCTGGGTGCGCATGAAGATCGCCGCCTCGCTGGACGGCCGCACCGCGCTCGACGATGGCCGCAGCCAGTGGATCACCGGCACCCCCGCCCGCACCGACGGCCATGCCTGGCGCGCGCGCGCCTGTGCCGTGCTGACCGGCATCGGCACCGTGCTGCAGGACGATCCCCAACTCGACGTGCGCCTGGTGCCCAGCACGCGCCAGCCGCATCTGGTGCTGGTCGACAGCCGGCTGCAGCTGCCGCTGACCGCCAGGCTGTTCGCCCCCGAGCGCCAGCTGCTCATCTACACCGCCAGCGACGACGCGGCCAAGGCCGACGCGCTGCGTGCGCGCGGCGCCACCGTCGTGCGTCTGCCCGGCCCGGCACCGGAGACCGCCGCCAAGGTCGACCTGGCCGCCCTGCTGCGCGACCTGGCCGCGCGCGAGGTCAACGAAGTCCACGTGGAAGCCGGCACCCAGCTCAACGGCTCGCTGCTGCGCGAGGGCCTGGTGGACGAGCTGCTGGTCTACCTCGCGCCCAAGCTGATCGGCCAGGGCATGGGCATGGCACGCCTGGGGCCGCTGGACGACCTGGCCCAGGCCCAGGCGCTGGAATGGGGCGCCGTGGAGCGCGTCGGCGCCGACCTGCGCATCCTCGCCCAAGTGCCTGGCCGCAGCGCCTTCTGACCCCACGCGCCCGGGGCGCGCGCAAAGCCTGCGAAAATGCGCGGCTATGTTCACGGGAATCATCACCGGCGTGGGGCGCATCGCCGCCGTCCACGACCTCGGCAGCTCCTCCAGCTACGGCAAGCGGCTCGTCATCGAGACGCCGGCCGGCTACCTCGACGACGTGGGCCTGGGCGACAGCATCGCGCTCAACGGCGCCTGCATGACGGTCACGACGCTGGACCTCCCCGGCATGCGCTTCACGGTCGATGTGTCGGCCGAATCGCTGGCCCGCACCGCCGGACTGGCCGGTACCGGCCGCGTCAACCTCGAGAAGGCGCTGCGCGCGCACGACCGGCTCGGCGGCCACATCGTCTCGGGCCATGTCGACGGCCTGGGCCATGTGCAGCGCTTCGAGCAGGTCGGCGAAAGCTGGGCGCTGGACATCCTGGCCCCGACCGAACTGGCCCGCTACATGGCCTACAAGGGTTCGGTCACGGTGCAAGGCGTCAGCCTCACGGTCAACGCGGTCGAGGACGTGGCGGGCGGCTGCGTCATCCGCATCAACCTGATCCCGCACACCGTGGAGCACACCACGCTGGGCGACCTGCGCCAGGGTGCGGCCGTGAACCTCGAAATCGACACCATCGCCCGCTACGTGGAACGCATGCTGCGGCCGGGCAAGGACAACAACGCATGACATCCCCCGCCCCCGCCCCGATCTCCCCGGTCGAGGACATCGTGGCCGAGCTGCGCGCCGGCCGCATGGTCATCCTCGTGGACGAGGAAGACCGCGAGAACGAAGGCGACCTGGTGCTGGCCGCCGACCACGTGACGCCCGAGGCCATCAACTTCATGGCCCGGCATGCACGCGGCCTGATCTGCCTGACGCTGTCGCGCGAGCTTTGCGAGCGCCTGCGCCTGCCGCCGATGGTGGCGCGCAACGGCGCCAAGCACTCCACGGCCTTCACCGTCTCCATCGAGGCCGCCGAGGGCGTGACCACCGGCATCTCGGCCGCCGACCGCGCGCGCACCGTGCAGGCCGCCGTGGCGCAGAACGCGCGTGCCGAAGACCTGGTGCAGCCCGGCCACATCTTCCCGCTGCAGGCCGTGGACGGCGGCGTGCTCATGCGCGCCGGCCACACCGAAGCCGGTTGCGACCTCTCGGTCATGGCCGGCTGCAGCCCGGCCTCGGTGATCTGCGAGGTCATGAACGAGGACGGCACCATGGCCCGGCTGCCGGACCTGCAGCTGTTCGCGGCCCGGCATGGCCTCAAGGTCGGCACCATCGCCGACCTGATCGAGTACCGCAGCCGCACCGAATCGCTCGTCGAACGCGTGGGCAGCCGCGAGATCCAGACCGCCTACGGCCCGTTCACGGCCCACGCCTACCAGGACAAGCCCAGCGCCAGCGTGCACCTGGCCCTGGTCAAGGGCCGCTGGAGCCCCGACACCAGCGTGGCCGTGCGCGTGCACGAGCCGCTGTCCGCGCTCGACCTGCTCGAGATCGACCGCTCCATGCATTCCTGGACGCTGCCGTCCAGCCTGGAACACATCGCGCGCGAGGGCGCCGGCGTGGCCGTGCTGCTCAACTGCGGCGAGAGCGCGGCCGAGCTGCTGGCCCAGTTCGAAGGCACGGCGCGCGCCGCCCAGGCGCCCGAACGCGGCCGCATGGACCTGCGCACCTACGGCGTGGGCGCGCAGATCCTGCGCGACTGCGGCGTGCACCGCATGCGCCTCATGGGCAACCCGCGCCGCATGCCCAGCATGACCGGCTACGGCCTGGAAAACACGGGTTACCTGATGCCCGGCCAAGACAAGGAACACGCATGAAGGGCGCCAACCAGGGCGAGCTCGCCGGCAACGACCCGCGCATGGACGGCCGCGGCCTGTCCATCGGCATCGTGCAGGCCCGCTTCAACGCCGACATCACCGACACGCTGGCCAGCGCCTGTAAGCAGGAACTGGCCGCGCTGGGCGTCGCCGCCGAGCAAATCCGCCACGAGACCGTGCCCGGCGCGCTGGAAGTGCCGATCGCGCTGCAGGCCATGGCCGCCTCGCGCCGCTACGACGCGCTGGTCGCGCTGGGCTGCATCGTGCGCGGCGAGACCTACCACTTCGAACTCGTGGCCAACGAATCGGGCGCCAGCGTGAGCCGCATCGCGCTGGACCACCGCATCCCGATCGCCAACGCGATCCTGACCACCGAAAACATGGAGCAGGCCGTGGCCCGCCAGACCGACAAGGGCCGCGACGCGGCCCGCGTGGCGGTCGAGATGGCACGCCTGCTCGAACAACTGCGCCCATGACCGAGCCCCAAGACGACAGCCGCCCCGAGACCCCTCAGGGCCACCAGACCCGCACCGGCCGCACCGCCACCGGCGCGCGCAAGGCCGCGGCCAAGAACGCGCGCAGCCGTGCGCGCGAGTTCGCGCTGCAGGCGCTGTACCAGCACGTGGTGGGCGGCAACGATGCGACGGCGATCGACGTCTTCACGCGCGACCTGTCGGGCTTCCACAAGGCCGATGCCGCGCACTACGACGCCCTGCTGCACGGCTGCATCGCCGAGGCCGCGCAGATGGACGCGCTGATGGAGCCGCTGCTGGACCGCACCATGGAGCGCATCTCGCCGATCGAGCACGTGATCCTGTGGATCGGCATCTACGAGATGCGCCACTGCCCGGACGTGCCCTGGCGCGTGGTGCTCAACGAGTGCATCGAGCTGGCCAAGGAATTCGGCGGCACCGACGGCCACAAGTACGTCAACGGCATCCTGAACGGCCTGTCGCCGCAGCTGCGCGCGACCGAGGTCGAGGCCGACCGCGCCAGGAAGAAGCCGGCCGCATGAGGATCTCGCGCCGGGCCCAGGCCATCGAACCCTTCTACGTGATGGAGGTGGCCAAGGAGGCTGCAGCACTCGCACGCGCCGTGGCCGGCGGTTCGCAGCCCATGGTGTTCCTCAACATCGGCGAGCCCGACTTCACCGCGCCCCCGCTGGTCCAGGAAGCTGCGGCCCGCGCCGTGCGCGATGGCCGCACGCAGTACACCCAGGCCACCGGCCTGCCCGAACTGCGCGAGCGCATCAGCGGCTGGTACGCCGAGCGCCTGGGCGTGCAAGTGCCGGCGCGCCGCATCGTGGTCACGGCCGGCGCCTCGGCCGCGCTGCAGCTGGCCTGCCTGGCGCTGATCGAGGCCGGCGACGAGGTGCTGATGCCGGACCCGAGCTACCCGTGCAACCGGCATTTCGTGAGCGCTGCCGAGGGCCGCGCCGTGCTGCTGCCGACCACCGCGGCCGAGCGCTTCCAGCTCAGCGCAGACAAGGTCGCCGCAGCCTGGAACGCGCAGACGCGCGGCGTGCTGCTGGCCTCGCCGTCCAACCCCACCGGCACCTCGATCGCACCCGACGAACTGGCCCGCATCCACGCGCAGGTCCAGGCACGCGGCGGCATCACGCTCGTCGACGAAATCTACCTGGGCCTGTCCTACGACCCGGCCTTCGGCCGCAGCGCGCTGGCGCTCGGCGAGGACGTGGTCAGCATCAACAGCTTTTCCAAGTACTTCAACATGACGGGCTGGCGGCTGGGCTGGCTGGTCGTGCCCGAGGCGCTGGTGCCGGTGGTCGAACGCATGGCGCAGAACCTGTTCATCTGCGCCAGCACCGTCGCGCAGCATGCCGCGCTGGCCTGCTTCGAGGCCGAGAGCATCGCGCTGTACGAGCAGCGGCGTGCCGAGTTCCGCGCGCGACGCGACTACTTCGTGCCCGCGCTCGACGCGCTGGGCCTGAAGGTGCCCGTCATGCCCGACGGCGCCTTCTACGCCTGGGCCGACTGCAGCCAGGCCTGCGAGCGCCTGGGCGTGCAGGGCAGTTGGGACCTCACGTTCGCGCTGATGCGCCAGGCCCACCTGGCCGTGACACCGGGCCGCGATTTCGGCCAGGCCGACACCGGCCGCTTCATCCGCTTTTCCACCGCCAGTTCCATGGCGCACCTGCAGGAAGCCGTGGCGCGCCTGCGCACCCTGCTCGCATGACGGCCCCTGTCTTCCACTTCCCGGTGCGCGTGTACTGGGAAGACACCGATGCCGGCGGCATCGTGTTCTACGTCAACTACCTGAAGTTCTTCGAGCGGGCCCGCACCGAATGGCTGCGCGCGCGCGGCATCGGCCAGCGCCTGCTCAAGGACCAGAGCGGCGGCATGTTCGTCGTCAGCGCCACCGAGGTGCGCTACCTGCAGCCCGCGCGGCTGGACGACGAACTCCTGGTCACCGTGCGCGTGGAACGTTTTGGCGCCGCCTCGCTCCTACTGGCCCAGCAGGTGCTGGCAGGGCCGGCACCCGGCGGGCCTGTTCTTTGCGAGGGAAGCATCCGCATCGGCTGGGTCCAGGCCGATACCCTGCGCCCTGCGAGAATTCCGCCCTCGGTTCTGAACGTGCTCGAACATCCATGACGCTTACCTTGCGCCCTTCCGTCCGGAGTCCCCGATGACCCAGGACATGTCCATCCTGCACCTGGTGCTCAATGCCAGCTTCGTCGTCCAGTTCGTGATGGCGCTGCTGGTCTGCGTCTCCGTCGCCAGCTGGGCGGCGATCTTCCGCAAGCTGTTCGCGCTGAAGAAGGTGCACGCGCTGAACGAGGAGTTCGAACGCGACTTCTGGTCCGGCAGCAACCTCAACGAGCTCTATGCGGCCGCCGCGCAGAACGCCAAGAGCGCCGGCCCCATGGAGCGCATCTTCGCCAGCGGCATGCGCGAATACCAGAAGCTGCGCGAGCGCCGCATCACCGATGCCGGCACGCTGATGGACGGCGCGCGCCGTGCCATGCGCGCGAGCTTCCAGCGCGAGCTCGACGTGATCGAGACCAACCTGTCGTTCCTGGCCTCGGTCGGCTCGGTCTCGCCCTACGTGGGCCTGTTCGGCACGGTCTGGGGCATCATGCACGCCTTCACGGGCCTGGCCAGCCTGCAGCAGGTCACGCTGGCCACGGTGGCGCCCGGCATCGCCGAAGCGCTGGTGGCCACGGCCATCGGCCTGTTCGCCGCGATCCCGGCCGTGGTGGCCTACAACCGCTTCGCGCGTGACATCGACCGCACCGCCATGCGCCTCGAGACCTTCATCGAGGAGTTCTGCAACATCCTGCAGCGCAACGTGGCCACGCAGTCCGCGTCGGGCCATTGAGACGCAAGGAGCGCACATGCCCGCCACCGTCTCGCGAGGCCGCGGCCGCCGCACCATGAACGAGATCAACATGGTGCCCTTCATCGACGTGATGCTGGTGCTGCTGATCATCTTCATGGTCACGGCGCCGATGGTCACGCCCAGCCTGATCGACCTGCCCAGCGTCGGCAAGGCCGGCCGCCAGCCCGACAAGGTGATCCAGGTCGTGATCGGCAAGGACGAGCGGCTGGAGGTCAAGGGCGATGCGGCCACGCAGACGGTGTCGCAGCGCGAGCTCGCCGCTGCCGTCAAGCAGGCCCAGGGCGCGGACACCAGCGCCCCCGTCGTCATCAGCGCCGACCGCAACGTGAAGTACGAGACCGTGGTCAAGGCCATGGACGCCTTGCAGCGCGCCGGCATCGCGCGCGTGGGCCTGTCGGTGCAGCTCGGCGGGCAGTAGCAGAACAGGTCCATGGCCACGCTGACCCACGCCGCGACGGATCCCTCCAGCTTCGCGCCGCCGCAACAGGGCGGGCTGCTGCGCTCGATCGGCCTGGCGCTGATCGCGCATGCGCTGCTGATCGCCGCGCTGACCTGGGGCGTGCACTGGAAGTCGCAGGAAACCCCGGCGGTGGAGGCCGAGATCTGGTCGTCCGTGCGCCAGCAGGCCGCACCGCGCGCCGTCGAGCCGCCGGCCGTGCGGCCCGAGCCCGAGCCGCCCAAACCCGAGCCCAAGGTCGAGCCGCCACCGACGCCGCCGGCACCGCCCAAGGCCGCCCCGCCGCCCGACACCAGCGTGCGCGACGCGCAGATCGCGCTGGAACGCGAGAAGCAGGAACGCGAACGCAAGGAACGCGAGCGCGAACTGGCCGAGCGGCGCGAGCAGCAGAAGAAGGCCGCGGCAGAAAAGCAGCGCCAGGAAGAACTGGCCGAGGCCAAGCGCGAAGCGCAGCAGAAGGCCGAGGCGCAGAAGAAGCTCGAAGCCCAGAAGAAAGCAGAAGCGCAGAAGCAGGCCGAAGCCGAGGAGCGCAAGGCCGCCGAGGCGGCCGAGGCCAGGCGCAAGCAGCAGGCCGCGGCCAAGGCCGCGGACGAAAAGGCGGCCGAGGCCCGCCGCCAGGAGAACATCCGCCGCATGCAGGGCATGGCCGGCGCGAGCGGCGGCCCGACGGCCACGGGCAGCGCATTGCAGTCCTCGGGCCCGTCTGCCAGCTACGGCGGCCGCGTCGCGGCGCGCGTGCGCCCGAACATCGTGTTCCCCGACAGCGTGCCGGGCAACCCTGCGGCCGAGGTCGAGGTGCGCACGGCACCGGACGGCACCATCGTGGGCCGCCGCCTGGTCAAATCCAGCGGCAACAAGGCCTGGGACGATGCCGTGCTGCGCGCGATCGACAAGACCGAGACGCTGCCGCGCGACACCGACGGCCGCGTGCCCCCGCTCCTGGCGATCAGCTTCCGGCCCAAGGACTAGCCAGCGCAGCGGCACAGCGCCGCCGCTCTCTCGCTCCCCCAAAAAAAGGAAAGCCCGCGCATGCGGGCTTTCTCTCGTGCGCGCACGGCGGGCCGCTGGCCCGCCGCGCGGACCGTCAGGCCGCCGCGGCCTTGTCGGCCACTTCCGTGTAGTCCTCGATCTTGTCGAAGTTCAGGTACTGGTAGATCTTGTCGCCGTTCTGGTTGATCACGCCGATGTCGGCCATGTACTCCTCCTTGGTCGGGATGCGACCGAGCTTGGAGCAGATCGAGGCCAGTTCGGCCGAGCCCAGGTAGACGTTGGTGTTCTTGCCCAGGCGGTTCGGGAAGTTGCGCGTGCTGGTCGACATCACGGTCGCGCCTTCGCGCACCTGGGCCTGGTTGCCCATGCACAGCGAGCAGCCCGGCATCTCGGTGCGGGCACCGGCGTTGCCGAACACGCCGTAGTGGCCTTCCTCGGTCAGCTGCTGCGCGTCCATCTTGGTCGGCGGCGCGATCCACAGCTTGACCGGGATGTCGCGCTTGCCTTCGAGCAGCTTGGAAGCGGCGCGGAAGTGGCCGATGTTGGTCATGCACGAACCGATGAACACTTCGTCGATCTTGGCGCCGGCCACGTCGGACAGCGTCTTCACGTCGTCCGGGTCGTTCGGGCAGGCCACGATGGGTTCGTGGATGTCCGCGAGGTCGATCTCGATGACGGCCGCGTACTCGGCGTCGGCATCGCCCTTGAGCAGCTGCGGGTCCTTGAGCCAGGCTTCCTGCGCGGCGATGCGGCGTGCCAGCGTGCGTGCGTCGGCGTAGCCCTCGGCGATCATCCACTTCATCAGCGTGATGTTGCTGTTGATGTACTCGATGATCGGTTCCTTGTTCAGGTGCACCGTGCAGCCGGCGGCCGAGCGTTCGGCCGAGGCGTCGGACAGTTCGAAGGCCTGTTCCACCTTCAGGTCCGGCAGGCCTTCGATCTCCAGGATGCGGCCCGAGAAGATGTTCTTCTTGCCCTTCTTCTCGACCGTCAGCAGGCCTTGCTTGATGGCGTACAGCGGAATCGCGTTGACCAGGTCGCGCAGGGTCACGCCAGGCTGCATCTTGCCCTTGAACTTGACGAGCACGGACTCGGGCATGTCCAGCGGCATCACGCCGGTGGCGGCCGCGAAGGCCACCAGGCCGGAGCCGGCCGGGAAGCTGATGCCGATCGGGAAACGCGTGTGCGAGTCGCCGCCCGTGCCCACGGTGTCGGGCGTCAGCAGGCGGTTCAGCCAGCTGTGGATCACGCCGTCGCCCGGGCGCAGCGAGATGCCGCCGCGCGTGCTGATGAAGTCGGGCAGTTCGTGGTGCATCTTCACGTCCACCTTCTTGGGGTAGGCGGCCGTGTGGCAGAACGATTGCATGACCAGGTCGGCCGAGAAGCCCAGGCAGGCCAGGTCCTTCAGTTCGTCGCGCGTCATCGGGCCGGTGGTGTCCTGGCTGCCGACGGAGGTCATCTTGGGTTCGCAGTAGGTGCCCGGGCGCACGCCCTGGCCTTCCGGCAGGCCGCAGGCACGGCCGACCATCTTCTGCGCCAGCGAGAAGCCCTTGCCGGAATCGACCGGGGCTTGCGGCAGGCGGAACAGCGTGGACGCCGGCAGGCCCAGCGCCTCGCGCGCCTTGGACGTCAGGCCGCGGCCGATGATCAGCGGAATGCGGCCGCCGGCGCGCACTTCGTCGAACAGCACATCGCTCTTGACCTTGAACTCGGCAATGACCTTGCCGTCCTTGAGCGCCTTGCCCTCGTAAGGGCGCAGCTCGACGGTGTCGCCCATGTTCATCTGGTCCACGTTCAGCTCGATCGGCAGCGAGCCGGCGTCTTCCATGGTGTTGTAGAAGATCGGCGCGATCTTGGTGCCCAGGCAGATGCCGCCGAACTTCTTGTTCGGGATGAAGGGGATGTCCTCGCCCGTGAACCACAGCACCGAGTTGGTGGCCGACTTGCGCGAAGAACCGGTGCCGACCACGTCGCCCACATACGCCACGGGCAGGCCGCGGGCCACGAGCTCCTCGATGTACTTGACCGGGCCGCGCTTGCCGTCTTCCTCCGGCACGAAGGCAGCGCCCTCGCGCTTGTTTTTGAGCATGGCCAGCGCGTGCATCGGGATGTCCGGACGCGTGGTGGCATCGGGCGCGGGCGACAGGTCGTCGGTGTTGGTCTCGCCCGGTACCTTGAAGACCGTGAAGGTGATGCTCTGCGGCACTTCGGGGCGGCTCGTGAACCACTCCGCATCGGCCCAGCTCTGCAGCACGGCCTTGGCGTTGGCATTGCCGGCCTCGGCCAGTTCCTTGACGTCGTGGAACTGGTCGAACATCAGCAGCGTCTTCTTGAGGCCGTCGGCGGCCACGGTGCCGACTTCGGCATCCTTGAGCAGGTCGACCATGGGGCCGATGTTGTAGCCGCCCAGCATGGTGCCCAGCAGCTCGGTGGCCTTGGCGCGCGAGATCAGCGGGCTTTTCTCGGTACCGTGCGCCACGGCCGCCAGGTAGCTGGCCTTGACCTTGGCAGCGTCGTCCACACCGGCCGGCACGCGGTTGGTGATCAGGTTCAGCAGGAACGCTTCCTCGCCCGCGGGCGGTGCCTTCAGCAGCTCGATGAGCTCGGCCGTCTGTTTCGCCGACAAGGGCAGCGGCGGGATGCCGAGCGCGGCGCGCTCGGCAACATGTTCACGGTAGGCTTGCAACATTGCGTTCTTCTCCGGTTCTGGGATGTGGGGAAAGGGGTGCGGGCGCCGTCAACGGTTGGCCGCGGGCTGCGCAGCAACGGCCGTGCCAGCGGGCAGTTGCGCCGGCGCCGGCGCCGCGTCGAGCACGCTGGGCGGCGGTGCGAGCTTGAACTGCTCGGCCACGGCCAGCTGCTGCGGGCTCTTGCATTCGTCGGCCATGCGCTGGCCGAGCTTGTGGTTCATGAGCATGGACTTGTTGGCCAGCTGCAGCCAGACGGCGCCGGAGTGCGCGTCTTCCAGGCGGATGGCGCCCGTGGTGGTGGCCACCGGAATCAGCCGGTAGCGCGTCTTGGCGATCTGCAGGTCGAAGTAGCCCGGCTTGCTGGCATCGGCCGTCAGCTGCACGGTGTTGCCGAGCTCACAGGGCAGCGCACCGACATGCACGCGTTCGGCGATCGCCAGCTCGGCGGCGCCCAGCACGGCCTCGGTGGCGGGCGCATGGGCCGCGAGCTGGTCCACGTCGAGCTTGCCCTTGGCGGGGGCAGCCTTCCTGGCGGTGGTCGTCTTGGCGTTGGCGGCGGGCGCCTTGGCCGCGGTGCTGCTCTTCGCGGCGGGCTTGGCCGCAGCCGCCTTCGCGGGCTCCTTGGCGGCTTCCTTCTGGGCCAGGGCGACACCGGCCGAAGTGGCCAGAACCAGGGTCAACAGCGTGGACTTCATCATGCTCAAGCCTCCTTGGCCGGCGCGGTCTGGGCCGGATGGTCGGAAAAATAGGGCTGCATTGCGGCAGGCAGGGGCCGGCCGGTCTGGTGTGCACGCTCCAGCACCTGCCAGAAGTAGCGGTAGCTGGCACGGTCGTGCAACTGCTTCTCGAACGCGACAGGCGCCCAGTCGGCCGCCACCGCCGCCTGGATCAGGCGGCTCGCGGTGTCGATCTCTTCGGCGCTGGGGGCCAGTGCTTCGACGATGGGGCGGATCTGCGCCGGGTGGATGCTCCACATGCGCGTGTAGCCGAACTCGCGCGCGGCGCGGCGGGCCGCGGCGCGCATGGCGTCGGCATCGCTGAACTCGGTGACCACGCAGTGCGAGGGCACCTTGCCATGTGCGTGGCAAGCCGAGGCGATCTCGAGCTTGGCGCGCACCACCAGCGGATGCGTGAACTGGCCCTGGGCGCTCATGCCCTCGGCCGGGATCGCGCCCGCATGGGCAGAAACGAAGTCCATGAGCCCGAAGCTGATGGACTGCACGCGCGGGTGCGCGGCGATGTCGAAGGCGCGGTGCACGGCGGCGGGCGACTCCACGAGCACCTGCAGCAGCAGGTCGGCGGCACCGGCCGCCAGCAAGGCGCGCTCGGCACGCTCGACGTCCTGCACGCGCTCGACCTTGGGCACCATGATGTGGGCCAGCCGGCCGCCGGCCTGGCCGGCGATGGTCGCCATGTCGGCCTCGAAGGCCGGGTGGTCCACCGGGTGCACGCGCACGGCCACGCGGGCGCGCGGATCGGCCGCCTGCGCGAGAGCGACGACCAGCGCGGCGTGGTCGGCCTCGCCGCCGACGGGCGCGCCATCCTCGCAGTCCAGCGTCACGTCGAACACGCAGGCGCCGAACTCTTCGAGCATCTCGGCCTGCAGCGCCAGGCTCTTGCGCATGCGCAGCTCGACGCCGCTGTAGTGGTCGCACACCGGCAGCACGATCTGGCCGGCGTGCGCGCCCAGCAGCACGTCACGTGGATGGGCGGGGTTCGGACGGCTCATGGTGCGGTGGACCCGGCCTTGCGGGCCACGATGAACAGGCGCGGGAAGGCCAGCAGGCGCTGGCCGTCGGCGCGCAGGGGATAGGCCGCGTCGATGCGGCGCTCGTACTCGGCCAGGAAGCCGGCCCGCTGCGCCTCGGACAGCCGGTCGACGAAGGGGCGCAGGCCGGTGCCGCGCAGCCACTCGACGATGGCGGCGGGGCCGGCCATGCGGTGCTGGTAGACGGTGTGCCAGACGTCGACCTCGGCCGCCAGCGGCGCCAGCAGGTCGTAGTAGCGGTCGAGGCCCAGCAGCGGCGTGCGCAGGCCTTCGGCATCGCCGATCTGGGCGGCCCAGGCCGGGTCGCGCGCGACCTCGCGCATCAGGCGGTGCGAGGGCTCCTGCAAGTTGTCGGGCATCTGGACGGCCAGCACGCCGCCCGGGGCCAGCAGGCCGAACAGCCACGGCAGCAGTTCGGCATGGTCGGGCACCCATTGCAGCGCCGCGTTGGCGAACAGCAGGTCGGGCGCCTCGCCCGGCGCCGGCGCCCAGCTGGCGATGTCGGCTTCGGCGAATTCGGTGCCGGGCAGGCGCTCGCGGGCACTCACCAGCATGGACGCCGAGTTGTCGACGCCCAGGGTGCGGGCCTGCGGGAAGCGCCGGACCAGCAATTCGGTGGAGTTGCCCGGGCCGCAGCCCAGGTCCACCACGAACGTCCCGCCTTCCAGGGGCACGCGGGCCAGCAGCTCGGCCGCCGGCCGCGTGCGTTCGTCCTCGAAACGACGGTACAGCGCGGGATTCCAGTCGGCCATGGCAGCGCGGGAACGTTCCGGAATCAGAGCAGGTGGGCGACGCCGGCCTGCTCGTCCTGCAGTTCCTTCAGCGTCTTGTTGATGCGCTCCTGGCTGAATGCGTCGATCTCCAGGCCTTCGACCAGCTTGTACTCGCCGTTCTCGGTCGTGACCGGGAAGCCGAACATCACGTCCTTCGGAATGCCGTACTGGCCGTCCGACGGGATGCCCATCGTGACCCACTTGCCGTTGGAGCCCAGGGCCCAGTCGCGCATGTGGTCGATGGCGGCGTTGGCGGCCGAGGCGGCCGACGACAGGCCGCGCGCCTCGATGATGGCGGCGCCGCGCTTGCCCACGGTGGGCAGGAAGGTGTCGGCGTTCCAGACCTGGTCGTTGATGAGGTCCTTGACGCTCTTGCCGCCCACGGTGGCGAAGCGGTAGTCGGCGTACATGGTGGGCGAGTGGTTGCCCCAGACCGTCAGCTTCTCGATGTCGGCCACCTTGGTGCCGGTCTTGGCGGCGATCTGGCTCAGTGCGCGGTTGTGGTCCAGGCGCAGCATGGCGGTGAAGTTCTTGCGCGGCAGGTCCGGCGCGCTCTTCATCGCGATGTAGGCGTTGGTGTTGGCGGGGTTGCCGACGACCAGCACCTTGACGTTGCGGCTGGCGACAGCGTTCAGGGCCTTGCCCTGGGCCGTGAAGATCTGGGCGTTGGCGGCCAGCAGGTCGGCGCGCTCCATGCCGGGGCCGCGCGGACGGGCGCCGACCAGCAGCGCGTAGTCGGTGTCCTTGAAGGCGGTCATGGCGTCGCTGTGGGCTTCCATGCCGGCCAGCAGCGGGAAGGCGCAGTCTTCCAGTTCCATCATCACGCCCTTCAGCGCCTTCTGGGCCTTCTCGTCGGGGATCTCGAGCAGTTGCAGGATCACCGGCTGGTCCTTGCCCAGCATTTCGCCCGAGGCGATGCGGAACAGAAGGGCGTAACCGATTTGACCAGCGGCACCGGTGACGGCCACGCGGACAGGCTTTTTGCTCATGAGGAAGGCTCCGAAAAGGAAGGAGGGAGAAACACCCCCGCCCAGGCGACGGAACAGTGAGCGCACAGGCCCGGGGGACAGCCCTAGAGTTTACCCGTGTTCCGCCAACGTGGTCAATTTGTCTTATGTCTTATATAAGATAAGATTGCGCACCCCGCAGCCGCCCGCTGCGGCACCGTGTGCGCGGGCATGGAAGGTTGGCGAAGACGCCGGCCGTCCGCGCGTCGTCCAACCCCGCCGGGTGCTCCGACTCCCGGCCTGATGCCCCAGTTCCATGCCCGCACCCGCCTCCGGCAACGCCACCGATTCGCCCCTGGACACCGGCCCGAACGCCACCCCGGCCTTCAGCCCGCTGTACCAGCAGATCAAGGGCCTGATCCTGCAGCGCCTGCAGGCCGGCGAGTGGAAGCCCGGCGAGCTGATCCCGAGCGAAATCGAACTGGCCGCCCGCTTCCGCGTCAGCCAGGGCACGGTGCGCAAGGCCGTCGACGAACTGGCCGGCGAGAACCTGCTGGTGCGGCGCCAGGGCAAGGGCACCTTCGTGGCGACGCACACCGAGCAGCACGTGCGCTACCGCTTCCTCAAGCTGGTGCCCGACGACGGCGATGTCGACCGCGAAGGCCCGGCGCAGCGCAGCTTCCTGGAATGCCGGCGCACCCGCGCCAGCGCGGACATCGCGCGCGCGCTCGGCCTGCGCAGCGGCGATGCCGTGATGCAGGTGCGCCGCGTGCTGTCCTTTGCCGCCGACGGCGGCGCCCAGACGCCCACCATCCTGGAAGACCTGTGGCTGCCGGGCGGCCCCTTCAAGGGCCTGTCCGCCGAGCGCATGGCCGCCTTCCGCGGGCCGACCTACGCTCTGTTCGAAACCGAGTTCGGCGTGCGCATGGTGCGCGCCGAGGAGAAGATCCGCGCCGTGCTGCCCGATGCCGACCAGGCCGCCATCCTGCAGGTGGCACCGGCCACGCCGCTGCTGAGCGTGGAGCGCGTGGCCTATACCTACAACGACACCCCCATGGAGCTGCGGCGCGGCCTGTATCGCACCGACACGCATCATTACCGCAACGATCTGAGCTGATTCAGGCCACCAGTCGCACACGGCCAGACGCATGTGCGACTGACGCTGCAAAGCTTCGTCGCGTTTGCCCTGTTGCATTGCAATAGAATTTTGGGCTGACCGCCGCGACACAATTACAAGGCAGTTACATCCACGAAAGCGCATTCATGACAGAAGCCGCCTCCTCCGCACGACCCAAACGCCCGCAGTTCCGCAACATCAATGCACTGACCGACCTGCCGACCTACCGCCTGCCGGCGGCCGGCTGGGTGTCCATCCTGCACCGCGCCAGCGGCGTGCTGATGTTCCTGTTGATGCCCTTCATCATCTGGATGTTCGACACCTCGGTCTCGTCCGAGCTGTCGTTCGCCCGTTTCAAGGCCGCCTTCAACACGGGCCTGGGCTTCGCGCCGGGCTGGTTCCTCAAGCTCGTGGTGCTGGCCCTGATGTGGGCCTACCTGCACCATTTCATCGCCGGCCTGCGCCACCTGTGGATGGACGTGAGCCATGACGCCGTCACCAAGCAGTTCGGCAAGACCTCGGCCGTCACCGTTCTGGTGCTGAGCCTGGGCCTCACGCTGGTGCTGGGCCTGAAGCTGTTCGGCGTCTACTGATTACAACAAGGAAAAGTCCCCCCATGGCTGTCAACTACGGATCCAAGCGCATCGTCGTCGGTGCGCACTACGGCCTGCGCGACTGGCTGGCGCAGCGCGTCACCGGCGTGCTCATGGCGCTGTTCACCATCATCGTGCTGGCCCAGCTGCTGCTGACCAAGGGCCCGATCGGCTACGACCTGTGGGCCGGCATCTTCGCCGCCCAGTGGATGAAGGTACTGACCTTCTGCGTGATCATCGCCCTGCTCTACCACGTGTGGGTGGGCATCCGCGACGTGCTGATGGACTACATCACCGGCGCAGTCTGGCTCCGTCTCGTGCTCGAGATTTTCACCATCGTCTGGCTGGTCGGCTGTGCCGGCTGGGCCATCCAAGTCCTCTGGAGACTCTGAGCATGAGCTACACCAAGCAGAACATCAACAAACGCAAATTCGACGTCGTGATCGTCGGCGCGGGCGGCTCCGGCATGCGCGCCGCACTGGAACTCTCGCGCGCCGGCCTGTCCGTCGCCTCGCTGTCCAAGGTCTTCCCGACGCGCTCGCACACGGTCGCGGCACAGGGCGGCGTGTCCGCCTCGCTGGGCAACATGTCCGAGGACAACTGGCACTACCACTTCTACGACACCATCAAGGGCTCGGACTGGCTCGGCGACCAGGACGCCATCGAGTTCATGTGCCGCGAGGCGCCCAAGGTCGTGATCGAGCTCGAGCACTTCGGCATGCCGTTCGACCGCAACCCCGACGGCACGATCTACCAGCGCCCGTTCGGCGGCCACACCGCCAACTACGGCGAAAAGCCCGTGCAGCGCGCCTGCGCCGCGGCCGACCGCACCGGCCACGCCATGCTGCACACGCTGTACCAGCAGAACGTCAAGGCCAAGACCAACTTCTTCGTGGAGTGGATGGCGCTGGACCTGATCCGCGACGAAAGCGGCGACGTGGTCGGCGTGACCGCGCTCGAACTGGAAACCGGCGAGCTCTACGCGCTGCAGGCCAAGGCCGTGCTGCTGGCCACCGGCGGTGCCGGCCGCATCTTCGCGGCGTCGACCAACGCCTTCATCAACACCGGCGACGGCCTGGGCATGGCGGCGCGCGCCGGCATCCCGCTGCAGGACATGGAGTTCTGGCAGTTCCACCCGACCGGCGTGGCCGGTGCCGGCGTGCTGCTGACCGAAGGCTGCCGCGGCGAGGGCGCCATCCTGCTCAACAGCAATGGCGAACGCTTCATGGAGCGCTATGCGCCCACGCTGAAGGACCTCGCGCCGCGCGACTTCGTCTCGCGCTCGATGGACCAGGAAATCAAGGAAGGTCGCGGCTGCGGTCCCAACAAGGACTACATCCTCATGAAGCTGGACCACCTGGGCGCCGACACCATCCGCAAGCGCCTGCCCTCGGTGGAAGAAATCGGCCACAACTTCGCCAACGTCGACATCACCAAGGAACCGATCCCCGTGGTGCCGACCATCCACTACCAGATGGGCGGCATCCCGACCAACATCAACGGCCAGGTCGTCACGCACGACGGCCAGCAGAACAACGTCGTCAACGGCCTGTACGCGGTCGGCGAATGCTCCTGCGTGTCGGTGCACGGCGCCAACCGCCTGGGCACGAACTCGCTGCTGGACCTGCTGGTGTTCGGCAAGTCCGCCGGCAAGCACATCGTCGAATTCGTCAAGGGCTCGGGCGAGCACAAGCCGCTGCCGGCCGACGCCGGCGACCGCACGCTGGCGCGCCTGAACCAGCTGCAGGAATCCACCGGCGGCGCCTACGCCCAGGACGTGGCCAACGACATCCGCGCCACCATGCAGCAGCACGCCGGCGTGTTCCGCACGCAGGCCAGCATGGACGAGGGCGTGACCAAGGTCAACGCGATCCGCGAGCGCGTGGCCGGCGTCACGCTCAAGGACAAGTCCATGGTCTGGAACACGGCCCGCATGGAAGCCCTGGAAGTCGACAACCTGATCGAAGTCGCCCAGGCCACCATGATCTCGGCCGCCGCACGCAAGGAATGCCGTGGCGCCCACACCGTCTACGACTACGAGCACCCGGCCGACCACGCCGAGTTCCCGCTGGGCCGCAACGACAAGGAATGGATGAAGCACACGCTGTGGCACAGCGCGGGCAACAACCTGACCTACAAGCCGGTCAACCTGAAGCCCCTGACGGTCGATTCGATCCCGCCCAAGGTCCGCACGTTCTAACAAGGCCCCATACGATGAAGCGCACATTCCAGATCTACCGCTACGACCCGGACAAGGACGCCAAGCCCTACATGCAGACCGTCGAGATCGAGCTCGACGGCAGCGAGCGCATGCTGCTGGACGCCCTGGTCAAGTTGAAGCAGCAAGACCCGTCGATCTCGTTCCGCCGCTCCTGCCGCGAAGGCGTCTGCGGCTCCGACGCGATGAACATCAACGGCAAGAACGGCCTGGCCTGCCTGACCAACATGAACACGCTGAAGGACCCCGTGGTCCTCAAGCCGCTGCCCGGCCTGCCCGTGATCCGCGACCTGATCGTGGACATGACGCAGTTCTTCAAGCAGTACCACTCGATCAAGCCCTACCTCATCACCGAGAGCCAGGCACCCGACAAGGAGCGCCTGCAGTCGCCCGAGGAGCGCGAGGAGCTGAACGGCCTGTACGAGTGCATCCTGTGCGCCAGCTGCTCCACGAGCTGCCCGAGCTTCTGGTGGAACCCGGACAAGTTCGTCGGCCCGGCCGGCCTGCTGCAGGCCTACCGCTTCATCGCCGACAGCCGCGACGAAGCCACGGGCCAGCGCCTGGACAATCTGGAAGACCCGTACCGCCTGTTCCGCTGCCACACGATCATGAACTGCGTGGACGTGTGCCCCAAGCACCTGAACCCGACCAAGGCCATCGGGAAAATCAAGGAAATGATGGTGCTGCGCACCGTCTGATACCGTGGCACAAGCGCAGGAAGTCCTCGACGAACGCGCGCTGGCGATGCTGCGCTGGCGCTGCCGGCGCGGCCTGCTGGAGAACGACCTTTTCCTGGAACGCTTCTTCGAACGCCACGGCCCACGGATCAACGTGACACAGGCCCAGGCCCTGTCGCAATTGATGGAGTTGGGAGACCACGACCTGCTCGACCTGCAACTGGCACGCAAGACGCTGGCCCAGGTCAGTCCTGCGCTGGACAACGCCGACACGCGCGCTGTCCTCGATCTGTTGAGAGAAAACCGCTGAAAGGGTGAACATGAAACTAGCCGAAAACAAAGCCACGCTGTCGTTCAGCAATGGCAGTCCGAGCGTCGAGTTGCCGGTGTACCAGGGCAGCGTGGGCCCGGACGTCGTCGACATCCGCAAGCTGTACGCGCAGACCGGGATGTTCACCTACGACCCCGGCTTCCTCTCCACGGCGTCTTGCCAGTCCGCCATCACCTACATCGACGGCGACAAGGGCGAGCTGCTGTACCGCGGCTACCCGATCGAGCAACTCGCCACCAACTGCGACTACCTGGAAACCTGCTACCTGCTGCTGAACGGCGAACTGCCGAACGCCGGGGAGAAGGAGAAGTTCACCAAGCTCGTGACCAACCACACCATGGTCAACGAGCAGATGCAGTTCTTCCTGCGGGGCTTCCGCCGCGATGCGCACCCGATGGCCATCATGACCGGCCTGGTCGGCGCGCTGTCGGCCTTCTACCACGACAGCACGGACATCAACAATCCGGCGCACCGCGAGATCTCGGCGATCCGCCTGATCGCCAAGATGCCCACGCTGGTGGCCATGGCCTACAAGTACACCGTGGGCCAGCCGTACATGTACCCGCGCAACGAGCTCAGCTATGCGGGCAACTTCCTGCACATGATGTTCGCCACGCCGTGCGAGTCGTACAAGGTCAGCCCGGTGCTCGAACGCGCGCTGGACCGCATCTTCATCCTGCACGCCGACCACGAGCAGAACGCCTCCACCTCCACGGTGCGCCTGTGCGGTTCCTCGGGCACCAACCCGTTCGCCGCCATCGCCGCCGGCGTGGCCTGCCTGTGGGGCCCGGCCCACGGCGGCGCCAACGAGGCCGCGCTGAACATGCTCTACGACATCCAGAAGGAAGGTGGCGTGGAGAAGATCGGCGAGTTCATCAAGAAGGTCAAGGACAAGAACTCCAGCGTCAAGCTGATGGGCTTCGGCCACCGGGTCTACAAGAACTACGACCCGCGCGCCAAGCTCATGCAGGAAACCTGCAACGAGGTGCTGACCGAGTTGGGCCTGGAAAAGGACCCGCTGTTCAAGCTGGCCAAGGAACTGGAAAAGATCGCTCTGGAAGACGAGTACTTCGTCTCGCGCAAGCTGTACCCGAACGTGGACTTCTACTCGGGCATCGTGCAGCGCGCCATCGGCATCCCGGTGCCGCTGTTCACAGCCATCTTCGCGCTGGCCCGCACGGTCGGCTGGATCGCCCAGCTGAACGAGATGATCGGCGACCCGGAGTACAAGATCGGCCGTCCGCGCCAGCTGTTCACGGGTTCCGTCAAGCGCGACGTGCCGCCGATCGGCAAGCGCTGATCGACCGCAGCCCCCGGGCGCCCAGCCCCGCCGGCCTCCTGGCCCGCGGGGTTTTTCTCGTCCACGGCCGGCAGGAGGGGCATCGTGATCCGCGATGCCATGCGTGCGAAAACCGTAGGAAAATGGCCGCCCCGTCGCCACAGGCGATGCCCCACCATGATGAAGCCGTCCGAACGCAACTTTGCCCGCCGCATCGACCTCACGTCGCTGCAGCTGTTCGTGGCCGTCTACGAACTGGGCAGCATCGGCAAGGCGGCCGAGCGGGAATTCATCGCCGCCTCGGCCGTCAGCAAACGGCTGTCGGACCTGGAAACCCTGCTGCAGACCACGCTGCTGTACCGCCACGCGCGCGGCGTCGACCTCACGCCGGCCGGCGAGAGCCTGCTGCACCATGCCCGCTCGGTGCTGTTCAGCCTGGACCGCATGCAAGGCGAGCTCAGCGAGTACGCCGACGGCGTGCGCGGCCACGTGCGCGTGCACGCCAGCATCTCGGCCATCGTGCAGTTCCTGCCCGAAGACCTGGGCGCCTTCGTGCGCGCCCATGGCGGCATCAAGATCGACCTGGAGGAGCATTTGTCCAGCGAAACCGTGCGCGCCGTGCAGGAAGGCGCGGCCGACCTGGGCATCTGCAATGCCGCGGCGGCCGAATCCGCCGGCGACGCCCTGCAGACGCGCGCCTACCGGCGCGACCGGCTGGTGTTGATCGTGCCGCGCGGCCATGCGCTGACCGGCCGCGGCGCCGTGCCCTACGAGGCCTCGCTCGCCTTCGACCAGGTCGGCCTGCCCAGCAACAGCTCCATCCACCTGGCCACGCGCAGCGCCGCCGCGCAGCTGGGCCATGCCATCAAGCTGCGCATCCAGGTCACGGGCCTGGACGCCATGTGCCGCATGATCCACAACGGCCTGGGCATCGGCGTGATGCCGCAGCGCGCGTTCGAGCTCATGCACGGCGTCGGCGACCTCGAGCATGTGCCGCTCAGCGATGCCTGGGCCGAACGCCGGATCGACATGGTGGCGCGCGACTTCTCCACGCTGCCGGTCACGGCGCGCCTGCTGGTCGAGCACCTCGCCCCGCCCCCCGAATCCACGGCCGAGCCGGTGTCCGCCGACCAGGCCCTGGCCGCTTGAACGAACCCCTCCCCCACGAAGGAAGCCCATGAGCCTCACCACCAGCCAGACGGGTGCGCGCACCCTCTACGACAAGATCTTCGACGAGCACACCGTCCACACCGAGGAAGACGGCACGGCCATCCTCTACATCGACCGCCACCTGGTGCACGAGGTCACGAGCCCGCAGGCCTTCGAAGGCATCCGCCAGGCTGGCCGCAAGGTCTGGCGCATCAGTTCCATCGTGGCCACGGCCGACCACAACACGCCGACCACGGGCTGGGATCAGGGCTACGACGGCATCGCCGACCCGATCAGCAAGGAGCAGATCACCACGCTGGACGCCAACATCCAGGAGTTCGGCGCGGCCGCGTTCTTCCCCTTCCTGCACAAGCGCCAGGGCATCGTGCACGTGATCGGCCCCGAGAACGGCGCCACGCTGCCGGGCATGACCGTCGTCTGCGGCGACAGCCACACCAGCACGCACGGCGCCTTCGGTGCGCTCGCGCACGGCATCGGCACCAGCGAGGTCGAGCACGTGATGGCCACGCAGACGCTGCTGGCCAAGAAGGCCAAGAACATGCTCGTCAAGGTCGAAGGGCCGCTGGCCAAGGGCGTCACGGCCAAGGACATCGTGCTGGCCATCATCGGCCGCATCGGCACCGCCGGCGGCACGGGCTACACCATCGAGTTCGCCGGCTCGGCCATCCGCGGCCTGTCCATGGAAGGCCGCATGACGGTCTGCAACATGGCGATCGAGGCCGGTGCGCGCGCCGGCCTGGTGGCGGTGGACGACAAGACCATCGAGTACGTCAAGGGCCGCCCGCTGGCGCCCACCGGCGTGGCCTGGGACCAGGCCGTGGCCTACTGGAAGACGCTGCACTCCGACCCCGGCGCGAAGTTCGACACCGTGGTCGAACTCGACGCCGCGCAGATCGTGCCGCAGGTCACCTGGGGCACCTCGCCCGAGATGGTGCTGGGCATCGACGGCCGCGTGCCCGACCCGGACAAGGAGAAGGACGCCAACAAGCGCGGCGCCATCGAGCGCGCGCTGACCTACATGAACCTGGAGCCGGGCAAGCCGCTGGGCGACGTCTTCGTCGACAAGGTCTTCATCGGCAGTTGCACCAACAGCCGCATCGAGGACATGCGCGAGGCCGCCGCCGTGGTCAAGAAGCTGGGCCAGAAGGTGGCCAAGAACGTCAAGCTCGCCATGGTCGTGCCGGGCTCGGGCCTCGTGAAGGAGCAGGCCGAGCGCGAAGGCCTGCACGAGATCTTCAAGGCCGCGGGCTTCGAGTGGCGCGAGCCCGGTTGCTCGATGTGCCTGGCCATGAACGCCGACCGGCTCGAGCCCGGCGAGCGCTGCGCCTCCACGAGCAACCGCAACTTCGAAGGCCGCCAGGGCGCCGGCGGCCGCACGCACCTCGTGAGCCCGGCCATGGCCGCGGCCGCCGCGGTGCATGGCCACTTCGTCGACGTGCGCCAGTTCGCCTGAAGGAACAGCGCACCATGAAAGCCACCACCGCACTGCTGCTGGCCGCCGCCATCGCGCTGGCCGCCTGCAACACCGTCAAGGGTGTCGGCAAGGACGTGCAACGTGCAGGCGAAGCCATCGAGCGCTCGGCCAAGTAAACCCAGGAACACCACCATGCAGAAATTCACCATCCACAAGGGCCTGGTCGCGCCCATGGACCGCGAGAACGTCGACACCGACGCCATCATCCCCAAGCAGTTCCTCAAGTCGATCAAGAAGACCGGCTTCGGCGTCAACCTGTTCGACGAGTGGCGCTACCTGGACAAGGGCGAGCCCGGCGTGCCCGAGTCCGCGCGCAAGCCCAACCCCGACTTCGTGCTGAACCAGCCGCGCTACAAGGGCGCCTCCGTGCTGCTGGCGCGCAAGAACTTCGGCTGCGGCTCCTCGCGCGAGCACGCGCCCTGGGCGCTGGACCAGTACGGTTTCCGCACCATCCTGGCGCCGAGCTTCGCCGACATCTTCTTCAACAACAGCTTCAAGAACGGCCTGCTGCCCATCGTGCTGCCCGAAGCCACGGTCGCCCAGCTGTTCGACGAGTGCTTCGCCTTCCCGGGCTACCAGCTGACGGTGGACCTGGAGCGCCAGGTCATCGTGCGGCCGCAGGGCGAGGAGATCGCCTTCGACGTGCAGCCCTTCCGCAAGTACTGCCTGCTCAACGGCTTCGACGACATCGGCCTGACGCTGCGCCATGCCGACAAGATCCGCGCCTACGAGGCCGAGCGCCTGGCCGCCAAGCCCTGGCTGGCCAACACCATGCTGTCCGCCTGATCCTTCAACCAACCTTCTTCACACATGAAAATCGCAGTTCTGCCGGGTGACGGCATCGGCACCGAGATCGTCGAACAGGCCGTCCGCGTCCTGAAGGCGCTGGACCTCCCATTCGAGATGGAAACCGCCCTGGTCGGCGGCGCCGCCTACGACGCCCACGGCCATCCGCTGCCCGAGGCCACGCTCAAGCTGGCCAAGGAAGCCGACGCCGTGCTGTTCGGCGCCGTCGGCGACTGGAAGTACGACAAGCTGGACCGCCCGCTGCGCCCCGAGCAGGCCATCCTGGGCCTGCGCAAGAGCCTGGGCCTGTTCGCCAACTTCCGCCCCGCCATCTGCTACGAACAGCTCGTCGGCGCCTCCAGCCTCAAGCCCGAACTGGTCGCGGGCCTGGACATCCTGATCATCCGCGAGCTGACCGGCGACATCTACTTCGGCCAGCCGCGCGGCCGCCGCGTCTCGCCCGACGGCCACTTCCCCGGCGCCGAGGAAGCCTTCGACACCATGCGCTACACGCGCCCGGAGATCGAGCGCATCGCGCGCGTGGCCTTCGAAGCCGCGCGCAAGCGCAGCAAGCGCGTGACCAGCGTGGACAAGGCCAACGTGCTGGAGACCTTCCAGCTCTGGAAGGACGTGGTCACCGAGATCGGCAAGGAATACCCGGACGTGGAACTCGACCACATGTACGTGGACAACGCCGCCATGCAGCTGGTCAAGGCACCCAAGAAGTTCGACGTGGTCGTGACCGGCAACATGTTCGGCGACATCCTGTCCGACGCCGCCGCGATGCTGACCGGCTCCATCGGCATGCTGCCTTCGGCCAGCCTGAACGCCAGCAACCAGGGCCTGTACGAGCCCAGCCACGGCAGCGCGCCCGACATCGCCGGCAAGGGCGTGGCCAACCCGCTGGCCACCATCCTGTCGGCCGCGATGATGCTGCGCTTCTCGCTGAACCAGGCGGCCGCCGCCGACCGCATCGAAGCGGCCGTGCAGAAGGTGCTGGCGCAGGGCCTGCGCACGCCCGACATCTACAGCGAAGGCACGACCAAGGTCGGCACGCGCGAGATGGGCGATGCGGTGTTGAAGGCGCTCGCATAGGCCCAGGCCGGCCGCAGCATGGTCGACGGCGACGCCGCGGGCGGCCTGGAGCTGCGCTGCCTGTGCCTGGACATCGAAACCCGGCGCGACGACAGGACCGCACTGCACGAGATCGGCGCCTACCGGCCCGACCAGGGGCGCAGACTGCACCTGGCTGGCAAGGCGCCCGATCTCGCGGCCCGGCTCGATGGCATCACGGCCGGTGCCGCATACCTGCTCAGGTGCTGTTCGGATTCTATTGTGTTTCCCTATTAACCTTAGCAATACGGAACTGAACCAAGCAGACGACATAGACC
>JASGJO010000035.1:0-103865 GCA_049840715.1 Pseudorhodoferax sp.
TGACAAGTCGAGCAGATGCGAAAGCAGGACATAGTGATCCGGTGGTTCTGTATGGAAGGGCCATCGCTCAACGGATAAAAGGTACTCTGGGGATAACAGGCTGATACCGCCCAAGAGTTCATATCGACGGCGGTGTTTGGCACCTCGATGTCGGCTCATCTCATCCTGGGGCTGTAGCCGGTCCCAAGGGTATGGCTGTTCGCCATTTAAAGAGGTACGTGAGCTGGGTTTAAAACGTCGTGAGACAGTTTGGTCCCTATCTTCCGTGGGCGCTGCAGATTTGAGGAAGCCTGCTCCTAGTACGAGAGGACCGGAGTGGACGCACCTCTGGTGTATCGGTTGTCACGCCAGTGGCATTGCCGAGTAGCTATGTGCGGAAGAGATAACCGCTGAAAGCATCTAAGCGGGAAACTCGTTCCAAGATGAGATCTGCCGGGGCCTTGAGCCCCCTGAAGAGTCGTTCAAGACCAGGACGTTGATAGGCGAGGTGTGGAAGCGCAGCAATGCGTTAAGCTAACTCGTACTAATTGCTCGTGCGGCTTGACCCTATAACTTTGATCGCTTAACCGCATCAAGGCTGTTATGCCAAGTAGACGCAATCAAACACTCACCTGATTCAAAACTCTATGAATTCGCCGTGCTGACCAACATCAGCACAGCAACAAGTTATGCCTGATGACCATAGCAAGGTGGTCCCACTCCTTCCCATCCCGAACAGGACAGTGAAACGCCTTTGCGCCGATGATAGTGCGGGTTCCCGTGTGAAAGTAGGTCATCGTCAGGCTCCTACAGCCAAAACGCCCCAACCTCCCAAGGTTGGGGCGTTTTTATTTGGGCCGTTGATTCAGGCGCTCGATTTTCGATGTCGTCAGGCATTCTTGAATTGGCGCGCCACCAGGCTGCAGGTCGTGACCAACTGCTGGGCGCAGGCCAGGACGCTGTCCTGCATGCGGTGTTTGGGACCGGCCAGGCCGATGGCCAGCGTTTCGCGGCCAGCCTGGAAGAAGGCGGCAATGGCCCAGACATCCTCGACGTTTTCACCGCGGGTCTGGAAGAAGCCGGCCTGCCGGCTTTGCAGCACGTCGGCCACGAGGCGGGCCGGATCGCAGATCGTCGCGGCCGTCACGCGCGGCAGGCTCTGGTCTGCCGCCCAGTCGCGCAGCGCAGCCTCCTTCTGCGCACCCAGCAAGGCCTTGCCGATCGCGCTGGAGTGCAACGGCTTGAGGTCGCCCGGGCTGGCCGAGTAGCGGATGGGGTGCAGCCCCTCCAGTACCTGTAGATACACCACGCGTTCGCCCTGGCGTTTGCCGAGGATCACGGTTTCCGTCGAGGCGTCGCGCAGTTCCTCCAGGCGCGGCAGTACGCGCTCGAGGAACGGGTCGCCGGCCACGATGTCGTGCGCCACGTCCAGCAGGCGCTGGGTCGGGTACAGCGCGCGCGGGTGCTCCAGCGAATAGAGGTAGCCGCGCGCGATCAGGGTGCCGACGATGGCGTGGCAACTGCTCTTGGGCATGCGCGCGGCGGCCGCCAACTCGGTCAGCGACAGCGGCCGCTGGCCTTGTCGAAAGACCTCGAAGATGTCGATCACGCGGTCGACCGCGCCCCTGCCTCCTGCCATGCACACTCCCGGAAGATCGAAAAATCATCGCACGATCTCCCGTGCCGAACGGTTTCAGACGGGTTTGTCGCCCTGCAGCGTGATGCGGTGCATCACACGGCGGTGGCCGTGGTAGTCGTTGACGGGGTTGTGCTGCACGCAGCGGTTGTCCCAGAACGCGATGGCATGGGGCTCCCAGTTGAAGCGGCAGGTGAATTCGGGCCGGATCTGGTGCTCGAACAGGAAGCGCAGCAGCGGCGCGCTTTCCTCGTCGCGCATGCCGACGATGCCGGACGTGTGTGCCACGTTGACGAACAACGCCTTGCGGCCGGTCTCGGGGTGCGTGCGCACGACCGGATGTTCGGCCCGGTAGTCCTTGGGCGCTTCCTGCTTGCCGTCGCTCTTGATGCGGTCCTCGCGCGTCTTGCTCACGTCGGCCTTGGCCGAGCTGCTGATGCCCACCAGCGGCGCCAGCAGCCGCTGCATGGTCGGCGACAGTGCCTCGTAGGCCGCGTACTGGCTGGCGAACAAGGTGTCGCCGCCATAAGGCGGCACCTGGCGCGACAGCAGCATGGAGCCCATGGGCGGCCGCTCGAGGTAGGTGGTGTCCGAATGCCAGACGCCGCCGAAGTTGTGCTTCTCGTGCTCGAGCTTCTTGACTTCGATGATGGTCGGGAAGCCTTCCAGGCCCTTGACGAAGGGGTACTCCACGGGTTCGCCCATGGCCTGGGCGAACTGCAGGAACTGGGCCGGCGTGAGCTCCTGGTTCCTGATGAAGATGACCTGGTGCGCCAGCAGCGCCTGGCGGATCTCGGCGGCCACGGCGGGCGTGAGCCCGGTGGCCAGGTTCAGGCCCTGGAGTTCTGCGCCCAGGGCGCCGGCGGTTCTCTTGATCTGCATGGTGGTCTCGCGGGTTGCGGTGCCTCGGCACTCTAGCGGTGGCGGCGGCCCGGATGTTCGACAGGCGGAACACAGGCGGCTGCACGGCGTCGCGCGGCGCGCGATATCTGCGGTTTGTTCGGCCGGCTGAACAAGGCGGGCCAGGATTTCCCGCTTGAAGGCGGGCGGCCCCACTGGTGTACTGCGGCGCTTGTCGACTGCGGAGTGCGCATGCACAGGAAGATGTTTCTGAAGTCGCTGGCTGCCGCCGCGCTGCTGGCCCTGGCCGGCCAGCCGGCGCCCGCGCTGGCGCAGGCCTACCCCACGCGGCCCGTGAAGATCGTGGTGCCGCAGACGCCGGGCGGCGCCTCGGACGCGCTGGCGCGCATCGTGGGCCAGAAGCTGTCGGAGAAGTGGGGCCAGCCGGTGGTGATCGAGAACCGCGCCGGCGCCGGCGGCAACGTGGGCATGGAGGCCGTGCTGGCCGCGCCCGCCGACGGCTACACGCTGCTCATGACCTACGTGGGCACCCAGGCCATCAACGGCGCGCTGTACAAGAACCTGCCCTTCGATCCCGGGCGCGACTTCGTGCCCGTGGCCACGCTGGCCACCGTGCCCTTCGTGGTCGTGGCCAAGGCGGGCACGCCGTTCAAGACGGCCGGTGCGCTGGCCGACGCCGCGCGCAGCGGGCGCGTGACCTATGGTTCGGCCGGCAACGGCTCGGTCAACCACCTGCTGGGCGAGATGTTCGCGCGCGCCGCCAAGGTCGAACTCGTGCACGTGCCCTACCGCGGGGCCGCGCCGGCACTGCAGGACCTGCTGGGCGGCCAGATCGACGTGGTGTTCACGAGCCTGCCCTCGGTGGCCGGCCAGATCAAGACCGCGGCGCTGCAGCCCATCGCCGTCACGAGCGCCAGGCGCGCCCCGGCCTTCGCCGGCATTCCCACGGTGGCCGAGAGCGGCCTGCCGGGCTTCGACGTGAATCCCTGGTTCGGCCTGATGGCGCACAAGAACATGCCAGGCGAGCTCGTGGAGCGCATCAACGCCGACGTCAACGCGCTGCTGCGCCAGCCCGAGATGGCGGAACGCTTCGCGGCCCAGGGCGCCGAGCCCTATGCGACCTCGCAGGCCGAGTTCAAGGCCATCCTCGCGGCCGACATCGAGAAGTGGAGCGCCGTGGTGCGTGCCTCGGGCGCCAAGGTCGATTGAGCCGGCTTGAACGGCCGCCGCTTCAGGCCGGCGCGAGCCAGGCGTCGACGGGCTGGGCGTTCTGGATCGCCAGGCGCCAGGTCTTGCCGTCCTGCGGCGCCGGCAGTTCCAGGCGCAGGCGCAGCAGGCGCTTGTCGCGTGCCACCAGCGCCGTGACGGTGCGCGTGCGGCCGGTGTAGAGCGCCAGATCGTCCAGGCGGCTCAGGCGCCAGCCCTCGTTTTCGGTTTCCACGCCCAGCCACTCGTCGTCGGCCGCCAGGCCCGCCTGCTCGGCCGCGCCGCCGCGCAGCACGACCTTGACCTGCACGCCGTTCTGCTCGCCCACGCGCAGGCCCAGGCGCTGGGCCAGCTGCGCGGGGTCGTCGTGCACGGCCACGCCATGGCGCTCCAGCAGTTCGCGCAGCGGCAGCTCGTCGCGGCCATGCACCCAGGCCGCGATCTCGGCATCGAAGGGCCGGCCGCCGACCGCGGCCAGCGCCGCGGCGAAGTCGGCCTCGGACATGGGGCCCCCCACTGCGTCCACAGGCGCTGCATCACGGCATCCAGCGTGCCGCGGCCCTCGGCGCGCAGCGTCAGGTCGAAGCACAGCGCCACCAGCGCGCCCTTGGCGTAGTAGCTCACGGTGGCGTTGGGCGTGTTGGCGTCGGTGCGGTAGTACTTGACCCAGGCGTCCATGCTGGCCTCGGCCACGGACTGCACCAGCCGGCCCGGCGTCTGCAGCACCTGGTTGACGGTCTTGTTGAGCAGCTTGACGTAGCCGGCGTTGTCCAGCAGGCCGCAGCGGCGCAGCAGCAGGTCGTCGTAGTAGCTCGTGAAGCCCTCGAAGAACCAGAGCAGCTGCGTGTACTGCTCGGCGTCGTAGTGGTATCTGCGCGAACTCCGCCGGGCGCAGCCGCTTGACGTTCCAGGTGTGGAAGTACTCGTGGCTGATCAACCCCAGCAGCGTGGTGTAGCCCTCGCCCTGGCGCGCGGATTCGCCGCCGGCCTCGTCGCGGCGCGGCAGGTCGCGCCGGCTGCAGACCAGGGCCGTGGAGTTGCGGTGTTCCAGCCCGCCATAGCTGTCGTCCATGGCGTTGAGCAGGAACACATAGCGCTTGTGCGGCGGCTTGCTGCCGCCCTGCGCATGCCAGAAGCGGCTCTGCTCCTCGCAGATCTTCTGCGTGTCCTGCAGCAGGCGGTTGCCGTCGAAGGAGGGCGGGGCGCCGGCCACGACGAAGCGGTGCGGGATGCCCCCGGCCTTGAAGTCGCCATGCCAGAACGCACCCAGCTCGAACGGGCAGTCGGCCAGTTCGTCGTAGTCCGCCGCCAGGTAGTGGCCGAAGCCGGCCGCATCGACCTGCTGGGGCGCCAGGCCCGTGGCCACCGACCATCCCGTGGTCTGGCGCGAGGCCACCACCTCCAGCCCGTGCGGCTGGGCTTCCTGGCCGATGCACGCGCAGGCACAGGCTGGTGGCGTTGAAGAAGCCGCGCGCGGCGTCCAGGAAGGCCGTGCGCACCGACGTGTCGTGCGCATGCACGAGGTAGCGCAGCACCAGCGGCTTGCCGGGCTCGGCCGTGAGGTCCCAGCTGTTCTTGTCGAGCTGTCGGCAGTCCACCACCTTGCGGCCCTGGTGGGCTTCGAGCTGCTGCAGGTGCTTGGAGAACTCGCGCACCATGTAGCTGCCCGGAATCCAGACCGGCAGCGAGACGCGCTGCTGCGCCTGGGGGGCCTGCACCGTCAGCGTGACGCGGTACAGGTGGGCATGCAGGTCGGCCAGTTCGACCCGGTAGGCGATGGCCGGCGTGTCGTGGTGGTCTGCGGAGGCGGCTTTGCGCGCCGGCGCGGGAGAGGGGGAAGTCGTCGGCATGCGCCGAGAATACAGGACGCGCCGAGGCGTCCCGCGGGCTTAGGACTTGCGCGAAGCCGCGGTGGCCAGCAGTTTTTCGACTTCGTCCAGCGGCATCGCGCCCGGCACGCGCGTGCCGTCGGTGAACAGCAGCGTGGGCGTGCCCGTGATCTTGTGCTTGCGGCCCAGCGCCACGTTGCGCGCCACCGGCGCGGCATCGCACTCGGCCGACGGGATCGCCTGGTTGCGCACCATCCAGTCCGACCAGGTCTTGGCCTGGTCCTTGGCGCACCAGATGTGCTGGGCCTTCTGCACCGAGTCCGCGCCCAGGATGGGGTAGAGGTACAGGTAGATCGTCACGTTGTCGATCTTTTCCATGTCGCGCTCGAAGCGCTTGCAGTAGCCGCAGTTCGGGTCCACGAACACCGCCATCTTGCGCTTGCCGTCGCCGCGCACGAGCTTGAACGCGTCCTTGAGCGGCAGGTCCTTGAAGTCCAGCGCCGTCAGCTGGTTGATGCGGTCTTCGGTCAGGTTGCGGCGCTGCTGCGTGTCGAAGATCTGGCCCTGCAGCAGGAAGTTGCCCTGCGCATCGGCATAGACGATCTCGGCGCCGGCCAGCCGCACCTCGTACAGGCCCGGCAGCGGGCTGGGCGTGATGTCCTCGATGGCCGGCAGCTGCGGCAGGCGCTCGCGTCAGCACCTTGCGGATGGTGGCTGCGGCGTCGGCCGGCGCGGCGGCGCCCGCGGCGGCCACGGTCGGGGCAGGGCGCTGCGGCGGCGGTCGGCGCGTCGCTCTTGCCGCAGGCGGGCAGCAGCACGGCCATGGCCAGTGCGGCAAGGGCGGCCTGGGGCCGCGGGAATCGGTTCGTCACGTGCGAAATCCTTCTGCAATGTCGGCGTGCTCAGCCGTTCACACCCATGGCCTGGCGCGCGACCCAGCGCTTGAGCGGGCCGCTGTGTTCGAAGCCGTTCATGCCCCAGTTGCGCAGGCCCTGCCAGGCCGGTGCATTGTGCGCGAACAGCTGCTGCAGGCCGTCGGTGGCCAGGCGCATGCCGGCCAGCGCGGTCTTGCGGGCGCGCTCGTAGCGGCGCAGCACGCGCAGGTCGCCCACGCCGCGCCAGCCGTCGCGCGCGCGCAGCTGGGCCACGAGCTCGGCCGCATCGCCCAGCCCCAGGTTCAGGCCCTGGCCGGCCAGCGGGTGCACCGTGTGCGCGGCGTCGCCGGCCAGAGCCCAGGGGCCGGTCAGGCCGTCCGCCGCGCCCTGCGCGCCGACGAAGTGGCGGGCCTGCGCGAGCAGCAGCGGCCAGGCCGCGCGTTCGCCGGCCACCTGCAGCGTGCCCAGCGCGCCCTGGCTGATCTGCTCCAGCGCCTGCGCGAAGGCCGCGTCGTCCAGCGCCAGCGTGGCGGCGGCGCGCTCCTGCGGCACCGACCAGACCACGGCCACCTGCTGCCCCTCGGCGCCGCCCATGGGCAGGAGGGCCATCACCTCGTCCTGCAGCAGCCACTGCCGTGCCACCTGGCCGTGCGGGCGCTCGCACTGCAGCCGCGTGGCGATCGCGGTCTGGCCGTAGGCATGGGTGTCATAGGCCACGCCCAGTTCGGCGCGCGTGCTGCTGGCCCGGCCCTCGCAGACCACCGTCAGCGCCGCCGCGGCGGGAGGCTGCTCCAGCACCTCGATCTGCGGCTGGTAGCGCACGGCCTCGGCCAGCCGGGATTCCAGCGCCGCGACGTCGACGATCCAGGCCAGCGGCATGCCGCGGCCCTGGCGTGCCGCGTCGAAGTTCACCTCGCCGCCGTCGTCCCCGAAGACCTGCATGGCCTGCACGGCCGTGGCCTGGCCCAGGTCCGGCCAGCAGCGCAGGCCTTCGAGCAACTGGCGCGAGGCCGCGTTGAGCGCGTAGGCGCGCACGTCGGACGACTCGCCCTGGCGGGGCGCGGCCGGCTGCACCAGCGCCACGTGCAGCCGCTCGCGTGCCAGCAGCAGGGCCAGCGTGCGGCCGACGATGCCGCCGCCGCGCACGCAGATGTCGAAAGGGGAAGGGGAGGGCATCGCGGGATTGTAGGAGTCGCCCTTGGGCACAATGCACGCTCCACCGCTCAGCCCTTCGCCCGCCATGTCTTCCGATCCCGCTGCCGACCTGTCTGCCCGCGACGTGCAAGCCCGCGTCGCGCGGCTGTTCGTCTACCCGGTCAAGTCCTGCGCCGGCGTCGAGGTGGACGAGGTGCTGCTGACCGAGACCGGCCTGGAGTTCGACCGCGCCTGGATGGTCGTGGACGCCGACGGCCGCTTCGTGACCCAGCGCGAGCTGCCGCGCATGGCGCTGATCCAGCCCCGGCTCAAGCATTCCGAGATGGTGCTGCGCGCGCCCGGCATGCTGGCGCTGCACATCGCGCTGGATGCCGTGGAGGAGCCCTGCGAGGTCACGGTCTGGAAGGACCGTGTGAAGGCCTACGACATGGGCGACGTGGCGGCCCAGTGGTTCAGCGACTTCCTGAACGGCGAGCGCCCGGCCGGCACGCCCGTGCAGAAGCTGCGCCTGGTGCGCTTCGACCCCGAGCAGCAGCGCCTGTCCAGCAAGCGCTGGACCGGCGAGGTCGACGCGCCCAACCAGTTCTCCGACGGCTTCCCGGTGCTGGTGCTGAGCCAGTCCGCGCTCGACGGCCTCAACGAACGCCTGGCCGCCGCCGGCCATGCGGCCGTGGGCATCGAGCGCTTCCGCCCCAACATCGTGCTGGACGGCGTGGACGCGCACGACGAAGACAACTTCGGCGAACTGCTGGTCGCCACGGGCGAAGGCGCGGCCCGGCTGCGCCTGGTCAAGCCCTGCCCGCGCTGCCCGATCCCCAACATCGACCCGGCCACGGCCCTGTCCAGCCCCGAGGTCGGCGACACCATGCAGGCCTACCGCGCCCACCCGGCCGTGGACGGCGCCATCGCCTTCGGCATGAACGCCATCGTGCTGGACGGCATCGACTACGCGCTGCGCCCAGGCCAGCCGGCCGCGGCCGACTACCGCTTCGACTGAACGCGGAAGGCTGCGCCCCGTGCAGCTGCGCACCAAGATCGTCACGCTGGCGGCCCTGCCGCTGCTGTTGGCCCTGGTGCTGGTCGCGCTCGCGGTGCGCTACCAGGAGCGCGACCTCGCGCTGCGCGAGCGCACGCTGATCGAGCAGAGCCACATGGCGCAGCGCCGCAGCGAGTTGCGCAGCTACGTGGCGCTCGCGCTCAGCACCGTGCAGCCGCTCTACGACAGCGGCCGCCAGGACGAGGCCACGCGCGCCGAGGCGCTGCGCCGCCTGGCGGCGCTGGACTACGGCAACGACGGCTACTTCTTCGTCTACGACCTGCAAGGCCGCTCGCTCATGCACTCGCGCCAGCCCGAGCTGGTCGGCCGCTCGCTCTGGGACCTGCGCGACTCCACGGGCCGCTACACCATCCAGGACCTGCTGCGCGGCGCGCAGCAGCCCGGCGGCGGCCTGGTCGAGTACGAATGGCGCAAGCCTTCCAGCGAGCAGCTGGCGCCCAAGCTCGGCTACGTGACGCTGCTGCCGCGCTGGGGCTGGATGGTGGGCACCGGCCTGTACCTGGACGACATCCATGCCACGCTGTCGGCCATGGACCGGCAGATGAACGCCAACGTGGCCGCCACGCTGCTGTGGATCGCCGGCATCGCCGCGCTGTGCCTGGCCGCCGTCAGCGCGGCCGGCCTGCTGCTCAACCTGTCCGAGCACCGCACGGCCGAGGCCAAGCTGCGCCTGCTGGCGCGCCGCGTCGTGCAGTCGCAGGAGGACGAGCGCGGCCACCTCGCGCGCGAACTGCACGACGGCACGAGCCAGGCGCTGGTCGGCGTCAAGCTGCAGATCGAGTCCTACATCGACCAGCTGGCCGCGCCCGCGCCGCCGCCCGCCCTGGCCAAGGCCTTGCAGCGCCTGAACGCCGCCCTGCACGAGGTGCGCGGCCTGTCGCACCGGCTGCGGCCCGCGCTGCTGGACCAACTGGGCCTGCCGGCCGCGCTGGAGCGGCTGGCCCAGGAGTTCGACGACCAGGGCGGCATCCAGGCCGAAGCCGTGGTCGAGGGCCAGCCGCGCGAATTGCCGGCCGAGGCCAAGACCGCGCTGTTCCGCGTCGCGCAGGAGGCGCTGACCAATGTGCACAAGCACGCGGCCGGCGCGCACCGCATGACGCTGGCGCTGCGCTTCGACGCCGCCAGCGTGCGCCTGCGGGTGCACGACGACGGCCAGGGCTTCGACGTGCTGGCCGTGCAGGGCGATGCGCGCCGCGGCATCGGCCTGCGCAACATGCGCGAGCGCATGGCGGCCGTGGGCGGCCAGCTGTACCTTCTTCCGAACCCGGCGCGACCACGATCGAGGCCGAACTCCCCACGCCTGCATGACCCAGCCCGTCCGCCTGTTCCTCGTCGACGACCACCCGCTCGTGCGCGACGGCCTGCGCGCGCGGCTCGGCTCCGTGCCCTGGATCCGCGTGGTCGGCGAGGCCGGCAGCGCGGCCGAGGCCCTGGACCTGCTGGACGCCGCCGCGCCCGACCTCCTGCTCATGGACGTGGGCATGAAGGACATGAACGGCCTGGAACTGGCGGCGCGGGTGCTGCAAGGCCCGCGGCCGCCCCACGTCGTCATGCTGAGCATGTACGACAACCCCGAGTACGTGCAGCAAGCGCTGCAACTGGGTGCGCGCGGCTACGTGCTCAAGGACGCGCCCGCGGCCGAGATCGTGGCCGCCATCGAGGCCGCGGCCGCCGGCGGCATCTTCCTGAGCCCGGCCGTCTCGCGCCGCCTGTTCCGCAAGGCCGAGCCGCGTCCGCTGCTCACGCCGCGCGAGGCCGAGATCCTGGCCGCGCTGGGCCGCGGCGAATCGAGCAAGCAGATCGCCCGCGATCTGTCCTTGAGCGTGCGCACCGTCGAGGCGCACCGCCAGAGCATCAAGCGGCGCCTGGGCATCGACACGTTGCCCGAGCTGATCCGCTACGCCGTCGAGCACAGCGGCCCGAAGTAAGGGTTTTCGCTTAGGTGGCCACGCGTAGGCCACCCACGCGCTGCGACGGATGCGGCGTACGTGCCCCTGCGGAAAACTTCACGCCTTCATCTTCGAGGAGACATCCGCATGGACACCATCCGTCGCCACCTGGTGTGGCTGGCCGTGGCCGTGGTCGGCGCATTCGCGCTCGGCACCGTGGCCCTCTCGCGCGGCGAGAGCATCAACGCTTTGTGGATCGTCACCGCGGCGATCTGCACCTACCTGATCGCCTACCGCTACTACAGCCTGTTCATCGCCGACAAGGTGCTGGGCCTGGACGCCAGCCGCAAGACACCCGCGCACCGCCACAACGACGGCCTGGACTACGTGCCGACCGACAAGAACGTGCTGTTCGGCCACCACTTCGCGGCGATTGCCGGCGCCGGCCCGCTGGTCGGCCCCGTGCTGGCCGCGCAGATGGGCTACCTGCCCGGCATGCTCTGGATCCTGGCCGGCGTGGTGTTCGCCGGCGCCGTGCAGGACTTCATCGTGCTGTTCATCTCCACGCGCCGCGACGGCCGCTCGCTGGGCGACCTGGTCAAGCAGGAGATGGGCACCGTGCCCGGCATGATCGCGCTGTTCGGTACCTTCATGATCATGGTCATCATCCTCGCGGTGCTGGCGCTGATCGTGGTCAAGGCCCTGGCCGAATCGCCATGGGGCACCTTCACGGTGGCCGCCACCATCCCCGTGGCGCTGTTCATGGGCGTGTACCTGCGCTACATCCGCCCCGGCCGCATCGGCGAGGTCTCGGTCATCGGCTTCGTGCTGCTGATGGCCGCGATCTTCGGCGGCCAGGCCGTCAGCGCCGACCCGGTCTGGGGCCCCATGTTCACCTTCGACGGCAAGGCGCTGACCTGGATGCTGATCGGCTACGGCTTCGTCGCCGCCAGCCTGCCCGTGTGGCTGCTGCTGGCGCCGCGCGACTACCTGTCCACCTTCCTCAAGATCGGCACCATCGTCGCGCTGGCGCTCGGCATCGTCTGGGTCAGCCCGCAGCTGCAGATGCCCGCGCTCACGCAGTTCGCGCAGGGCAACGGCCCGGTCTGGTCGGGCAACCTGTTCCCGTTCCTGTTCATCACGATTGCCTGCGGCGCGGTGTCGGGCTTCCACGCGCTGATCTCCTCCGGCACCACGCCCAAGATGCTGGACAACGAACGCCATGCGCGCTTCATCGGCTACGGCGGCATGCTGGCCGAATCCTTCGTCGCCATCATGGCTTTGGTGGCCGCGGCCTGCATCGAGCCCGGCATCTACTTCGCGATGAACAGCCCGGCCGCGCTGGTCGGCAGCACGCCCGAGGCCGTGGCCCAGGCCATCTCGGGCTGGGGCTTCTCGGTCACGCCCGAGATGCTGGTGCAGACCGCCAGGGACGTGGGCGAGACCACCATCCTGGGCCGCGCCGGCGGTGCGCCCACGCTGGCCGTGGGCATGGCCCACATCCTGCACCAGGTCATCGGCGGCCAGGCCATGATGGCCTTCTGGTACCACTTCGCGATCCTGTTCGAGGCGCTGTTCATCCTGACGGCCGTGGACGCCGGCACGCGCGCGGGCCGCTTCATGCTGCAGGACCTGCTGGGCAGCTTCGTGCCCGCGCTCAAGCGCACCGATTCGCTGCCGGCCAACCTGCTGGCCACGGCGCTGTGCGTGGCGGCCTGGGGCTACTTCCTGTACCAGGGCGTGGTCGATCCGCTGGGCGGCATCAACACGCTGTGGCCGCTGTTCGGCATCTCCAACCAGATGCTGGCCGCCGTGGCGCTGATGCTGGGCGTGGTCGTGCTGTTCCGCATGAAGCGCGAGCGCTACGCCTGGGTCGCCATCGCGCCGGCCGCCTGGCTGCTGGCCTGCACGCTGACGGCCGGCTGGCAGAAGATCTTCTCGGCCGACCCCAAGATCGGCTTCCTGTCGCACGCCGCCAGGTACTCCGAAGGCCTGGCCAACGGCGTGCTGGTGGCGCCCGCCAAGACGCCCGAGGCCATGGCCCGCATCGTCTTCAACGACCGGCTGGACGCCGCGCTGTGCGCGCTGTTCATCTTCGTGGTGCTGAGCGTGCTGGTCTACAGCGTCAAGGCCTGCCTGGCGGCGCGCGCGAGCAACCGCCCGACCACGCACGAGACGCCGTACGAGGCGCTGGCGGTGCGATGAGCGCCGCGCCGGGCCGCCCCAAGCAAGCTCGCTCCCCCACGGGGGGACAGGCCGCAGGCCGAAGGGGGCACCAATGAACCTGCAAGGCACGGGCCGTTACCTCGCGCGCTCGGCGCGCGCGGTCGGCCAGTCGCTGCGGCTCATGGTCGGGTTGCCGGACTACGACACCTACCTGTCGCACATGGCGGCCACGCACCCGGACCGCGCGCCCATGACCTACGAAGAGTTCTTCCAGGAGCGCCTGCAGGCCCGCTACGGCGCGGGCAAGGGCCGCTGCTGCTGACGGCCTCTAAAATCGCGGGCTTTCCCGAATCCCCCTGAAAGCCCTGCCATGAGCCTCCAATGCGGCATCGTGGGCCTGCCCAACGTCGGCAAGTCCACCCTCTTCAACGCGCTGACCAAGGCCGGCATCGCGGCGGAGAACTACCCCTTCTGCACGATCGAGCCCAACACCGGCGTGGTCGAGGTGCCCGATCCGCGCCTGGCGCAGCTGGCCGAGATCGTGAAGCCCGAGCGCACCGTGCCGGCCATCGTCGAGTTCGTCGACATCGCGGGCCTGGTGGCCGGCGCCAGCACCGGCGAGGGCCTGGGCAACAAGTTCCTGGCCCACATCCGCGAGACCGACGCCACCGTCAACGTGGTGCGCTGCTTCGAAGATCCCAACGTCATCCACGTGGCCGGCAAGGTCGACCCGATTTCCGACATCGAGGTGATCCAGACCGAGCTGTGCCTGGCGGACCTGGCCACGGTGGAGAAGGCCTTGCAGCGCCACGTCAAGGTCGCGCGCTCGGGCGACAAGGACGCTACGAGACTGGTCGGTCTGCTGGAGCGCTGCCAGGCCGCGCTGAACGAGAACACCCCCGTGCGCGCGCTGGAATTCACCAAGGAAGAGCGCCCGCTGGTCAAGAGCTTCAGCCTGATCACCGCCAAGCCGGCCATGTTCGTGGCCAACGTGGCCGAGGACGGCTTCGAGAACAACCCCTTCCTGGACCGCCTGACCGAGTACGCCGCGAAGCAGGGCGCGCCCGTCGTGGCGATCTGCGCCAAGATCGAGGCCGAGCTGTCCGAGATGGACGATGCCGACCGGCTCGAATTCCTGAAGGAGCTGGGCCAGGACGAGCCCGGCCTGAACCGCCTGATCCGCGCCGCCTACAAGCTGCTGGGCCTGCAGACCTACTTCACGGCCGGCGTGAAGGAAGTGCGCGCCTGGACCATCCACATCGGCGACACCGGCCCACAGGCGGCCGGCGTGATCCACACCGATTTCGAGAAGGGCTACATCCGCGCCCAGACCATCGCCTTCGACGACTACATCGCCTACAAGGGCGAGCAGGGCGCCAAGGACGCCGGCAAGATGCGCGCCGAAGGCAAGGACTACGTCGTCAAGGATGGCGACGTGATGAACTTCCTGTTCAGCAGCTGAGCGCAGCACGCGCCATGGCCCCTGCCATGGCATCGTGCCTTTCGGAATATGGCGGCGGCCCGATGCAGTCGCCCCCGAGACTGCGCACCTGCCCTGCCGGCGAGCGTCCGTTGTACTCTCTTGAACGCAAGGGATTCTCAACGCCAACCCTCACACCAGGAGCCAGAGACATGCGCGACTACCTCCAGTTCTACATCGACGGCCAGTGGGTCGATCCCGCCACGCCCAAGAGCATCGACGTGATCGACCCGGCCACGGAGCGGCCGGCCGGGCGCATCTCCATGGGCAGCGCGGCCGACGTCGACCGCGCCGTGCAGGCCGCGCGCAAGGCGTTCGCCAGCTATTCGCGCACCAGCGTGGACGAGCGCGTCGCGCTGCTCGAGCGCGTGATCGCCGAGTACAAGAAGCGCTACGCCGACATCGCCGCGGCCATCACCGAGGAGATGGGCGCACCCGTGGCGCTGGCGCGCGACGCCCAGGCCGCCATGGGCCTGGCGCACCTGAAGACCGCGCTCGAGGTGCTCAAGGGCTATGCCTTCAAGGAACAGCGCGGCAGCACGCTGCTCGTGAAGGAACCCATCGGCGTGTGCGGCTTCATCACGCCCTGGAACTGGCCCGTCAACCAGATCGCCTGCAAGGTCGCGCCCGCGCTGGCCGTGGGCTGCACCATGGTGCTCAAGCCCTCGGAGATCGCGCCGTTTTCCGGTTACATCTGGACCGAGATCATGGACGCGGCCGGCGTGCCGGCCGGCGTCTACAACCTCGTCAACGGCGACGGCCCCACGGTGGGCGCGGCCATCTCCTCGCACCCCGAGGTGGACATGGTCTCGTTCACGGGCTCCACGCGCGCCGGTGTCGAGGTGGCCCGCAACGCGGCGCCCACGGTCAAGCGCGTGCACCAGGAGCTGGGCGGCAAGTCGCCCAACGTGATCCTGCCCGACGCGGACTTCAAGCAGGCCATCAAGGCCGGCGTGCGCGGCGTCATGAACAACTCCGGCCAGTCCTGCAATGCGCCCACGCGCATGCTGGTGCCCAACGCGCGCATGGCCGAGGCGCTGGCCATCGCCAAGGAGGTCGCCGAAGCCACCACGGTGGGCGCGCCCGACAGCGGCGCGCAGCTGGGCCCGGTGATCTCCGCCACGCAGTGGGACAAGATCCAGACGCTGATCCAGAAGGGCATCGCCGAAGGCGCGACCGTGGTCGCCGGCGGCCCGGGCAAGCCCGCCGGCCTGGAGGTCGGCTACTACGTCAAGCCCACGGTGCTGGGCGGCGTGAACAACCGGATGACGGTGGCGCGCGAGGAGATCTTCGGCCCCGTGCTGACCATCCTGGGCTACGACACGGTGGACGAAGCCGTGGAGATCGGCAACGACACGCCCTACGGCCTGGCGGCCTATGTGTCGGGCACCGACCCGGAGGCCACGCGCGACGTGGCTGCGCGCCTGCGTGCCGGCCAGGTCAACATCAACAGCGCGGCGATCGACCTGTCGGCGCCGTTCGGCGGCTTCAAGCAATCCGGCAACGGCCGCGAGTGGGGCGACCATGCCTTCGGCGAGTTCCTCGAAGTGAAGGCCGTGCTGGGCTTCGCGCCCAAGGCGGCGGCCTGAGGGCGTGACGCGATGTTGAGCTACCAGATCGACACCTTCGGCAAGCCGCTGGCCCAGGCCATCCGCGAGACGCCGCAGCCCCAGGGCAGCGAGGTGCTGCTGAAGGTCGGCAGTTGCGGCGTGTGCCACAGCGACGTGCACCTGCAGGACGGCTACTTCGACCTCGGCGGCGGCAACCGGCTGGACATGGCGCGGGCCATGCAGCCGCCGCGCACGCTGGGCCACGAGATCGCCGGCACCGTGGTGGCCGTGGGCCCCGAGGCCCGCGGCGTGGCCGTCGGCGACCGGCGCGTGGTCTACCCCTGGATCGGCTGCGGCCGCTGCACGCTGTGCACCATGGGCGACGAGCAGCTGTGCAACGCGCCGCAGGCCCTGGGCGTGCACCGCGACGGCGGCTTCGCCGACCACGTCATGGTGCCGCACCCGCGCGTGCTGCTCGACTACGACCCGCTGCCCGAGGACCAGGCCGCCACGCTGGCCTGCTCGGGCCTGACGGCCTACGGCGCCTTGAAGAAGATCGACGCGCCGGGTGCCGGCGACGCGGTCATGGTCATCGGCGCCGGTGGTGTCGGCCTGTCGGGCATCCGGCTCGCACGCGAAATGTTCCAGCGCCCGCCCATCGTGGTCGAGCTCGACCGCAGCAAGTGGGACGTGGCGCGCGACGCGGGCGCGGGCGAGCTGATCGACCCGAGCGCCGACGGCGCGCTCAAGGCGCTGCTCAAGGCCACGGGCGGCGGTGTCGCGGCCGCGGTGGACTTCGTCGGCGCGCCGGCCTCGTTCGACTTCGGCATGGGCGCGCTGCGCAAGGGCGGCAAGCTGGTCTGCGTGGGCCTGTTCGGCGGTGCCACGCGCATCGTGCCGGCCATGGTCACGATGAAGGCCGTCAGCGTGGTCGGCTCCTACGTGGGCAGCCTGGCCGAGATGCAGGAGCTGCTGGCCATCGCGCGCGCCGGGCGCCTGCCCGCCATGCCGCTCACGGCCCAGCCGCTGGCCCAGGCCTCGCAGGCGCTGGACGACCTGCGCGCCGGCCGCATCCGCGGCCGCACCATCCTGCATCCCTGAGAGGGCCCCGCGACGCCACGCCGTCACGGCGCCAGCGCGTCGCGGATCCGCTGCGAAGTGGCCGGTTCGACGCGCGCGGCGAAGCCGCGCGGCAGCCGCTCGCCCGCCGGCGTCCAGCGCATGCTGTAGGCGCCCAGTTCCAGTACGCCCAGCGGGGCGCCGCCCTCGTGCAGCAGCGCGATGCGCGCCAGCACGGGGTCTTCGGCCGGCACCGCCGTGGCGCCCGTGCGCAGCAGGCCGTCGATGGCCTGGAGCACGTCCGCGGGCAGGCTGGCGCGCGCGCGGGCAGGGGCGGGCTGCCGTTGCAGCGCGGTCCAGGCGAAGGCATCCAGGGCTGCGGCGGGCGCGGGCCGGGCCAGGGCCGGCGCGGCAGCCGGGCGCGACGGGCCGGCGGCGAGCGCGCGGGAGGCCCTGGGGGCCGCGATGCCCGCAGGATCTTGCGCCGCTGGCGCCGCTGGCGCCGCTGGCGGCGCCGGCACCGGCGCGGATGGCGCGCCGTCGGCCTCGGCGTGGGGCGACGGTGCCCGGGCGCGCAGCGGGGCCTCGGCAGGCGGCTGCACCGCCGGGGATGGCACCGTTGGCGCGGCGGGCTCGGCCTGTGGCACGGGGGGCGCCGGCCGTGGCTGCGGCCGTGCCGGGCGCGGGGCCGGCTGCACCTTCTCGTGCTCCTGCGGCACTGCGCCGGCGCCTGGCGCGTCGGCTGGCGCCGTGCTTTCCTTGTGCTCGGGGGCTTCCCGGGCGACGGGCGCCGGCGCTGGCGTGGCCGGTGCCGGTGCCGGTGCCGGTGCCGGTGCCGGGCGCTGCGCGTCCGGCGCGGGGCCGGGCACGTCGCGCTCCCACCACAGACCCGCCACCACGCAGGCCAGCAGCACCGTGGCGAAGCCCGCGTTCCAGGGCCGGCGGGGGCCGGCCAGTGCCCGTGCCAGCCGTGTCCACCAGGGCACGGGTGGGGCGGGGGCCGGTGTCGCCACCGCCGCATGGGCATGGCGCAGGATGGCCGCGCGCGTGGCCTCGGCCGGCGCGGCCTGCGCATCGGGCGCATGCTCCAGCGCGTGGCGCAGGCGCGCATCGCGCAGATGGGTGGGCCGCGGTGCGTTCACCGGGCGGCTCCGCTCGGCGCCAGGTAGTGCTGCATGCAGCCCCGCAGCTTGGCGAGGGCGTAGCGCAAGCGGCTCTTGGCGGTCTCGAACCCCAGGCCCAGGCGTGCGGCCAGGTCTTCCACGCTGGCGCCGTCCTCGTGGTGCAGCAGGAAGGCGGCGCGCTGGGCGTCCGGCAGCGCGTCCAGGCAGTGCAGCAGCTGGCGCCCGGCGGCGCGCCAGTGGGCCAGGTCGTCGGCCGGCGGGTGGGCCAGGTCCAGCGCCTCCTGCAGCCATTCCATGGGATCGGCCGCGTCGCCTTCGGGCAAGGCGTCGTCCAGGCTCTGCTCGCGGCCGCTCGTGCGCAGCCGGTCCATGGCCAGGTTGTGGGCGATCGTGAAGGCCCAGGTGCGCCAGCCGGCGCGCCCGGCGTCGAAGCTGGCGCGGGCCGCGACGATGCGCATCCAGGTGTCCTGGAACACCTCGTCCGCCTGCGCGGCGAGCCGCGTGCCCAGCAGGCGCCGCACGAAGCGCAGCAGGGCGGCCTCGTGGCGCGCATAGAGCTGGTCGAAGGCGGCGCTGTCGCCCCCCGCGTAGGCCTGCATCAGCGCCTCGTCGGGCAGGTCGTGGTGGCTGCGCTGGAGCATCGATGGATTCTCACACCACCTTCTACGGCGCTGCCGCGCGCATGGGGTTAGCGTGGGGCGTGAAACGCAACCCCGCGGCCGCCGCCGGGCCGTACACAGGGCATCGCAACCAACGGAGCCACCGATGCCCCAGCCTTTCGTTTCCCGCCTTCACCGCCCCCTGGCGGCGCTGTTGAGTGCCCAGCTCATGCTCTCGGCCTGCGCCGCCCAGGCGCCGGGGCGCGACCTGTGGCCGCAGCCGGCAGACCAGCCGGCAGACCAGCCGGCGATGGCGCCGGCCCGGCCGGACTTCGCGCCCCTGCAGGCGCGCCCGAACTTCCGCGCGCCGAGCGCCGCCCATTGCGCCCGGCCGCCGCAGATGCGCGAGGTGCCGGGCCGCGGCGATGGCCAGGAGCTGGCTTCGTCCAGGGCGCTGTCGCGGCCGCGGTCGGCAGCGGCCCCGCCGCCTGCGCCGGCCGCCGCTGCCGAGGCCGCCCCGGCCGACCGTGCGGAGGCGGCCCCCGCCGCGCCGCCGCAGGGCGCGGGCGGCGCGGCGGTGCTGCGGCGCCAGCGCGATGCGGGCCCGGTGACGGCCGGCGTGGTCGACGACAACGCCGACTTCGCCGAATACCTGGCCTTTCGCGCGCGCACCCAGGTGGCGCACCGCGCCCTCGACGTCCGCGTGCGCCATCTGCTGCAGGTGCGCGACGGCCAGGGCCGCGCGGCGGCCGATGCCGAGGTGCTGGTGCGCTCGCCGCAGGGCCGGGCGGCCTGGGCGCGCACCGACAGCGCCGGCAAGGTCTGGCTGCACCCGGACGCGTTCGACCCCGAACAGGCGCACGTCTACGAGGTGACGGCCCGCCGCCACGGCGTGGAGAGCCGCGGCTACCTGCGGCGCGGCCAGAAAAGCGCGCTGGAGCTGCGGCTGGACGCCCGCGCGCCGCAGGACCGCGCGCGGCTGCGACCTGGTCTTCCTCGTCGACGCCACGGGCTCCATGGGCGACGAGATCGGCAAGCTCAAGGCCAGCCTGCGCAGCATCGCCGACGAGGTGGCGGGCCTGCCGAGCCGGCCCGACCTGTGCTTCGCGCTGGTGGCCTACCGCGACAAGGGCGATGCCTTCGTGCTGCGCAGCCACGACTTCACGAACGACCTGGGCGCGTTCCAGCGCGTGCTCGACCGCCTGCAGGCCGACGGCGGCGGCGACTACCCCGAGGCCATGAACGAGGCGCTGCACGAGACCGTGCACCGGCTCGCCTGGCGCGGCGACGGCGCCACGCGCATGGTGCTGCTGCTGGCCGACGCGCCGCCGCACCTGGACGACGGCGGGCCGCCCTACGACGAGGCCATGCAGGCGGCGCTGGGCAAGGGCATCAAGGTCTTCGGCGTGGGCGCCAGCGGGCTGGACAGGCAGGGCGAGTACATCCAGCGCCAGATCGCGCAGTACACCGGCGGCCGCTTCGTGTTCCTGACCTATGCCGACGCGCAGCGGCCGGCCAGCGGCCCGGGCCGCGAGACCGTGCACGACGTGCGCAACTACTCCGTGCAGACGCTGGACCGCTTGGTCGTGCGGCTGGTGCGCGAGGAGCTCGGGGCGCTGTAGGCGGCCGGCCGCGGCGTGGGCGCGGCGCGCGTCAAGCCCGCCGCCCGCGGCTCCCTCGGCGCCCCCGGCGTGCCGGGCCGGCCGGCGCATCGGGGGCGGCCTGCTGGCGCCGGCCCGCCACCTGGCGCAGGCCCTCCAGGCCCGGCGCGAGCACCGCGGCGTCGCCCTCGGCGGCGTAGACCGCATACGCCGGATACAGGAACTCGGGCGCGCCTGCCACCCGGTGCAGGCGCCCGGCCTGCAGCAGGCCGCGCACCACCTCGAGCCGGCAGTAGCCCGCGCCGCCACCGGCCAGCAGGTACTCGCGCCCCAGGGGGCCCAGCCCGACCGACACGCCCGGGTTCGACAGTGCCGCGAACGCCATGCCGTGCTGCAAGGCGAACTCCGCGCCCCAGTCCACGTAGACATAGTCGTCCGGGCTCGGCAGGCCGGGCAGCGGCGTGGTCGAGACCATCACGAGCTTCTCCTCGATCAGCAGCTCCACGCGCAGGCCGGGCCGCTGCTGCGGTGCGTAGACCACGGCGATGTCCAGCACGCCGGTGGCGACCTTCTCGACCAGTTCGTCCGGCGCCTGCACCTCGGTGCGGATGGCCAGCTGCGGCGCCGCGGCGCGCATGTGCAGCAGCCAGTCGAGCAGCAGCGGGTCCCACAGGCTGACTTCGCAGCCCATGGACAGCACGGCGCGTCGGCCCGTCGGCACGGCCACCTGGTGGCGCGCCCGCTCCCACACCTGCACCAGCAGGCGCGCGTGCGGCAGGAACTGCTCGCCGGCCGGGGTCAGCGTGGCGCCGGCCTTGTTGCGCACGAACAGCAGGCGGCCCAGCTGCGCCTCCAGCGCACGCACCCGCGCGCTCACGGTGGTCGGCGTCACGTGCAGCCGCTCGGCCGCGTGCAGGAAGCTGCGCGAGCGCGCGATCTCCAGGAAGGTGAGTGCCAGCGCCATGTCCATCGGGATGTCCGTCCGCCAAGATGAATGCGAAATTCTTGCACTGAACAGGCAATAAATATCGTTGTACTTTCTGCGTGCGCTTCGCCACCATGTCCACCACGCAACCACAGGAGAGCGAACATGCAGGCCCGCGACGTCATGACCCAGCCGGTGATCTCGGTGCGGCCGGACACCCCGCTGCGCGAGGTGCTGGAGACCCTGGTGGCACGCCGCATCAGCGGTGTGCCGGTGGTCGACGACGACCGCCTGCTCGGCTTTGTCGGCAAGGGCGAGCTGCTGCACCGCCACGAGATCGGCACCGAGGCGGCCACCGACAGGCGCCACTGGTGGCAGCGCCTGCTGCAGGGCGACCCGGCGGCCGCGGACTACGTGCGCGCGCACGGCGGCCACGCCTGCGACGTGATGGACCGCACCGTGGTCTGCGTGGCCGAGGACGCGCCGCTGGCCCGGCTGGCGGAGGTCTTCGAGGAGCGCCGCATCCGCCGCATCCCCGTGCTGCGCGCAGGCCGCATGCGGGGCCTGGTGACGCGCAGCGACCTGCTGCGCGCACTGGCCCGCGCCATCACGGCCAGCCCCGCCGCGGCACCCGCGCGGCTCGACGACGTGCAGATCCACCGCCGCCTGCAGGCCGAGCTGGAGCAGCAAAGCTGGTGGCAAGGCGGCTGGTCCAGCTTCCGCGTCGAGGACGGCGTGGTGCACTTCGCCGGCTACGTGCAGCAGTGGGCCGACCGGGACGCCGCGCGCGTGGCGGCGGAGAACGTGCCCGGCGTGCGCGCGGTGCTGGACGGGCGCGGGCTGCGCAACGAACTGGAGCCGATGTTCTGATGCCCCTGGAACACGACGCCCTGCGGGTGCTGCACCGCCCGGTCTGCGCGCTGCTGCCATGCCGCTTCCCGCTGCTGCTGGCCGGTGCGGACCGGGACGGCCCGGCCTGGGTGGAGGCCGTGGCGCGGGCCGGCGGCTTCGGCATGCTGGAGCCGGGCAGCCCGACGCCCGAGCGCCTGCGGGCCGAGCTCGGCCCGTTGCTGGCCGCCGGCAGCAGCCCGTTCGGCGTGCGCCTGGCGGGCGCGGACGCCGCGCGCATCGACGCCCTGGCCGCCCTGCGGCCCGCGGCGGTCTGGCTGGATGCGGACACACCCGCGGCGCTGGTCGCGCGCGCCGGTGCGGCCGGGCTGCTGGTGCTGCAGCAGGTCGGCAGCGCGGCCCAGGCGCGCGCCGCGCACGCCGGCGGTGCCCGGGTGCTGGTGGCCGCGCTGCCCGCGGCGGACGGGCCCGCGTTGCTGGCGCAGGTGCTGGCGGCCACGCCGCTGCCGGTGCTGGCCGCCGCCGGCACGGCGCATGCCGGCGACGTGGCGGCGCTGCTGTCGCAGGGCGCGCAGGGCGCCGTCGTCGACCTGGCCGCCTTCGGCGCCGGCGGTGCCGCGCAGGGCCTGCGTGCGCTGGCGCAGGACGTGGCCGGACGGCTCGGCGCGGACCTCTCGGGCCCGCCGCCGGTCGAGCTGTCGTCGCCGGTCTGCTACGCCGCCGAGCTGGACCGCGCCCACCGCGACCTGATCGGGCGCCAGGACCTGCTGGCCGCGCTGGACGAACTGCTCGAAGCCGAGCGCGCCGGCGCCCGCACGGCGTTCGCGCTGCTGCGCGCCGGCGGCGATGCCGGCGCGGTGGGCGTGCTGCAGGAGGTGCACCGCGGCGAGGTGCGCTGGTGCGGCATGCTGATGGCCGCCATCCACCGCCTCGGGGCCAGCCCGAGCACGCGCACGGGCGACTTCCACGCCAAGGTCATGGCCGTGCCGGACCTGCACGGGCGGCTGGCGCTGCTCAACCGCGGCCAGGCCTGGGTGGTGCGCCGTCTGCAGGCGCTGGCGCCGCGCGTGGCCGACGAGCCGCTGCGCGACGCGCTGGAGGCCATGCTGGCCGCGCACCGCGACAACATCGCGCGCGTGGACACGCAGCTGCACGGCGCGGCGCCGTGACGGCGCCGCGCAGGCGCCCCGGCCGCGATCAGTGCGGGGCCGGCTGGGCCAGGATCCATTCGGCCAGCGCGCTGGCCTCGGCCGCGCTGAGCTGGGGCTGGCGGGGCATGATGACGTTGCCCCAGGTGCCCACGCTGCCCTGCAGGATCCTGGCGCTGAGCCTAGCCGCGGCCGTGGGGTCGCCGCGGTAGCGGTCGGCCACCTGCTGGAAGCCGGGGCCGACGAACTTCGTCACCATGCCGTGGCAGCGCATGCAGCCGCGGTCCTGGCTCAACTGCGCCGCGCCGCCGGCCTCGTTGCCGCAGCCGCCCAGCCAGAGCGCGGCGGCGGCCAGCACAAGCACGGCAGGCCGGCGAAGCCTCGGCATCCGGGCGCCTGCATGCCCGTCCGCGGCCTCGTGGCGCCGGGGCCGGACACCGGCGGCGTCAGCCCGCGTCACCCGGCGTCACCCGGCCGCTCGCGCACCCAGCCGCCGCCCAGCGCCCGGTAGAGGTCCACATGCGCCGACAGCAGCGCGGCCTGCAGCTGCAGGGTGTTCTGTTCCGCCGCGTAGCTGCTGCGCTGGGCGTCGAGCTCCTCCAGGTAGGAGGCATAGCCGTTGCGGTGCCGGTTGCGCGCGATGCGCAAGGCCTCGTTCGCCGTGGCAGCGCGGGCCCGCGCCTCGTCGAGCTGCGCGCCCAGCGCGGCGATCGCCGACAGCGCGTTGTCCACCTCGGAGAAGGCGGTCCGCACGACCTGCTCGTAGCCGATCAGCGCCTGGTCGCGCAAGGCTGCGGCCACCTCGGTCCCGGCCTGCAGGCGCCGGCCCTGGAGCACCGGCGCCAGCAGGCTGCCGCCCACGGACCACAGGTGCACGGGGGAGCGCAGCAGCTGGTCCAGCGTGAAGCCCTGCAGCGTGCCCGAGACGCCGAGCTGCAGCGACGGCAGCAACTGCTCGCGCGATGCCGCGAGGCTGGCATCGGCCGCCACGAGCTGTTGTTCCGCCCGGGCGATGTCGGGCCGGCGGCGCAGCAGCTCCGACGGCACGCCGCCGGCCAGCGGCGGCGGCGCCAGCGCCGCCAGCGGGTTGCCGCGCGCGATCTCGCCGTCGGGCGTGCCGGGGCTGGCCCCCGACAGCAGCGCCAGCGCGTTCTCCTGTTGCGCGATGGCGCGCCGAAGCGCGGGCACGGCGGCGGCCGCGGTCCGGTATTCGCCCTCGGCCTGCACCCACTCCAGGCGCGAGGTGTAGCCGGTCTCGTAGAGGCGGCGCGCCCGTGCCAGCGAGTCCTCGCGCGAGCGCAGCGTCGCCTGCGCCAGTTCGCGCTGGGCGTCCAGGCCGCGCAGGTTCAGGTAGCCGTTCGCCACCGTCGCGGCGATGGACAGCGCCGCCGCGTCCGCGGCCGCGCGCTGGCCCTGCAGGTCGGCGACCGCGGCGTCGGACAGGCGGTCCAGCCGCCCCCAGAGGTCGACCTCGTAGCTGACCTGGGCGCCCAGCTGCCACAACGTCGTCTCGGCGACGGCGCCGGTGGACGTGCGCGCGCGGCTGCGGCTGGGTGCGAAGTTCGCGGAGAGCGCCGGCGCCTGTGCCGCCTGCACCACGTCCAGCCGCGCGCGGTACTCCGCCACGCGGCTGCGCGCGACGCGCAGATCGCTGTTGTGCGCCAGGGCCTGCGCCACCAGCGCGTCGAGCCGCGCATCGCCGAAGGCCCGCCACCAGTGCGGCGCCACGGCCGGCGCGTCGCCCGCGGCAGGCTGCGCACGCCATGCCGCCGGGGTCTGCAGCTGCGACGCGGGCGGTGGCTGCGGCGCGACCGTGCAGCCCGCACCCAGCACCAGCGCCAGCACGCCCGCAGCCCGGGCGGCGGTGCGGGCGCGCATCACGGGCGCACCGCCTGCCCACCTGCCGGCTGGACCGGCGTGGCGCTGGTGTCGATGCGCACGACGACCGACATGCCGGGCCGCAGCCGCTTCGCCAGCTCCTGGCCGTCGTCGATGCGGATGCGCACGGGGATGCGCTGCGCGATCTTGACGAAGTTGCCGGTGGCGTTGTCCGGCGCGATCACGCTGAACTCCGAACCGCTGGCCGGCGAGATGCGCTCCACGTGTCCGCCGAGCTGTGCATGCTCCAGCGCGTCGACGAGGAAGGTCACCGGCAGGCCGGGCACGATGTGCGCCATCTGCGTCTCCTTCATGTTGGCGACGATCCACAGATCGCTGGGCACGAGCGCGGTGAGCTGGGTGCCGGCGCTGACATAGGCGCCCACGCGCACGGAGACCTGGCCGAGCTGGCCCGCGCGCGGCGCGCGGATCTCCGTGTTGGCCAGGTCGATGCGCGCGAGCTGCAGGGCCGCCTCGGCGTTTTCGAGCGCGGCCTGCAGCGAGCCGCGGTTGACGTCGACGCTGCGCAGGTTCTCGCGCGCGATGGTCAGGCTGGCGCGCGCCTGCGCCGCCTGCGCGGCCGCCTGTGCCTGGGCGGCGCGGGACTGGTCGCGCTCGCGCAGCGACAGCGATCCGTCCGCCACCAGCTCCTCCACGCGCTGCAGGTCGGCCTGTGCCTTGACGGCCTGGGCGCGTGCGTTGTCCACGCCGGCGCTGCCCTGTTCGATGCTGGCCTGTGCCGTGCGCCGCTGCTGCGCCGCGTTGGCCAGCGCGGCCTGCGCCGTCGCCACCTGCGCCTGGGCCTGCGCCACGCGCTGGCGGAAGATGCGGTCGTCGATCCTGACCAGCAACTGGTCGCGCTCGACCTGCTGGAAGTCCTGCACGCGGACCTCGGCGACGTAGCCGCTCAACTGCGGACTGATCAACGTGACCAGGCCGCGCACCATCGCGTTCTCCGTGCTCTGGACCGGGCTCGTGAACGGCGGCAGGCGCCAGGCGTACAGCACGATGAGCACACCCAGCAGCCCGACGAGGCCGAACAGCGTCGCCGCCAGCAGCCGGCGGCGGTTGGCCGCAGGCGCCATCGGCTCCGGCGGCGCGGCCGGCGCCGGCGGAGGGGCCACGGGCGTGGCCGCTGGCGGCGGGGGGGAGGTCACGGGTGCGTTCATCTTCTTCTCGGGCGAGGGCTCTAGACGGTGTCGGTCAGCGGGGCCGCGGCAGCGGGCGGTGGCGCCGCGGCCGGTGCCGCCGCCTGCGCGGCGGTCAGGCGCTGCCAGAGGGCGGCGCAGAGCAGCAGCAGCAAGGTCGCGGCGGCGATCCCGGCGATCAGCAAAAAGGTGTCGTTGTAGGCCAGCACGTTCGCCTCGCGCGTCACGCTGGTCGCCAGGCCCGCACTGCCGCGCGCGCTGCGCAGCGCCGGGTCGGTCAGCACGTGGGCGTAGGCGCTGGCGCCCGCCTGCAGGCGCGCCGCCACCTGGGGGTCCAGCAGCGTCAGGTGCTCCGCCAGCTGGCTCGCGTGGAACTTCTCGCGCACGATCTGGAAGGTGCCCAGCGCCGCCGAGCCGATCAGCCCGCCCAGGTTCTGGCTGATGCCGAACAGCACGGAGAAGCTCACCAGGTTTTTGGGCTGCGTGACCACCTGGCCGATGCGCGACAGCAGCGCGGGCGCGAGGAACAGGCAGCTGCCGAAGGCCAGCAGGAACTGGCTCGCGTACATCTGCGCCGGGCGCGTGAGGCTGGTGGCGCGGGAGTCCATCAGCGCGCCGCAGACCATCAGCAGCAGCGCGACCACCACGGGAGGCAGCAGCCGCTTGGGATCGATAGTCAGCGCGCTCGTCGCGATGCCGGCCACGGTGCCGGCCAGCACGGCATGGAACACGCCGCGGATCTGGTCCGTGCCCAGCCCCAGGGCCTGCAGCAGGCCGACCGCGCCCACCGACTGCTCCGACAGGACGATGCGAAACAGCACCATGACCAAGGCCAGGCGCAGCATGCCCGCGCTGCCCCACCAGCGGGTGTTGATCAGGGGGTTGCGGCGGAAGTGCTCGATCGCCATCGCGGCCGTCAGCAGCACCACCGCGCCCGCCAGCGCCCAGCCGAGCCACGGCGTCTCGAACCACCAGAGCGGGCGGCCGAGCGACAGCACCGCGCACAGCAGCGCCATGCCCGGCGCGAACAGCACGAAGGTCAGGAAGTCGGTGCGCTCGAAGGTCTTCAGGCGGTCGCCCGGCGGCAGCTTGAGCAGCAGCACGCAGCCGAGCGACACCAGGCACAGGCCCAGCTCGAACAGATACAGGCCGCGCCATTGGGAGAACTCCAGCAGCTCGGCGGGCAGCAGGCGCGCGATCGGCAGCGCCAGCGACGAAAGGCCCAGCGCCAGTGCCATCCCGCGCATGCGGTGGGCGGCCGGAAAGGCCTGCAGCGTGTAGTACAGGCCCAGCGAGCTCAAGGCCGCACCCGTCATGCCATGGGCCGCCCGCACCGCGATGGCCGAACCCAGGTCGTTGACGAAGAGGTGCCCGATGCACACCAACGCGTACAGCACCAGGAACATCTCGGTGAAAAGCCGCAGCCCGAACTCCTGCCGGAACTTCACCAGCAGCAGGTTCATCGACACGTTGGTCATCACGTAGGCCGCCGGCAGCCAGGCCATCTCGGCGGCGTACACCCCCAGCGCGCCCTGCAGGTTGACCAGGTTGGCGGCGACGAGCGCATTGCTCAAGCCGCCCGTGAGAGAGACGATGAAGCCGACGACCGCGTAGGCGGCGCGCTTGCCCGGTGCGTGCAGCGGCGTCGATGGCGACCCGGCCATCATGGGCCGCTCGTGCGGCAGCCATTGGCGAGGGGCGTAGGGATCCATGGATGGTGTGTCGGGCGAACGAAAAAATCATAAACGAGCCCGCGCCCGGAACGCGCGCCGCGCCGGCCGTGCGCCGGCGGGGCCGGCGCCGCATCCAGCGGCCGCGGCTCAACCCGGGGTGGCGACGCCCTGGCCGGCGGCCGGCGCGATGCCGAACTCCGCCAGCACCGCCTGCGTGTGCTGGCCCAGCAGCGGCGCCGCGCCCTGCGGCGCATGCCCGGCCTGGCCCGGCATGCCGGGCCAGTCCAGCCGGCCCAGGCCCGGCACCTCGAGCGGCGCGAACACGCCCGCATGGCGCGCCTGCGCGCTGTGCGGCAGGTCCTGCGGCCGGGCGGCGCGGGCGTGCAGCACGTCGTGGCGGCGCAGCAGGGCCTCCCAGTCGGCCACGGTCTGCGTGGCGATCTGGCTGGCCAGCGCGCCGTTGAGCTCGGCCGCGCGCGGGATGCGCCCGGCGCTCGTGGCCAGGTCCGGATCGGCCAGCCAGTCGTGCCGGTCCAGCGCCTGGGCCAGGCGGCGGAACATGGCGTCGTCGAGCATGCTCACGTAGAGGTGGCCGTCGCTGGCGCGGAACAGGCCGGTCGGCACGTTGAAGGCCGCGGCCTGCGCCTCGGGGAACATCGCCGCGTCCAGCACCAGGTAGCTCTGCAGCGCGGCGGCCGTCTCCAGCATCGAGACCTGCACGTGCCGGCCTTTGCCGGTGCGCGCGGCGCGCACGAGCGCGGCCATGGCGTTCTGCGCGGCCTGCAGGCCGGTGGCGATGTCGACCAGGAACAGGCCGATGCGGCGCGGCGCGCCCTGGGCATCGCGGTTCAGGTACATGAGGCCGGTGGCGGCCTGCATGGTGGTGTCGAGCGCGGGCAGCTGCGCGTCGGGGCCGGTCGCGCCATGGCCCGTGATCGAGACGTAGACCAGGCCCGGCCGCTGCGCCGCCAGTTCGGCATGGCCCACGCCCATGCGCTCGACCACGCCGGGCCGGTAGTTCTGCACCACGACGTCGGCCTGCGCCGCGAGCCGGCGCAGCGCGGCGCGGCCGGCCCCGGTGCGCGTGTCCAGCACCACGCTTTCCTTGCCCAGGTTGTAGGCGATCGAAATCGCCGTGTGGCCGGCACGCGCGCGGCCCATCTGGCGGCTCCAGTCGCCCTGCGGCGGCTCGACCTTGATCACGCGCGCGCCCTGCTGGCGCAGCAGCAGGCCGCAGTGCGGGCCGGCGATGCCCTGGGAGAGGTCGAGCACGGTCAGGCCGTGCAGCGGCAGGTCTTCTGGGTTCATAGATCGATGATCACTTTGCCGATGGCGCGGCGCGACAAGGTGGTGTCCAGCGCCGCATGCCAGTCGGCCAGCGGGAAATGTCGGGTCTGCGGCAGCGCCATGCGGCCTTCGGCCACGGCCGCCAGCAGTTCGGCGATCAGCGCCTGCACCCGGGGGGCGCAGCGGCGGCGCTCGTCGGTCAGGCCCCAGCCGATGTAGTAGCCGTAGTTGAAGCCGATCACGCTCAGGTTCTTGACCAGCAGCAGGTTGGCCGGCGCGCTGGGGATGGTACCGCTCGCGTAGCCGATGCTCAGGATGCGCGCCTCGGGCGCGGTGCAGCGCAGCGAGGCGTCGAACAGCGCGCCGCCCACGGGGTCGAACACCACGTCGGCGCCGCGCGGGCAGACCGCCTTGACGGCGGCCGCCAGCGTCCCGGCATCGCCGGCCAGCGCGTGGTGCGCGCCCAGCGCCAGCGCGGCCGCGCGCTTGTCGGGCGTGCTGGCCGTGGCGACGACCTGCGCGCCCATGAGCCGGCCGATCTGCACGGCGGCCATGCCCAGCGCGCCGGCCGCGCCGTGCACGAGCAGCGTCTCGCCGGGCTGCAGCGCCGCGCGCCATTGCAGTGCCGACCAGGCCGTGCCGTAGGTGATGGGCAGCGCCGCGGCCTTGGCCAGCGGCACCGCGTCGGGCAGCGGGTAGACCGTGTCGGCCGCGATCACGGCCTCCTCGGCGAACGCGCCCCAGTCCAGCGCCGCCATCACGCGCTGGCCGGGCCGCAGCCGCGTCACGTCGGGTGCGACCTCGAGCACCTCGCCCGCGGCCTCGGTGCCGGGCGTGAAGGGCAGCGGTGGCCTGCGCTGGTAGGTGCCGGCCACGAACAGGCTCACGGCGAAGCCCACGCCGGCATGGCGCACGCGCAGGCGCACCTGGCCCGGGGTCAGCGGCTGGCGCGGCAGCTGGCGCAGCGCGAGTTCGCTCCAGTGGCCGAAGCGGGTGCAGAGCAGTCCGGTGTAGGTCATCGGTACACCCTTCGGCCTGCGGCCTGTCCCGCCAGGCGGGAGCGCGCTTGTTCGGGGCGGCCCGGCACGGCGCTCATTCGATCTTGATGTCGAGCTCGCGCACGAAGCGCGACCATTTGTCCAGGTCGCCGCGCAGCACGGCATCGAACTCCTGCGGCGTGTTGCCGATGGGCACGAGGTTCAGCTCGCGCATGCGCTTGTCGATCTCGGGCAGCCGCACGATGCGCGCCACCTCCCTGGACAGCGCAGCGGCGCGGTCCGCCGGCACGCCGGCCGGCATCAGCAGGCCCATCCAGGCGTCGGGCTCGAAGCCCTTGTAGCCGTTCTCCAGGAAGGTCGGCACCTCGGGCAGCAGGGGCGAGCGCTGCGCCCCGGCCATGGCCACGGGCACCAGCTTGCCGCTTTGCAGCAGCGGCCTGGCCGTGCCCACGGCGATCAGGCCGATCTTGATGTGGCCGGCCGCGAGGTCGGTGGCCAGCGGCGCGCCGCCCTTGTAGGGCACGTGCACCATGTCCAGCCCGGCCTCGCGCTTGAACAGCTCGCCCAGGATGTGGCCGGTCGTGCCCATGCCGTAGGAGCCGTACGGGTACTTGCCCGGGTTGGCCTTCACGCGCTTGACGAGTTCGGGCAGCGTGCGCGCCGGGAAGTCCGGCGAGACCGCGAGGATGGTGGACGAGGCCGCCACCTCGCTGACGGGCGTGAAGTCCTGCACCGGGTCGTAGCCGATGTTGGGGAACAGCGGCGGGTTCTGCACGTGGGCCGTGAAGGTCAGCAGCACCGTGTAGCCGTCCTTGGGCGCCTGGGCCACGAACCTGGTGCCGGTGGTGGTGCCGGCGCCGGGCTTGTTGTCCACGATCACGGGCTGGCCCCAGGCCTTGGTGAGTTCCTGGCCGAGCAGCCGGGCCACGGCGTCGTTGACGTTGCCGGCCACCGAGGGCACGACGATGGTCAGCGGCTTGCTCGGGTACCGCTCGGTGTCGGACGCGTGGGCCGGCGGCAGGGCCGCCGCGAGCAGCAGGGCGGCGCCGAACAGGCGCCTGTGGATGGTGGGCATGGGTCGTGTCTCCTGGGTGTCTGCAGGTCGGCCCGTGCCCGGGCCGCCGGCTTGCGGGGCAGTTTAGGATCGCCGCCCGGTCCCGCGGAATTCCTGCCGGGACGATTCCGATGCCCGCCGGGAATCGCCGGCAGCACCACCGCGCGGAGGCGACATGCGGCTGGAAGACCTGCAGGCATTCCTGAAGCTGGCCGAGCACGGCAACCTGCACCGTGCGGCGGACGCCCTGGGCGTCACGCAGTCGGCGCTGTCCAAGACGCTGGCGCGGCTGGAAGCCGGGTCCGGCCTGCGGCTGGTCGAGCGCAGCGGCCACGGCGTGGCGCTGACGCCCGCGGGCCAGTCGCTCCAGGCGCATGCGCAGCGCGTGCTGCTCGCCATGGGCGACTTGCGCGGCGACCTGGCCGAGCAGCGCCAGGCCCGCGCCGGCGCCGTGCGCGTGGGCGTGCTGCCGCACCTGATGTCCACACGGCTGTCGCCGCTGCTGGCGCGCTTCGTCGCGCAGCGGCCGCTGGCGCAGTTCAGCATCGAGACGCAGCTCAGTGCGCGCCTGCTGGAGCTGCTGCAGCGGGCCGAGGTCGACCTCGTGCTGGCGGCCCGGCCCGACCGCGTGCCGCGCGACCTGGACTGGCGCCCGCTCGGCCCGCTGGACCTGCGCGTGGCCCTGCGCAGCCGCCACCCGCGCCGCGCGCAGCTGCGCGAGCTGGCCGACCTGACGGCCGAACGCTGGGCGCTGCCGGCCAGCTCGCTCTACCTGCGCCATTGGCTGGACGAACGCTTCACCGAGGCCGGCCTGCCGCCGCCGCGCGTGGCCGTGGAAAGCACGGCCTCGCCCTCGGCCTTCGCCGAGCTGCTGCGCCAGTCCGACCTGCTGGGCGTGATGCCCGCGCAGTTGCTGCAGCAGCCCGAGGGCCATGGGCTGGTGGCGCTGCCCGGCGATGCGCTGCTGTGGCGGCGCGAGCTCGGCGTGTTCTGGCGCGCGGCGGGCTACCTGTCGCCGGTCTGCGCCGACTTCCGCGACGCGGTGGTGCAGGGCGGCTGAACGTCAGGCCCGCGCGTCGCCGGGCTTGCGCACGGCCCTGAAGGCGGCCTTCACGCGCGCGACGAAGTCCTCGGCCAGGCGCGAAGGCGGCGTGCTGGCGGCCGTCACGGCGAAGGCCTCGAAGCCGGGCGGCCGGCGCAGCGGCCGAAAACCGAGCCGCGCGCCGGCCCAGGCACGCGCCGTGAGGTCGTCCACCACGGCCACGCCGGCGCCGCTGGCCACGAGCGCGCAGGCGGCCTGGCCCGAGCGCACCTCGATCTGCGCGGCCGGCGCGCTCTGCCCGTTGTCGCGCCACCAGCCGTCGATGAGCCGGCCCTGCGGCGTGTCGGCGCTGAACGCGATGAGCTTCTCGGCCATGACGTCGTGCAGGGGCAGCGTGCGGCGCGCCGCGAAAGCGTGGCCGGCGCCGAACACGCAGGCCAGCGTCCAGCTGCCCACGGGCTCGCTGCGCAGCAGCGCGTGCTCGATCGGCAGCGTGGAGATCGCGATGTCGGCCTCGCGCTGCACGAGCTGGCCGACCATCTCGCGCACCAGCTGCGTCTCCATGTAGATGCGCGCGGCCGGGTAGGCCGCCGCCAGCTCGGCGATGGCGCGCGGCACCACCTCCAGCGCCGTCGACGGGCTGGCCAGCACGCGCAGCGTGAGGCCGGCGCCGGTCTGCAGCTCGCGCGCACGGTCCTCGATGCGGCGCACGCCGCGGTACACGCTCTCGACCTCGGCGTACAGCGCCTGCGCCTCGGGCGTGGGCCGCAGCCGGCCGCGGCTGCGCTCGAACAGGCGCAGGCCCAGCTGCAGCTCGATGTGGCCCAGCATGCGGCTGATGCCGGGCTGCGAGACATGCAGCAGCCGGGCCGCATCGGTCACGGAGCCGGCCAGCATCACGGCGCGGAAGACTTCGATCTGGCGCAGGTTCATGAACACGATGTTATGGGCCGCGCGCGTCTTGGTATTGGCCTGGCGGCGCGGCGGCGCCGATGATCGCCGCACCGATGCAATGGAGACAGACCGCATGGATTTCCCGCCGAACCGCCGTTCGTTCTTGGGCCTGGCCGCTGCCACCGGGCTGGCGCTGCACCTGCCGGCCCGCGCCGCCGAGGCCTGGCCCACCAGGACCGTGCGCACCATCGTGCCGTTCGCACCCGGCGGCGGCGCCGATGCTTCGGCCCGTGTGCTGGCCGAACTGCTGGGCGCCAGACTGGGCCAGTCCGTGATCGTCGAGAACAAGCCCGGCGCGGGCAGCGCCATCGGCGTGCTGGCCGCCGCGCAGAGCCGCGACGGCCACACGCTGCTGATGGCCAGCAACAGCATGCTGATCAATCCCGCGATCAATCCGCAGCTGGGCTACGACCCGGTGCGCGACTTCGATGCCATCGGCATGGTCTCGGCCCAGCCACTGGTGCTCGTGGTGCCGGCCGGTTCGCCCGCCAGGACCATGGCCGACCTGGTCGCCCAGGCCAAGGCCAGCGGCCCGCTGACGGCTGGCAACAGCGGCACCGGCACGCTCGCGCACCTGGCCTCGGAGATCTTCGCGGGGCAGAACGGCATCGCCATCACGCCGGTGGCCTACAAGGGCGAAAGTGCGCTGCTGCCCGAGATGATCAGCGGGCTGATCGCCTTCGGCTTCCTGAACCTGCCCAGCGTGGCGCCGCACATCCAGTCGGGCCGGCTGCGCGCGCTGGCCGTGTCTGCGCCGCAGCCCGTGCCGGAGCTGCCCGGCGTGCCCACCCTGCGCGCGCTGGGCCAGCCGGCGCTGGAGGTGCAGGGCTGGGCCGCGCTGCTGGCGCCCAAGGGCCAGATCCCGGCCGAAGGCCTTGCGCGGCTCGAAGGCCTGCTGGCGCAGGCGCTTGCCTCGGACACGGTCAAGGCCCGCTTCGCGGCCATCAAGGTCACGCCCTTTGGGCTGAATCGCGCGGCCACGGCGCAATTCCTGCAGGCCGAGACGTCGCGCTACGCGGCCGTCGTCCAGGCGCGCGGCATCAAGGCGGAATGACGATGGACGCCGACATCCTGGTCTGCGGCGGCGGCGTCGCAGGCACGATGGCCGCCGTGGCCGCGGCGCGGCATGGCGCCAGGGTCATGCTGCTGGAGCGATATGGCTTCCTGGGCGGCAACGCCACGGCCGGCGCGGTGGCGCAGTTCAACAGCTGGCAGACCACCAACGGCCGCCGCGTCGTGGCCGGGCTCGCGCAGGAGGTGGTCGAGCGCCTGCGCGGCTACGGCGGCGCGGGCGAGCACCACAGCTTCGTGATGTCCACCGGCCACCGCATGGACCGCGTGGAGTACGCGCCCGAACTGCTCAAGCTCGTGCTCGACGACCTGGTCCAGGAGGCCGGCGTGCAGCCGCTGCTGCATGCCTGCCTGCTCGGCGTGGAGCGGCAGGGCGCGCGCATCGCCTCGGTGCAACTGCTCACGCGCGGTGGCACGCTTGCGCTGCGTCCGCGCGTGCTGGTCGATGCTTCGGGCGACATGGACGCGATGCGCCAGGCCGGCGCATCCTTGCTCACGCTCGACGAGGGGGAGGCGCTGCAGCCGGCGACCATGATGTTCCGCTTCGGTCCGGTGGATTTTGCGCGCTTCGACGCCATTCCCGCGGCCGAGATGGCACGCCTGGCGCGCGAGGGCCATGCCCAGGGCCGGCTCGCACGCGCGGCGCTGCATGTGGCGCGCGACCCGTTCTCCAGCGACGGCTGGTTCAACATCAGCCGCCTGGGCATCGACGCGACCGATGCGCTGGCGCTGGGCCGCGCCGAGATCGAGGGCCGGCGCCAGGCCTGGCGCGCGGCGCAGTACCTGCAGGCGGCCGTGCCAGGCTGCGGCCAGGGCCGGCTGCTGGCCTTCGGAACCCAGGTCGGCGTGCGCGAGACGCGCCGCGTCCGGGGGCAGCATGTGCTGACGGCCGAGGAACTGCTGCGGCCCGTGGCCTTCGACGACGCCATCGCGGCCGGTGCCTACCCGATCGACATCCACCCCGCTGCCGGCGGCGAACTCGAGTACGCGGGACTGGGCGACGACCACGCCTACCAGATTCCCTACCGCAGCCTGCTGCCGCAGGGGCTGGACAACGCCCTCGTCGCGGGCCGCGGCATCTCGGCCACGCACCGCGCATTGGCCGCGGTCCGCGTGATGACGATCTCCATGGCGGTGGGCCAGGCGGCCGGCACCGCGGCTGCGCTGGCAGTGGCCACGGCCGACGGCCAGACCGGCCGCATCGACGTGCAGGCGCTGCGGCGCAGCCTGCGGGACGACGGCGCCTGCCTGGCCTGAACGCTCGGGCACGGGTTCGGCATGTGCGCTGGGGTCGCCGGCCGTGTTCGGCGGTTGCGTGCCGTCCACGCCGCCTGGCCGTCGCGGGAGGTTCAGCCGCGCAGGCTGGCGACGAGCGCGCGCGTGGCCTCCAGGCCCTGCGAGGTCCAGTGCGCGCCCGGCGCCAGCAGCGGCTGCCCGGCATCCCGCGCCGGCGGCCGGTCCGCGCCGGCCCTGGCGCGCAGGCGCTGCGCGGCCCGGAAGCTGGGCCCGGCTGCCGGCGCGTCGTAGCGGCGGCCGTCCGCGGCGGCGGGCCCGCGTATCCAGTCGAACAGCGCCTGCAGTTCGTAGTCGCTGAACACGCCGAACATCTCGGCGCGCTCGCCCACCAGCAGCCGCCAGAAGCGGCTCTGTTCCGGGTCCGCGCCCGGCACGATCCAGCCCTTGCGTACCAGGGCCTGCAGGAACTCCCCCACGCGCGCCGGCTCGCCGAGCCAGGCGTTGACCGTGCGGCCCTCGATGCGGCAGTAGTCCGAATGCGCGCCGGCGCCAGCCGCGCTCTTGGCCATGAAGATGCGCAGCACCTCGGCATCGAGGTCGAAGCCGGCGATGACGCCGCCCGTCCCCAGGCCCAGGTCGTTGAGCCGGTAGCCCTGGCGCACGCGCTCCCAGTAGCGGCGGGCATCGGCGAAGCGCGCCGCGTTGAGCGCCACCGCGTCGATGGCCTTGCGCGCGTGGCCGCTGTCGGCGTTGTCCACGGTGACGTGCAGCGTGAAGTAGTAGGGGTCCAGCCCCAGTTCATCGAGCTCGTAGGCCGTGACCAGCAGGTGCAGCGGCAACTGCTCGTAGCCCAGGTTGAAGCCGATCACCTCGGGCAGCATCTGCTCGGTCGCATGGCCCAGCGCGAGCTGGATGGCGCCTTGCTCGAAATGCTCGTCGCCCAGCTGCGTGCCTTCGTTCAGGCCATGCGCGCGCAGCAGTTCGCGGTACAGCAGCACGTGGTTCTTGCCGGCGTCGCCGTTGCCGAGTTCTTCGAGGTAGGTCTGCGCCAGGCCGGCCATGCGCGGGTCGCGCGCGTGGCGCATGCAGCCGAACAGCCAGGAGCCGTCGACCAGCTTGGTCGGTGCCACGGCCTGCAGGAAGTACAGCGCATGCGTGCGGTTGGAGAAGAAGCGGCGCGGCGCACCGGCGCGGCGTTGCGCCAGGTAGTCCCGGTAGGCGTCGGTGGCCTTCTTGGCCGAAGCCGTCATCCAGTCGAACAGGCCCTCGGGCGAAGCCGGCAGGTCGTCGGGCCGGCTGGCCACGGCATCGAGCGCGTCGCGCAGCAGCGCCAGCGAACGCCGCTGCGCCGCCAGCCGCTCGGTGGCCGGGTTCACGAGCTCCTCGTAGACGGCCCGGTACGAACTGGCCCGTGCCGGCGCCATCGCGTGGCCGATGCTGGCAGGGTAGCGGTCGTCGGAGCAGGGGTAGGCCTGGCGCGGCGTGCCTGTCGGCAGGCGGGCGCTGGCCGGCTCTGCCAGGGTGGATGGATGGGTGGAGTGCATGGCGCCACATTGCCGGTGCCCGGGGGCCGCCGCCCGCAGGCGTTGCCACATGTGGACGTGGGACGGCATCCGGTCGGCCCGGGCCTGCCGTCCGACGCGGCCTGCGCTGCCGTACTGCAATGCCGGGCATGCCGGCCGCGCACGCAGCGGGGGACGGCGTGTTCTCCGACGGAGCGACGGCCGCATGTCGGCCTGCCGGCGCCCGCCGCGTCGCCCACAGTGGCTGGCAACCTGGGAGATCACACATGCAGCAAGACGCTTTCGACCACGCGACCGGCCGGGCCACCAGCTTCCGGCAGCAGGTGCGCGACATCATCGACTACGACGACGCGCGCGAGAGCGCGCCGCAGGAGCATGCGGCCACGCTGCTCGGCGCGGGTGCCTTCGCGCTGTGCGCCCTGCGTGCGCAGAGCCGGCTGGGGGCGGTGCTGCACGCCATGCTGGCCGGGGCCTTGCTGTTCCGTGCCGCATCGGGCCGCGACGGCCTGCGCCGCTGGGCCGGGGCCGAGCCGGCCCGCCCGGCCGCGCCGGCCCCTCGGGCACCGGGGGCGCAGGCGCAGGACTGGCGCACGTCCGGTCCGATGGCCTCCGATCCCGACCCGGACGGCATCGGCGCGCCGTGATGCGGCGCCGCCGTGCCTGCTGACGCAGGCGCGGGCCGTCAGCCCTGTCGCGGGAACAGCCGCGCGATGCCGCTGCGCAGGTGCTGCGTCATGGCGTCGCGCGCGGCCGCCGCATCGCGCGCCGCGATGGCCTCGTCGATGCGCAGGTGCTCGGCCCGCACGTCGCGCCAGCGGCTGATCAGGGGCTGGGGCGACAACTCGCGCACGAGGCGGATCGCCACGCGCGTGTGCTCCATGAGCGCGGCGATGGTCATGACCAGGTAGCGGTTCTCGCTGGCCCTGGCGATGGCGGCGTGGAAGGCGATGTCCTCCTCGATGCCGGGTTCGCCGCGCTGCGTGGCGGCCTCCATGGCCTTGCGCCGCGCCGTCACCGCCGCGCGCAGCCGTGCGTCGCGGCCGCGGGCCGCGAGCGCCGCGCTCTCGCCTTCGAGGATGCAGCGGAACTCCAGGAAGCTGCGCACGTCGGGGATGCCCTGGATCGGACCGTAGTCGATGCTTTTCAACGCGGGCTCGTCGCCGACGAAGTGGCCGGCGCCGTGCGCGGCCGTCACGCGGCCCTCGGCGCGCAACCGGGCCAGCGCCTGGCGCACCACGGGCCGCGACACGCCGAAGCGCTCGGCCAGCGCATGCTCGCCGGGCAGGCGGTCGCCGGCCGCCAGCTTGTCGCGGCGGATCAGGTCCAGCACGTGGTCGTAGACGGTGTCGGTCAGCAGGGTGGCGGGCATGGCGGCATCTCGGGGAGTTGTCGGCGCACTATAGCGACTTGTCTGACAACTTGCGGCGCAAATTGACATGTCGTGCCGCGCGCGCCGACGATGCGCACCCGCGTCGAACAACAGCCTGCGAGACCACATGAAATTGCTGCTGCCCTGGGCATTGGCCTGCTGCCTGGTTCCCCTGTCCTTTCCCGCCACCGCGCAGACCGCCTGGCCCGAGAAGCCCGTCACGGTCGTCGTGCCTTTCCCGGCAGGCGGCGCCACCGATGCGGCCGCGCGCGCCATGGCCACGCAGATGCAGGCCGCGCTGGGCCGGTCCTTCGTGGTCGACAACCGGCCCGGCGCCGCGGGCACGCCGCATCTCATGAAGTCCGTGCCCTACGACGCGCTGAAGGACTTCGACGACCTCACGGTGCTGGTGCAGGCGCCCGACGTGCTCGTGGCAGCCAGGGAATTCGCGCGCTGGAAGACCCTCATCCAGAGCCGCGCCATCACCGCCGATTGACCATGACCGCCATCCGCGCCCTGCGCACCTACCGCCTGCCCGAACGCCCGAGCCTGATCTGGCTCGAACTGGAAACCAGCGACGGCCTCGTCGGCCTGGGCGAGACCTTCCGCGGCGCCGCCGCCGTCGAGACCTGCCTGCACGCCGAACTCGCGCCCTTCCTGCTGGGCCGCGACGCGCGCCAGATCGAGGGCATCTCGCGCCACCTGCTCACGCCCTACGTGGGCTACAACAGCTCGGGCACCGAGGTGCGCGCGGCCAGTGCCGTCGACATCGCGCTGTGGGACCTGGCCGGCCAGCGCCAGGGCGTGCCCGTGTACGAGGCCCTGGGCGGCGGCGCGCGTGCCAGCGTGCCGGTCTACAACACCTGCGCGGGCTACGCCTACAACAGCACGGGCAAGCGCCGCGACATCGGTGCGGCGGACGAGGCCGCCGGCCCCTACGACGACCAGGTCGCCTTCATGCGCGACGCCGGCGCGCTGGCCCAGAGCCTGCTCGCCGAGGGCTACAAGGCCATGAAGATCTGGCCCTTCGACATCTACGCGCCTTCCAGCGGCGGCCACCTGATCACGCTGGCCGATCTCGAGAAGGGCCTGCAGCCCTTCCGCCAGATCCGCGAGGCCGTGGGCAACCGGATCGAGGTGATGTGCGAGCTGCACAGCCTGTTCGGCGGCCACTCGGCGCTGCGCATCTGCCAGGCGCTCGAAGACTACGGCGTGTTCTGGGTCGAGGACCCGCTCAACAAGATGGACGACGTGGCGGGCCTGGCGGACCTGCGCCGGCGCACGCGCGTGCCGGTCTGCGGCAGCGAGACGCTGGGCGGCCTGCGTCCGTTCCGCGACCTGCTGGCCGGCGATGCGCTGGACGTGGTCATGCTGGACCTGTCCTGGTGCGGCGGCATCACCGAAGGCCGCAAGATCGCGGCGCTGGCCCAGGCCTGGAACCGGCCGCTGGCGCCGCACGACTGCACCGGCCCCGTGACGCTGATGGCCGGCCTGCACATGGCGCTGCATGCGCCCACTGCCATCTACCAGGAGGTGGTGCGCGCCACGCTGGCCACCTGGTACCGCGACATCGTGACGGGCCTGCCGGCCATCGAGGACGGCATGGCCCAGCCGCCGGCCGCGGCCGGCCTGGGCACGCGCCTGCAGGACGGCTTCAGGCAGCAGGCCGGCCTGATCGTGCGCGAGAGCCGCTGACCCTTTCACCCGAGACATCCCATGCTGATCAAGATCGTCGGACTCCACGCCCCCAACGCGCCGCGCCTGCGCGCGCTGCTGGGCGCCGGACACGCGGTGCAGGCGCTGGACGCCTTCCCCGCCCAGGGCGAGATCGCGGCCGACGTGCTCATCGCCAACGCCATCGACGCCGACGCGGCCGCGCGCCTGCGCTGCCGCCTCGTGCACGTGCCGGGCGCCGGCGCGGAGCAGATCGCGCTGTCCGCCCTGCCGGCCGGCACCATGGTCTGCAACGTGCACGGCCACGAGGTGCCGATCGCCGAGTTCACGCTGCACGCCATCCTCGAGCACTGCCTGCAGCTCTGGCAGTACCCGGCCCGGCTCGATGCCGAGGCCTTCGCCGAGGCCTATGCCGCGCGGCCGCAGCATGGCGAGGCTGCAGGGCGTACCGTGGCCATCGTCGGCTTCGGCCACATCGGCCAGGAGATCGCGCGGCGCGCACGCGCCTTCGGCATGCACGTCGTCGCCGTCACGCGCAGCGGCAGGCCGGCCGCGCCGGAACTGGCCGACGAGGCCGTGGCCGTCGCCGCGCTCGACGGCGTGCTGCCGCGCGCCGACGTGCTGGTGCTGGCCTGCCCGCTGGACGAGGGCACGCGCGGCCTGGTCGGCGCGGCCCGGCTGGCGCTGCTGCCGGCCGGCGCGCTGCTCGTCAACGTGGCGCGCGCCGAGGTCGTCGAGGAACAGGCGCTGTACGAGGCGCTGCAGTCGCAGCGCCTGGCCCGCGCCGTGCTCGACGTCTGGTACCAGTACCCCAAGAAGGGCCAGCCGCCCGTGGCGCCCTCGCGCTACCCGCTCCACGCGCTGCCCAACGTGCGCGCCACGCCGCACATCTCGGCCATCACGCCCGCGCTGCTGGCGCGGCGCTACGGCTTCATGGCCGACAACATCGCGCGGCTGCAGCAAGGGCAGCCGCTGCGCAACGTGATCCACCACGCCATCTGACACACCACACCAGCACCGGAGACAAGCATGGCATCGAAGCACCCCCACCTTTCCCGCCGCGCGCTCGGCATCGCCGCCACGGCGCTGCTGGCCTGCGCCGCGCTGCCCGGCCACGCGCAGGACGCGGCGGGCTATCCGAACAAGGCCATCCGCATCATCGTGCCCAACCCGCCCGGCGGCACCTCCGACGTGCTGGCCCGCCTGATCGGCAAGGAGCTCGGCGAGACGCTCAAGCAGCCCGTGGTCGTGGAGAACAAGGCCGGCGGCAACGGCCACATCGGTGCGTCCTTCGTGGCCAAGTCCGCGCCCGACGGCTACACGCTGCTGCTGATGGACATGAGCAACGCGACCATCGGCCCCAGCGTGGCCCAGCTCAACTACAACCCGCTCAAGGAGCTGACGCCCGTCACCATGCCGGCCTACTCGCCGCACCTGCTGGTGGTGCGGCACGACCTGCCGGTCAGGAACATCGACGAGCTGGCCGCCTACGCGAAGAAGTCGGGCAAGCCCGTGAGCTTCGGCACGCCGCTGGCCTCCATCAGCCAGCTGGCCGGCATCCTGCTGGCGCAGAGCAAGGGCTTCGAGTTCAACGTGATCGGCTACAAGGGCGGCGCCCAGGCCCTGGCCGACCTGGCCGGCGCGCAGATCGACAGCGCGATGGCCAGCGTGCTGGCCACCAACCCGCTGGTGCAGGGCGGCAAGGTCAAGGCCATCGCGGTCACCAGCGCCAGGCCGTTCGCGGCCACGCCGGGCGTGCCCACCGTGGCCTCGCAGATCCCGGACTTCGTGACCGGCTCCTGGCAGGGCTTGCTGGCGCCCACGGGCACGCCGCCCGCGGTGCTCGACAAGCTGCAGGCCACGGTGCGCGAGATCGTGGCGCGGCCCGACGTGGCCAGGCGCCTGGCCGAACTCGGCTCGGAGCCGTCGGACATGAGCCGCCAGCAGATGGCCGAGTGGATGCAGGCCGAGGCCCTGCGCTGGGGCAAGGTGGTCAAGGACAACAACGTCAAGGCCGAGTAGGGCGCCAGAAGCGCGTTGACGCGCGGGCACGGCAGCGGCTGACGTGCGCACCGGCGGACCCGTGCCTAGCATGCGCCCATGCCAGCCGCTGCCGCTCCCGACTGCCAGGGCCCGCGCGCCGATCCCGCGCGCCCGGCGCTGCATGTCGGCACGGCGGGCTGGAGCATCCCGCGCGCGGTGGCCGGGCGCTTTGCCGGCGAGGGCAGCCACCTGGCGCGCTACGCCCGGGTGCTCGACTGTGTGGAGATCAACACCTCCTTCTACCGCAGCCACCGGCCCGAGGTCTATGCGCGCTGGGCCGCGCAGACGCCGCCGGGCTTTCGCTTCGCCGTGAAGCTGCCGCGCAGCATCACGCACGAAGGGCGGCTGCGCGCCGCGCGGGCGCCGCTGGAACGCTTCCTCGCCGAGGTGGCGGGCCTGGGCGACCGGCTGGGCGTGCTGCTGGTCCAGCTGCCGCCCTCGCTGGCCTTCGAGGCCAGGCCGGTGGGCACGTTCTTCCGCCTGCTCGCGCGCCTGTTCGACGGCGCGGTCGTCTGCGAGCCGCGCCATGCGAGCTGGTTCGAGGACGCAGCCGACCGCCGGCTGGTGCAGTGGCGCGTCGGCCGGGTCGCGGCCGATCCGGCGCGCTGGCCGGCGGCGGCCGTCCCGGGCGGCTGGCTGGGGCCGGCGGGCGACGGCGCCGGCGCCGTGCTCTACCACCGCTGGCACGGGTCGCCGCGCACCTACTGGTCGGCCTACGGCGACGGCTGGCTGCAGGCGCGCGCCGCCGAACTCGAACGCTGGCCGGCGGGCGCCGAGCGCTGGTGCATCTTCGACAACACGGCCGCCGGCGCCGCGGCGCCCGATGCGCTGCGCCTGCGGGCCCTGGCGGGCGGGGCATGACGGACGCCGCGGTCGAAGAGCGCATCCTCGGGCTGCTGGCCGCGCGCAGGCCGGGCGCCACGGTCTGCCCGTCCGAGGTGGCCCGCGCGCTGCAGCCCGATGGCGGGCGCTGGCGCGGCCTGATGCCGCAGGTGCGCCAGGTGGCGCAGCAGCTGGCGCAGGCCGGGCGGCTGCGGGTCACGCGCGGCGGCCGGCCGGTGGACGCGGCAGATCCCGGCGGGCCGATCCGCCTGGGCCTGGCGCCGGCGCACGGCGTGGCCGCTGACGGACCGCGGCGGTGATGCCCCGCAGCGGCCGCGCCGGCGTGCGCGTCCAATGGGCTGGCGCGGTGGCGGCCCGTCGGGCCGGGCCGCACCAAAGCACGGAGAACGCCCATGGAGCCGAATGTCGATGCCCGCGTTGCCACGCCCGCCGCTGCACCGCCGCAACCGGAGAAGATGGTGGCCGTGCGCCTGGAACTCTCGCAGGCCGAGGCCGAGCAGCTGCGCGCGCTGGGCGGCAGCGCCTGGGTGTGCGCCCGGCTGGCGGAGGCCGACGGCAAGCCGGCCGCCGCGCGCGAGCCATCCGACAGCGACTACCTGGTCGGGCTGGCCCAGGCGCTGTTTCCGCTGCCGGTGTCGGGCAGCGCGGTCCGCCTCGTCGACGTGCTGCGCAAGCAGGGCATGGTGGAAGCGGCCGTGACTTACGACGACGGCCGCGGCGACGGCGACCGCGCCATCGTGGTGGACATCACCTCGCTGGGCCGCGCCGAGATCGAGCGGCTGCGGCGCATCGCGCTCGGCAGCTGAATCCCCCGCCCGGGATCAAGAGCCCGCGATGCCCTTGTCCTTGATGAGCTTGCCCCATTGCTGGTCGTCGCTGCGGATGCGCGCGGCCGTGTCGGCCGGCGACTGCCAGGCGGCGAAGGTGCCGGCGCCCTTGAGCTTGTCCTGCACCGTGGGGTCGGCCAGGGCTTGCTTGAGCGCGTCGTTGAGCGTCTTGACCACGGCCGCCGGCGTGCCGGCCGGGGCCAGCAGGCCGCCCCAGGACACGGCCGAGAAGCCCGGGAAGCCCTGCTCGGCCACCGTCTTCACGTCGGGCAGGAAGGGCACGCGCTGCGGCGAGCCCACGGCGATGGCGCGCAGCTTGCCGGCCTGGATGTGCGGCAGCGCCGCGACCATGTCGGCGTACATCACGGGCACCTGGCCGCCCAGCGTATCGGTGATGGCCGGCACGCCGCCCTTGTAGGGCACGTGCGTCATGTCGAAGCCGCCCTGGATCTTGAGCAGCTCCATGGTCAGGTGGCCGAAGCTGCCCTGGCCCGAGCTCGTGTAGTTCAGCGACGGCTTGCTGGCCTTGGCCTTGGCGATGAGGTCGGGCAGCGTGTGCACGTCGGGCAGCTGCTTGGGGTTGACCACCACCACGATGGGCAGGTCGTAGGTCGTGCCCACGGCCGTGAAGTCCTTGTTGATGTCGAACTTGACGGCCGGGTACAGGTGCGGCGCCAGCAGCGTGGGCGTGGCCAGCATCATGAGGCTGTGGCCGTCTGCCGGCATGCGCGCCACGGCCGCGGCGGCGATGGAACCCGAGGCGCCGGGCCGGTTCTCCACGATGACGGTCTGTTTGAGGATCTCGCCCAGCTTCTGGCCCACGATGCGCGAGGCCGTGTCGGTCGGCCCGCCGGGCGGGAAGGGGACGTACAGCGTGATGAGCTTGCTCGGGAAACTCTGGGCCCGGCCGGCCAGCGGCACCAGCGCGGTGCCGAGGGCCAGCGCCGTGAGGCTGCGGCGGGTGAGGTGGGTGCGGTGCAGGTCGGTCATGCGGAAAAAACGGGTCATGGAAGGAAGGGATCAGCCGAGCCAGTCGCGCAGCACGGTGTCGCGGTCGGCGCCGAGCTGCGGCGGCGGGCGGCGCACGGGCAGGCGCTCGCCGTCCAGGCGGTAGGGCGGCGCCAGCACCTGGGTGGTGCCGGCCACGGGGTGCGGCTGCTCCGTCACCAGGCCGCCCTCCACGGTGCGCTGCGAGGTCAGCGCCTCGTGCAGGCCCAGCACCTCGCCGCAGGGGATGCCGGCCTTGCTCATGGCCGCGATCAGCTGGTCGCGCTGGCGGCTGCCGATCTCCTTGTACAGCTCGGGCAGCAGCGCGGCGCGGTTCTGGCCGCGGCCCAGGTTGGTCTTGAAGCGCTCGTCGGCCGCCAGGTCGGGGCGCTCCAGCGCGTCGATGCACAGGCGCTCGAACTGCGCGTTGTTGCCCACGCTGATGATGACCGGGCCGTCCGCCGCGTCGAACACGCCGTAGGGCACGATGGACGGGTGCGCGTTGCCGTACTTGGGCGGGTCTTCGCCCAGGAACAGGGCCTCCAGGCCGCTGTAGGCCGTGATCATGAGGCCGCAGTCGTACAGCGCCATCTCCACGTGGCGGCCGGTGCCGGTCTTCTCGCGCTGGTACAGCGCGGCCAGCACGGCCTGGGCGCTGGCCATGCCGGTCATGAGGTCGACCGCGGCGATGCCGAACTTGAGCGGGCCCTGGCCCTCCTCGCCGTTCATGGCCATGATGCCGGCCTGGCCCTGGATCACGAGGTCGTAGCCCGGGCGCTTGGCCTCGGGGCCGCCGCGGTTGTAGCCGGTGACCGAGACGTAGACCAGGCGCGGGTTGATGGCGCGCAGCTGCTCGTAGCCCAGGCCCATCTTCTCCATGCCGCCGGTCTTGAAGTTCTGCACCAGCACGTCGGCCTTGGCCACCAGCTGGCGCGCCATGTCCTGGCCTTCGGGCGTGGCCAGGTCCAGCGCGATGGACCGCTTGTTGCGGTTCATGCTGTTGAAGTAGGTGGTCTCGGTCTTGCCCACGCGCAGGCCCCAGTCGCGCGTGTCGTCGCCGCGCTGGGGATGCTCGATCTTGACGACGTCGGCGCCGAAATCGCCGAGCACCTGGGCGCACAGCGGCCCGGCCAGCACGCGCGAGAAGTCGAGCACGCGCACGCCGGCCAGCGGCAGTCCAGGGGAGGTAGCGGTCATGGAAACAGTCTCCGTTCGTTGTGGATGCGCGATTGTCAACGCCGGCGCAGCGCGGCGAAGTCCGCTTTGCGCTTGCCAAGGAAGGCGCCGATGCCCTCCTGCGCCTCGTCGTCGCCCTGGCTCTCGACCATGGACGCGGCTTCGAGTTCCAGCTGTTCGTCCAGCGTGCGCGCGTGCGCGCCGCGGCACAGCGCCTTGATGCGCGCGCTGGCGCGGGCCGGGCCCTGGGCCAGCTGCGCGCCGAGCGCGATGGCCTGCGCCTCGGCCTGGCCCGCGTCGACCAGCCGGTTGACGGCGCCCAGCGCATGCAGCCGCTCGGCCGTGATGCGCTCGCCCGTCAGGCACAGCTCGGTCAGCAGCTGGCGCGAGACGAACTCCGCGAGGAAGGAGGTCAGCCCGCCGTCCGGCGTGAGGCCGACCTTGATGTAGGTGGCGCTGAAGAAGGCCTCGCGCGAGGACACCAGCAGATCGCAGGCCAGCGCCACCGACAGGCCGGCGCCGGCCGCGCCGCCCTCGACGGCCGCGATCACGGGCTTGGAGCTGTCGCGCAGCCGGCGCACGAAGCCGTGCAGCAGCTCCAGCCGCTCGCGGCGCTCGGCCGGGGCCATGGCGCGGCGCGTGATGAGCTGGTTGAGGTTGCCGCCCGCGCAGAAGAAGTTGCCCGCGCCGGTCAGCACCACGGCGCCGATGGTGGGGTCGGCCTCCGCGTCGGCCAGGGCCTGCGTGGCAGCGAGGTAGAACTCGGCCGAGAGCGCGTTGCGCGCGGCCGGGTTGTTGTTGACGAGGACGAGGACGGCGCCTTCGCGGCGCGCGAGCAGCGCGTCCGTCGTCATGCAGCCTCCCGGCCCAGCGCGATGTAGCGCTCCAGGTGGAAGTCCTCGTCGCCGAGCTGGTGGTCGATCATCACGAGGCGCTTGGCGTAGTGGGCCAGCGGCAGCTCCCAGGTCATGCCGATGCCGCCGTGCAGCTGGATGGCTTCCTCGGCCACGCGCGTGCCGATCTTGCCGACGCTGAACTTGGCGGCCGACAGCGCACGCTCGCGCGCGATGCGGTCCTCGCCGTCGATGGCGGCGGCCGCGTTGATGACGGCCGAGCGCGCCTGCTCGACCTCGATCAGCAGGTCGGCCATGCGGTGCTGCAGGGCCTGGAAGCTGCCGATCGGCACGCCGAACTGCTTGCGCGTGCGCAGGTACTCCAGCGTGTCGCGCTTGGCCACTTCCATCGCGCCCAGCGACTCGGCCGCCAGTGCCAGCAGGCCCCAGCCCGTGGCGTGCTCGAGCACACCGGCGCCCGCGCCCTCGGCGCCCAGCAGCGCGTCGGCGCCGACCTGCACGTTCTGCAGCGTGAGCTCGGCCGCGCGGCCGCCGTCGAACTTGGGATAGCCGCGCCAGGAGATGCCCTCGGCATCGCCGGGCACCAGGAACAGCGAGATGCCCTGCGCATCGCCGGCGTGGCCGGCGGTGCGCGCGGAGACCAGCAGCAGCCCGGCGCGCTGGCCCTGCTGCACCACGGCCTTGGCGCCGTTCAGCACCCAGCCGCCGGCGTTCTTCTCGGCACGCGTGGCGACCAGCGTGGGCTCGTAGTGGCTGCCGGGTTCCTCGTGCGCGAGCGCGGCCACGGTGCTGCCGTCCACGAGGCCGGCGATGCGCTCCTGCTGCGCGCCGCTTCCGGCCTGCGCGATGGCGCGGCCGACCACGAGCGCGCCCAGGAAGGGCTCGACCACGAGGCCCTTGCCCAGGCTCTCGAAGACGACGGCCACGTCGAAGCCGCCGCCGCCGAAGCCGCCCACGGATTCGGGGAACAGCGCGCCCAGCGCGCCGATCTCGGCCAGCTGGTTCCAGTGCCTGTCGCTGCAGCCGGCCTCGCTCCAGGCGATGTGGTCGCGTTCGGCGAAGCCGTACTGCTCGGCCAGGTAGCGGTCCAGCGAGTCCGCCAGCATGCGGCGGTCTTCGGTGTGTGTGAAGTTCATGGTGTCGCTCCCCTGCTCACAGGCCCAGGATCATCTTGGAGATGATGTTCTTCTGGATCTCGTTGGAGCCGCCGAAGATCGACAGCTTGCGGTAGTTGAAGTAGCTGGCCGCGGCCGTGGCGGCGGCCTCGGGGCCCAGCGGCTCCTCGCTGTAGCCCTCGTGCAGCGCGGCCTCGATGTAGGGCGTGGCATACGGGCCCATGGCGCGGCGGATCAGCGAGAGGATCTCTTGGCGTACCTCGGTGCCGCGGATCTTGAGCATGGAGCTTTCCGCGCCCGGCACGCCGCCGCCGGCCACGGCGGCCAGCACGCGCAGGTTGGTGGTCTTCATGTTCTCCAGGTCGATCTCCACCCGGGCCATGCGCGCGGCGAACAGCGGGTCCTGGTCCAGCGGCTTGCCGTTCTTGCGCACCTTGGCGGCGATGACCTTGAGCTTTTCCATGCCCGCGATGCAGAAGCCCACGCCCGCGATGCCGGTACGCTCGTAGGTCAGCAGGTACTTGGCGTAGGTCCAGCCCTTGTTCTCCTCGCCGACCAGGTTCTCCACGGGCACCTTCACGTCGGTGAAGAACACCTCGTTGACCTCGCGGTCGCCGTCCAGCGTGCGGATCGGGCGCAGCTCCACGCCCGGCGCCTTCATGTCCATGAGCAGGAAGCTGATGCCCGACTGGGCCTTGGCCTCGCGGTCGGTGCGCACCAGGCTGAAGATCTTGTCGGCGTGCTGGCCCTGGGTGGTCCAGGTCTTCTGGCCGTTGACGACGTAGTGGTCGCCCTGGCGTACGGCCGTCGTCTTGAGCGAGGCCAGGTCCGAGCCCGCGCCGGGTTCGGAGTAGCCCTGGCACCACCAGTCCTCGCCCGACAGGATGCGCGGCAGGTAGTAGTCCTTGTGCGCCTGGCTGCCGTACTTGATCAGCACCGGGCCCAGCATGCTCACGCCGAAGGGCACGATGCGCGGGCCGCCGGCCAGGCAGCACTCGGTGTCGAAGATGAACTTCTCGACCGCCGTGAAGCCCGGGCCGCCGTACTGCTTGGGCCAGTGGTAGGCCAGCCAGCCGCGCGACTGCAGGATGGCGTGCCACTCCTCCTGGTCCTGCTTGGTCAGGCGCTGGCCGGCCTTGACCTTGTCGGAAATGCGCTTGGGCAGCTTGTCCTTGAGGAAGCTGCGCACGTCGTCGCGGAACGCGCGTTCCTCGGGCGTGAAGTTCAGGTCCATAAATTCTCCATGTCTAGGATCTCCGGCAGGGCCTGGCATGCCGCGGTACAGGTGGCCGCGGAGCAGGCCATGCCAGCAGACGCCGCGGAACGGGCTCTGCCCGGCCGCTGGCGGCGCCCCCTGGAGGGGGTATCGGATGGCTACACGCAGTGCGCCATCCAGACGGGGGTGGTCGTCAATAGATTTCGAAAAGGCCGGCGGCGCCCATGCCGCCGGCGATGCACATCGAGACCACGGCGTACTTGGCCTTGCGGCGGCGTCCTTCCAGCAGCACGTGGCCGGCCAGGCGCGCGCCCGTCATGCCGAAGGGGTGGCCGATGGAGATCGCGCCGCCGTTCACGTTGAGCTTCTCGTGCGGGATGCCCAGCTTCTGCTGGCAGTAGATGGCCTGCGAGGCGAAGGCCTCGTTGAGTTCCCACAGGTCGATGTCGTCCACGGTGAGGCCGTGGCGCTTGAGGAGCTTGGGCACGGCGTAGACGGGGCCGATGCCCATCTCGTCGGGCTCGCAGCCGGCCACGGCGAAGCCGCGGAAGGCGCCCAGCGGGTTCAGGCCCAGGCGCTCGGCCTCCTTGGCCTCGACCACCACGCAGGCGGATGCGCCGTCGGACAGCTGCGAGGCATTGCCGGCCGTGATGAACTGGTCGGGCGCGCGCACGGGCTGCAGCTTGGCCAGCGCCTCGTAGGTGGTGCCGGGGCGGTTGCAGTTGTCGGCCGTGGCCGTCACCTCGCGCTGCGTGACGGCCTTGGTTTCCTTGTCGGTCACGGCCATGGTGGTGGTGCAGGGCACGATCTCGTCGGCATAGATGCCGGCCTTCTGCGCGGCTTCGGTGCGGCGCTGGCTTTCGGCGGAGAAGCGGTCCTGCGCCTCGCGGCTGATGTCGTAGCGCGCGGCCACGATGTCGGCCGTCTCGATCATGGCCATGTACAGGGCCGGCTTGTGCTCCACGAGCCAGGGGTCCATGCCCGAGTCGCCGCTGTCGGTGGCGCTGCGCGTGCGGATCTGCGAGATGCTCTCCACGCCGCCGGCCACGATGGCGGGCGCGCCGGCCACGATGGCGCCGGCCGCGCTGGCGATGGCCTGCAGGCCCGAGGCGCAGAAGCGGCTCACGGTCTGGCCGGCCACCTCGAGCGGCAGGCCGGCGCGCAGCGCGACCTGGCGGCCGATGTTGCGGCCCGTCGTGCCCTCGGGGTAGCCCGTGCCCATGATCACGTCCTCGATCAGGGCCGGGTCCAGGCCCGAGCGCTCGACCGCGGCGCGGACCGCGAAGGCGGCCAGCGTGGGGCCGGGCGTGGTGTTGAATTCGCCGCGGTGCGACTTGGTCAGCGGTGTGCGGGCGGTGGAAACGATGACGGCTTCGCGCATGGGGGAGTCTCCGGGTGTGGTGTGGAAATCAGGACTTGTTGAGGCTTGCGAAATTGCGGCCTTCGGCCACCAGCTGCTGCAGCAGCGGTGCAGCTTGCCAGAACAGCGGGTCTTCCTTGGCGAAGGCCTGGATGTCCTCCAGGATCTTCGGCAGGCCGACCTGGTCGGCATAGGCCATGGGGCCGCCGCGGAAGCGCGGGAAGCCGTAGCCGTAGAGGAAGGTCACGTCCACGTCGAGCGGGCGCAGCGCGATGCCCTCGGCCACGACCTTGGCACCCTCGTTGACCATGGCCGCCATGTAGCGGCGCATGATCTCTTCCTCGGTGAAGGCGCGCGGCACGATGCCGGCGCGCTGGCGTTCGGCGTCGACGATGGCCAGCACCTCGGGGTCTTCCACGCCCGTGCGCGCGCCCTGCGGGTACTGGTACCAGCCGCGGCCGGTCTTCTGGCCGAACCAGCCGCGTTCGCAGATGCGGTCGGCCACCTGCACGTAGCGGGCCTTGGGGTCGCGCGTGGCCGCCTTGCGCTTGCGCGTGGCCCAGCCGATGTCGCCGCCGGCCAGGTCCGACACCTGGAACGGGCCCATGGGGTAGCCGAAGTTGCGCACGGCCGCGTCGATGGCGTAGGGCGAGGCGCCGTCTTCCATGAGGTGGTCGGCGGCCTGGCGGTAGACGGCCAGGATGCGGTTGCCGATGAAGCCGTCGCACACGCCCGCGCGCACGGGCACCTTCTTGAGCTTCTTGGCCAGCGCGAAGGCCGTGGCCACCACGTCGGCGCTGACCTTGGCGGGCACCACGATCTCCAGCAGCTTCATGATGTTGGCCGGCGAGAAGAAGTGCAGGCCGATCACGTCCTGCGGCCGCGAGATGCTGGCCGCGATGGCGTCGATGTCCAGGTAGGAGGTGTTGGTGGCCAGCACGGCGCCGGGTTTGCAGACGCGGTCGAGTTCCTTGAACACGGCCTTCTTGACCTCGATGTCCTCGAACACCGCCTCGATCACGAGGTCCACGTCGGCGAAGGCGGCGTAGTCGGTCGCGCCCGAGAAGCGCGCCATCACCTTGGCCTTGGCCTCGGCCGTCATGCGGCCCTTGGCGACGAGGCCGTCGTAGACCTTCTCGACGTTGGCCTGGCCGCGCGCGATGGAGGCCTCGTCGCGCTCCACCATCACCACGGGCAGGCCGGCGTCCAGCGCGGCCACGGCGATGCCGGCGCCCATGGTGCCGCCGCCCACCACGCCGATGCGCGCCAGGGCGCGCGGCTCGGCGGCCGCGGCCTCGGGCACCTTGACCACGTCGCGCTCGGCAAAGAAGGCATGGATCAGGCCGGCGCGCTGCGGGCTGGCCAGGCATTGCATGAACAGCTCGCGCTCGTACTTGAGGGCTTCGTCGAAGGGCTTGTCGAGCGCGGCTTCGACCGCGTCGACGATGCGGTGCGGCGAGAACAGGTTCCTGGCCTTCTTGGCCTGCTCGGCGCGCGCGGCGGCGATGGCGGCGCGGCTGGCTTCCACATCGGCCAGGCCCGCGGCGTCGCGCGAACGGCGCGGGCCGGCTTGCGCGCCCAGCAGTTCCTGGGCGTAGGCCAGGCCTTCGGCCAGCGTGTCGTCGCTCTGCGCGAGCTTGTCGACGAGGCCCAGCTTCAGGGCCTCGGCCGCGCCCACGTGGCGGCCGGTCAGCATGATGTCCAGCGCGGCGGCGGCACCCACCAGGCGCGGTGCGCGCTGCGTGCCGCCGGCGCCGGGCAGCAGGCCCAGCAGCACCTCGGGCAGGCCCAGCTTGGCGTTGGCCACTGCGATGCGGTAGTGCGCGGCGATGGCCACTTCCAGCCCGCCGCCCAGCGCGGCGCCGTGGATCGCGGCGACCACGGGCTTCTTCGAGGATTCGATGCGCTTGCAGACATCGGTCAGCAGCGGCGGCTGCGGCGGCAGGCCGAACTCGCGGATGTCGGCACCCGCGATGAAGCTCTTGCCGGCGCCGACGATCAGCACGGCGGCGACGGCGGCGTCCGTCTCGGCGCGTTCCATCGCCTCAAGCAGGCCGCGGCGCACGGCCGCGCCCAGGGCGTTGACGGGCGGGTTGTCGACGGTGACCAGCAGCACCTTGCCATGCAGCTGCGTGCGGACCACTTGTCTCTTCTGCCATGCGTTTGTCTCCTGAAGATGGGTGGCGGCATTGTTGGTGCGCATCGGCGGCTTGACAATGGCATAGACTTCAAACACACCGTCAAGCCAATTGAGACAATGAGCCTGGATGTCCAGTCCCTGACCCTCTTGGTCCAGATCCTGGACGCCGGCAACCTGGCCGAGGCGGCGCGCCGCATGAAGATGAGCCGGGCCAACGTGAGCTACCACCTGAACCAGGTGGAGCGCGCCATCGGCCAGCAGCTGATCCGCCGCACCACGCGCCGGCTGGAGGCCACCGAGATCGGCCTGAAGCTCTACGAGCACGGCCGCGTGATCCAGAACGAACTGCTGGCCGCGCGCGAGGCCGTGGCCACGCTGGGGCAGGAATTGAGCGGCCGCGTGCGCCTGTCGGTGCCCAGCGGCTACGGCCAGCTGGCCATGTCGCCCTGGCTGCTGGAGTTCAAGCGCCGGTACCCGGCCATCGTGCTCGACGTGCTGTTCGAGAACCGGGTGGAGGACCTCATGCGCGATGAGGTGGACGTGGCCGTGCGCGTGCTGTCCGAGCCGCCGCAGAACCTCGTGGCGCGCGACCTGGGGCCGGTGCGTTTCGTGGCCTGCGCCTCGTGCGCCTATGCCGAGCAGGCCGGCCTGCCGCAGCGGCTGGAAGACCTGCAGCACACGCCGCTGCTGACGGCCGCCGTGATCGGCAAGCAGTTGCGCCTGGCCGCCTACCAGGGCGAGGAGCGGCACGAGGTGCTGATCGAGCCCACGCTGATCTCGGAGAACTTCATGTTCCTGCGCGACGCGGTGTGCGCCGGCCTGGGCGTCGGCCTGGTGCCCGACTACACGGTGCGCGACCTGCTGGAGGCCGGCACGGTGGTGACGGCGCTGGACGCCTGGCGGCTGTCGATCTTCGGCACCCGCATGCACCTGCTGTACATGCCGAACCGGCACCACACGCGGGCGATGGCGACGTTCGTGGAGTACATCCTGCAGCGGGCGCGCGAAGGAGGGTAGGTCCTGATCCACCCCTTCCGCGAGGGGAATGGCCGCTTGTCACGCCTGCTGGCCGATGTGATGGCGGTGCAGGCGGGTCATGAGCCGTTGGACTACAGCAGCTGGGAGCAGGACAAGCCGGCGTACATCGCTGCCATCCACGCTGGGTTTGCGGGCGACTACGGACCGATGACCCGATTCGTGGCCGAAGCCATGGCTGCTGGCGATGCCAGCCTCAACGGGCCAGCTTGATGTGGGCGAACCGCACCGGGGGTTGCTGGAGCTGCTGTTCCAGCTGGGCCACGCTGCGGCCCGTTTCCACGGCGGTGGAGCTGGCCACGGAACGCAGCACGGCTTTGCGGCTGGGCTTCTTGCGTTGCGGCTCTTTGGTTTTGAGCATGTTGCGGTCTCGCAGTCTGGGAAGGGGGAGATTATCGAACTTCCATTCGCGTGCTGCCATGGGGCAGCAGTGCAAGCGCGTCTGGACGCCGGCGGCTTGTGGATGGAATTCGCGTTCGACGACACCTACCTGCGGGTGGTGCGGGGAGACGCCGACCCCGTGGTTGCGGAAGTCACCACGGAAGTCACCACGGAAGTCGCCTTGCTGCGCGCCCTGGCCCAGCCCCTGACGCGGCGCGAGTTGCAGACCGTGCTGCGCCTGAAAAGCAACGAGCACTTCCGCAAGGCCTATCTGCTGCCGGCCCTGTCTGAAGGCCTGATCGAGATGACCTTGCCCGACAAGCCCAACAGCCGGCTGCAACGGTACCGACTGACGCCAGCAGGCCGCGCACGCCTGCGGGCACGGGCCTCCACGGAGCCGGGCTGATGCGACCTATGCTGCAAACGCTGCAGAAACGGACGAAGATCAGGAACCCCGAGGTGCAGTTCACCACCGCGCCGCAGAACACCTACACCCTGGCCGAGTTCATGCACCGCGTGGGCGCGATCAAGAACAAGCCCGCCTCGGCGCGCGACTACTTCTTCGACGACGCGCACAGCGCGCAGGCGAACTGAACATGGCCGAGCTGGTGCTTCGCCACGCCGTCTCCGCCGTGCCGCTGCGCGGACCGGGCGACGTCGCGCAAATCCGCGTGCGCCGTCACGTGGCCGGCATCAGAACGACACCGTGGCCGACAGCTTCGCCGTGCGCGGCGCGCCGGCCATGACGAAGCCGTCGCCGAACATGCCGATCCAGTAGTTCTTGTCGGTCACGTTCTCCACGCTGGCGTTGAAGCGCACGGGCGTGTTGCCGAACCTGGTGGCGTAGCTGGCGTTGAGGTCCACGCGGTTCCACGAGGGCACCTTCAGGCGGTTGTTCGAGTCGGCCCATTGCGAGCCGGTGTAGATGAAGCGGCCGCCGACCTTGAGGCCGGGCACCGGCGTCTGCCAGTCCGCGCCGATGCGGGCGCGCCATTCGGGCACGCCGTAGGTGTCGCGGCCGGTGTTGCGCTGCTCGGACTTGATGTGGGTGACGCCGCCCAGCAGCGAGACGGTCTGCAGCACCTGGCCGTACATGCTCCACTCCAGGCCGCGCAGGCGCTGCTCGCCGCCTTCGACCAGGGCGGCAGGGGCGGTACCGGTGAAGGACGGGCGCTTGATCTGGAAGGCGCTCACGGTGTGGGTCAGCGCGCCGGCCTGCAGCTTGGCGCCCAGTTCCATCTGCTTGGTCTGCTTGGGCGGCAGGGCCTCGCCCGCGTTGGCATAGCCCGTGCCCACGACCTGGCCCGGCTCCAGCCCTTCGGTGTAGTTGCCGAACAGCGAGACCGCCTCGCCCCAGGGCCGCACCACGGCCGCGACCATGGGCGAGAAGCGGCTCTCGTCGTAGCCGGACAGCGGCATCTTCACGGTCTGGTGCCGCCCGCCCACGGTCAGCAGCAGCTTCTCGCCGGCGAAGCCCATGGTGTCGGCGATGGCCAGCGAGCGGAAGTCGTTTTCCACCGTGTAGCCCCGCCAGGTGGGCTCCGCGGGGAAGACCGGCGTCACCGGGTCGTACATGTTGGTCGTGTAGCAGTAGTTGCAGGCCGTGTTGACCGTCCCTTCCTTGTGCTTGAGCACGTTGGCCGACAGCTGCAGCCGGTGCTGCACGCTGCCCGTGGCGAACTTGCCGATCACGCCGGTCTCGGCCGTGCGCCGCCTGGACTCGGTATGCACGTTGTAGATGGCGCCGCGCGTGGTGCCGTCCGCGCCCGTCACGAAGGCGCGCGTGCCGAACAGCAGGCCCTGGCCCTTGGCCTCGGAGCCGCCCAGCGCGAGGTAGCCCTGCCAGTCGGCATTGAAGTCGACCTCTGCGCGGGCCAGCACGCCGCTGTTGTCGTAGCGGCCGTGCGTGCCGCGGAACATGTTGGTGTCGCCTTCGGGCGCAGGCAGCAGGTAGCCCACGCCGGGGATGGCCGTGGTGCCCAGGAAGTTGAACATGCCCGGGCTGCCGTTCTCGATCTTGTTCACGCTGTCGTACAGGTCCAGCGAGAAGCGCGCGCGGTCGCCCTGGTAGTCCAGCGCCAGCGCGCCGACGCGGCGGGTCTGGCTCTCGTCCTTGGCGCCCATCTCGCCGTCGCCGTAGACGCCGTTGAAGCGCAGGCCCAGCCGCTTCTCTTCGCCGAAGCGCTTGCCCACGTCGGCATGGGCCTGGAAGTACGAATGGGTGCCGTAGGTCAGCGTGAGGTCGGCGATGGGCTGGGCCAGCGCGCGCTTGGTGACCATGTTCACGGTGCCGGCCACGCTGGAGCCCGGCGGCATGCCGGACAGCAGCACGTTGGGGCCGCGCAGCACCTCGATGCGTTCGAACATCTCGATCGGCACGGCGTTGGCCGGCGCGATGCCGTACAGGCCGTTGGTGGCGATGTCCATGGCGCTCATGTCCAGCCCGCGCAGGTTGAAGTTCTGCAGCAGGTGGTTCTTGTTGGTCGTGAAGACGACGGCGGGGTCGTTCTCCAGCACGTCCTGCAGCGTCAGCGCCGACCAGTCCTCGGCCAGCTCGCGCGTGTAGGCGTTGACGTGCACGGGCGCGTCCATGATGGACGTGGCGCCCAGGATGCCCAGGCGCGCGCCCGAGGCGGCCTTGTTGCCCGCGGCGCGGACCGGCAGGTCCTCGCGCTCGTACTTGCTGCGCACGTTGACCTGGTCCAGCGTGCCGGCCGCCGTGGCGGCGGTCTGCGCCGCCGCGCAGGCGCTGAAGGCGAGCAGTGCGAGGGCGATGGGAGTCGGTCGGAGGAGGTGGCGTGCGTGCATCGGTCTGGGCCCTTGGTCGGTTTTTAAATGAAAAGTGTTCTCATTTGAATCTTAACAAACCGGGGGCGGCAGGCGGGCGCCGCTACCATGGGCCGCAAAGGAGACCGCCCGCATGCCCATGTTCGTCGACCACTCGCCGCCCGGCCAATGCATCTTCTGCCGCCTCGTCGCCGGCGAGATCCCGTCCGCCAAGGTCTGCGAGGACGAATTGACCGTCGCCTTCATGGACATCGGCCAGGTCAACCCCGGCCATGTGCTGGTGGCGACCAGGCGCCATGCGGTCACGCTGCTGGACATCACGCCCGAGGAAGCCGCCGCCGTGCTGCAGACCGCGCAGCGCGTGGCGCGCGCGGCGCAGGCCGCGTTCGATCCGCCCGGCATGACGCTGTTCCAGGCCAACGGCCCGGTCGGCGGGCAGACGGTGTTCCACTTCCACCTGCACGTGCTGCCGCGCCATGAGGACGACGGCATGGCGCTGGCCTGGCCGCGCAAGGAGCCGGGGGCCGCGGTGCTGCAGGGCTATGCGCAGCGATTGCGCGCGGCCCTGCAGGCGGACTGAAGCTCAGAACGTCCCGCGCAGCGTCAGCAGCCACTCGCGCGGCGTGCCGTGGAAGTTGCCGCCGTCCAGGTAGCCCAGCGTCGAGTAGTAGTGCTTGTCGAACAGGTTGTTGACGTTGAGCGCGAGCGTCCAGCGCGGGTCGATGCGGTACTGCGCCATCGCGTTCCAGACCGTGTAGCCGCCCTGGCGCACGTCGACCGTGCCGATTTCGTTCCAGTCGGCGTCGTAGACGCTGGCTTGCTGCGACTGGCGGCTGCGCAGGTTGGCACTGCCGCCCACCTTCCAGCGCGACAGCGTGCCCGGCAGCGTCCAGGCCGTGGCCAGCTTGAGCATGTGGCGCGGCGTGACGGGGCTGAACACGGTGCCGGCGCTCTCGTCGCGCGTGCTGGTGTAGGTGTAGCCGGCCGACACCTGCCAGCCCGGGCGCAGCGCGCCGCCGATCTCGGCGTCCAGCCCGCGGCTGGTGACCTTGCCCTGCGGCAGGTAGCAGCAGCTGCCCGACCACAGTTCCGAACTCGTGGGATAGCGCGGGTCGGCCACGGCCGTGCCGGTGCGCTCGACGTGGAACAGGCTGAAGGTGGCGTTCAGCGCGCCGCCGGCCAGTTCGCCCTTGAGCCCGGCCTCGAAGCTCTTGCCGCGGATCGGCGACAGCGATTCGCCAGGCGGCGGCCCGGCCTTGCGCAGCGCCTGCGGCTTGAGGATGGAGGCGTAGCTCAGGTAGGCCGACCACTGCTCGCCGATGTCGTAGATCACGCCGCCATAGGGCGTGGCCTTGGCCGGCTCGCTGAAGCGGCTGCCCGAGGCGAGGGCCCAGCTGCCGTCCGCGGCCAGCGTCTCGTAGACCTGGTTGAACCTGTACCTGGCGTAGCGCGCGCCCACGATCACGTGCAGGCGCTCCGTGGGGTGCAGGCGCAGCACGCCGTAGGCGCCGTTCTGCTGCTGGCCCCAGGGGTTGTAGCGGCGCGAGATGTCGCCGAGGGCGCCGGGCGTCCAGATGCCGGGGTCGTTCACGTCGATGGGGTCGGTGCCGCCGGAGCCATTGACTGGATAGGCGACGTTCCAGAAGCTCTCCACTTTCTGGCGGTCCACGCCGACGACGAACTCGTGCGTGCGGCCGCCGAGCGCGAAGGTGCCGGCCAGGCTGGCATCGGCCACGGTCTGCTCGTTGGCGTAGAGGTAGTAGCCGCCGCCGTACCAGGTCACGCCGGTGCCGGTGGCGCGGTCCAGCGCGCCGTAGCCGAAGGCGTTGCCGCCGTCGACGTCGGATTTGCTGCGCGTCACGTTGAGCTTGAGCTTCCAGCGGTTGGCGAAGCGGTGCTCCAGCGCGGCGAACACCTCGGTGGTCTTGCGCGTGTTGGTGGCCCAGGGCTGGGCGAAGCCGACGTTGCGCGGCAGGCCCATCTCGCTGCCGTCGGTGGCGCGGCCGATCTGGCCGCCGCCCACGCCCCACAGCTTCTGGTGCGCGTGGCTCGCGCCGGCCGTCAGCAGGGTGTCGGGCGTGAGGTCGGCCTCGACCACGCCGTACAGCTGCGGCGTGCGTTGCGCGCGGTGGTCGATGAAGTAGTCCGTGTCCAGGTACGACAGCACGGCGCGGCCGCGCACGCGGCCGTCCAGCGCCAGCGGCCCGGTGGCGTCGACCATGGTGCGGTAGTGGTTCCAGCGGCCGACCGACTGCTCGACGACCAGCTGCGGCTGGGCCAGCGGCTTCTTGCGCACCACGTTGACGATGCCGCCCGGATCGCCCACGCCGCCCAGCAGGCCCGAGGCGCCGCGCATGACTTCCACGCGGTCGTAGAAAGCCATGTCCTGGTTCACGCTGTAGGTGAAGCTGGCGATGTTCAGCGGCGGGCCGCCGTCGATCTGCATGCTGTCGATCTGGAAGCCGCGTGCGTAGTAGTAGGTGGAGTCGGCATTGAGCTGGCTGGTGGTGATGCCCGGCGTGGCGCCCAGCGCATCGCGGATGTCCAGCATGCGCCGGTCGTCCAGCTGCTCGCGCGTGACGACGGAGACCGACTGCGGGATCTCGCGGAAGGACTGGTCGGTCTTGGATGCGATGCTGGTCACGCGGCTGGTGTAGCTGCCCGTGCCTTCGGTCGTGCCGTCGCCGGCGCGGCGGGCCTCGACGCGGATCTCCGCCAGGCTCTTGCCGCTGGTGGAGACGGGGCGGATGGAGAGCGTGCCGTTCTCCACGCGCGCATCCAGGCCGCTGCCGCGCAGCAGCGCGTCCAGCGCCTCGCGCAGATCGTGCTCGCCGCGCAGGGCCGGGGCCTGGCGCTCGCGCGCGAGGCCGGGGTCGAACACCAGCTGCAGTCCGGCCTGGCGCGCGAACTGGTCGAGCGCGGCCGCCAGCGGCTGGGCCGGGATGTCGAAGCGCGCGGTCTGCGCCTGTGCGGCGTGCAGCGACAGCGCGAGCGCCAGGCCCAGGCAGGCCTGGGCCAGCGGGGCGCGGGAGGAGATGGGTGGCATGAGGATCGTCCTGGTCATGGAAGGGGTTCCATGGGGTGGACGATGTGCGTTGGCGAACCCCTGAAAAAAAGCGGGCGTCAGCGCCGCGTGACGAGCCAGGCGCCGCCGTCCCGGCGCTGCACCCGCACGGGCAGCGCATGCGGCAGCTGGTCGAGCCAGGCCCGCGCCTGGGCGATGCGCACGCGCCCGCTCACGGGCAGCGCGGCGGCATCCGGGCTGGCCTGCAGCGGCTCCGGCGTGTAGCGCTGCAGCCGGGCCAGGGCCTCGCCCAGCGTGCTGTCGGCGAACACGATCTCGCCGTGGCGCCAGGGCGCGGCCTCGCCGCCGGCCGGACGGGCCGTGCCGTCGGCCAGCACCAGCAGGGCCTGGCCGGCGCCCAGGTCCTGCGCGGGCCGGCCCGGGGCCGGCTCCACGCGCACGCGGCCCGATTCCACCTGCACCAGCACGCCGCCGGCCGGCAGGCGTTCCACGCCGAAGCGCGTGCCGAGCACGGTCACGCGCACGGCGCCGGCTTGCACGCTGAAGGGGCGGTCGCGGTCGTGCGCGACGGCGAAGAAGGCCGCGCCCTGCAACAGCTGCACGGCGCGGCGCGCGCGGAAGAAGTCCAGCTGCACGCGGCTGTCGGCGTCCAGCTCCACGGTCGAGCCGTCCGGTAGCGCATGGCGCGCGCGCTGGCCCCGGGCCGTGGCCAGCGCGGCCTGCCAGCCGGGCCGGCCGTCCTGCGCGGCCTGCCAGTGCCGCCAGCCCAGCGCACCGGCCACGCCGAGACCGCCCAGGCCCAGCAGCGCACCCAGGCCGCGGCGGCGGCCGCTGCGGCGCGCGCCGTCCACGCGCTCGCCGCGCCAGCGCCGCAGCGCGTCGGCGATGCAGTCGCCGGCCAGCGACAGGTCGCGCTCCACGGTGTTGAGCGAGACGCCGAGCCGCGCCGCGATGTCGGGCTGGGGCTCGCCGTGCACGCGGTGGGCCTCGAACACGGCGCGGCTGCGCGCGGGCAGGCCGGCCAGCGCGCGCTCCAGCGCGGCCAGGGCCTGGCGGTACATCACGGTCTCGGCCACGTCGGGGCTCTGCGGCGCGGGCTGCTGCGCGATCGCGGCGTGGTGCTGGGCGGTGCGCTGCGCGCGCCGGTGCGCATCGAGCGCCAGGTGGCGCGCCATGGTCGCCAGGTAGGCGGTGGCGTCGCGCGGCGCCGGCTCGCCCTCGGTGGCGGCCTGGCCGGCCTCGGCATGCTCGGCCAGGCGCAGCCAGGTGTCGTGCACGAGGTCGCGCGCCTCGTCGCGGCTGCCCGTGCTGCGCGCGGCGATGCGCAGCAGGTCGCCGTAGGCGGCGCCGAAGCCGTCGAGCAGGGCGCGCGTGAAGGGGGCGGACAGTTCCATGGCGGCGGCATCATAGCCGCAGCAACGAGAACGATTCTCAAGTGGGCATCTGTCCCCGCGCGTTCAGAACGTGCCGCGCAGCGTCAGCATGGCGTTCCTCGGCGCCGCGTAGACGTTGTTGCTGAACGTGGTGCCCACCGTGCGCCAGTAGGTCTTGTCGAACAGGTTGTTCACGTTGAGCGTGAGCGACCAGCGCGGGTCGATCCGGTACTGCACCATCGCGTTCCAGACCGCGTAGCCGCCCTGCGTGAACGCGTAGGGCGTGGAAACACCGTCCACGAGCGCCGTGCCGTTCACGTAGTGCGTGCTCTGCACGTGGGCCGAGCCGCCCAGCTTCCATTGCGACAGCGCGCCGGGCAGCTGCCAGGCCGTGGACAGCTTGAGCAGATGCCGGGGCGTGATGCTGCTGTAGGTCAGCTGCGTGCTCTCGTCCCTGGTGTTGTTGAAGGTGTAGCCGGCCGCGAGCTGCCAGCCGGGCAGCACCTGGCCGCCGACCTCCACGTCGAAGCCGCGGCTCGTGACCTTGCCGCTGGGCAGGAAGCAGCAGTTGCCTTCCCAGCGGCTGTTGGTCTGCTCGTAGGCCGGGTCGACCACGGCCGTGCCGGTGCGCTCCACGCGGAAGATGCTGAAGGTGGCGTTGAGCTTGCCGTCCAGCAGCTCGCCCTTCAGGCCGGCCTCGTAGCTCTTGCCGGTGACGGGCGGCAGCGAGGTGCCGGGCGGCGGGCCCGACATGCTCAGCGCCTGCGGCTTGTAGATGGCCGAGTAGCTCGCGTAGGCCGACCATTGGCTGTCGAGGTCGTGGATCACGCCGCCGTAGGGCGTGATCTTGGTCGGTTCGCTGAAGGGCGTGTTCGACCAGGGGGTGGCGTTGCCGGCGGCGTCCAGCGTCCAGACCGCCTGCTTGAAGTCGTAGCGCGCGGCGCGCGCGCCCACGATCACATGCCAGTCATCGGCCGGGTGCAGGCGCAGCACGCCGTAGGCGCCGGTCTGCTTCTGGCCCCAGGGGCCGTAGCGGGTGTTGAACCAGGTGTCGGTCGAGGGGGTCCAGACGTCCTGGCCGAAGGGGTTGCCGGCCATGGTGCCGCTGCCCGGGAAGCTGCCCGTCTGCCAGTGGCTGCCCACGCGCTGCCAGTCGGCGCCCAGCAGCAGTTCGTGCGTGCGGCCCAGCAGCTGGAACGGGCCGGCCAGGTGCACGTCGGCGGTTTCCTGCTGGTTGGCCGACTGGATGTGGCCGCCGCGCCAGAGCGCGCCGGTCAGGGTCTGCGGGTCGATCGCGCCGCCCATGTAGGTCCAGTAGCGGTCCAGTTCGGTCTCGGCGCGCGTGGCGTTGAGCTTCAGTTTCCAGCGGTTGGCGAAGCGGTGCTCCAGCTGCGCGAACAGTTCGCGGCGGGTGTAGTCGTAGTAGGCCCAGGGCTGCGTGAAGTTGGCGCTGCGCGGCAGGCCCAGCGCGCGGCCGTCGCTGTAGCGCGGCGTGCCGGCGTAGTCGCCGTTCTCGTGGTTGCGGCCGTAGCTGCCGCCCACCGTGAGCAGCGTGTCGGGCGTGAGGTCGGTCTCCAGCACGCCGTAGATGGCGGGCTTCTCCACGCTGCGCAAGTCCAGGTGCTCGTTGCCCTTCTCGTAGGCGATGACGGCCCGGCCGCGCACGCGCCCGTCCAGGGCCAGCGGGCCGGTGGCGTCCAGCTGCAGGCCGCGGCGCTGCCAGCTGCCGGCCGACAGTTCCACCGCCACCTGCGGCGTGGCCAGCGGCTTCTTGCGCACGATGTTGATGATGCCGCCGGGGTCGCCCGCGCCGCCCAGCAGGCCCGAGGCGCCGCGCATGACTTCCACGCGGTCGTAGAAGGCCATGTCCTGCTGCGGCACGTAGGTGTAGGCGCCCAGCGCCATGGGCGCGCCGCCGTCGACCTGCATGCTGGTGATCTGGAAGCCGCGCGCATAGAAGTCGCCCACGGTGTTGGCGACCACGATGCCGGGCATGAGCTTCAGGGCCTCGGTCACGTCGGTCACGCGCTGTTCCTGCATCTGCTGGCGCGTGACGACCGAGACCGACTGCGGGATCTCGCGGAAGGACTGGTCGGTCCTGGACGCGATGCTGGTCACGCGGCTGGTGTAGCTGCCCGTGCCTTCGGTCGTGCCGTCGCCGGCGCGGCGGGCCTCGACGCGGATCTCCGCCAGGCTCTTGCCGCTCTGGGGCACGGGGCGGATGGTCAGCGTGCCGCTGTCGATGCGGCCGTCCAGGCCGCTGCCGCGCAGCAGCGCATCGAGCGCCTGGCGCACGTCCTGCTCGCCGGAAACGGCGGGCGCGCGCCGGCCCTGGGCGCGTTCGAGGTCGAACACGAGTTGCAGCCCGGCCTGGCGCGCGAACTGGTCGAGCGCGCTGGCCAGCGGCTGGGCCGGGATGTCGAAGCGCGCGGTCTGCGCACCGGCGGCGTGCAGGGAGAGCGCCAGGGCCAGGCCCAGGCAGGCCCGCGCGAGCGGGGTGGTGGAGAAGGAAGGCATGCGGATCGTCCTCGTGATGGATGCTGTCCATCCATGGACGACTGGGCGAAAAAACTCCTGAACCGGAATCAGGACGGGCGCAGTGCGATTTCCACGGCGCCGCCTTCGCCTTCGCGCACGCGCACGGGCAGCACCTGGGGCAGCGCGTTCAGCCAGGCCCGCGCCTGGGCGATGCGCACGCGGCCGCTCACGGGCAGCTGCGCGGCCGCGGGCGTGGCCGTCAGCGCATAGGGCGCGTAGCGCGCGAGCCGCGCCAGCGCCTCGTGCAGCGGCGTGCCCAGGAACACGAGCTCGCCATGGCGCCACGGCGCGGGATCGGCCGCGGCCAGCGCCTGCACCTGGCCGTCGGCCTGCACGCGCAGCGCCTCGCCGGCGCCGAGTTCGCGCGCCAGGCCCGGGCCGGCCACGCGCACGCGGCCGGATTCGACCTGCACGAGCACGGTGCCGCCCGGCAGCCGCTCGACGCCGAAGCGCGTGCCCAGCACCGTTACCCGCACGGGGCCGGCGTCCACCGTGAACGGGCGTTCGGGCACATGGGCCACGGCGAAGAAGGCCGCGCCCTGCACGAGTTGCACGCGGCGCGCGTGGCGCAGGTACTGCACCTCGGCATGGCTTTGCGCGTCGAGCTGCACGCTGGTGCCGTCGGGCAGGCCGTGGCGGGTCTGGCGGCCGTGCGGGCTGTCGAGCGCGGCCTGCCACAGCACCTGGGCGTCCAGCTGCTGCTGCCACATGCGCCAGCCCAGCGTGCCACCCACGCCCAGGCCGGCCACGCCCAGCAGCGCGGCCAGGCTGCGGCGGCGGCCGGGCCGGCGCGTGGCGGCGGGCGTGCCGCGCCAGCGCAGCAGCGCGGCCTCGATGCGGTCGCCGGCCAGGATCAGGTCGCGCTCCACGGTGTTGACCGAGACGGACAGGCGCTCGGCGATGGCGGGCAGCTTCTCGCCGTGCAGGCGGTGCGCGAGGAAGACCGTGCGGCAGCGTGCGGGCAGCTCGGCCAGCGCCTGCTCCAGCACCGCCAGCGCCTGGCGGTACATGACGGATTCGGCCACGTCGGGGCACAGCGGCGGTGCGGCCTGGGCGTGCCGGGCCTCCTCCTCCACATGGCGCGCCAGGCGCTGGCCGCGCCGGTGCTGGTCCAGCGCGAGGTGCTGGGCCATCACCGCGAGGTAGGCCGTGGCGTCGCGCGGCAGGTCGGCGCTGCCGCCCTCCGGTGCGCCGGCCTGGGCATGCTCCGCCAGGCGCAGCCAGGTGTCGTGCACGAGCTCGCGCGCCGCGTCGCGGCTGCCGGCGCTGCGCGTGGCGATGCGCAGCAGCTCGGCATAGGCGGGGCCGAAGCCGTTCAGCAGCGCGCGCGTGAAGGAAGCGGACAGTTCCATGGGGGCGGCATGGTAGCCGACAAAACGAGAACTGTTCTCATTTTGCTGGCCTGCGGCCTGCATCCGCCAGTTCAGCGTCAGCATGGCGTTGCGCGGCGCGCCGTACCAGTTGTTGCTGCTGTAGTTGCCGCGCACGTAGCCCAGGGCTTCGTAGTAGCGGCGGTCGAACAGGTTCTCCACGTTCAGGCGCAGGTCCACCTGGGCGCTGGCCTTGTAGCCCAGCATCAGCCCGGTGGTCCAGTAGCCGCCCTGCTGGATGCGCGCCGTGGTGCCGTTGTACATGCTGCTCTGGCCGTAGAGCGAGGCGCCCGCGGTCCAGCGCTGCCATTCGCCCGGCAGGCGCAGGCTGCCGAACAGCTTGAACTGGTGGCGCGGCAGCCGCGTGTTGAAGGGCTGGCCGATGTTGGCGGCCACCGAGTCCTTGACGTAGCGCGAGGCCGCGTAGGTGTAGCCGGCCGCCAGGTTGAGGCCTTCGCGCGGCGCGCCCGAGAGCTCCAGGTCCACGCCCTTGGTCTTGACCTCGCCGGCCGCGCGGCTGCACAGCACGGCGCCGGTGCTGGGGCAGGGCGAGGGGCCGTCCTCGTCCTGCATGGCGCGGTTGCGCTGGCGGATCTGGAACACGGCCGCGCTGGCGTTGAGCCGGCCGCCGAACCAGGCGGCCTTGACGCCGGCTTCCAGGTTGTTGCCCGTGACCGGGTCGAGCACCCGGCCTTGCGCGTCCACGGCCGTCTGCGGTTGCAGGATGCCGGTGTGGCTCAGGTAGACGGTGTGCACGTCGTCCAGGTCCAGGGTCAGGCCGGCGTAGGGCGTCAGCTCGCGCGTGAGCCGGAAGGCGGCGGTCTCGCTGTGGTGTTCGTACCAGGTCAGCCGGCTGCCCAGCACGGTGGACAGGCGCTGCGTGAGCCGCAGGCGGGCGGCCGCGTAGACCGATTTCTGCCGGCTCTGCTCGCCCGCGTATTCCTCCAGCGTGACGGCGCCGGGCGGGGCCAGGGCCTGGATGCCGGCCGGCTCCAGCACCGTCATCCAGCCCGGGCTTTGCAGCGCGCCGCCGAAGCTGCCCGAGCCGTCGGTGTCGCGCCGGCCCGCGGCGATGCCGAAGGCCAGCCCATGCTCGCGGCCGAGGGCCTGCACCGGGCCGCTGAACGACAGGTTGCCCGAGACCTCGTCCTGCCGCGTGCGCCCGCCGGAGATGGCGGTGACCGTGAACGGCTGGGTCCAGCTCGCGTTGCGCCAGTAGTAGGGCGTGATGTACTGGCCTTCGCTGCGCATCGACAGCAGCGCGGCCTTGGCCTCCCAGCCGTTGTCGAACAGGTGGCGCAGGTCGGCGAAGAGCTGGCGGCCGCTGCGGTCGGCGGTGGACCAGGGCGTGCCGTAGAAGGTCGAGCGCGCATAGGGCAGCAACTGGCCGTTGCGGTCGGCCGGCAGACCCCAGGTCACGCCGCGCGTGGCGTTGTCCTGCCAGGCCGCGCCCACGGCCAGCGTGGTGCGCGGCGTGAGGTCGGCCTCCACGATGCCGTAGAGCGCGTGGCTGCGCACCTGGGCCACGTCGATGAAGCTGTGCTTGTCCTGCCAGCTCGCGGCCAGCCGGCCGCGCAGCGTGCCGGCCGCGTTGAGCGCGTTCGACAGGTCCACGGTGGCGCCGTAGCGGTCCCAGCTGCCGGCCGACAGGCTGACGGCCGCGAGCGGTTCGGCGGTCGGGCGCTTGCGCACGAGGTTGATCGCGGCCGAGGGGTTGCCGGTGCCGACCATGAGGCCCGGCGCGCCGCGCACCACGTCCACGCGGTCGACCATGACCATGTCCAGGCTGGGCATGGCAAAGCCGTTGAATTGCAGCGGCATGCCGTCCAGCAGCAGGTTCTCGACTGGGAAGCCGCGCGCATGGAAGCGCACGTCGTCGGCGCCCACGCCGTTGGCCAGCACCGACAGGCCCGGCGTGGCGCGCACCACCTCGTTGAAGGACTGCAGGTTCTGGTCGTCCAGGCGCTGGCGCGTGAGCACGCTGACGGTCTGCGGCGTCTCGCGCAGCGACAGCTCCAGCGGGGTGGCGCTCTGCGTGCGCGGCGCGGTGTAGGCGCCGCTGCCCTCGGTGCGGTGATCGGCCGCGGCCGTGACGTCGACCTGGCGCAGCAGGCCGCCCTGGGCCGGGCCGCCTGCCGGCGCGGCGGCCGCGGCCGCCGGGAGTGCGCGCAGCGCATAGCCGCCCGCGGCGCGCACCGCGCCCAGGCCGGTGCCGGCCAGCGCCTGCGACAAGGCCTCCTCCACGCCCTGCGCGCCCTGCACGCCGGGGCTGCGCAGGCCGTCCGTGGCCGCGCTGCCGAAGCTGATCAGCACGCCGGCCTCGCGGCCGATGCGGTTCAGCGTGGCCTCCAGCGGACCGGCCGGGATGTCGAAGCGGCGCTGCGCGGCCTGGGCCGCGGCGGCATCCTGGGCTTGGGCCGGCGCCAGGGCGAGCAGGCAGGCGGACAGGCCCAGCGCGGCGCGGGCGACCAAGGCCCGCGGTTGTGGATGGGACGGATGGAGCGGCATGAGAAGACCCCCTTGGTGCGGTGCTGTTCGGTGGAAGACCAGGGCTCTTGCGGGAGCCCCTGACTTCCTTGACCAGCCAGGCCACCGGATCAGCTCATGTTTTTTGCGCGTGCGCCGGCCGCACCGTGACCCACCAGCGCGTGGTCTGCTCCAGCCGCAGCGGCAGCGCCGTGGTCAGCGCGGCCAGCACCTGGTCGGTGTCGTGCAGCGGGTAGACGCCGGACACGCGCAGCGCGGCCACGGCCGGGTCGCAGCCCAGGTGGCCGCGGCGGTAGCGCGCCAACTCGGCCAGGAAGCGCGCCAACGGCATGCCGCTGGCGACGAGCAGGCCTTCGGTCCAGGCCGTGGCGGCCTCGTCCAGCGCGTCGGGCGCGGCCGTGCCGTGGCGGTCGAAGCCGCCTGACTGGCCGGCATCGAGCCGCCGGAGCGCGGCCGGCGCGTCGGCCGGTTGCAGTTCGACGGCACCCTGCAACACGCCGACCGTGGTCGCCGCGCCGTCGTGGCGCACGGTGAAGCGTGTGCCCAGCGGGCGCACGGTGCCGGCCGGCGTCTGCACGCGGAAGGGCCGGCCGGCGGCGTCGGGCGCGGTCTGCACGAGGATCTCGCCGGCCACCAGCGCGACTTCGCGCTGCCCCGCGTCGAAACGCAGGTTGACGGCGCTGCCGGTGTTGAGCAGCAGCCAGCCGCCGTCCGGCAGGGCCAGCCGGCGCTGTTCGCCGATGGCGGCGCGCTGGTCGGCCGACCAGGCGCGCCAGGGCAGTTGCGCGTGCAGCACGAGGCCGCTGCCGCCGGCCAGCGCGGCCACGCCGAGCAGCCGCAGTGCGCGGCGCTTGCGCGCGCGGGCCGCGCTGTCCAGTGCGGCCTGCGCCAGCGGGGCGGACAGGCCGGCCATGCGCGCGCTCTGGGCCTCGATCTGCTGCCAGGCGCGTGCGTGTTCGGGATCGGCCGCGCACCAGCGCTGCCAGGCCTGGCGGTCGGGCTGGCTGCTGCGCAGTTGCAGCCACCAGTGCACGGCCTGTTCGGCGGCCTGCGGCGAGACGTCCGCGCTCACCGTGCGAAGAAGCAGCGCAGCGCCGCCTTGTGCAGATGCCGTTTGACGGTGGACAGCGAGATGCCGAGCTCGGCCGCGATGGCCTCCTGCGTGAGCCCGTCCAGCTGCGCCAGCAGGAAGGCCTGCTTGGCCTGGATCGGCAGGCCATCGAGCCGGCGGTCGATGTCGACCAGTGTCTCCAGCAGCATGCAGCGCTGCTCGGGTGAGGGCGCGTGCTCCTCGGGCAGGGCGGCCAGGGCGTCGATGCAGGCCTGCTCGATCGCGCGCCGGCGCACCAGGTTCACGAGCAGGTTCTGCGCCACCGTGGTCAGCCAGGCGCGCGGTTCCTCGACCTGCGCGAGTCCTGGAGCCGTGAGCACGCGCACGAAGGTGCTCTGCGCGAGGTCGGCGGCGTCGAACGCGCAGCCGATCCTGCGGCGCAGCCGGCCCTCGAGCCAGCCATGGTGGGCCTGGTACCAGGTCTGGGCCAGCGGATGCTCGGGCGAGGCGGTGGGCACGTCTGCTTGAAGATGAGAATTTTTCGCATTCTAGTGAGGCATGCGATCGCGGCGGCATCCGGTAGACTTCGCGCGCTCCGCAACACACTGAAGGCTGACGAGAACGAAAGCTGACGATGGCCAAGGAAGACCTGATCGAGATGAACGGCGTGGTCGAGGAAGTGCTGCCCGACTCGCGCTACCGCGTCGTACTGGAGAACGGCCACAGCCTGGTGGCCTACAGCGCCGGCAAGATGCGCAAACACCACATCCGCATCCTGGCGGGCGACCGCGTGACGCTGGAGCTCTCGCCCTACGACTTGACCAAGGGCCGCATCAAGTTCCGCCACCTCGAGACGCGCGGCTCCGGCCCGCGCTGAACTTCAGGCGGGCCTGGCGCGCAAGGTGCGGCTCAGCAGCACCACCGGCAGCAGGCCCACCAGCACCAGCGCCAGCGAGGGCAGGGCGGCTTCGCCCAGGCGCTCGTCCCGCGCCAGCTGGTAGGCCACCACGGCCAGCGTGTCGGTGTTGAACGGCCGCAGCACCATGGTGGCGGGCAATTCCTTCATCACGTCCACGAACACCAGCAGCGCCGCCGCGGCCGCCGAGCGGTGCAGCAGCGGCCAATGCACGCGCGCCATCAACCCGAAGCCGCCCGTGCCCAGCGTGCGCGCCGAATCGTCGAAGCTCTGCGGGATGCGCGCGTAGCCGCTCTGCATGGACTGCAGCGCCACGGCGCAGAAGCGCACCAGGTAGGCCCAGACGATCCCCAGCGCCGTGGCCGTGACCCAGTAGGCGGCGCCCAACTGCGGCATCGTCTGCTGCAGCCAGCCCACCGGCAGCAGCAGGCCGACCACGATGACCGCGCCCGGCACGGCATAGCCCAGGCCCACGAGCTGCACGGCGGCGCGCTGCAGCTTTTGCGGCGTGCGGCGCACGCAGAAGGCCAGGAACAGCGCCAGCGCCACGGCGATGGCCGAGGTCAGCGCGCCCAGCCAGATGCTGTTGCCGGCCCACTGCACGAAGCGGTTCCAGGGCAGCACCGACCAGTCGGCCGCCAACGGCCGCAGCATGAAGGCCACCGGCAGCACGAAGCCCATCAGCACCGGGAACACGCACAGCGCCTGCGCCAGCAGCTGGCGCCCGCCGGTCAGCACCAGCGGCCGGCCGTCGTGGCTGCCGGCGCGCCCGCGCGTGCTGGCAAAGCGCATGCGCGCCTGGGCGCGCTGCTCGAGCGCGAGCAGCACGACGACGAACACCAGCAGCATGGTCGCCAGCTGGGCCGCGGCGATGCGGTTGTCCATGGCCAGCCAGGCCTTGTAGATGCCGGCCGTGAAGGTCTGGATGCCGAAGTAGCTGGACACGCCGAAATCGGCCAGCGTCTCCATCAACGCCAGCGCCGTGCCGGCCGCGATGGCCGGCCGTGCCATCGGCAGCGCGACCTGGCGGATGCGCCGGGACAGCGGCGCGCCCAGCAGGCGCGCCGCTTCCATCAGGTGCGCGGCGCGCTCGGCCAGCGCGGTGCGGGCCAGCAGGTAGACATAGGGGTACAGCGCGAACGTGAACACGATGGCCGCGCCGCCCAGGCTGCGCACCTCGGGCAGCACGCGGCCGCGCAGGCCGAAGCTCTCGCGCAGCCAGGTCTGCGCCGGGCCGCCGAACTGCAGGAAGTCGGTGTAGGCATAGGCCACCACGTAGGCCGGCATGGCCAGCGGCAGCAGCAGCGCCCATTCCAGCTGGCGCCGGCCGCGGAAGTCGAACAGCGTCACGCAGGCGGCGGCGCCGGTGCCGATCAGCACCACGCCCACGCCCACCATGGCCGCCAGGCCCAAGGTGGTGGCGATGTAGCTGGGCAGCACGGTCTGGCGCAGTTCGCGCAGGATCTGCGCGGTCTGCGCATCCCACTGCGCCCACGACGCCAGCACCGCCAGCACGGGCAGCGTGAGCAGCGCCGCGACCAGCAACATGCAGGGCAGGGATAGCCAGCGACGGGGCATCGGACGGGGATGGCGAGAGGCGGAGGGTGGGGCGGCAGGCACCCCGGGGAGATGAGAATTGTACGCATCGCGCTGCCTACAATCGGCGCCCATGTTCCTGGATGTCTCCCACCTGGTCGTGCAGTACGCCGGCCGCGCGCGGCCGGCCGTGGCCGATGTCAGCTTCGGCCTGGCGGCCGGCGAGATCGGCGTGCTGATCGGCCCCTCGGGCTGTGGCAAGACCACCTTGCTGCGCACCGTGGCCGGGCTGGAGCCGGCGCAGGGCGGCGAGATCCGGTTGTCGGGCCAGCCCGTCAGCGCGCCCGGCCTGCAGCTGCCGGCCGAGCAGCGCCGCATCGGCATGGTGTTCCAGGACTACGCGCTGTTTCCGCACCTGGACGTGGGCCGCAACGTGGGCTTCGGCCTGACGGCCATGCCCAAGGCCGAACGCGCCGCGCGCGTGGCCGAGGTGCTGGAACTCGTGGGCCTGGGCGGTGCCGAGCGGCGCGCGCCGCACGAGCTGTCGGGCGGCCAGCAGCAGCGCGTGGCGCTCGCGCGCGCGCTGGCGCCGCGGCCGCAGCTCATGCTGCTGGACGAACCCTTCTCCAACCTCGACGTGGAACTGCGCGAGCGGCTCGCGCACGAGGTGCGGGCCATCCTCAAGGCGGCCAAGACCACGGCGCTGTTCGTCACGCACGACCAGCTGGAAGCCTTCGCCATCGGTGACGCCATCGGCGTCATGCACGAGGGCCGGCTGCACCAGTGGGCCGATGCCTACACGCTGTACCACCGGCCGGCCACGCGCTTCGTGGCCGACTTCATCGGCCATGGCGTGTTCGCGCCGGCCACCATCACGCAGGCGCAAGGGCGCATGCTGCTGGAAACGCCGCTGGGCCCCGTCAACGGCGCGGCCGCGGCGCAGGCCGCCGCCAGCCTCGCCCAGGGCGGCCCGCAGGACCTGCTGCTGCGCGCCGACGACGTGGTGCACGACGACGCCGCGCCGGTCAAGGCCGAGGTGATCCGCAAGGCCTTCCGCGGCTCGGAGTTCCTCTACACGCTGCGCCTGGCCACGGGCGAGACCGTGCTGGCCCATGTGCCCAGCCACCACGACCACCGCATCGGCGAATGGATCGGGGTGCGGACGGATCTGGACCATGTGGTGATGTTTCCGCGGGGCGGGTAGGGAGGCGCGCCGGATGGTGGAGCCTCCTGCAATGTACAGACTGTACGGAACTACCAGCATGGCCTTACGCACCATTGGACTCGAACAAGGGCGCAATACCTTGCCCGAGCTGGCCTCGCGCGCGCATGCGGGCGAGGCCAGCCTGTTGACGCGCCATGGCAAACCCTAGGCTGCCATCGTGCCGCCCGAGATGCTGGCGCAGGCGCGGCCGCGTGCGCGATTCCTTGCGCTACGGGGCACGGGTACGGGCTTGTGGGGGGCTTTGCCGGCCGATGCTGTGGCCGAACTGCGCGACGAGTGGGCCTGATGGCGGCTGCGCGCGCGCCGGCCCGTCGGAAGTCCGCCCGTGCGGAAGTAGGGGCAGGCATCTGGGGCGGTTTGCAGCAGGGTGACCTCGTTGTGGTGGATTCGGCACCGCTGGTCTACTTGTTGGACGGTCATCCGGCGTTTGCACCTCTCTCTGAAGGCTTGTTCGAGACCTACGAGCGCGGCGTCGTGCGGATCGCGCTGTCGACCATCGCCGTGGCCGAGGTGCTGGCCGGCCCGTTCGAGCACGGCCAGGAAGCGCTGGGCAAGCGCTACGAAAAGGTGCTCGCGGACTTCGAGCTCGTGCCTGTGTCGCAGGAGATTGCTGTGACGGCCGCACGCCTGCGTGCCGGCACGGGGCTGCGGCTGCCCGATGCCTTGCAGGCCGCCACCGCGCTGGAGATCGGCGCTGCCGCCCTGGTCACGCACGACCGCGATTTTTCGCGGCTCACGGGGTTGCGCGTGATCGTTGGCGCTGGCGCGTAGTCCAGTCGTTCAGGAGAATCCTCGTGCCTTGGATCCAGGAGTGTCTGATGCGCCATTCCTCTAAAAAAAGCGAAAAGAGTAGTGGCGCTCGATGCTGACCGGGCCTTTGGGGATTGGCGCACCATTGATGTAGATGTCGTCGTCCGTTGATGTTCCCAACAGATTGCCGCAACCGGAGCACAGCCATGCGGCGAGCAGGAAGACGCAAGCGGAGAACTTGGCGGTCTGACGCATCACTTTATTGCCTCCGATGTTGAATGCGGGACACTGCGGCAAACCTCCACTTGCTTGCGCCGGTGCCGTCTTGGCGGCTTGATCGGCCGCCTTTTGTTGTCCTCCGTCTTCGCTGACTTCTGGTTGACCTGCCGACAAAATGGCGCTCCCCGCATAGCTTCAACTTTGCCTCCATCGCACGTCTGCTTGCGGGTGTCGAATTCGGGCAGCCTGCGCGCCTTGCTTCAGGGGCGGTTGGGTGGAGTGCTTCCTTCGACCATGGGAAATATCAAGAGTGCCTTTGATCTTCTTGGTTCGGTTCCCGAAGCATATCCGTCGGCGCCAATGCCAAGGAGTCCCCGCGTACTGTAGTACCAGTTTCTCGTCTTCCTTTCGACTTCTAGGCTGCCATCCGATAGTTTCCTGATCCGCGTCTCGGTGGCATAAGCCGAACCCAGTGCCCCTTCGCCTCCGTGACTAGCACTGATTTCCCGAATGGCGATCTTCCCGTCGATGCATCCTATTTGTGGGAGGGCCAGGGGGACTTCGTATTCTTCATATAGCTGCTTGTCTTCTCCCTTGAGATAGAAAGTCAGTGCATCCTTTGTTTGTCGAATGACGGTTTGAGAGTTTTTGTAGAATTCCGAGCGATCTGAATATGTGTAGGTCTTGTCGTTCTCAGCGAAGCGCTGCCCGGGCATTGCTTTTTTTACGGCTTCAACTTTTTTGAAGGGTATGGGTTTGTGTCGTGTGACGCTGTATTTCCGTTCTCTGTTTGGAAATCCTTCGACGGTAAATTGAGAGATTAGTATGTTATTTTTGTCCGAATAGCTTCCGGAAATGTCTGGGCATCCAGTGCTTGATAAACTGACAGGGTCCCATTCGATTGTCGAGGGGTCTTTCCCCGGAATGATTGAGCAGCCTGCCAAAGATAGCAGGAGGATGCTGAGGATGGGCGATTTATGGCGTGAATTCATCGTTGTTCTCCAATGCGGCGCCGATGGCGGCCCATACCTCTGTAGTGCTCGCCCGGTCGCGGACAGAACAACTCGACCGTTTGCGGCTGCGAAGGTTTCGTACACATTGGACTCCTCCAAGCATCTGCGAGAAAACAGGTGTAAAAAACCATACCTTGCACATTCCGAACCAATCGACTCGAAAAGCCGTGAATTAGATCAACGGCTTGCCATCTAGAATGGGAACTCTGTGTCAGTAATTCCCCAGGTTTTTGACAAGCAACCAGAGACCCAGGCGCAGGACTGGTCCAATAAGAGAATCAACGTGTTCAATTTGGACTTCACTTTTCATTCTCACGCTTCCGTCGATATTTTCCATCTGCGCAGACATGTGATGAGCCGTTGATCAATTATTTCATCTGGCGAATCGAAAAGGCGCTTCCACAGTTTGCTGATGGGTATCGCATGATGGTTTCAATTTCTTGTTTGCTGTCATCTAGATCGACTACGAGTGATATTCCGCTGTCCAGCAGGCAGTAGAGGATTACTCTCTCTGTCTTTCGTTTCTCGATCCATCCTTTTTGCAGAAAGACTTTTTGTATCTCTTCTGAGCTGTTGTTGATGGATTTTTCACACTTCATTTTGATGGTGAGGCTTGACCCTGTAAATTTCCTCTGCATGAATTTGGGTTTTTGCTTGCACATGTCATTTAAATTTCTCTGCTGATTGTCCATTTGTGAGGTCTTTTCCGGCAGGTCTTTCGCGCAGCCGGCGACAAGAAGAACGAAAATCGTCAGAAGATGTCTTTTCATTGTTTATTTGACAGGAATGCTAACTCCGACACCTGCGGATATTCCCGGTGTTCCGATGCCGAATTCAATGGCAGTCGCAGGATTGCTGTCTTGAGATCCAATTGATTGATTTATGCCGGCGCAAAGGCCGATAGCACAGAAAGAGGTTTGTGCGGAGGCACCCCCGAGAGTGTTGGAGATGAGCTCTGCGCGCTTGTCGGGGTTAGCTCTCTTCCTGCAAAATCCGTCCGACCACAATACTCGCTCCAAACTGAGAGGAGATATTCGACTTGGCTCCTCCAAAAAAGACTTCACTATTGTACAAATTAATCGATATGCTGCCGTTGATTCCAAATCCCCCTCCTTGAAGGGCAAGATAGTCGAATGATGGAAAATGCGGCATTGCGTTGATGCTGGGATCACGGTAGTCGCCAAGCAGCCTCTCGCCCTCCGCCGTCATGTTGGTGAAATAGCGGATTTGGTGACCCCGGCCATCGTCATAGCTTCCCAATGACGAACTCAACGTATTGAGGAATTCACGGGCTTGGGATTGGATGTAAGGGTCCATGGTGGCCGTGTCAACTCTGGTTGCCTGCGTGTAGTCAATACGGTTATCGACTTGTTCCTGCAGTATGGCAAGCGCTCTTTCTTCGGTCATGGACGAGTAGCCCAGTTGCTGGAGATGGGTTGCGAACGCCTTGGCGTTGGCCTGCAATGCTTGTCGCTCGGCAGCATGCTGCTGGCGGTTGTTTAAGTCCACCGCGAAACCCGTAGCGGCGCCGGCGGTCCCACCACTGATCGCGCCAATAGCCGCAGCAGAGGCCGCTCCCAGCATCTGCTTGACCGGGACAGGCAGGTCCATGTCGTCGATGGACTTGCAGATGGTCGCGGTGCGATACGCGCTGACTCCGGCCCCAATCGCCCCATTCAGTCACCCGCTTACTGCGCCCACCGCCGCATGAGCAGCCACGCGGTAGTCCCCAGTTGGTCTTGACCAACTTGCTGGCGACATAGAACCATTGTCGAAAGGCGGTGGCGTCGCCGTCGAGGTAGTAAGCGCAGGTGCCTTTGGTGAGGGCGTGGTTAGAACTGCCCGAAAGAACTCGCTCTAGCACAACACGCCTTTGCTGATACAGGAAGTAGTACGGCGCCTTGATCAAGTGCTCCTTAGCAACCCCGATTGACCTTCTCAGGCGATCTTCCGACATTGAACTGATCGGCACCACAGCTTCTGTGGAGACAGTCTGACGAGAGCTATTCCACTGCTGTCCGCGCCCGAGAGGATTTCGATGAGTTTGTCACTTTTGTAGGAATTTTGATCGATCAGTTGTTTAGTTTTGGGCGCCCGGAGGAAACGTTTCCTTGGCGATCTACAAACAACGGCCAATTCCCTACCAATGATTTTGAGAAATCACCGGAATTCAGGAATTCTAGGGATTGGTATGGAAAATACCATCCGTTTGGCGTTTCTCGAATTTTCTCTTCAACGAGGGCGTATGGAACTCCGTTTGACTTGGATTCCAAATTTCTGAGGTGTTCGATAGCCTTGCTCTTTGCTTCTGAAAAGTCGATTGTCATGGCAATATTCCAAATCGAAGGTAGTTAAAGTAGTCAAAATTCGCGAGGCCGCTTCCGCCCGATTGGGCATCGATATAGTTCACTCTTCCTTTTTGGACAACTGCATTCCATACATGTCCCGTAATTCCGTTGGTTCCATAAACTACGGCGCGAGATCCTTCTCCTTTTGCGAGCAGGCTTTTTTCGATTGTACTGCGAGTTGCCCAATCACTCATGTGTGTGTTGTAAATCGAGTTTAGTGCCTCGAATGGTAGTGGGTTTTCGAGTGGGAGGGCGCTCGCGGGATTTCCGGTTTTAAGAAGGTTGTCAACGACTGCAACACAGTTGGTGCAGTTCTGCGTCGAGCCTTTAGGGTTTACTAGTTTTACTGAGCCTGCATCAATCGTACTCAGGGCCGATGATGTCCTTCCTAGTATACTTTGTGTTGTCAGTTCCTCAAGGATTTGTACTTTCGGAATCTGCGTAAGCAAGCGTGGTATGAGGGAGGAGATCAGCAGTCTAATTGCTGCGGTCGCGCTTGCTAGGCCTATTGCATCTGCCGCTATAAACGTCAATTCTGCTGCATTCTCGAGCACTGGCGTCTTTTCAATAGATGCAATGACTGTGTTTAGTTCGCGGATGCTTATCTGTGTTTGCTGGCGGGTTTCATCATCGATAGATACGTTTTGGAGCGACTGCTCAAGTGCGGCGCGAATGAATTCCAGTGAAGACTTGGAGAGAACGGAATTGCGGTCAACCATGGCAGAGTTGAGAGCGCTCTTGAGTTCATACTCGCGAAGTATTTGAACTTCGCACGTGGTGTCGCCGGCATCTTGGCAAGATTTGATGCGCTGATAGCGGTTGCTCAGTTCAGCTGCACTTAAATAGTTATTCGCAGTTTCGTTCATTCCCGTTGCCGCGCCCACTGCTCCACTGCTAAATGCTCCGACGACCATGCCAGTCGCGAGGGCCAACATCTCCTTGAGCGGCACTGGCAGGTCCAGCTCTGCGATGTTTTGGCCAAAGTGCGGCACCAGATGCGCACTGGCCGCTGCTCCAATCGAGCCATCTATACCTCCGGTCAATCCGCCCACCGCCGCATGCGCAGCCACGCGGTAGACGCCGCCTTCGGCCCACTTTGCCGCTTCAGCCGGATCGGAGTGCATGAGCTCGACGTACTTCTGCTGTGCATAGTCGCCTACGGCCCTGCTGGCGTGTTGCCCAAATTCCTGCGTGATCCGTGCCTGGGCTTGCACATCCTTGAGCAGCGCCTGCGCATTCCAGTCCTTGACCAGTGCGCCGGTGCTGCTGGCGTCCCCGGTCCGCACCGTGGTGTCGCCGGCAATGCCACTGACGCCTGATGAAGTCGTGCTGGTCTCGCTGACGCTCATGCGTCCAGCCCCGGCGCTGCCGCCCGGTGTCGTCCTGGCGGCTTGATTGGCAGCCTTTTTGTCGTCCGCCGTCTCCGCTGACTCCTGCTTGCCAACACCTGCCGAGAAGCTGGCATTCACCGCATAGCTGCTGGCCTTGTAGGCGTTGTGGTTCTGGATGTCGCTGCTGGTCAGGCTCTCGGTGTCGAACTGGTTCAACTTCGCATCGATCGCTGCCTGCGTGCTGCTGATCACGCCGCCCTTCAGGTCGGTGTTGCCCTGCACCTGCACCTGGAATCCGCCGTCGCCGGCTCTGATGCCGCTTTGCTCCACCACGCTGGCGTAGCTGCCGTTGGCCCTGGCAGCTGCGGCGCTGCCGCTCACGGTCGAGGTGCCGTAGCAGATCGGCGGGATGCACAGGCTCAAGTTCAGGCCCGAGTTGCTTTGGCGCGCGGTCTGTTCGCTCGTGTCCTGCAGGCTCTCGATGCGCAGGTCGCCTCCAACATCGGCGCTGACCTGGGGCGCATCGACCACCGCGCCCTTGAGCGTCGTGTCGCCGCCGCTGACGATGTGCACCGATTGGCCAGCTGTGACGTGCGTGTTGGTGTGCAGCACTTCGCTGCCGTTCTGGATCCCCTTGCCCTGGCTGACCCCCAGCTCGATGGTGAAGCCGGTCTGCGCGCCGACGCCAAAGCCGACCCCGACGCTGGCACCACTGCTGCGGTTGCTGCCTTGCTGTTCCCACGTGCTCTGGCTGGCTTGCAGGCTGATGGCGTTGTCGGCCTGCAGATGGGCCGTGCTGCCCGCGCCGATGGTGGAGCCGGCCACCCGGATGTTGGAGTCGGCCGCGCCGCCGGTGGCCACGATGTGGACCCGGTCAGCCCCCACGATGCTGGAGCCGACCGCTTCGCGGCTGCTCGCGGTGCTCTGACTTTCGCTCTTGTTGTGACTGATGCTGGCGCTGACCTTGTAGCCCACCGCGCCGTTGGCGATCGACACGGCCGCGTCGTAGGCCTGCTTTCCCTGCAGGGCGAGGTTCACCGCGCCCAATGCCTGCATGCGGCCGTCACTGGTGTTGCCCATGGCATTCACCGTGCTGCCGGCGTTTCGCAGCGTGTCGGTGCTGATGCCGGCCACGCTCGCACTGCCGCCCAGCACTGTGCTGCTGGATCGGCTGTGGTTGCTGGACTCGCTGGTGTTGAAGGCTTCGCCGATGACAACGTCGCGGGCCTGGATGTGGACGTTGCCGCCTACAAGGGCGCCACCCTGGCCGGCGGCCAGAACGCTGCTGGCGGTCTGCGCATAGGTGCCGCCCGCAATCAACGTCACATCGCCCTGCAGGCTCGCGACCTGGCTGGCGGACTGGGTGACGCCGCTGCCTTGGCTGCTTTGGCTCTGCTTGATGTTTCCCAGGGCAGGGTTGGTGAACGTGCCGACCGAGCCGCTCCGGCTGGTCGCAACACGGCTGCCCGTGCCGTAGCTGTTCTGTGCGCTTTCGATGGTGAGGTTGCGCCCCGCCAGTGCGGTGATGTCGCGGTCAGCCACCACGGTGGCGCCTTGCACGGTGATGTCGCGGCCGCTCGCCATCTGCAGGCTGCCGGCCGAGACGGTGGTACCGATGGCATCTGTGCGCGTCGCGGTGGCGTCATTCAACGCCGCGCTGCTGCTGATGAACTTGCCGCCGACGATGGCCGTCTGTGCCAGCGAACCGCCGCCCAAGGCCAGGCCGGTGATCTTGCCCAGGCCGGTCGCGCTCTTGCGCACGTCTTTGAAGTGGGTTTCGGAGACGGTCTGGTCCGCCGTGGTCAGGGCAATGTCGCGCGTGGCGGCCAGGTGCATGGCGCCTTCGGACTGCAGTAGGGCCGCTTGCGCCACGATGTCGCGGCCTGCGCCGATGGCCACGGTGTTGCCGCTGACGCTGCTGCCCGTCGCGTCCAGGACACTGAATACCTCATGCTCCGTGGTGGCGCTCTTGGAGAACAGGCCGCTTTTCTTGCTGTATGTGTAGCGGTCCGTGAGGCTGCTGGTCTGTGCGGAGGCCAACACCACGTCACGGCTGGCGGTCAGTTGCACGTCGCCCTCGGCGCGCAGCGTGCTGCCGGTGACCTTGAGGTCACCCGACTCCAAGACGCCCGCGCGCATCGACAAACCATTGCCCGCCTGCACGCTGGCACCCTGCACCGTGGTCTGGCTGTGCGTCTGGCGGTAGCGCGAACCGGCGGGGTCGTTGCGCAGGTCGCTGCTGGAACTGCTCGCCACGGCCTGCAGGTGCAGGTCCCGGCCGGCGGCCAGCAGCGCATCGCCGCCGGCACGGGCCTGGGTGCCGTTCAATTGCAGATCGCGCCCGGCCGACAGCACCAGGTCGTCGCCGGAGCGGATCTGGCCCGTGTGGGCCTGCTGGCTGCTGGTGGCGGCGCTGGCGTTCCCCATCTGCATGCGGATGTCGTGGCCGCTGTCCAGCGTGCCGAACACGATGTCGCGGCCGGCCTGCACGCTGGCCGCGCCGCCGGCGGCGATGTGCCCGGCGGTGTCGCGAACGTCCTGTCCGGCCTGGATCTGCAATGTCCGGCCGGCCTCGATGCGCGCGGTGTTCGACAGGCTGGTGTGGCTGCCGACGACGCTGGCCCGCGCGTTCGACGCGCTCCAGTCCTGCGTGATCGCCAGGCTCTCGTTGCGCACGTCCCGCGCGGCCACCAGGGCCACGTCGCGCCCTTGCACGGTGCCGCCCTGGTTGACGATGTCGCGGCTGGCCACGAGCACCGTGCGGCCCGTGGAGGCCTGCCCGATCACGCCGCCGCGGTTCAGGATGTCCTGGCCTTGCAGGCGCACGTCGTCGCCGGTCACCAGCGCGCCGTGCGGTCGCACCGTGCCTTCTCCCAGGTGGGCCAGGTACAGGCGCGGGGCCAGCACGTCCTGCGTGCTTCCATCCGGCAGGGTGACGCTTTGGCGCTCGAGCCACACGATGTCGCTGGTGAGCTGGGCCATCTGTGCGGCGGTCAGCGCCACGCCCACGCGCAGGTCCAGTGCCTGGGCGAACGATGCGCCGGCGTTCAGCAGGGCCGCGTACTGGGCATCGTCGTCGCCGTAGCCGGCGAGATGGCGCCGGCCGGTCTGCGCGGTGATCTGCTCGCGGATGCGCTGCTGCTCCATGAAGCCATCGCCCAGGCGCTTGAGCACCAGCGACGGGTCCAGGCCGAGGGTCTGCAGCATGCTGTCGCTGGAGACCCAGGGCTTGGCATTGGCAAAGCGCGGGTGGGTGGTGTAGAGCGTCGCGCCTGCCGCCGCGGGCTGCAGTTGGAACAGCCCGCTGCCGCCCGTGCCGGCCTGCGCACGCATGGCGATGTCGGTGCCGCTCGTCGGGGTGATGCCGGCGCCCTGTGCGGCCACGTTTTCGGCGCGGTCTGCTGCCTGCGCATGCAGGTTGCTGCCGCTGCCGGCCTGTGCGGCCACCACGCCGTTTTGGAGGCGTTGCGTCGTGCCGGCCTGCGGCGTGGCCCCGGAACTCAGCCGCAGATCCGCGGTGGGGTTGGTCTGGTTGCCGGCAGAGGTGTCGACGTTGCGGATGCTGCCGGCCTGGATGTCGACCTGCTGGCCCGACACCGCCGCGCCGATGCTGCCGATGACCTCGGTCCTGTCCGGTTGGCGGTAGGCGGCCGACGTGCCGTTGGCATAGTGGTGCGTGCCATCGAAGCGCCAGGTGCGCAGCAGCGTCGTGGCCCGGTTCTCGAAGGCGGCGCCGTCGGCGCCGTGCAGGGCGAGTGCGCCGCCAGCCACGATGTCGCTGTGGTCGTTGAGCATCCAGCCGGAGAAGTCGATGCGGATGTCGCCGCCGGCGGCGATGCGCCCGGCGGTGCCGGCGCCGGGCGCGAGGCGGTCCTCCGTGGCGGTGACATGGGCGTCGCGCTGCAGTTCATACAGCGAGGTGTGGGGCCCCAGCACGGTCTGCGTGTCGCGGATGATCGTCGTGTTCGGGTCCGTGTAGTCCAGCGGCGCGACGAAGCGCACGCAATCGGTGGTGCAACTGCCGTAGGCGGAGTTGAATGCCACGCGCGAGGTGTCCATCGTGTGCACCTGTGCGTCTTCCCAAACGCCGCTGGTGACGCCGGGAACCTGGTCCGGGTTGGGCATGCCGTCCTGGCGCGCCGTGTAGTACAGCACGCGCGTTCCGTCGGAGCCGGCCATGCGTTCGGCCCGGCCCCAGTGCTTGCCGTCGGCCGATGCGCGGCCGGCGCGTCCGCTGAAGAACACCGTGTCGTTGGCGTGGGTGCGGACCACCACACGGCCGATCGCATGGCCATCGGGGGTGTAGACGATGCTTTGCTCCAGGATGTCCGCGGGGTCCACGTAGAACACCTGGTAGGCGGAGTAGTTGGTGCCCTCCGGTGTGTAGCCACTGCCGTTGCTGTCGCGGTTCTGCCACCACGACGGCATGCGCATCGTGTGGTTCTCTTCGAGCGTGACGACATGCTCCACGGCCACGCCAGGCCGTTCGTTCAACACCGTGGCCGCGTCGATGCCGATGTGGCGCCCGGCCTCGATGGTGGCGCTGCGGTTCAGCAGCGCGGCCGTGGCGATGCGGATGTCGCGGCCCGCATAGACGCTGGCGCCGTCGGTGTTCGACAGGGCCTGGGCCGCCTGCAGCGCCAGGTCGTCGGTGGCGCCGAGCAGCGCCTGTGGCCCGGTGTTGTCCAGCGTGCGCGCCGCGATGGATAGCGCTCCCGCCGTGATCGTCCCCTGGTTGGTCAGCGCATCGGCGTGCAGTGCGGTGCTGCCTGCGCCGATCTCGCCGCTGTTGTGCAGAGCGCCGGCGGCATGCAGGACCACCTGCCCGGCTTCGATGCTGGCGCCTGCCGTGTTGTCGATGCTCCGGGCCTGGGCGGCGATGGTGCCGCCGGCGTTCAGGAGGCCGCCGTTGCGCAGCGCGCCGTCAACCGTCAGGACGAGGTCGCGCGCTGCATGGGCCAGGCCGGCATGCGCGTGGTCGCCGCCGATCTGCAGTGCCAGGTCGCGGTCGCTGGACAAGGTGCCTCCCAGGTTCGACAGGCTGCCCGCCGCGAGCAGCAGGTCGGCTTGTGAACCTGTCGCCGTGGCAATGCGGCCACCGTCGTTCTGCACCTGTGCGACGGCGATGCGGGTGGTTCCCGCGGCGACGATGCTGCCACCGGCGTTGTCCAGCCGGGCGTTCGCCTGTGCCAGGGTGAGGCCGCCGTCGCTGGCCATGCTGCCGCGGTTGCGCACCTGTTCCGTGACGGCGAGGTCCAGCGTCTGGCCGGCCGAGAGTTGCGCGCCGGCCAGGTTGTCCAGTGTGGCGGCCGACAGCTGCAGCGCACCGTTGCTGCCGATCAGCCCGGCGGCGCCGGCATTGACGATGCTGGCGGCCGCGATGCGGCTGGCGCCGCCGCCGGTGTTGACGATGCGGCCGTCCTCGTTGTCGATGGCAGCGGCCTGCAATGCCAGGGATGCGCCGGAACCCGTGGCTTCCAGCGCGCCGCCGGCATTGCGCAGTTGCCCGCCCAGCGCGACGTGCAGCGCGTCGCCGCCGCGCAGCAGGCCACCGGTGTTGTGCAGGTCGGTCGCCGCGCGCAGGGCCAGCGTCCTCTCCGCCTGCAGCCGCCCGCCCTGGTTCAGCACCTGCGCGGCCGACAGTGCCAGGTCGGCGCCGCTGCCCGCCGCCGTGCCGATCAGCCCGCCGCGGTTGTCCAGCGTCGCGCCGACCGTCACGCTCGCGTGGCCGGCGCCTGTCTGCAGGATCTCGCCGCTGTTAGCGAGGTCGCTCGCGTCGATGGCGATGCGGGCCGCGTGCATGCGGCCCGCGTTGTGCACGCCGATGGCCTGCAGCGCCAGCGTGCCGTTGCCGATGACCACGCCATCGCCGCCGTCGAACTGGGCGGCCGTGATTGCGAGCTGGCCGCTGCCGGCATGCGCGATGTGGCCGCCTGCGTTGGCCATGTGTCCGGCCTGCAGCGCCATGTCGTGGCCGTTGCCGGCGATGCGCCCGCCGCGGTTGTCCAGCATGCCGGTGGCGCGGACCTGCATGGCGGCTTCGCCGGTCTGGGCGATCAGGCCTGTGTTGGCCAGCGTGTCGGCGTCGATCACGATGCGGTCGGCCTGCATCGTGCCGCTGTGCGACAGGCTGCGTGTCTGCACGCGCAGTTCGCCGTTGCCCAGGATGCGGCCGTCGTCGGCGTCGAACCGTTCCGCGGCGATGGCGAGGCGACCGGTGCCGGCATGCTTGATTTCGCCGCCGGCGTTGGCCAGTGCGGCCGCGGCGATGTCCATGCCGCGCCCGTTGCCGGCCAGGCGGCCGCTGCGGTTGTCGAGCTGTGCCGCGACGGCGATGCGCATGTCCGCCGCACCGGTCTGCACGATCTCGCCGCCGCGGTTGTCCAGCGTGGCCGCCTGGATGTCGATCCGGTCCGCCTGCATGCCGCCCTGGTTGGCGACGGTGTCGGCCTGCAATGCCAGCACGCCGTTGCTGGCGATGCGGCCGTTGCCGCCCTCCAGCCGGCCTGCGTCGATGGCCAGCCGGCCGCTGCCCGCGTGGACCATGTGGCCGCCATCGTTGGCGATGCGTGCGGACTGCAGCGCCATGTCGATCGCATTGCCGGCGATGCGGCCACCACGGTTGTCCAAGACCTCGCTGGCCGTGATGGCCATGGCCTGCGCGCCGCGCTGCACGATCTCGCCGGCCCGGTTGTCCAGGCGGGCGGCGGCCACGGCGATCTGTTCTGCGGCCATGCTGGCGCCTTGGCCGTGGGCGATCTGTTCCGCCTCGATCTGCAGCAGGCCATTGCCGACGATGCGGCCGCCGTTGCCGTCCACGCGATCGGCCTGGATCTGCAGCCGGCCCGTGCCGGCGTGCTCGATCGTGCCGCCGGTGTTGTCCAGGGCGCCGGCGCGGATCTGGAGCTCCTGTGCATTGGCCGCGATCCGGCCGCCCTGGTTGGCGAGCCTGCCGCTGGCGGACAGCTGCATGCTGGCGTCACCGGTCTGCACGATCTCGCCGCGGTTGTCCAACGTGGTGGCCACGATGGCGATTTGCCGGGCCTGCACACTGCCGGCCAGCGTCAACTGCGTGCCTTGCAGCTGCAAGCTGCCAGCGCCGAGGATGCGGCCGTCGCCGCCGTCGAGCTGGCCGGTGGTGATGCCGAGCACGCCGCCGCCGGCATGTGCGATGCTGCCGCCGGCGTTGGCGAGATGGCCTGCCCGGAGTTCCATGTCGTCGGCATGTCCTACGATGCGGCCGCCGCTGTTGTCCAGGTTCTCGCGCACCGCGATGCGCATGGCGGCATCGCCGGTCTGCACGATGTCGCCGCCGCGGTTGTCCAGGCGTGTGGCTGCGATCTCGATCCGGGCCGCCTGCATGCGCCCGCCTTGCTGCAGCCGATCTGCCTGCACGGAAAGGCCGGCAGCGCTGGCGATGGTGCCGTCGCCGCCGTCCAGCCGCTCGGCCTGGATGCTGAGCTGCCCCGTGCCTGCATGCGCAATGTGGCCGCCATGGTTGGACAGATGGGCCGTCTGCACGGCCATGTCGACGCCGTGGCCCACGATGCTGCCGCCACGGTTGTCGAGCGCCTCGCTGGCCACCAGGCGCATCGGGCCTGTGCCGGTCTGGACGATCTGGCCGCTGTTGCCCAGGCGCGTGGCCTCGATCGCCACCTGCGCGGCCTGCAGTTGGCCGGCGTGCGCCGCGTCGCGGGCGCGCAAGGCCAAGGCGCCGCCGGTCTGCAGCGTGCCGTCGCCGCCGTCGAACTGTTCGGCATCGACGGACAGGCGGCCATTGCCGGCGACCTCGATGCGGCCGCCGGCGTTGGCCAGCGTGCCGGCCTGCAGCGCCAGATCGGCGCCCGTGGTGATGATCTGGCCGCCGCGGTTGTCCAGGGTGCCGTGGCTCGCGATGGCGATGTGGCCGGCTTGCAGCTGGCCGCCGGCATTGTCGAAGCGCTCGGCGCTGGCGCTGAAGTCGCCCCGCACGCTGAGCTGGCCGCCGGCATTGCCGAAGTGGCGCCCGTCGAAGGACAGGCGCTCCAGGTGCAGGGCGCCGCCTGCGTTGTCGATGTCGCGCGCCTGCAGCGCGATGGTGCCTGCGGCATCGATGCGTCCGCCGTCGTTGTGCAGCGTGCCCTGGGCTGTGATGCTGCCGGGCGCGCTGGCGGCAGGGATCACCTGCTGCGCCGGATCGGCGACGGCTGTGGCATCGGGTGCCGCAGCGGGCGCGCCTGCTGCCGGGGCGGCGGCGGTGCTTGTTGCGCCGGCCGCTGCCGGCGGTGGCGTGCCGATGTGTCCGCCGGCACTGTTACGCACCATGGTGCCCGTCAGTTGCAGGGCCATGTCGCCGGCCTGGTGGATGCGTCCGCCGCGGTTGTGGATGTCCTCGCCGCTGGCGAGTTCGACGCGCCCGCCTTCCAGCGTGCCGGCGTTCTCCAGCCGGCCCGCGGCGGTGACGACCAGCCCGCCGGCACCGGCGCCGATGTGGCCGGCATTGCGCACGCCGACGCCGGCCCCGGTGCCGACCAGCGTGATCTTGCCGGCGTACATGCCGCCAAGTGCCGAGACGTCCAGCGCGAACGCCGGTGCGGCACCGCTTGCGCCGGAAGCGCTGTCCGTGCCCGCGACCGCCTTCAGCTCGCTGGCCCAGATGCCGGCGTTGACCCGCAGGGCGTGCGACAGGATGGCCACGTAGTCGGTGCTGGCCGCATCCAGTCCTGCGCCGTCGATGGCGATGGTGCCGCCCCGCACCAGGAAGCCTTCGAGCGTACCGGCCGCGTCGAACCGGGGCGTGCCGGTGGTGAGCGTGGCGCGGCTGGTGTTGATGAAGCCGGCGCCGTCGACCTGGATGCCGGACGGATTGGCGATCACGACCTCGGCGCGTTGGCCGGCCACCTCCACGTAGCCGCGCAGGCGGCTCGGGTCGGCGCTGTTGACTTCGTTGAGGATGACGCGCGCCGGGCCCCGTGCCAGCCAGGGGTTGCCCGCCACCTGCCCGGCCAGGCGCGTCTGCGCGGCCGTGCGGCTGTTGTTGAGTACCGCCCCCTGGGGGGCGACGTCGAATTGCCGGTACAGGTTGCGCGAGACGCCGGCTGCGCTCGGCGTCTGGATGTTGACCAGAGCGGCGCCGCCCGGGGTGGCCAGCACGGTGGGGCGTTGGGCGCCGGGTGCGTTGGGGTCGGCGGCGATCTGGCCCGCGGCCGGCGCTGCGGCCAGCGTGGCCAGAGCGGCGGCCACGAGCGTCGTCGTGCCGCTCGCCGCCTTGCCGGCGCTGCGCGCCGTTTCCTGGACGGCCATGCGCAGGCCGCGTGCGGCGTTGAAGACGATGCGGTGCAAATGCTTGTTCATGGTGAACGTTCCTTCTCCGGCCGTGCGGAATGTCAGTAGCTCAACTGCAGGCTGAAGCCGAGGCTCGGGGAACTGCTGTGCATGCCCTGCGGCCTGCGCAGCGGGGCGCCGGCGAACAGATCCCAACCCAAGGCGCCGTGCTGGCCGCGCAGGCCCAGCACCGCGCCAGCCAGGCTGCGGCCCGGCAGATGGCGCGTGGCGGGCCCACCGACGCGGCCGAAGTCCAGGCCGGCGTACAGCGCGGCGCCGCTGGCGCCGAGCGACCAGGCCAGCTCGTTGCGCAGCAGCCAGCCGCGGTCGGCCAGCAGGCTGCTCTCGCCGTCGAAGCCACGCACGGTGTAGCGGCCGCCGATGCCGAAGCGCTCCGGCGGTGCCAGGGGCGTGCGGTTCCATTGCGCGCGGACCTGGCCGGTGTAGGCCAGGCGTTGCGTGCCCCATTGCAGCGGCAGCCGCAGCGAGGCTTCTGCCGTGGCGAGCGCAAAGCGGGCCGTGCCTTCGCCGAACGCTTGCTCCGGCGCCGGCTGTGCACCGAAGGCCCCGGTGCCGCGGCGCCAGCCCAGGCTGGCGTCCAGCGTCGCCGTGTCGCCGTCCGGCAGCCCGATGAAGGCGCGGTGCGCCAGTTCGAGCGACCAGCCGCCCACCACGCGGCGCTGCACCTTGATCTCCGTGTCGTCGATGAAGCTGCTGTTGCTGCGGCGAAACGCAGCCAGGGTCAGGCTGGTCTTGTGGCGCTGGTCGCGGTGCAGCAGCCGGGTGAGTTGCGCCTGGAGGTGGCGCGAGGTGCCCGCGTAGACGTAGTCCTGCTGCAAGCCGGCCACGCGCTGGTGGTAGCGGTTGCGGCTGGCCGTGGTGCCGAACAGCCAGTCGCCGAACGGGATGGAATAGTGCAGCGTGGCGCCGCCGGTGCCGCGCCCCTGCGGATTGAACACGCCGCGCTGCAGGTTCAGGTAGGCCAGATCGTTGAGGCCCAGCGGCCCGTCCCAGCCCAGCGTGGCGTTGGCCTGCAGCCGGCCGGTGGCGCGTGTGCCGCTGTCGTCCAGGCCCACCGCCAGGCGCAGCGGACCCAGCGCGCGCGGGGCGCGGCGGACATCGATGACCAGGTCGCTGTCGCCGGGGCCGGCGCCCTCGCCCTGGGCTGGTTCGATGCGGATGTCGGCCTCCACCGTCGGCAGGCGCTTGAGGTTCTCCAGACCCTGCTCGACGTCGCGCAGGTTCAGCAGGTCGCCGGGGGCGGCCGGCACGGCGCTGCGCAGGCCGGCCGTGGTGGCGCCGGCGGCACTACGGATGGCGGCGATGCGGCCTGGAACGACGGTCAGCTGCAGCTGCCCCGTGGCCAGATCCTGTGGCGCGGCCAGCACGCGCGAGGTGATCCAGCCGCGTGCCACCAGGGCCTGCTGCAGGCGTGCCAGCACCGTGTTGATGTCCTGCGTGCCCAGGCAGCGCCCGATCGGGCTGTCGTCGGCTTCGGGCCCGGCAGCGGCTGCGGCGAGCCAGGGGAAGGGCTCCGCGCCCTGCAGGGCCAACGCGTCGATGCGAAAGCACGGTTGCTCGTCGCCGGACAGGCGGCCTGGGGCCGGGAGCTCCGGCGGCGGCATCCGCGCATCGGCGCCGCGTTCGAACTGCTCGCGCAGCAGGCGCTGGCGCTCCTGCCTGCGCAGTTCTTCCACGGCGACATCGGCTGGCACTTGGACCTGGGCCATGCCGATGCTGCCTGCCGTGAGCAGCCAGCAGGCGAGGGTGGTGCGGCAGCCGTGGCGGCGCGGCGCGGGAACGGTGGACGACATGGAGGAGGCTCCTGAACGGCAGGGATGCCGTTCCCTCGTATCGTCTCGTTACCTTTGTATTCAGCGCGTGACGAATTTCTCCGTGAAAAACGCAGCCACCAATTGCATACGAGAAGCGTGAAATTGTGTTTGTGTGCCGTTCACGCCGGCAGCCGCGCCCGCAGCGCCCGGACCGCGCTGTCCACCGTCGTCAGCACCGGCAGGCCCGTGGCCTGCGCACACGCCGTGCGCGCCCGCGCGAGGCTGAACTGCGCCAGCGCGATGCGCGTGCAGCCGCGCGCCGCCAGCGCCCTGGCCTGCTCGGCGACCAGCGCGTCGTGTCGGGCGCCGTCGCCCGCGTTGAGCGCTTCCAGTGCGCCCTCGGCCAGCGCCAGCTCCAGCGGCACGCTGGCCGGGAACTCCGCCGGCATGGACTGCAGCGTCGCCGCGAAGCTCGCCACCAGGCCCAGCGGCCCGCTGCCGGCCGCGGCCTCCTCGACCATCGCCTCGTTGGGCTTGAGCACGGGGATGTCGGCGTGGCGTCGCGCCACGGCTTCGATGCAGGGGCCGAAGGCCGAGCAGGTGAACAGGATGCCCTCGGCGCCGCAGTCGACCGCGTAGTCGGCCAGGCGTTCGAAACGCGCGTGCATGGCCGCGTCCAGGCCGCGGCCGCTTGCGGCGAGGTCGGCCGACAGGCTGTCGTCCAGCAGGTTCATGCGCAGGGCCTGCGGCCAGTCGCGCTCGAAGGCGGTGTTGATGGGTTCGACCGAATGGGCCAGGGCGTGGATCAGCGCGATGCGGGGCATGGGTTTCCTTCGGGTTCAGCGGTGGCCGAGTTCGCTGCGCAGCTGGGCGACGCTGCCCTCCAGCGCCTGCGCCCAGGCGCGCCGGTCGCGGCCTTCGTGGTGTTGCGGCGGACCGTAGCGCACCTGCGCCACGAGGCCCTCGGCGGCCAGCGTGCGCCAGATCGAGCCGACCAGGGTTTCGTCGCCGACGAAGCTCGGCGCGAAGCTGGTCGCGCCCGTGCCGTCCGCGAAGCGCAGCGCCAGCGGCTGCACGGGCGCCTCGGCGCTGATCGCGGCCTGCACGAGGTTGGCGTGGAAGGGCAGCAGCGCACGGCCGTCGCCGGTCGTGCCCTCGGGGAAGATGGCCACCACGTCGCCGGCCACGAGCCGGTCGCGCATGTGGTGCACCACGCGCATGGCGTCGCGGCGCGAGGCGCGTTCGATGTAGAGCGTGCCGGCGCCTGTCGCCAGGCTGCCGATCAGCGGCCAGTGCGCCACGTCGGCCTTGGAGACGAAGCGGCAGTAGCCGGCCGCGTGCATGACCACGATGTCCAGCCAGGAGATGTGGTTGGCCACCAGCAGCACCGGGCCGCCGGCCATGGGCGCGCCGCCGACCTGCAGCCGGATGCCGGTCAGTTCCAGCACGCGCGCGGCCCAGGCCTGCACGGCCTGCTCGCGCTGCCGTGGGCTCCAGCCGGCAAAGCGCGTGCGGATGGTCCACAGGCCGGCCGCGCCGTGGCCGGCCAGGCGCAGCAGGCGCCACAGCGCGCGCGCGTGGCGCATGGTTTCAGCCGCCTCGGGCGGCGCGAGGGGCCGCGAAGCGGTCCAGGCCAGCGGCCGCCGCGGAACGGGATTGGCCCGGCTGCTGGCGGTGCCCCCTTCGCGTCGCGGAAAGGGGGGAGCGGCGAAGCCGCCTGGGGGGATGTCTCATGCGCCGTGGGCCAGGTGGCCGCCGACCAGCGTCCAGCGCACGCGGCCCGGCAATTCGTAGCCCGTGAAGGCCGTGTGCTTGCCCTGGCTCTGCAGCGCGGCGTCGGTCACGGTCCAGCGTGCGGCCGGGTCGAACACGCAGACGTCGGCCACGCCGCCTTCGACCAGCTGGCCCAGGCTGGCCTGCAGCGTGCCGAGCGCGCTGCCCAGCAGGGCGGCCGGCTGGCTCGTGACGGTGGCCAGCGCCCGCGGCAGCGGCACGCCCTGTTCCTCGGCCCACTTCAGGGTCAGGCTCAGCAGCAGCTCCACGCCCGTGGCGCCGGGCTCGGCCTCGGCGAAGGGCAGGGTCTTGGCGTCGGCGTCCACCGGCGTGTGGTCCGAGACCAGCGCGGCGATGCAGCCGTCGGCCAGCGCGGCGCGCAGCGCGTCGCGGTCGCGCTGCTGGCGCAGCGGCGGGTTCACGCGGGCGCGGCTGTCGAAGTAGCCGATGTCCTGGTCGGTCAGGTGCAGCGAGTTGATGCTCACGTCGCAGCTGACGGGCAGGCCCGCGGCGCGCGCCTGGCGCACCAGCTCGATGCCGGCCGCGCTGGAGATGCGCGACAGGTGCACGCGCGCGCCCGTGACCTTCATGAGCTCGAAGATGGTGTGCAGCGCGATGGTCTCGGCGATCACGGGCACGCCCGACAGGCCCATGCGCGTGGCCAGCGGGCCGCTGGCGGCCACGCCCTTGCCCAGGTCGCGGTCCTGCGGGCGCAGGAACACCGTGAAGCCGAAGGTCGCCGCGTACTGCAGCGCGCGCTGCAGCACCTGGGTGTTGGCCAGCGGCACCTCGGCCTGGCCGAAGCCGATGCAGCCGGCCTCGGTCAGCTCGACCATCTCGGTCAGCACCTCGCCGGCCAGGCCGCGCGTGAGCGCGCCCTGCGGGAACACGCGCGCCTGGTGCAGCTTCTCGGCGCGGAACTTGAGCATCTCCACCAGGCCGGGCTCGTCGAGCACGGGGTCGGTGTCGGGCGGGCAGACCAGGCTGGTGACGCCGCCGGCCACGGCCGCGGCCATCTCGCTCTCCAGCATGCCCTCGTGCTCGTGGCCGGGCTCGCGCAGCCGCATGGACAAGTCCATGAGGCCGGGGATGACCACCAGGCCGCTGGCATCGAGCGTGCGGTTGGGCTTGAATTCGGGCGACACGTTGCCGATGGACACGATGCGGCCCGAGGCGATGGCGATGTCGGCGGTGGTGTCACGGCCCGAGGCCGGGTCGATCACGCGGCCGTTCTGGATCAGCGTCTTCATTCTTATGCCTCGTTGCCTGCGACGATGCCCATCACCGCCATGCGCACGGCGATGCCGAAGGTGACTTGCGGCAGGATCACGGCCTGCTTGCCGTCGACCACGGCCGAGGCGATCTCCACGCCGCGGTTGATCGGGCCCGGGTGCATGACGATGGCGTCGGGCTTGGCCAGCGCGAGCTTCTCGGGCGTGAGGCCGAAGCTCTTGAAGTACTCCTGGCTGGAGGGCAGCAGCGCGCCGCTCATGCGCTCGTTCTGCAGGCGCAGCATGATGACCACGTCCGCGCCCTTGATGCCTTCTTCCAGCGTGTGGCACACGCGCACGCCCATCTGCGCCATGTCGCCGGGCACCAGGGTCTTGGGGCCGACCACGCGCACCTCGGCGCAGCCCAGCGTGGTCAGGCCGTGGATGTCCGAGCGCGCCACGCGCGAGTGCAGCACGTCGCCGACGATGGCCACCGTCAGGTTGCTGAAGTCCTTCTTGTAGTGGCGGATGGTGTACATGTCGAGCAGCCCCTGCGTGGGGTGCGCGTGCCGGCCGTCGCCGGCGTTGATGACATGCACGTGCGGCGCCACGTGCTGGGCGATCAGGTAGGGCGCGCCCGATTCGCTGTGCCGCACCACGAACAGGTCGGCCGCCATGGCCGACAGGTTGGCGATGGTGTCCAGCAGCGACTCGCCCTTGGCGGCCGAGGAGCGCGCGATGTCCAGGTTGATCACGTCGGCCGACAGCCGCGTGGCCGCGATCTCGAAGGTGGTGCGCGTGCGCGTGCTGTTCTCGAAGAACAGGTTGAACACGCTCTTGCCGCGCAGCAGCGGCACCTTCTTGACCTCGCGGTCGCCCACGCTGACGAAGTTGGCTGCGGTGTCCAGGATCTGCGTCAGGATGTCCCTGGGCAGGCCCTCGATGGAGAGCAGGTGGATCAGCTCGCCGTTCTTGTTGAGTTGGGGGTTGCGTCGGGCCAGCATGGTCAGCCTTTGATCTCGAAACTGAAGCGGCCGTCGGCGGCGCGCGCGAGCGCCAGCGACTGGCTGGCCGGCAGCGTCACGCGCGCGGCGGCGAAGTCGGCCTGGACGGGCAGTTCGCGCGCGCCGCGGTCCACCAGCACCGCCAGGCGCACGCTGGCCGGGCGGCCGTAGTCGAACAGCTCGTTGAGCGCGGCGCGGATGGTGCGGCCGGTGTAGAGCACGTCGTCCAGCAGCACGATGTGGGCCCCGGTCACGTCGAAGGCCAGGGCCGTGGCGCTGGCGCCGGCCACCATGCCGCGCTGGCCGTAGTCGTCGCGGTGCATGGCCGAGGAGATCACGCCGGGCTTGCCGCTGCGCTGCAGGTCGGTCTGCAGGCGCTCGGCCAGCCAGGCGCCGCCGGAGGCGATGCCCACCAGCTGGATGTCGGGCGTGCACAGCGGCCGCACGCCGCGCAGCAGTTCGGCGTACAAGGCCTCGGCGTCGAGGGTCAGGGTACTCATGGCAGGTTTCTCAGGAATTGCTCGAGGATGATGCAGGCCGCGGCCGCATCGGCGTCGCGCGCGCCCAGGCTGTGGGCTTCGGTGGTGGTGTAGCGCTCGTCCACCTCGTAGACGGGCAGCTTGCAGCGCCCGCGCAGCTGGCGCGCGAAGCGCTGCGCCCGCGCCGTGTTCTCGTGCGCTGCGCCGTCCGGGTGGAAGGGCACGCCGACGACCAGCGCGTCGGGCTGCCATTCGCGCACGCGCGCCTCGACCTGGGCGAAGCGTGCATCGCCCTCGGCGCGGATCGTGCCCTGCGGCGTGGCCGTGCGCGTGAACCGGTTGCCGACCGCGACCCCGGTGCGCCTGGTGCCGTAGTCGAAGGCCAGAAAGGATTGGAAATGCGCGGGAACGGCGTCGGGCGTGGCTGGCGCTGAACTCACGCGTGCCCCGCATCCGGCGACAGCATCCAGGCCTGCAGCCCCAGCAGCTGCAGGGCGCGGTCGTAGCGCTGTTCGATCGGCGTGTCGAAGATGACGCTGGCGTCGGCCTCCACCGTGAGCCAGCTGTTCTCGGCGAGTTCGGATTCCAGCTGGCCCTCGCCCCAGGCCGAGTAGCCCAGCGAGACCAGCACCTTCTTGGGGCCGGCGCCGGTGGACAGGGCTTCCAGCACGTCCTTGGAGGTGGTCATCTCCAGGCCGCCCGGGATGGTCATGGTCGAGGCGTAGATGCTCTCGCTGTCGTGCGGCGGCGCCGCCATGACGGGTTCGTGCAGCACGAAGCCGCGTTCGGTCTGCACCGGGCCGCCCTGGAACACCGGGCTGTCGCTCAGGTCGTCGCGCCGCAGCGGCAGGTCGACCTTGTCGAACAGCTTCTTGAGGTTGATGTCGCTGGGCTTGTTGATGACCAGGCCCAGCGCGCCGCGTTCGCTGTGCTCGCACAGGTAGACCACACTGCGCGCGAAGTTTTCGTCTTCCAACCCCGGCATCGCGATCAGGAAATGATGCGTGAGGTTCATCGGCGCAGAATCTGAACTCATAAGCCGCGATTTTAGCGACGCCCCCGTTCGGGATTTGCTGCATGGAAAAGAAGTACGCCACTGGATTGATGTGGTTTCGGCGCGACTTGCGCGCTTTTGACAACGCGGCGCTCTACCACGCGCTGCGCGCCTGCCGCCAGCTGCACTGCGTGTTCGTCCTGGACACGGACATCCTGGACCCCTTGCCGCGGGCCGACCGGCGCGTGGAATTCATCCTGGCGGCGCTGGACGAACTCGACGCCGCGCTGCGCCGGCTGGCGCCGGACGCCGGCCTGATCTGGCGCCTGGGCCCGGCGCGCCAGCAGATTCCCGAGCTGGCCCACGCGCTGCACGCCCAGGCCGTGTTCGCCAACCACGACGACGAGCCCGCCGCCATGGCGCGCGACGCCCAGGTGCGCGGCACGCTGGCCGGCATGGGCGCGGCGCTGCTCACCAGCAAGGACCAGGCGATCTTCGAGCGCGGCGAGGTCATGACCCAGGCCGGCACGCCCTACAGCGTGTTCACGCCCTACAAGACGGCCTGGCTCAAGAAGGTGGATGCGTTCTACCTATCGTCCTACCCCGTGGCGCGCCATGCCGAGGCGCTGGTGCCGCGGCCCGAGGGCGAGCGCCGGCCCATCCCCAGCCTGGCGCAGATCGGCTTCGAGCCGACCAACCTGGCGGAACTCAAGATTCCGCTGGGCGCCAGCGGCGGCCAGCAGCTGTTCGAAGAGTTCTTCGACCGCATGGACCAGTACCACCTGGCGCGCGACTACCCGGCGGTCAAGGGGCCGAGCTACCTGGGCGTGCACCTGCGCTTCGGCACGGTGTCGATCCGCCAGTTGGCCGCCAGCGCGCAGCAGCTCGCAGTGCAGGGCATGCAGGGGCCGGCCGTCTGGCTCTCGGAACTGATCTGGCGCGACTTCTACATGCAGATCCTGGCGCATTTCCCGCACGCGGCGCAATCGGCCTTCAAGCCCGAGTACGACGCGGTCAAGTGGGAGCGCGGCAAGCATGCCGAGGCGCTGTTCGCGGCCTGGTGCGAGGGCCGCACGGGCTATCCGCTGGTCGATGCCGCCATGGCCCAGATCAACCAGAGCGGCTACATGCACAACCGGCTGCGCATGGTCACCGCCAGCTTCCTGACCAAGCACCTGGGGCTGGACTGGCGCTGGGGCGAGGCTTTTTTCGCCGAGAAGCTCAACGACTTCGATCTGGCGGCCAACAACGGCGGCTGGCAGTGGGCGGCCTCCACGGGCTGCGACGCCCAGCCCTACTTCCGCATCTTCAACCCGGTCACGCAGAGCGAGCGCTTCGATGCCGAGGGCAAGTTCATCCGGCGCTACCTGCCGCAGCTGGCGAACCTGCCGCCGCCGCTGCTGCATGCGCCGTGGAACGCCAGCGCGATCGAACTGGCCGCGGCCGGCGTGGAACTGGGGCGCGACTACCCGCGCCCCGTGGTCGACCACGCCCAGGCGCGCGAGCGCACGCTGGCGCGCTACGCCGTGGTCAAGAAGCCGCTGGCCGGCAGGAAGCCGGCGGCCAGGCGGCGCCGGTGAGCTACCAGGTCACGCCGTAGTGCTCGTACACGCGGCGGCCGTAGTCGTCGCTGTAGTCGGGGCGTTCCTCGCGCGCGTAGCGCGGGGCGTTGTCCAGCATGTTGGCGTCCAGCGGCACGATGTAGCCGTCCAGCGCCGTGTCGTACTTCAGCATGGGCCAGGGGATCGGGTAGCGGTCGGTGCCGATGCCCAGGAAGCCGCCGAACTCCAGCGCGGCGTAGCGCACCAGGCCCGAGCGCTTGTCGATGACGAGGTTGTCGATGCTGCCGAGCTTGCCGCCCTTGGCGTCGTAGACGGTCGTGCCTTCGACCTTGTCGGAGGTGATGGTGGGACTGGACATGGGGTTTTCCTTTCGGGTGGGGAGGCCGGCGGCCCCGATGTCCTTGGTTGTCGCACGCGCGGGCCGGCGCGCCTGTCGGTGCCCGCCCACGTCCAGCGTAGGCAGGGCGATGGGTTGGCCGCTACGGGCCGCCCATGGCCGCCCGGCTCACTTCATTCCCACCAGACTTCCATCTGCACGCCGAAGGTGTTGCCGTTGCGCCGGCCGCCCAGGCCGTAGCTCTCGGCAGCGGCCAGCGCGGCGGCCTCGTTCCAGTTGGCGCGCGTGGCGTAGATGCGGAACTCGGGACGGGTCCAGAAATCGGTGTTGGGTGCGAAGGCCACGGCCACCGTGCCCTTGTTCAGCCGGCGGGAGGCTTCTCCGTCCACGCTGCGGCGCGTGGTGGCGATCTCGGCCAGCAGCTTGGCGCGTTTGGCGATGCCGTAGCTGACGCGACCGCCGAGCGAGAAGTCCTTGACATCCGCGCCGGTGTCCGGGCTCAGCGTCTGGTAGCCGATCATGGCCTGGCCGCCCAGCTTGCCGATCTGCCAGTCCACCACGTCGATGATGCGGCGCTGCTTGGCGCCCATCTGCGCGACGCCGTCGCGGTCCAGCCCGTAGAACTTGCCGTTGATCGAGGCGTGTCCGGTGGAGGCCTGCAGGAACAGGGAGTTGTTGAGCCCCTTGAGCAGGAAATCCTTCTGGTTGTGCAGCAGGCCCACGGCGCCGCCGTCCTTGCCCTGGGCAAAGTCGCCCGAAACCAGCCCGGCCGTCAGCGTCAGCGTGCCGCCCGGGTTGGTCGGGATCTTGCGCCACTGCAGGTTGACGCGCTTGGCGTCGTTCGGGTTGCCGGCCTTGTTGTCGAACGAGTCGGAAGTGTGCAGCGCCACGTTCAGCGTGCCCACGCCGAGCAGCGGGATGTCGTCGATGCCGGCGCCGTAGTTGTCGCCGTCTTCCATGACCCAGTTGTCCACGATGTGCACGTCCTGGATGCGGTGGAAGCGCTGGCCGGCCCACAGCGTGGCGCTGTTGTCGAAGATGCCGGTCATGGTGGCGTAGGCCTGGGCCGTGCCGCGGTCGCCGTTGTACATGTTGGGCTGGTAGAACACGCCCCACTTCATGCCTTGGCCCAGGTCGAAGCGCTTGCCGATGCCGAACTCGATGTAGTGGTCGCCCTCATTTCCCAGGCGGTACTTCTGGAGGTCGCCGCCCAGCGAGTAGTTGCCGCGCAGGCGGCCCTGGTCCTTGTGCCCGCTGTAGAAGCCGCTGCGGGCATAGCCCCAGAACTCCAGGCCGGTCGCGTCGTTGACCTTCTTGACGAAGTCGCGGGTGGGGTCGGCGGCCTGGTCCTGCGCCAGCACCGGCTGGCTGCCCAGCAGCAGCGCTGCGATGGCTGCTGCGAGCCGGTTCGGAAGTTTGGGTTTCATGCGGTTCTCCTCGGTCTGTGGTGATGGAAGTTGCCGGCTTGCGCGCCAGGGCCGGCAGGCCTGGAAATCGACGGGCGGATGGGGCCGGGGCGCTGTCAGCGCAGACACGTGCCGGGATGCAGGCCGCGCAGGTCGGGCAACACCAGGTCGGCGCCGTGCAGCACCCGTGGATCGCCGATGCCGACGGCGAACATCCCTGCGTCACGGATGGCCTGGACCCCGGCCGGGGCGTCCTCGATGCCCACGCAATGCGCGGGTGCGACGCCGAGGGCCTGTGCTGCCGCCAGGAAGATGTCCGGCGCGGGTTTGCCGCGCGCGACGCTGGCGGGGTCGACGACATGGTCGAACAGCCGGGCGACGCCGAGCCGGGCCAGCACCGTGGGTGCATTGCGGCTGGCCGAAGCGAGCGCCAGGCCCCAGCCGCCGCTTCGCACGGCCTGCAAGGCGGCCAGCGCGCCCGGCAGCAGGTCGGCCGGGGTCAGCCCAGCGATGGCATCGACATAGGCGGCGTTCTTGTGTTCGGCCAGCGCCTGTTTGCGTTCCGCGCTGAAGCGGCCGGCGGCCGATCCCAGCACCAGCTCCAGCGAGTCCATGCGCGACAGGCCGCGCAGGCGGTCTTGCATGGCCGCGTCGAAGGGAAGTTGGAGCATGCGCGCGAGCGCGCCCCAGGCAGCCAGGTGATGGCGGGCGGTGTCGGTCAGAACGCCGTCCAGATCGAAGATGAAGGCGTGCGAAAAATGGCGGATCACGGTGGAGGAGGAGGTAGGTCAGTGGAAGGCAGGGCGCACGTTGGCCGGCGGGGCGGGCAGTGCGGTGGGCGGGTGGGCGGCACCCGGCAGGGCCAGCGTGGTCTCGCGCCGGTCGCCGCCCAGCACCACGGTCTGCCCGCCATGCCGGAACGCCAGCCAGGCGCCGGCAAGCAGCCGGTAGCTGCAGCCCTCGGGGCCGATGTCCAGTTCCAGCTGGGCGCCAGCCACCCGCAGCTTGAAGCTGTAGCGGCGCCAGCCGGCCGGCAGCGTGGGGGAGAAGCAGGGCATGCGCCTGCGCATGCGCAGCCCCGCGAAGCCGGCCACGATGCCCAGCCAGGCACCGGCCATGGCCGCGGTGTGCACGCCGTGGCGGGTATTGCGGTGGTGGTCGTCCAGATCGGTGCGCACGCCGTCGGCGAAATAGGCGTAGGCCTTCTCGGCATAGCCGACTTCCGAGGCGACGATCCCGAAGATGCAGCGCGACAGCGAGGAGTCGTGCGTGGTGATGGCTTCGTAGTAGTCGAAGTCGCGCCGCTTGTCGTCCAGGCTGAACTGCTCGCCCAGCAGCAGCAGGGCCAGCAGCACGTCGGCCTGCTTGCAGATCTGGTGGCGGTAGATCACCAGCGGGTGGTAGTGCAGCAGCAGCGGGCGCTTGGGGCCGTCGCCGTCGAAGTCCCAGCGCGGCTTGGCCAGGAAGCCGTCGTCCTGCGGGTGCACGCCCAGCCGTTCGTCGTAGGGCAGGTACATGTGGCGCGCCGCCTCCTGCCAGGTCTCGGCCTCGCGCAGGTCCAGGCCGATGCGCAACTGCAGTTGCAGCAGCTGGCCGGCGTGCTGCTGCGCGAGCCACTGCACGAGTTCGGCGGCGAAGCCCAGGTGCATCTGGGCCATGGCGTTGGTGTAGAAGTTGTTGTCCACCAGCGCCGTGTATTCGTCCGGGCCGGTCACGGTGTGGATGCAGTAGCGGCGCGTGCTGCCGTCGCCGAAGCGACCGTGCTGGAAATGGCCCAGGCCCATCCAGATGCGGGCGGTCTCGAAGACCAGTTCGGCGCCATGGTCCAGCATGAAGGCGTCATCGCCGGTGACGTCCCAGTAGCGCTTCACGGCGAAGGCGATGTCGGCATTGATGTGGTACTGCGCCGTACCCGCCGGGAAGTACGAGGAGCACTCCGGCCCACTGATGGTGCGCCAGGGGAACAGCGCGCCCTGGGCATGCGCCATCTCGCGCGCGCGAGCGCGTGCCGCGTCCAGCGTGTGGTAGCGGAACTCGAGCAGGCGGCGCGCGATCTGCGGCTGCGTGTGCAGCAGCATCGGCAGCACGTAGATCTCGGTATCCCAGAAGTAGTGGCCGTCGTAGCCGCTGCCGGTGACACCTTTGGCGGCGATGTTGGTGCGGCCGTCGCGGCCGACCGATTGCAGCAGGTGCAGCTGGTTGAAGCGCATGCCCTGCTGCAGCGCGTCGTCGCCTTCGATCACGATGTCGGCGTCCTGCCAGTAGCGTGCAAGGTAGGCCGCCTGCTCCGCGCACAGCTGCTCGAAGCCGGCCTCCACGGCCTGCTCGACGGCGCGGGCCAGCAGCACCGGCAGGTCTTCGGCGGGGGCGTGCTGCGAGCCCATGAGGCCGAACACCTTGTCCAGCCGCAGCGTGTCGTGCTGCCGCAGTTCGGCCTCGAAACGGTGGCCAAGGCAGGCGGCGGCGCCGGCGTCCTGCGGTGCGAGGGCGCCCACGCCGGCAAGCCAGGCCAGGCTGTGCAGTGCGCTGGCCACCACCATGTCGCTGCGCTTGGTGCGGTGCACCAGCAGCACCTGCGGGCCGCGCCGCTCGGCCGAGACTTCGATCAGCGACTTGGCTGCGTGCGCCGAACCCGCGCGCGGGTCGTCGCTGGCCTCCATGTCCTGGGCCCTGGCGTCGATGACGGACTCGATGGCGATGTGGGCCGGGCCGTCGAGCACCTGCAGTTCGTAGCGCAGCGCGCAGACCGCATCGCGTTCCAGGCTGACCAGCCGGGTGCTGTGCACGGAAACGCGCCGCCCGCGCGGCGAGACCCAGACGAAGCGGCGCGTGAGCAGCCCGCGGCGCAGGTCGAAGCTGCGCGTGTAGTCCTCGATCCGGCCGATGGCAGGGTCGAAGGCCTCGCCGTCGATCTGCCAGGCCACGGCCTTGCCGTTGGGCACGGCGACGATGAACTGGTGCAGCCGGGCCAGGCCGTAGGCGTTCTCGGCGTAGGCGATGTCGGCCACGTCGTAGAAGCCGTTGAGGTAGGTCGCATCCTGGTCGGTGCCGGGCCAGACGCGGCCTTCCTCGTGCGTGCCGCGCAGGCCGATGCGGCCGTTGCCCAGGCAGAACAGGGTTTCATGCAGGCCGGCGCGCTCGGGATCGAACCGGGTTTCGTGCAGGCACCAGGGTGCCACGCCGAGCGCGGCGGAGGATGTGCTGGTCATGGAGCGGTGTGGGGCGCAGCGCGCGGCGCCGCGGCGGGGTGGCTTGGCGGGGTGGCTTTGCGTGGGCGTTGGCGGCGGGCTCAGTGCGCGGCGGTGCGTGAGATCGACACGCCGGCGACGACGGGCTGGCCGTTCAGCACCAGCGGATCGACGGTGCGCGGCAGGGCCACGTTGTCGCCGTCGAACAGGTGGCAGTGCTGCGGCGGCAGGTGCAGTGCGATGGGGCTGCCGATGTCGCGCGCGCAATGGCCGCTCTGGCGCACCGTCACGAGCTCGCCGCCGGCCAGTCGCACGTAGACGTAGCTGGCCTCGCCCAACTGCTCCAGGAAGGCGACCAGACCGGTCACCACGTTGGTGCCGCCTTCCCGCTCGGCGATCTGCACATGCTCGGGCCGCACGCCCAGCGTGATGTCGCTGCCGCCCCTCAGGCGCCTGGCATCGGCCTCGACGTGGCAGACGACCGGGCCGACCATGACCGCGGCATGGCGCGGATCGGCGCTGCGCAGCCTGGCGGCCACGAAGTTCATCTTGGGGCTGCCGATGAAGCCGGCCACGAACTTGTTGACCGGGTGATGGTAGAGCGCCAGCGGCGCGCCGAACTGGGCCACGCTGCCATCGCGCTGCACGGCCGGGCCGGCGTTGAGCAGCACGATCTTGTCGGCCAGCGTCATGGCTTCGACCTGGTCGTGCGTCACATAGATCATGCTGGCCGTGCCGATGTCCTTGTGCAGCTTGGCGATCTCCAGCCGCGTCTGCACGCGCAGCGAGGCGTCCAGGTTGGACAGCGGCTCGTCGAATAGAAAGACGTCGGGTTCGCGCACGATGGCCCGGCCGATGGCCACGCGCTGGCGCTGGCCGCCCGACAGTTCCTTGGGCAGGCGCTGGAGCAGCGGATCGAGCTGCAGGATCCTGGAGGCCTTGCGCACGCGCTGGTCGACGGTGGCGCCCTGCGTGCGCAGCTGCTTGAGGCCGAAGGCCATGTTCTCGTAGACCGTCATGTGCGGATACAGCGCGTAGCTCTGGAACACCATGGCCACGCCACGGCGCGAGGGCGGGGTCTCGTTGACGCGCTGGCCCTTGATGGCCAGGTCGCCGCTGGAGATGTCTTCCAGCCCGGCCACCATGCGCAGCAACGTGGACTTGCCGCAGCCGGAGGGGCCGACGAAGACCACGAACTCGCCGTTGCCGATCTCCAGGTTGACGTTGCGGATGGTGTCGGCGCTGGCGCCGTCGTAGCGTTTGTGCACGCCGCTGAAGCGGATGGCGGACATGGTTCTTCTCCTGTCAGATCTGGGGGGCGAAGGTGAGAAAGGCGGTGCCGTGGGGCGGCAGCAGCAGCGTGTCCCGGCCGCTGGCGAGGCCCGGTGGCTGCGCGGGCGCGTCCGCGTCCAACGTCCAGCCGTCGGCTGGCAGGGCATAGCGGGCGCCCTGTGCGCCGAGGTTGAACACGCACAGCAGGCGCTGCCCGCCGTGCGCGCGTTCGAAGGCCAGCACCTGGCCCTGGCGCGGCAGCAGGGTCATCGAACCCAGGCGCAGGGCCGGCTGCGCACGGCGCCATCGCAGCAGGCGGCGGTAGTGGTGCAGCAGTGCGCCGTCGTCGCGCCACTGGCGGTCGGCCGCCAGGGCCCGGTGGCTGGCGTCCAGCGGCAGCCACGGCCGCGTGGTGCCGCTGCCAAAGCCCAGGTCGGGCGCGTCGGCCTGCCACGCCATGGGCGTGCGGCAGCCGTCGCGGCCCTTGAACTCGGGCCACATGGCGATGCCGTAGGGGTCCTGCAGCGCATCGAAGGCCACGTCGGACTCGGGCAGGCCCAGTTCCTCGCCCTGGTAGATGCAGGCGCTGCCGCGCAGCGTGAGCAACAGCGCTGCGGCCTGGCGCAGCAGCGCCGGATGGGGTTGCGTGCCGCCCCAGCGCGTGGCCACGCGCATGCTGTCGTGGTTGGAGATGGCCCAGCAGGGCCAGCCGTCGCCCAGCGTGTGCTGCGCCTGCGTCAGCAGGGTGTGCAGGTAGCCGGCATCGTACTGCGGGCCCAGCAGATCGAAGCAGTAGGCCATGTGCAGCTTGTCGCCGCCGCCGGTGTAGGCGGCCATCAGCGCGAGGCCGCGCTCGTCGCCGATCTCTCCGACCATGGCGGCGCCGGGATACCCGTCCACCAGTGCGCGCAGGCGGCGCAGGAACACCAGCGCCTCCGGCCGGCTCTTGTCGAATTCGTGGACCTGCCACGAATAGGGGTTGGCGGCCGGTGCCGTGGGGTCGACGTGCGCCGGCGCGCCACGGCCGGGGTTGTCGCGCAACCGGGCGTCGTGGCAGCAGAAGTTGATGGCGTCCAGCCGGTAGCCGTCCACGCCGCGGTCCAGCCAGAAGCGCATCTCGGCCAGCAGCGCGTCCTGCACCACGGGGTTCAGCACGTTCAGGTCAGGCTGGCTGGCCAGGAAGTTGTGCAGGTAGTACTGGCAGCGGCGCGTGTCCCACTGCCAGGCGCTGCCGCCGAACACGCTGAGCCAGTTGTTGGGCGGCGTGCCGTCGTGCTTCGCATCGGCCCAGACGTACCAGTCGGCCTTGGGGTTGTCGCGGCTGGCGCGGCTCTCGCCGAACCAGGCGTGCTGGTCCGAGGTGTGCGAGAGCACCTGGTCGATCACCACCTTCAGGCCCAACGCATGCGCACGCGCCACCAGCGCGTCGAAGTCGGCGAGCGTGCCGAACATCGGATCGACGCCGCGGTAGTCGCTGACGTCGTAGCCGAAGTCCTTCTGCGGGCTCGTGAAGAAGGGCGAGAGCCAGACCGCATCGGCGCCCAGGCGGGCGATGTGCTCGAGGCGGGCGGTGATGCCGGGCAGGTCGCCGATGCCGTCGCCGTTGCTGTCGGCGAAGCTGCGCGGGTAGACCTGGTAGATGACGCCGCCGCGCCACCAGCCGTTCTTGGAAGGTGCGGTCATCGCGCGTCAGCCCTTCACCGCACCGGAGGTGAGCCCT
>JASGJO010000036.1:0-46848 GCA_049840715.1 Pseudorhodoferax sp.
TACGTATTGCTAAGGTTAATAGGGAAACACGATAGAATCCGAACAGCACCTGATGGTATGGATGTGTATCAATGAAGTAAAATGGTCTTATTTCAACAATCCATGAGCATGAGTCATTTGAATGCTTGAGCGCATCCACCTGCGCATCGTTCAGCAGGTCGAGAAGCAAGGGTCGTTGACGGCCGCCGCGGGCGTGCTGAACCTGACCCAGTCGGCCTTGAGCCACAGCATGAAGAAGCTGGAGCAGCAGCTGGGCACCGACATCTGGCTGCGCGAAGGCCGCAGCCTGCGCCTGACGCAGGCCGGCCAGTACCTGCTGGCGGTGGCGAACCGCGTGCTGCCGCAGCTGGACCTGGCCGAAGAGCGCCTGGGCCAGTTCGCGCAGGGCGAGCGCGGCGCGCTGCGCATCGGCATGGAATGCCACCCGTGCTACCAGTGGCTGCTCAAGGTGGTGTCACCCTACCTGGCCACGTGGCCTGACGTGGATGTGGACGTCAAGCAGAAGTTCCAGTTCGGCGGCATCGGCGCGCTGTTCGGCTACGAGATCGACCTGCTCGTCACGCCCGACCCGCTCCACAAGCCGGGCCTGAAGTTCGAGCCCGTGTTCGACTACGAGCAGGTGCTGGTCGTGGGCAGGGACCATGCCCTGGCGTCGGCGGCGTACGTGAAGCCCCGGCAGCTGACCCAGGAAGTGCTCATCAGCTACCCCGTGGACATCGAGCGCCTGGACATCTACAACCAGTTCCTGCTGCCGGCCGGCGTCACGCCCCGGCGCCACAAGGCCATCGAGACCACCGACATCATGTTGCAGATGGTGGCCAGCGGCCGTGGCGTGGCCGCCCTGCCGCGCTGGCTGGTCGAGGAGTACGCGGCCAGGATGGACGTGGTGCCCGTGCGGCTGGGCGCGCGCGGCATCGCCAAGCAGATCTTCCTGGGGGCGCGCGAGGCCGACACCGCCATCGACTACGTGCGGGCCTTCATCGAACTGGCGCGCCGGCACGGAGATCAGCTGTAGCGCTTCTCCAGCGCATCCCACTCGGGCTTGCCGACCAGGCGCTGGCGTTCGGCGAACGGCGTGACGAGACCGCTGGACTCCTGCACCTCCTTCTCGTCGCGCAGCACGGTCAGGGCCTTCTGCATGCCGGCGACCGCGCCTTGCAGCGCGGCGTTCGCGTACAGCACGATGCCGTAGCCGAGCTCGCCGAGCTGGTCGGCGTTGAAGATGGGCGTGCGGCCGCCGATCACCATGTTCATGAGCTGGGGCTTGGCCAGCCGCTGCGGCAGCGCGCGCACCTCTTGCGGCTGGGTCACGGCCTCGACGAACAGGATGTCGGCACCGGCCTCGGCGAACTTCTGCGCGCGTTCGACGGCAGCCTCGAAACCATGCGTGGCCGCGGCATCGGTGCGGGCCATGACCAGGAAATCCGGATCGTGGCGCGCGTCGACCGCGGCCTTGATCTTGGCGACGGCCTCCTCGGTGGAGATGACCTCCTTGCCCGAGAAGTGCCCGCAGCGCTTGGGCGCGACCTGGTCCTCCAGCTGGATGCAGTCGGCGCCGGCGCGTTCGAGCACGCGCACCGTGTGGCGCACGTTGAGCGCGTTGCCGAAGCCGGTGTCGGCGTCGACCAGCAGCGGCACGTCCACCGCGTCGCGGATGCGCGCCGTGTGGTCGGCGATCTCGTGCAAGCCCATGAAGCCCTGGTCCGGCATGCCGAACCACATGTTGGTGACGCCGGCACCGGTCACGTAGATGGCCTGGTGGCCCAGGTCCGCGATGACGCGTGCGGACAGGGCGTTGAAGGCGCCGGGAACGATCAGGCCCTTGCGGGCTTCGACCAGGGAGCGGAGTCGTTTGCGTGTGGACATCAGTTGTCGAGGGTGATGTTGGCTTTGCGGATGAGGGGTTCCCAGCGCGCGCGCTCTTCGTCGAGGAAGCGGGCGTAATCCTGCGGCGTGCCGCCGATGACTTCGCCGCCGCTGCCCTCGACCATGCTGCGCACGCCGGGGTCTTGCAGCGCATCGTTCACGGCCTTGTTCAGCCGCGCGACGATGGCCGCCGGTGTGCTCGCCGGTGCGATCAAGCCCAGCCAGTTGGTGGATTCGAAGCCCTTGACGCCGGATTCGTCCAGCGTGGGCAGCTGCGGCAGCACCTTGAGCCGGTGCTTGCTGGAGACGGCCAGCGGGCGCACCTTGCCGCCCTGGATGGCGGGCAGCGCGGCATAGCCCATCTCGAACATCAGCGCGAGGTGGCCGCCCATGAGGTCGGCCGCCGCCGGCGCGCCACCCTTGTACGGCACGTGCACCAGCTCGACGCCCGTCTGGAACGCGAGCAGCTCGCCCGACAGGTGGTGCGCACCGCCGACGCCCGAGGAGCCATAGGTCAGCGTGCCGGGCCGGGCTCTGGCGCCGTCCAGCAGCTCCTTCACCGATTTGAAGGGCTGGTTCAGCGCGACCGAGAGCACGAGCGGCGCCTCCTCGATCAGCACGATGGGCTGGAGGTCGCGCCGCGCGTCGTACGGCATCTTCTTCATCAGCAGCGGGTTGGTGACCAGCGGCGCCGGGGAACCGAAACCGAAGGTGTGGCCGTCCGCGGCCTTGGCGATGGCGTCGGTGCCCGTGACGCCGCCGGCGCCGGCGCGGTTCTCGATCACGAGCGGCTGGCCCAGCGCCGGGCCGATCTTCTCGGCGATCTTGCGCGCGCGCGTGTCGGCGAAGCCGCCGGCCGCATAGGGCACGATCAGGCGGATCGGGCGCGTGGGCCAGTTGTCAGGCGATGCCTGCGCCTGTGCCGCCAGCGGCAGGCCGGCCACGGCGAGCAGGGTGGCGGCGACGGCCGTGCGGCGCGCAATGGGGGCGGTCGGGTGGCGCATCAGTCTTCCTTCATGCCGGCGGCCTTGACGATCTCGCCCAGGCGGCTGCGTTCGGCGTCGACGAACTTCTCGAACTCCGCGCGCGTGCCGCCGACCGGCTCGATGCCCAGCGCCTGGAGCTTCTTGACGGTCTCGGGGTCGCGCATCGCGGTGTCCACGGCGGCGGCGAAGCGGTCGAGCACGGCCTGTGGCGTGCCCTGCGGTGCGTGCACGCCGGCCCAGTGGGCGATCTGCAGGTCCGCGAAGCCTTGCTCGACCGCGGTGCTCAGTTCGGGGTAGGCCGAGATCCGCCGTGTCCAGGTGGTGGCCAGGCCCTTGAACTTGCCGTCCTTCAGGATGTGCGGCAGCGCGATGATGCTGGCCTCCGACGTGCCCTGCACCTGGCCGCTCATCACGGCGGTCGTGCCCTCCGAGCCGCTCTTGTAGGGCACGGGTTGCAGCCTGGCGCCGTACTTGAAGTTCAGCAACTCGGCGACGAAGTGCGGCGTGCTGCCGGTGCCGGCGGTCGCGAAGTGGAAACCCTGGCCCTTCTTGGAGGCCTCGACGAATTCGCGCAGGTCCTTGTACGGCGCGTTCCTGGGCACCACGATGACCGAGGGGGCCAGGCCGATCATGACCACCGGGATGAGCGCCTCGTCCTTGAACGGCATGTTCTTCTTGATCATGCTGTTGGAGATGACGCCGGCCGCGCTGGTCAGGAAGGTGTAGCCGTCGGGTGCCGACCGGGCGACGATGTCCGCGCCCAGCGTGCCGCCCGCGCCGGGCCGGTTGTCCACCAGCACGGTCTGGCCCAGCACCTTGCCCGCGCCTTCGGCCGCGGCGCGCGCGAGCAGGTCGTTGGCACCGCCGGCCGCGAAGGGCACGACGAGGCGGATGGTCTTGTTCGGCCAGGCCGGCGTCTGGGCCAGGGCCGGCCCGGCGAGGGTGATGGCGGTCGCGGCCAGGGCCTGGCGGCGGGTGAGGCAGGGCATGTCGTCTCCTTGGTGTGTGATGCCCCCGATGCTAGGGCGCCAGCGCGTCGCCCGGCACGCGGACGGACCCTTCCATGAGGATGCGCGCGCTGCGGCTCATGACGGCCTTGGTCACCACCCACTGGCCATCGACCAGCCTGGCCTCGGCGCCCACGCGCAGCGTGCCCGAGGGGTGGCCGAAGCGAACCGCGTTGCGCTCGCCGCCGCCGGCCGCCAGGTTGACCAGCGTGCCCGGGATGGCGGCGGCCGTGGCGATGGCCACCGAGGCCGTGCCCATCATGGCGTGGTGCAGCTTGCCCATGGACAGGGCGCGCACCAACACGTCGATGTCGGTCCCGCGCACGGTCTTGCCGCTCGACGCCGTGTAGTCCACGGGCGGCGCGACGAAGGCGATCTTGGGCGTGTGCTGGCGCCTGGCCGCCTCCTCGGGCGTGCGGATCAGGCCCATGCGCAGCGCGCCGGCCACGCGCAGGGATTCGAACCTGGAGAGCAGCGCCGCGTCGCCGTTGATGGCGTCCTGCAGTTCCGTGCCCGTGTGGCCGATCTCGGCCGCGTTCACGAACACCGTGGGGATGCCCGAGTTGATCAGCGTGGCCTTGACCGTGCCCAGGCCCGGAACTTCCAGGTCATCGACGACATTGCCGGTGGGGAACATCGCGCCGCCGTCCTCGCCCTCGTCGGCCGGGTCCATGAACTCGAGCACGATCTCGGCCGCGGGGAAGGTCACGCCGTCGAGTTCGAAGTCGCCCGTCTCCTGCACCTGGCCGCCGCGCACGGGCACATGGGCAACGATGGTCTTGGCGATGTTGGCCTGCCAGATGCGCACCACGCAAACGCCCTCGTCGGGAATGCGCGCCGGGTCCACATAGCCCGCATGGATGGCGAAGGCGCCGGCGGCCGTCGACAGGTTGCCGCAGTTGCCCGACCAGTCCACGAAGGCGCTGTCGATGGCCACCTGGCCGTAGAGGTAGTCCACGTCGTGGCCCGGCCGGCTGCTCTTGCCGATGATCACGCCCTTGCTGGTGCTGGAGGTGCCGTTGCCCATGCCGTCGATCTGCTTGCCGTAGGGGTCCGGGCTGCCGATCACGCGCATGAACAGCCCGTCGCGCGCGGCGCCGGGCCGCTGGCAGTCGGCGGGCAGGTCTTCCTGCTTGAAGAACACGCCCTTGCTGGTGCCGCCGCGCATGTACGTGGCGGGGATCCTGACCTGTGGTGCGGATGCCATCGAAAAGTCCTCGTTCGCGTTGTTCTTTCAGGCGGCCTCGGCCTGCTCGGCCAGGAAGTCCTGCGCGAAGCGTTGCAGCACGCCCCCGGCCTCGTAGACCGAGACCTCCTCGGCGGTGTCGAGCCGGCAGGTGACGGGCACGTCGGTGGTGCTGCCGTCGCGCTTGCGCACGACCAGCGTGAGCGTGGCGCGCGGCGTGCGCTCGCCCACCACGTCGTAGGTCTCCGTGCCGTCCAGGCCCAGCGTCAGGCGCGTGGTGCCGGGCAGGAACTCCAGCGGCAGCACGCCCATGCCGATCAGGTTGGTGCGGTGGATGCGCTCGAAGCCCTCGGCCACCACCGTCTCCACGCCGGCCAGGCGCACGCCCTTGGCGGCCCAGTCGCGGCTGGAGCCCTGGCCGTAGTCGGCACCCGCGATGATGATCAGCGGCTGGCGGCGGTTCAGGTAGGTCTCGATGGCCTCCCACATGCGCACGACCTGGCCCTCGGGCTCGATGCGGGCCAGCGAGCCCTTCTGCTGCCGGCCATCCACGACGGCCATCTCGTTGACGAGCTGCGGGTTCGCGAAGGTCGCGCGCATGGCCGTCAGGTGGTCGCCGCGGTGCGTGGCGTAGGAGTTGAAGTCCTCCTCGGGCAGGCCCATCCTGGCCAGGTATTCACCCGCCGCGCTGTCCAGCAGGATGGCGTTGGAGGGCGAGAGGTGGTCGGTGGTGATGTTGTCCGGCAGCAGGGCCAGCGGGCGCATGCCCTTGAGCGTGCGCGGGTTCGCGGCCAGGGCGCCCACGCCCTCCGTATCCCAGTAGGGCGGGCGGCGGATGTAGGTCGACGGCGCGCGCCAGTCGTACTGCGGCGCGACCTTCTCGCCATCGTCCACGCGCAGCGCGAACATGGGCTCGTAGACGCGGCGGAACTGTTCGGGCTTGACGCTGGCGGCGACGATGGCGTCGATCTCCTCGTCGCCGGGCCAGATGTCCTTCAGGCGGATCTCGCGCCCGTCCACCACGGCCAGCACGTCCTGCTCGATGTCGAAGCGCACCGTGCCCGCGATGGCGTAGGCCACGACCAGCGGCGGCGAGGCCAGGAAGGCCTGCTTGGCATACGGGTGGATGCGGCCGTCGAAGTTGCGGTTGCCCGAGAGCACGGCCGTGGCGTACAGGTCGCGGTCGATGATCTCCTGCTGGATCCCGGGATCGAGCGCGCCGCTCATGCCGTTGCAGGTGGTGCAGGCGAAGGCCACGATGCCGAAGCCGAGTTGCTGCAGGTCCGGCAGCAGGCCGGACTCCTGCAGGTACAGCTCCACCGCCTTGGAGCCGGGCGCCAGCGAGGTCTTGACCCAGGGTTTGCGCGCCAGGCCCAGCCGGTTGGCGTTGCGCGCCAGCAGCGCCGCCGCGATCACGTTGCGCGGGTTGCTGGTGTTGGTGCAGCTCGTGATGGCCGCGATGATGACCGCGCCATCGGGCATCAGGCCCTGGGCTTCCTGTGCACGTGCCTGCGCCAGGTTCTGCGCGATGCCGCGTTCGGCCAGCGCGCTGGTCGGCAGGCGGCGGTGCGGGTTCGAAGGGCCGGCCATGTTGCGCACGACCGTGGAGAGGTCGAACTTCAGCACGCGCTCGTAGTCGGCGGTCTGCAGGCTGTCGGCCCAGAAGCCGGCCGTCTTCGCATAGGTCTCGACCAATCGCACCTGGGCTTCGTCGCGGCCGGTCAGGCGCAGGTAGTCGGTGGTCTGTTCGTCGATGAAGAACAGCGCGGCCGTCGCACCGTACTCGGGGCACATGTTCGCGATGGTGGCGCGGTCGCCGATGGTGAGGTGCCGCGCACCCTCGCCGAAGAACTCGACGTAGGCGCCGACGACCTTTTCCTTGCGCAGGAACTCGGTCAGCGCGAGCACGATGTCGGTGGCCGTGATGCCCGGCTGGCGGCGCCCGGTCAGCTCCACGCCCACGATGTCGGGCAGGCGCATCCAGGAAGCGCGGCCCAGCATCACGTTCTCGGCCTCCAGGCCGCCCACGCCGACGGCGATCACGCCCAGTGCGTCGACGTGCGGCGTGTGGCTGTCGGTGCCCACGCAGGTGTCGGGGAACGCCACGCCGTCCTGCACGTAGACCACCGGCGACATCTTCTCCAGGTTGATCTGGTGCATGATGCCGTTGCCCGCAGGGATCACGTCCACGTTGGCGAAGGCCTTCTTCGTCCACTCGATGAAGTGGAAGCGGTCCTCGTTGCGGCGGTCCTCGATGGCGCGGTTCTTGGCGAAGGCATCGGGGTCGAAGCCGCCGCACTCCACGGCCAGCGAGTGGTCCACGATCAGCTGCACCGGCACCACGGGGTTCACGGCCGCGGGGTCGCCGCCCTCCTTGGCGATGGCGTCGCGCAGGCCGGCCAGGTCCACCAGCGCGGTCTGGCCCAGGATGTCGTGGCACACCACGCGCACCGGGAACCAGGGGAAGTCCAGGTCGCGCCGTCGCTCGACCAGCTGCGCGAGGTAGTCGTCGATCCGCGCGGGTTCTGCCTTGCGCACGATGTTCTCGGCATGCACGCGCGCGGTGTAGGGCAGGCGGTCCCAGGCGCCGGGCTTCAGTGCATCGACGGCTGCGCGCGCGTCGATGTAGTCCAGGGCCGTGCCGGGGAGTTTCTTTCTGTGGTTCGCGTTCATCGGGGCTGTAAGAAAGAGGGCGGGCACGCGGCCCGCCCAAAACGACCGCTGGTCGAGGGTGAATCTGGCGGGCAGGCGCTCAGCGGCGCTCGGCGATCGGCACGAACTTCAGGTCTTCCGGTCCAGTGTAGTTGGCGCTGGGCCGGATGATCTTGTTGTCCACGCGCTGCTCCACCACGTGCGCGGCCCAGCCGCTCGTGCGCGCGATCACGAACAGCGGCGTGAACATGGCGGTCGGCACGCCCATCATGTGGTAGCTCACGGCGCTGAACCAGTCCAGGTTGGGGAACATCTTCTTCACTTCCCACATGACCGATTCCAAGCGCTCGGCGATGTCGTACATCTTGGTCGAGCCGGCCTCGTCCGAGAGGCGCCTGGCCACGCCCTTGATGACCACGTTGCGCGGATCGCTCACGGTGTAGACCGGGTGGCCGAAGCCGATCACCACCTCCTTGGCCTCGACCCGGCGGCGGATGTCGGCCTCGGCCTCGTCGGGGTTGTCGTAGCGCTTCTGGATCTCGAAGGCCACCTCGTTGGCGCCGCCGTGCTTGGGGCCGCGCAGCGCGCCGATGGCGCCGGCGATGGCCGAGTACATGTCGCTGCCGGTGCCGGCGATCACGCGGGCCGTGAAGGTGCTGGCGTTGAACTCGTGCTCGGCGTACAGGTTCAGCGAGGTGTGCATGGCGCGCACCCAGGCGTCCGAAGGCTTCTCGCCGTGCAGCAGGTGCAGGAAGTGGCCGCCGATGGAGTCGTCGTCGGTCTCGACTTCGATGCGCCTGCCCTGCGTGCTCCAGTGGTACCAGTACAGCAGCATGGAGCCCAGCGAGGCCATGAGCCGGTCGGCGATGTCGCGCGCGCCGGGCAGGCCGTGGTCGTCCTTCTCGGGCAGGATGCAGCCCAGGGCGGAGACGCCGGTGCGCATCACGTCCATCGGATGGGCGCTGGCGGGCAGTTTCTCCAGGGCTTCCTTCACGCTGGCCGGCAGGCCGCGCATGGCTTTCAGCTTCGCCTTGTACGCCTTGAGTTCGGCGCGCGTGGGCAGCTTGCCGTGCACGAGCAGGTGGGCGATTTCCTCGAACTCGCAGACTTCGGCGATGTCCAGGATGTCGTAGCCGCGGTAGTGCAGGTCGTTGCCCGTGCGGCCCACCGTGCACAGCGCGGTGTTGCCGGCGGTCACGCCCGACAGGGCGACGGACTTCTTGGGCTTGAAGCCGGTGGGGGTTGCCTCGGCAGTCGTGGAGCTCATTGCATGGTTTCCTTGTTCAGGTAGGACGAGTCGATCGGGACGGGGCGGCCGGCGGTGTCCACCGCGACCATTTCGAACATCCCCTTGATGGCTTCCTCGGGCGGGATGCCGGGCGCGTCGGCCAGCCCGCTCACGCAGACGGTCATCGAACTGCGGCCGACCCGCGTGACCCAGGCGCGCAGCACGAGCTGCTGGCCGACGGCCACCGGCGCGATGAAGTCCACGCCCGTGATGCCGGCCATCACGACCTCGCGCTGCGCCAGGCTGCGCGCGGACAGGAACGCGACCTTGGCCAGCAGCTGGAGGGCTTCGCCGGCGTACAGCGTGCCGCGGTGGTTGGCCAGCGCGGGCAGGACCAGCTCGCGCAGTTCGATGGTGCCAGGAGGTGTTGTCATGCTTCGCAATTTACGCAAAATAGGCGCTCTCTCGAAGGACTGAAAGTGCGAATTCTTGCGAAAGAAAACCAGCGAATTTGCGAATCTTGCGAATTCCCGGACGCTGGGCGGAACTGGACGCCGGCCTCGGCGCCGGGGCGGTGCCTTGCCTGCCGCTGCGGCGTCTTGCGGAGACGCCGCGTGAAGAAGACCTTCATGGGCGTGCGCCTGCGCAAGATGCGCATGGAGCGCGGGCTGTCGCAGACGGCCATGGCCCAGACGCTGGGGCTGTCGCCGAGCTACCTGAACCAGCTGGAGCAGAACCAGCGCCCGCTCACCGTCGCGGTGCTGCTGCGCATCCACAGCGCACTGGGCGTGGACATCCAGCAGTTCTCGGAGGACGAGGAGGCGCGCCTCGTGGCGGGCATGCAGGAGGCCCTGGCGGACGCGCCCGAGGCGGTCGCGTTGGCCGAACTCAAGGAGATCGCAGCGCAGATGCCGGCCGTCGGGCGGGGCCTGATCGCGCTGTACCGGCGCAACCAGGCCGCGCTGGAGCAGATCGAGACCATGGCGGCCAACATGGGCGACGAGCGTTCCGGCGGGACCCTGCAGCGCGCGATGCCCTTCGAAGTGGTGCGCGACTTCTTCTTCGCGCACCAGAACTACTTCGATGCGGTCGACGTCGCCGCCGAAGGCCGCGCCGAGGAGGCGCAACGGGCCGGCGGGCCGCTCGCGGACTGGCTGTCCAGGCGCTTGACGAAGACCCACGGCGTGCGGGTGCTGACGACGGACGACGCATCGCAGAGCAAGCGGGCCTTCGATCCCGGCACGCGCAGCTTGCGGCTGTCCGCGGCGCTGGATGCCGGGCAGCAGGCCTTCCAGCTCGCCACGCAGCTGGCACTGCTGGAGATCGGCGAGCAGATCGACGCGCTGACCGAGGTGGCGCCGTTCACGGACGATCCGGCCTCGCGCCAGCTCGCGCGCATCGGCCTGGCCAACTACTTCGCGGGCGCGCTGGCGCTGCCGTACGGGCGCTTCCTGCAGGCGGCGGAGTCCTTGCGCTACGACATCGACCTGCTGGGCCAGCGCTTCGGCGTCGGCTTCGAGACCGTGTGCCACCGGCTCAGCACGCTGCAGCGGCCGGGTGCGCCCGGCATCCCGTTCTTCTTCGTGCGCGTGGACCGCGCGGGCAACATCTCCAAGAGGCAATCGGCCACGCACTTCCACTTCAGCCGCACGGGCGGCACCTGCCCGCTGTGGACGGTGTACGAGGCCTTCGGCCAGCCTGGGCGCGTGCTGCCGCAGATCGCCCGCATGCCCGATGGCCGCAGCTACCTGTGGATCGCGCGGGCCGTCTCGCGCGGGGCGCACGGCTACGGCTCGCCGCGCAAGACCTTCTCCATCGGCCTGGGGTGCGACATCCGGCATGCGCCGCGCCTGGTCTACGCCAAGGGCCTGGACCTGTCTGACCCCGAAGCGGCCACGCCCATCGGCATGGGCTGCAAGGTCTGCGAGCGCGCGCACTGCCCGCAGCGCGCCTTCCCGTTCATCGGCAGGGCGCTCGAGGTGGATGTGAACCAGAGCGGGTTTACGCCGTACAGCGCGGCCGCGCAGGGCGTGTCTGCGGCTTGAGCGGCCGTTGGCGAGCGGAAGACCGCCGGGCGCCGCGGTCGCATGGCAGGTGCCCGGCGCCAAGCTCGGCTCGCCTGGGAATGCCTTGCCGAGGCGCTCCAGGCGCGCCGCCCAGGATCGATGGGTGTCAGTCCACCTGCGCCCCCGAGGCAGCCACCGCATCGCCCCACTTCCGCACCTCTTTGCGGAGGAAGGCTGCCAGTTCTTCGGCACGACCCCCGCGCGGCACCGATTCGGACTTGGCGTAGTGCTCCAGGACTTCCTTCGTCTTCAGCGCGCGATTGGCGGCCGCATTGAGTTGCTGCACGACGCCTGCGGGCGTCGCCGCCGGCACCATCAGCGCCGCCCAGGTCAGGGCCTCGAAGCCAGGCAGGCCTTGCTCGGCCACCGTCGGAACGTACCGGGTGCGCAGCCAGCCGCTCCGCGCTGCTGACGCCCAGCAGCCGCACGCGGCCGGACTTGGCATGGGGAAGGATCGAGGTCGACACGTCGAAGGCAAACTGCACGCGGCCCGCGATCAGGTCCGTCACCATCGCCGGCGAGCCCTTGTAGGGCACGTGCAGCATGTCCATGCCCGCATCTTTCTTCAGCATCTCCATGGCGATGTGTTGCGTCGCGCCGTTGCCGCTGGAGCCGTACGACACCTTGCCCGGGTTCGCCTTGGCATAGGCGATCATCTCCTTCAGGTTCCGCACCGGGGTGTCGTTGGCGGTGACGAGGAACATGGGCGAGGAGTTCAGCAGGATGACCGGCTGGAAGTCCTTGAGCGGGTCGTAGGGCAGCTTGCGGTACAGGCCAGGGTTGATGGCCAGGGTTCCCGAGGAGCCGTACAGGACCGTGTAGCCGTCGGGCGCGGCGCCCTTGACGAACTGATGGGAGATGATGCCCATCGCGCCGGCCTTGTTGTCGACGATCACGGTCTGCTTCAGCTCTTCGCCGAGCCGGGCTGCGATCACGCGGGCGCCGATGTCGGAGGCCTGGCCTGGCGGAAGCCCACCAGGATCGTGACCGGCCGCTCCGGATAGCTTCCCGCCGCGTTCGCGCGCAGTGGCAGCGCGGCCAAAGGCGCGGCGCCCAGCGCCATGGCAAAGCTCCTGCGCCGCAGCATCACCGAGCCTCCGACGTGCACAGCGCCATGACCTGGTCCAGCGACGCAGCCTCCTGGAGCCGCAGCACGGCCTGCATGAGCTGCCGGGCTGCGGTCTCGGAGATGGCACGCGTTGCATTCGCCATGAGCGTTGGCCTGCAGCGCCTGGGTGGACAGTGGAACGTCCGGCGTGCCCAGGCTCGCGGGCTTGCGGCAACGCAGGACGCGGCCGTCCTTGAGGTGCACCACGACTTCACCGGGGAAGCGCCTGGGAAAGTCGCTCGCTGGATCCGGCACGCAGAAGGTCTTGGCCGCGACCTGCAGCACGGCGGGCGAGTCGAGCGGCTCGTCATGGAAGGCCGCGAGATCCACCTTGCCGCGCGCCAGCGCGAGCGCCACCACGTACTGCACGCTGAACAAGGCGCGGTAGGGAATGCTCGGACGGATGCAGGCTTCGCGCGGCTCGGCCACCATCTTGTGCAGGTCGGGCGTGAGCGGGCAATCGATGCGCTCGACCTCGGCGAGGTCGAACTGGCCGCGCAGCTCCAGGGCTGCGTCCACGAAGGCATGGATGAAGTGGCAGCACGGATACGGCTTCAGCGCGATGCCCCGGCTGAGCCACTCGCTGCCCAATCCCAGGCTGGGCAGCTGTTCCGCGGTCGGCGTGCGCTGGATGTGGGTCTGGTAGAAGCCGCCCTTGCCGGCTTCGAACACGGTGCTGGGTCCAAGGAAGCCCGCACGGGCCAGAGAAACGGCAGCGAGCGCGCTGTGGGCCGACCAGCCGGGGTGCAGGCGTTTGAGCCACGAAATGCCGCCGATCAGGATGCCGGAGGCCTGGCTGCCGCACAGGCCCAGCGCCGACACCAGCGCCTGCGGCGTGCTCCCGTACAGGCGCCCTGCCGCCGCGGCTGCTGCGAACGTGCCGCACAGCGCCGTGGGATGGAAGCCCCGGTTGTGGAAGTCAGGCGCACCCACGGTGGCGAGGCGGCAGCCGATCTCCAGCGCCGCGACGAAGGACAGCAGCACCTCCTGGCCGGACGAACCGTTGGCCTGGCCGGCGGCCATCACGGCCGCCATGGCCTGTGCACTGGCGTGGTAGATGGCGCCGATGTGGGTGTCGTCGAAATCCAGCGCATGCGCCAGGACGCCGTTGACCAGGGCGGCCGATGCGGCGGGCAGGCGCGTGCCGCTTCCAATGGCCGTCGCATCGTTGCCATGGCCCAATGCGCGGGCGCCTTCCAGTACGGATTCGCCGATGTCGAACCTGGACGATGCGAGGGCGATGCCGATCACATCCAGCAGGTGCTCCTTGGCAAGGGCCAGCACGTCGGCGGGCACGTCCGCCAGTTGCAGGTTCAGGGCGAAATCGGCGATGCGTTCGCTTTCCGTAGGGGAAGCCGTCGCGGTAGAAGTTGTCTCTGTCATGTCGGTGGTGCCTCGGGTCGAAGGTGGGGCCGGGTGGACTTCAGGCGAAGTCCGGGATCTCGACGGTCATGAGCGGGGCATGCTGTTGCGCCCCGAACGTGTCGCGTTCGTTGATGCTTCCCTGCGCCCAGCCGCGGCGCAGCGTGAATTTGAAGGCCAGCGCGGGTTCGAAGAACAGGAAGGCCACGATGTCCCCGTCGGCGACGCCGTAGAGCCGGCCGACCAGCTCGCGCGTCAGCACCCCGCTGCGCTCGACCCGGCGGTAGCGCTGCACGTCGGCGAACATCACGTCGAAGGTGATCTCGAAGGGCCCGGAGTTCTTGCTGCGGATGACCTGGGCCAGGTCTTTCAACTGCGTCATGCGCCGACCTCCTGGATGCGCGATGGGAAAAGCTCCAGCGGCGACGCCACCTCCATCAGGTGGTACAGCGAGAACCGGCACACCGGCCCGATCGGGTTCTCCGGCGGGTTGAGCGGGATGGCGAAGTTGCCGGCGGTCGCCATCTGCTCCGGGTACGGCATGTGCAGTACCGCGATGCGGGCGTAGCTGCAGATGGCCGTGGCCAGGTCCTGGGTGGCAGCCGTGGCCTCGCCCAGCACACCGACTTCCAGCGGCACGAAGTCCTTTTGCGGCTCCAGATCGCCCATCACGCCGTTCTTGCCGTAGACGTGGAAATGCAACTGGGCCGTGCCCGCCGCCAGCTCCGGGAAGACGCCCGCCAGGCGCTTCGTCACCGAAGCGAGGAAGCGGTCGATCCGGCCCACGAGGATCGGGTCGCGGATCCCGCCCACGAAGATCGTTCGGTGTCCCGCGATGGCTGCGCCTTCCAGCTTGACCTGGTAGCTCGGCGTCGGACGGAACACGCTGCCGCTGACGCGCACCGTGCGGTCGTTCACCTGCAGGTAGCGGGCGCCGTTCAGGTCCAGCACGCCCCGGGGCCCGAGAGCAGGTCGGGCCGCGTCTTCTCGTACAGCGTGTGCGCGGCGACCGACAGCGGCGTGCAGCGCTCGCCAGGGCTCATGGGTTCCAGGTCGAAGCTGTCCTGGCGGATGGTGGCCAGGATCACCTTGCCCTTGGGTTCGGCGCAGTTGGCGCCGCATTCCATGATCTTGCCCATGTGCCAGTAGATGCCCGGGTCCTCGATGCCGTGCAACTGGCAGAAGGCGGCATACGGCGCAGGGTCGTATGCGCGGCCGGCGACCACCACGTCCACGTCCGGATGTGCGCGAAGCACCTGGAGGATGGGCTCGGATCCCATCTGGGCGACGATGTGCTCGGAGGTCTCGACGTCGTCCAGCGTGGCCTGCGGCGCCGAGGCGCAGGAGCTGATCTGGCCGGCCTGGAACCGCTGCCGGACGAGCTCCTTGTCCACGTCCGCATAGATGGCGGCCACCTTGAGCCGGTAGCCGCCCTCGGCGGCGATGCGCCCGAGGATGGCGATGGTCTCGTCCACGTGCTGGCCGATGCCGGGGCCGCCCGCGGAACCGATGAGCAGCGGAATGCCGCGCACGCGGCAGCCCTTGAGGATGGTGCGCAGGTCGCGCTCGAGCGCGCTGGCCGACACGATGGTCTTGGCCAGGCCCAGCTGGTAGGGGCCGGGATCGGTGGACCCGGCGTCGACGACGACCGCGTCGGCGCCGGCTGCGATGCCGCGCATGAAGTCGTCCTCCGGAATGCCGTAGCCCAGCATGCCCACCGGCGTGAGGATGCGGATCTCCTTGGCTGCGTTCACTGGGATAGCTTCGCCTGCGGTGCGAGCGCCTTCGGGCGGCCGGGCGGCGCTCATGCCGCGGCCCGCAGTTGCGTGTGCCGCCAGTCCTGCGGCTGCGGGCGCTTCAGGCCCAGGTGCTGGCGCAGCGTGTCGCCTTCGTACTCCTTGCGGAACAGGCCCCGGCGCTGCAGTTCCGGCACGACCATGCGCACGAAGTCCTCGTAGCCCCCCGGCGTGTACAGCGCCTGGATCACGAAGCCGTCGCAGGCCGTGGCGAACCAGGCTTCCATCTGGTCGGCGATCTGCGTGGGCGTGCCGACGAAGTTGGGGCCTTCCCGGACCGTGCCGCGCCCGGAGAACTCCACGAAGTCCTTGACGGATGGATTCTTCTTGCCGCTCGCCGTGATCACGCGGTCGCGCAGGCCGTGCCACGAGGTCGCGGCCAGCTCCTCGTCCGTGAAGGGAAGCTCGTAGGGGCGCTTGGCAAAGTCCACGTTGAGGACCTCGCACAGGAGCGCGAGGCCGTCGATGGGCCTGGCCGTTGCCGCGATGACGGCCAGGCGGTCCTGCGCCTGCGCTTCGGACTCTCCCACCACGAACTTGAGGGCGGGCGCGATCTTGACTTCATCGGGGTTGCGACCAGCCTCGGCCACGGCGTTCTTCAGCGCGGCGTACTGCTGCTTGCCGGCCTCGAAGTTGGGGTAGGCGGCGAACACCAGTTCGGCCCAACGCCCGGCGAAGCGCATGCCACGCCCGCTTTGCCCCGCCTGCAGGATGACCGGGTGTCCCTGGGCGGAGCGCGGCACCGGCAGCGGGCCCTTGGACCTGAAGAACTGCCCTTCGTGGTCCAGGCGATGCACCTTGTCCGGATCGGCGAAGCGGCCGCCGGCCTTGTCCACGATCAGGGCGTCGTCCTCCCAACTGTCCCAGTGGCCCATCACCACCTCCATGAACTCGTCGGCGCGGTCGTAGCGCAGGTCGTGCTCCAGGTGTTCGCCGCGGCCGAAGTTGGCGGCTTCGGAGTCGTTGAGCGAGGTGACCACGTTCCAGGCCACGCGGCCCTTGGTCATGAGATCCAGCGTCGCGAACAGGCGCGCCACGTGGAAAGGCTCGTAGTAGGTGGTCGAGTACGTGGCGCCCAGTCCCAGCCGGCTGGTCACGCCAGCCATCGCCATGAGGATGGTGGCGGGGTCCATCTTCACGCAGCGCACCCCGTTCGCCACGGTCTCGCGGTGGCTGTCGCCGTAGATGTCCGGCATCGCCAGGCGATCGTCGAAGAAGGCCATGTCGAACTTGCCGTCCTCCAGCGTCCGGGCGATGCGCTGGAAGTATTCCGGCGTCGTGAAATCGCTCATGCTGGAGGGGTGGCGCCAGGAACCGACGTAGTTGGTGCAGTTCTGGGCCTGGAGAAAGGCCACGAGGGCCATCTGACGCTTGGAGGTGCTCATGGGAGATTCCTGTGGGAGATGAGGGATCGAATGGGTTCAGTCCACCTGCGCGCCGGAGGCGGCCACGGCCTTGCCCCAGAGCGCGTGTTCCTTGTGCAGGTACTGCGCGAGTTCTTGCGGGGTGCCGCCCAAGGCCTGGCTGCCGGTCGTGCGGAACTGCTCGAGAACGGCCGGGTCCTTCAACGCGGCGTTCACCGCTTCGTTGAGCCGCGCGACGATGGCGGCCGGGGTGCCCTTGGGCGCCAGGATGGCGGCCCACGGCACAGCCTGGAACCCGGCAAGGCCCTGCGAAGCCAGGGTGGGGATCTCCGGTTCCATGGGCATGGGCGCGGCCGACGCGACGCCGAGGATCTTGACCCGCCCGGTCTTGACCATCGGCAGCACGGAGCCGGCGGTGTCGAAGGCCACGTCCACCTGCCCGCTGATCACGTCGGTCAGCATGGGTGGCGAGCCCTTGTACGGAACGTGGAGCAGATCGATCCCGGCTTCCTTCTTCAGCATCTCCATGGCGATGTGGCCGGTGGTGCCGCTGCCACTGGAGCCGTAGGTGACCTTGCCCGGCCTGGCGTGCGCCAGCCTGGACAGATCCTTCATGCTGTTCAGCGGCGAGGCGGCGGAAGTGAAAAGCACCAGCGGAGAAGCCGAGACCAGCGCGATCGGTTCGAAGTCCTTGAGCGGGTCGTAGGGCATCTTGCGGTACAGGGCCGGGTTGATGGCCAGCGTGCCGGTGGACGCCATCAGCAGCGTGTAACCGTCCGGCGCCGCGTTCTTCACCGCTTCGTGGGAGATGATCCCGGCCGCTCCTGGCCGGTTGTCGACGTAGACCGATTGCCGGAGCGTCGCGGTCATGCTCTGGGCGATCCGCCGCGCAGTGGTGTCGCTGCTCTGGCCTGCGGGAAAGCCGACCACCATCTTGATGGCCCTGTCGGGATAGTCGCCGGCCCGCGCTGGCAGCGTCGCCGTGGCCACGGCGGTGAACGCCGCAGCCGCAAGGGCCGCCCGGGATAGTGCTCTGCGTGTGAACATGGTCTTTGTCTCCTGTGCATGGCCCGGGTGCGTGTCGCGGGCCCTGGGCGCATTGTTCGACCCCCTCCTGTCTCCGACAAATCGAGAAGCGCGATACAGTTATAGGCAGGCCCTATAAATCTCCGTCGCCATGGCCATCGCCGATTCCGATCTGCCGGACATTCCCGCCGTGCCGGGGCTCGACCTGGTCGAGCTGCACACCTTCATCGCCGTGGCGCGCTCGCTGAGCTTCAGCGCGGCTGCGGCACAGCTGCATGTGACCCAGCCGACGGTGACGGGCCGCATCCACCGCCTGGAAGCGCTGCTGGGCGTGCAACTGCTTCGGCGCACCACGCGCAAGGTCGAGCCCACGCCGGCTGGAGAGCAGTTGCTGCGCGAGGCCGTGAAGGCGCTGCACGGGCTGAGCACGCTCGTCGAGGCTTTCCGCAAGGAAGCCCGGCGGGCGCGTCAGAGAGTGGTCGTCGCGGCCACCCCCACCATTGCGGCGCTGCGCATGCCGCCGCTGATCCAGGCCTACTGCGAACGCTTCCCGGACGTCGAGGTGGAGCTCCTCGATCTGAAGTACGCGGCGGTGCTCGCGGCCATCGATACCGGCGAAGCCGACGTGGCCGTGCTCGCTCTGGATGCGCCGGACCGGCGCTACCGCTTCACGGCCCTGTGGAAGGACGACATGGTGCTGGTGGCGCCGCGCAAGCATCCGCTTGCGGAGCACCGCAGCGTGGGCGCCAGGGAACTGGCATCGGTGCCCTTGATCGTGGTCGACCAGTACCAGGCTGTGCGTGGGCGGATCGCTGCCGCACTGCAGGAGCGCGGCCTCGGCATGCCGGCCTCCAAGGTCGTCGGCAACCTCAACACGCTGTTGGGGATGCTGGATGCGGGGATGGGCGTCACCTTGTTGCCGCGCTCGGTCTCCGACCGCGGCAGCGTCTCCAGGCACGCGCGCATCGAGATCAAGGACATCGACATGACGCGCAACTTCGGCATCGTCACATCGCGCACCGGCAAGCCCGGTGCTGCACTGCAGAGCTTCGTCCGCTTCCTGCGCCAGGCGGACATCCAGGGCCGCAGCACGGCAGACTGATTTATTGCGTCAGCCTATCAATCCATCGCGCCTCCTGAATTGTGGTTGGCGACGCGGCTTCCTAGACTCCTTCGCATTGCACCGAACGATGGAGACGCGACATGGAAGCAACGGCAGGTTTTGAGACGCGGCAGCTGCGGGACGTCCTGGGCACCTTTGTGACGGGCGTGACGATCGTGACGACGCGCGACGCATCGGGCGCCTCGCATGGCGTGACCGCGAACTCGTTCAGCTCGGTATCGCTGGACCCGCCCCTCGTGCTGTGGAGCCAGTCGGTCACCTCGCGCAGCCACGATGCGTTCCAGCAGAGCGACCGTTTCGCGATCAACATCCTGGCGGACGACCAGATCGCGCTGTCCAACCACTTCGCCAAGTCGCGTGACGACAAGTTCAACGGCATTGCCCATGCGCAAGGCCTGGGAGGGGTGCCCGTGCTCGACGGCGCGGCTGCGCACCTGGAGTGCACCAAGGTCGCGGCCTACCCGGGGGGAGACCATGTGGTGTTCATCGGGCGCGTCGAGCGCATCGCGCAGTCCGGTCGCCGGCCGCTGGCCTTCGGCAGCGGCAAGTACATGGTTGCCTATGCGCACGACCTCGGTCCCACCGCCTTGCGCCTGGGCACATCCCGTCCTGCGGACCTGCGGTCGATCCGGACCGCTGTCAGTGCACTGCCCGGGCTTGCCGCACAGCTGGGCGACCATACGCTGTGCCTCGCGGTCTGGGGCAACCATGGTCCGACCGCCATCCACTGGGAGCCATCGCGACAACCCGTCAGCGACCAGCTTCGGCCCGGGCTCGTGATGAGCGTCACCCGTTCTGCGACCGGTCGGGCCTTTGCCGCTTTCCTTCCGCCCGACATGACCCGCCCCCTGGTGGAAGAGGACCTGCGGGCCTGGATGGGCGGTGGGCAAAGCGCGGCCGACTGCCATTCCCGCTTCGAGGCGACGATCGCCGAAGTCCGCGAACGCGGCCTCGCCTGCGCGGCGGGGGCGGCACCTTCGCCCATCCACCAGGTGGCGGTGAACGCCTTCAGCGCACCCATCACGGACGCGGATGGCCAGATGATCATGGCGCTGTCTCTCACCTCCAGCGCGCAACGTCTTCCAGCCAGCTGGGATGGGCCGGTGCCGCGCGGATTGCTGGTGGCGGCCCGGGAGATCTCCGCGCGGATCGCATCCGACCTGCACCCTGCAGGAAGGCCCATGTAGGTCGGGTCCAGAGGCGGTTCCTTCGTCCGCTGGGCTGCGGCATCAGTTCTGCATGCCCGCTCGCCGCACCGTCGCGCGCATGCGCGGCAGCTCCTCCTCGATGCGTGCCGCCACCGCTTCGCCCGGTTCGTAGGCCGGCTGCAGGCCGCTGTTCACGAGGCTCTTGTGCAGTTCGGCCGAGGCGGCGGTCTCGGCGATCGCCTGGTGCAGTGCGCTGCGCACCTCGGCCGGCAGCCCGCGCGGCGCCACCACGGCCAGCCAGGAGTCCGCGGCGAAGCCGGGGTAGCCGCTCTCGGCGATGGTCGGCACCTGGGGCAGCTGCGGCGCGCGGCTTTCGCCCAGCACGGCGATGGCCTTGACCTTGCCGGCCTTGAGCTGCGGCAGCGCCGCGGCCACGGTGTCCACGCTCAAGGGGATCTGGCCGCCGATCAGGTCGGTCATGGCCGGCGCGCTGCCCTTGTAGGGGATGTGCGTGAGCTTGACGCCGGCGCGCTCCCACAGCATCTCGCCGGCGAAGTGGCCCGTCGTGCCGTTGCCGAAGCTGCCGTAGACGAACTTGTCGGGCGCGGCGCGCACGGCGCCCAGCAGCTGGCCGAAATCCTTGGCCGGCACCGAGGGATGGGCCAGCAGGATCAGTGGCACGCGCGCCGTCATGCCCAGCGGCTCGAAGCTCTTGATCGCGTCGTAGGGCAGCTTCTGGTTCAGCGCCGGGTTGATCGTGAAGGTCGAGCCCGAGCTGATCAGCAGCGTGTAGCCGTCGGGCGCGGCGTTGGCCGCCGCCACGGCCCCCACCACCGTGCCGGCGCCGGCGCGGTTGTCGGCCACCACGGGCTGGCCCAGGCGCTCGCCCAGGCTTTTGGCCACGAGCCGGCCCACCACGTCCACGGCCCCGCCGGGCGGGAACGGGATCACGAGCTGGACCGGCTTGGCCGGCCAGGCCTGGGCCCAACCGGGCGCGGGAGCCGCAAAGGCCGTGAACAGGGCCATGCTTGCAACGAGGTTCTTCATGCTTTCTCCTTGGGACGGGGGGTGAAAAAAATCGGTTGCCCTGGCGCAGGGCGCAGGCGTCCCCGCGCCGGCCACGCCGGGCTCGGCGAACAGGGGGCGTACGGTGGCGCGGCCCGGGCGGGCGGGCGGGCTACGAGGGCGGCGGGGGCGGGGTGCTGCCGTGCATCGCCGGGCCGTTCAGATCGGCAGCTGCGTGGTCGACAGCACCTGCTTGAGCACCATGAACGTGCGCACCTGGCGCACGCCCGGCAGGTACAGCAGCTGCTCGGCGTGCAGGCGGTTGAAGCTGTCGTTGTCCTTGGTGCGCAGCATCATCATGTAGTCGAACTCGCCCGTCACCACATGGCATTCCAGGCAGCCCGAGACCTTCTGCGCGGCCTTCTCGAAGTCGGTGAAGGACTCCGGCGTGGAGCGGTCCAGCACCACGCCGATGATGACCAGCATGCCCGCGTGGAGCGGCCGTGGGTCCAGCAGGGCCACGATGCCCTTGATGAACCCCTCGGCCTTGAGCCGTTCCACGCGGCGCAGGCAGGCTGGTGCGCTGAGGTTGACCTTGGCCGCCAGCGCCACGTTGGAGACGGAGGCGTCGCGCTGCAGCGCGCGCAGGATGGCGCGGTCGATGCGGTCGAGTTCGGCCGCCGGTGCCTCGGGCGCGCCGCGGCTGCGCGAGCGCCCGGCCTTCATGCCGCGACGCCCGCGGCCGCGCGCCGCTGCTGCGCGATGGCGGGGCCCTGCTCGGCCAGGTCCCAGAACAGGCCGGCCATGAGCTGCAGGCCCTCGCGCGCCACGCTGCCCAGCAGGTGTTCGTCGGGCGCGTGCTGGCTGCAGGCCGGGTAGGAGTGCGGCACCCACAGCGTGGGCAGGCCCAGCAGTTCGGCGAACACGTCGTTGGGCAGCGAGCCGCCGAAGTTGGGCAGCAGCGCCGGCGCCTTGCCGGTGCTGCGGCGCATGGAGTCCAGCGCCCAGTGCACCCAGGGGTCGTCGGGGTCCAGCCGCGTGGCGCCCATGGCCTCGCCGTCGGGCGTGACCTCCACATCGTCGAAGCCCTGCCGGTCCAGGTGCGTGCGCAGATGTTCGACGAAGCGGCTGCTGTCCGTTCCGACCACGAAGCGGACCTGGCACAGCGCGAAGGCCTCGCCCGGGATCGCGCCGACGGGCGCCTCGGGGTTGCCGGTCTTGAAGGCCAGCACCTCGATGGTGTTCCAGCCGTAGACGCGCTCGGTCGGCGTCAGGCCCGGCTCGCCCCAGTCGGGGTCGATGGCCGGGTCCGCCGGCCCGCCGCCGACCTCGATGGTCGACAGCGCTTCGCGCACGTTGGCCGGCAGCGCGTCGGGCAGCAGGCCGGGCACCAGCACGCGGCCGCGCGCGTCGACCAGGCCCGCGATCGCATGGGCCAGCCGCGTGCCGGCATTGCGCAGCAGGCCGCCCCAGTTGCCCGAATGGTGGCCGCCCGGCCGCAGCCGCACGCGCAGGCGGAAGTTGAAGAAGCCGCGCGAGCCCAGGAACAGCGTGGGCCGCGGCGCCGCCACGCGCGGTCCGTCCGAGGCGATGAACAGGTCGGCCGCCAGCGCCTCGCGGTGCAGCGCGCAGAACGCGCGCAGGCCCGGCGAGCCGATCTCCTCGCCCGTCTCCAGCACGAGCTTGAGGTCGTAGCCCAGCCGGCCGCCGCGGGCCCGCAGCACCAGGGCCAGCGCCGCGAGGTTGATGCTGTGCTGGCCCTTGTTGTCGGCGCTGCCGCGGCCATACCAGCGGTCGCCTTCCACCGTCACGCGCCAGGGCGAAAGGCCCGCGCGCCACTGTGCATCCTGGCCGCGCACCACGTCGGCGTGGCCGTAGCTGAGCACGCAGAAGCTGGCGCCGGGCTCGGTGCGCTCGGCGACCAGGAAGGGGCCGCCGCCGGCCACCGGGTTGTCGAGGATGCGGCAGGCAAAGCCCATGGCCTGCAGTTCGGGCGTGATGTCCTCGGCCAGGTAGGCGTGCAGCGCCGGCCCGCCCTCGGGGTTCTGGCTCTCGGTGCGCTGCGCCACGCGGCGCGACAGGGTGTCGAGGAAATGCCCCTGGTCGAAGTGGGCCGCCGCGGCGGCCAGGGCTTGTTCTCTGCGCATTCGGGTGCCTCCTGGTGGTGTCGGTGGATGGGACGAAGGGCCGGGACGAGCGCATGGTAGGCAGCGCGCCGGCTTGCGAGAAGCAGAAAATTCAGATGCACCGTTTGCCAAAATGGCAAACCGGCATATTTCCCGGGAGCCCGCCATGGCCTTGTCGCACCGTCTCCAGAGCACCGCGCTGCGCTACTTCCTCGAGGTGGTGCGCTGCGGCTCGATCAGCGAGGCCGCCCTGCGCGTGAACGTGGCCGGCTCGGCCGTGAGCCGGCAGATCGCGGGGCTCGAAGAGGCGCTGGGCCTGGCCCTGTTCGAGCGCCGGCCGCGCGGCATGACGCTGAGCCCGGCCGGCGAGCTGCTGGCCGAGCACGCGCGCAAGTCCGGCGCCGACGCCGAGCGCATCGTGGCCAGCATGCAGGCGTTGCAGGGCCTGGGCAGCGGCCATGTGCGCGTCGCGAGCTCGGAAGGCTTCGCGCTGCAGTTCCTGCCCAGGCTGATCGACGACTTCCTGGCCCGGCACCGCGGCGTCACCGTGCACCTGGGCGTGGCGGCGCCGGCCGAGGTCACGCAGCGGGTGCGCCAGGCGGCCTGCGACATCGGCGTCGTGTTCAGCTACAGCCGCGTGGGCTACACCGACGTGAAGGTCGCGCACCGCCAGCCCGCGCCCGGCATGGCCGTGATGCGCATGGGCCACCCGCTGGCCCAGCTCAAGCAGGTCACGCTGGCGCAGCTGCAAGGCCACGCCATGGCGCTGCCGGGCACGGACACCACGCTGCGCCAGCTGTTCGACATCGCCTGCATCAAGCAGCGCGTGTCGGTCGACACGGTGTTCACGAGCAACTACGTGGGCGCGCTGCTGCGCTTCGTGCGGCTGCGCGATGCGGTCACGCTGGCCAGCGAGGTCTCGGTGCATGGCCTGCTGGCCGAGGAGGGCCTTTGCGCCGTGCCCATCCGCGACCGCACGCTGATCGGCCGCGACATCGAGGTGCAGATGCGGCCCGAGCGCTCCCACCCCGAACTCGTGCGCGTGTTCCGCGATTTCCTGATCGCGCAGCTGGCCGCGCCGCGCGGCGGCGGCCGGCCGGCGGGCAAAGGCAGGGGCGCCAGGGGCTGACATTCTTGAAATGGAATTTTGTTGCGTGCATTGAGGAAAGCACGCACGCCTGCATCGAATCACCTGCCGAAGTCGAAACTCCAGGCGCGTCTTGGCACCTGATTTCGCAACCCTGTTTCGCGGCATGCCTCCTATGCTTTGGGCTATCGACCACCCCGCCCACCAGGAGCCCGCATGAACCTGCAGAAGTTTCCCCGCCATCCGCTGACCTTCGGCCCCACGCCCATCCAGCCGCTCAAGCGCCTGAGCGCCCACCTGGGCGGCGAGGTGCAGCTCTACGCCAAGCGCGAGGACTGCAACAGCGGCCTGGCCTTCGGCGGCAACAAGACGCGCAAGCTCGAGTACCTGATCCCCGAGGCCATCGAGGGCGGCTACGACACGCTGGTCTCCATCGGCGGCATCCAGTCCAACCAGACGCGCCAGGTCGCCGCCGTGGCCGCGCACCTGGGCATGAAGTGCGTGCTGGTGCAGGAGAACTGGGTCAACTACGCCGACGCCGTGTACGACCGCGTGGGCAACATCGAGCTGTCGCGCATCATGGGCGCCGACGTGCGGCTGGACGCCTCGGGCTTCGACATCGGCATCCGCAAGAGCTGGGAAGAGGCGATGGACAGCGTGCGCCGCGCCGGCGGCAAGCCCTTCCCGATCCCGGCCGGCTGCTCCGAGCATCCCCGGGGCGGCCTGGGCTTCGTCGGCTTCGCCGAAGAGGTGCGCCAGCAGGAAGAAGAACTGGGCTTCCGGTTCGACTACATCGTCGTCTGCTCGGTCACGGGCAGCACGCAGGCCGGCATGGTGGTGGGCTTCGCGGCCGACGGCCGGGCCGACCGCGTGATCGGCATCGACGCCTCGGCCAAGCCGCAGCAGACCTTCGACCAGATCCTGCGCATCGCCCAGAACACCGCCGACCTCGTGGAACTGGGCCGCGAGATCACCGCCAAGGACATCGTGCTCGACACGCGCTTCGGCGGCCCCGAGTACGGCCTGCCCAGCGAAGGCACGCTGGAGGCCATCCGCCTGTGCGCGCGCCAGGAAGGCATGCTGACCGACCCCGTGTACGAGGGCAAGTCCATGCACGGCATGATCGAGATGGTGCGGCGGCGCGAGTTCCCCTCGGGCGCGCGCGTGCTGTACGCCCACCTGGGCGGCGTGCCGGCGCTGAGCGCCTACAGCTACATCTTCCGCAACGGCTGAAGCCCATGCGGCGCCAGCCCGCCATGCAATGGGTCTGCGCGCGCGGCGTGCTGGCCGCCGCGCAGTCGGCCGCCGCGGCCTTCGAGCGCGACCACGGCCTGGCCGTGGCGCTGCGCCACCTGGACGAGGGGTCGGCGCAGCTGGAGGCCAGCGTGGCCTGCGAGACGCAGTGGCGGCGCGGCCAGCGCGCCCGCGTCGACAGCCCGCTGGAGCACTGGCTCGGCGCCGTGCCCGGCCCCGTGCTGTGCATCACCGAGGGCGAGCGCGCGCAGGCCGAGTCGTTGCGCGCCTTCGTGCCCGCGGGCCGGGCCTACCTGGGGCTGTGGGGCGCCGAGGCGCGGCAGCCCGAGGCCATCGCGCTGGCCGCATGGCAACTCGTGCAGACCGACACGGGGCGCTGGCTGAGGCTGGCCGTGGACTGAGCCGTTCCGGCGGCAGGGGGAGGGCGCGCGTCCGGTCTGTCGGACAACACCGCGACCTGTCGTCCAAAGGCGCGCGACCCATGGCGCCGTGGCTATAGTCCGCTGCAGCCTTTCCATGACCTCTTCGGCCCCACCACTGCAGCTGGCCCATCTTCGGGAGGAGACGCGTTACCGCCTGCTGGTGGAGGCCGTCACCGACTACGCGATCTACATGCTGGACCCCGAGGGCCGGGTCGTCAGCTGGAACCCCGGCGCGCAGCGGCTCAAGGGCTACACGCCGGCGCAGATCCTCGGGCCGGAGCTTCTCCAGCTTCTACACCGAGGCCGACCGGCTGGCCGGCCTGCCGGCGCGCGCACTCGTGACGGCGGCCACGCAGGGCCGCTTCGAGGCCGAGGGCTGGCGCGTGCGCAAGGACGGCAGCCGCTTCTGGGCCTTGGCCGTGATCGAGCCGATCCGTGGCGAGGACGGCGCCATCGTCGGCTACGCCAAGGTCACGCGCGACCTGACCGAACGCCGCGCCGCCGAGGAAAACCTGCGCCGCAGCGAGCAACAGTTCCGCGTGCTGGTGCAGGGCGTGACGGACTACGCCATCTACATGCTGGACACCCAGGGCCTGATCGCCAACTGGAACGCCGGCGCGCAACGCATCAAGGGCTACAGCGCGGCGGAGGTCGTGGGCACGCACTTCTCGCGCTTCTACCGCGCCGAGGACCGTGCCCGCGACGAACCTGCCAACGCCCTGGCCACCGCCGCGCGCGAGGGCCGCTTCGAGGCCGAGGGCTGGCGCGTGCGCAAGGACGGCAGCCAGTTCCGCGCCAACGTGGTGATCGACGCCATCCGCGACGACGACGGCCGCATCGTCGGCTTCGCCAAGATCACGCGCGACGTGACCGCCCAGCGCGCCGCCCAGCAGGCGCTGGAGCAGGCGCGCGAGGCCCTGTTCCAGTCGCAGAAGCTGGACGCCATCGGCCAGCTCACGGGCGGCGTGGCGCACGATTTCAACAACCTGCTGATGGTGGTGATGTCCAGTTTGAGCCTGGCCAGGCGGCGCCTGCCGGACGACCCCAAGCTGGTCCAGCTGATCGACAACGCGCTCAACGGCGCGCGCCGCGGCGCCGCGTTGACGCAACGCATGCTGGCGTTCGCGCGGCGCCAGGACCTCAAGCCCACGGTGGTGCACCTGCCGGCACTGGTCGAGGGCATGGCCGACCTGCTCACGCGCACGCTGGGCAGCACGGTGCAGGTGCGGACCGCCTTCGCGCGGGACCTGCCCCCGGTGCTGGTCGATGCCAACCAGCTCGAGCTGGCGCTGCTGAACCTGGCGGTCAACGCGCGCGATGCCATGCCCGAGGGCGGGCGGCTGTCGATCAGCGCGCAGCAGGAGACGCTGGCGCAGGCCGGCTCCGTGGCGCCCGGCCGCTACGTGCGGCTGGCCGTGGCCGACACCGGCGGCGGCATGGACGCCGCCACGCTGGCGCGCGCGACCGAGCCCTTCTTCACGACCAAGGGGGCCGGCAAGGGCACGGGCCTGGGCCTGGCCATGGTGCATGGCCTGGCGGGGCAGTCCGGCGGCGGCTTCACGCTGCAAAGCCAGCTTGGCCAGGGCACCACCGCCACGCTGTGGCTGCCGGTGGCGCAGGAAGACGCGCCGGCCGCCGCGCCGGCGCGTGCGGCCGTCGCGCCCCCCGCCGTCGCGGCACTGCGCGTGCTGGCCGTGGACGACGATCCGCTGGTCCTCACCAACACCGTGGCCCTGCTCGAGGAGCTGGGCCACACCGCGCTGCAGGCCGGTACGGCCGACGAGGCCCTGCGCCTGCTGCGCACCGATGCCACCATCGCGCTGCTGGTCAGCGACCATGTGATGCCGCACATGACGGGCGCGCAGTTGATCGCCACCGTGCGCCAGGAACGCCCGCAACTGCCCGTGGTGCTGGCCACGGGCTATGCGGAACTGCCGGCCGGCCTGCCGCCGCGCACCGTGCGCCTGGCCAAGCCGTTCGACCAGGCCGCGCTGGCCCTGGCCATCGCCGAGGCGCTGGCCGACCGCTGAAGTCCGCGCAGCGCCGTCCGGCGGCGTCCTACGCGCATCCGCGCCCGAACGCGGCTACCTTGCCGGACACCGGCACGCACCATATGGGAATGAACCGTCCCGCCTCGCCGCTCGTGGTCTTTCTGGTCGAAGACAACGCCTTGATCCGCGACAACCTGATCGTGGCCCTGGAGGAGCTCGTGGACATGCGGGTGGTGGCCTGGGCCGAATCCGAGGAGGACGCCGCCGAATGGCTGCGCGAGCATCCCGACGGCTGGCAGCTGGCCGTCATCGACCTGTTCCTGCGCGACGGCTCGGGACTGGGCGTGCTGCAGGCCTGCCGTGCGCGCGACCCGCGCCAGCGTGCCGTGGTGCTGACCAACTACGCCGATGTCGACATCCGCGCCCAGTGCCTGGCGCTGGGCGCCGATGCGGTGTTCGACAAGTCTACCGAGCTCGACGCCTTCCTCGAGTTCTGCGAGAACTGAACCTGGATTCGGCAGTCGACCGCTTGCAGCCTTCGGGAAAGCCGCATGGCGGCTGGACTTGGCGTCCGCCTGCACCGCGCTCGCCGCGCCTTGCCTGGCACGCCGATCACGGCAGCATCGGGCGCATCCAACTGCCGAATCTAGGTTGAACTCTCACGCCTGCGCGCGAACTGGCGCTGCGCGAAGGCCCAGACCAGCCGCGAGGCGTCCGGCCCGTCCGGATCGCCGTAGGCCTGCGCGGCCGCGCCGCCGCTCCAGGCATGGCCCAGCGCCGGGATCTCCACGAGCGTGGCCACGGTGCGCTGGCGCACGCGGTAGTCGGTCACCCGCATGGCGTGGCGCTTGCCGCGCTGCACGGCGCGCGGCGCGCCCGGCAGCGCCTGCGCGGCCTGGGCCCAGGCCAGGGCCGCGGCCTCGCCGTTGCGCGGCGCCACCACGCGGTCCTGGCCGCCCTGGATCACGAGCAGCGCGGGCCAGTGCGCCAGCATGTCCTCGGCCGTCGCGGCCAGCGCGCCGGTCTCGCCATGGCCGGCCATGGCGCGCAGGGCCGAGACCGTGTTTTCGGCCGTGCCCGGCGGCACGCCCGAGTGCATGGCCACGGCCTGGAAGCGCTCGGGGTAGCGCGCCGCGACCAGCGCCGCCATGCCGGCGCCGGCCGAGAGCCCGGCGATCGCCACGCGCGTGCGGTCGCCGCCGTACAGCGTGCAGACCTGCTCGACGGCCTGCAGCACCAGCGCGGCCTCGGCGAAGGCGCGCTGCGTGCGCGTCTCGTACCAGTTCCAGCAGCCATTCGGGTTGGCCAGGCGGTCCTGCTCGGGGTAGAGCACGGCGAAGCCGGCGCGCGCGGCGACCAGGTGCATGCGCGTGCTGGCGGCAAAGCGCGCGGCGTTCTGGTCGCAGCCGTGCAGCATCACCATGACCGGGATGCGTTGGCCCGGCTTGCGGCCGGCCGGCAGGAACAGCCGGTAGCGCCGCTTGCCGGCCGGGGCCACGGCCACGCCCCAGAGCCAGCGCCCGGCCGAAGGCTTGGCGGCCCGCGGCGCCGCGGCCTGGGCCGCCGGGCGCACGCGCTTGGCGGGTGGGGGCGGCGCCTTGGCCGGGGCCGCCCTGCTGCGCCGCGGCTTGGGCGGCATCAAGGGCGTCAGGCTGCTCGTGAACAGCCGCGTGAGGTTCTTCAGGGTCTTGCGTCGGAGCATGGAGGCGGAAGCGGCCAAAGGGGCACCAGCACCGCTTGCACCGAGTGTGCCAGCACCTTGTTTCGGCTTGCGCCGAACGCGCCCGCGGCCTACGCGATGCGGGCCCTGGCCCGGCGCCGGAATCGGCCTGCGCCTACACCGCCGCACCGCCGGCGGCGCGGAGCATGGGGCCCTGTCCAACGACACACAGGAGTTGTCATGTCCAAGAAGCCCTCTTCCACGCGCAGCGACATGGATGGCGATCCGCAGGCCCAGGCCCACGGCAAGGTCGCCAACGACCGCAACCAGCCCACGCCGGGCGGCGCCACGCAGATCCACCAGTCGCAGCGCACGCCGGCCAGCCGCAGCGACCGCGAGTCGCAGATCGGCGCCGGCAACCAGGTGCGCAGCCGCCAGGGCGGCGCTGGCCGCTGATCGGCGCGGATCAGAGCCGCAGCTGCGTGCCCGCGTCGAACAGGTGCACGCGTTCCGGCGCGATGGCCAAGCTGATCGTGTCGCCGGGCTTGACCAGCAGGCGGTCGTGCACGAGGGCCTGCACGGCCTGGCCGTGCGATTCGCAGGCCAGCAGCGTGTCGGCGCCGCTGAACTCCACGACCTTGACCTCGCATCCGATGCCGGGCGCGCCGGCGGCCTGCACGCGCAGGTGCTCCGGCCGCAGGCCCAGCAGCACCTTGCTGCCTTCCAGGTCCTGCCGCAGCCCGGGCAGCGGCACGGCGCCACCCGGCGTGCCGGCGCTGCCGCCCTGCACCGTGGCCGGCAGCAGGTTCATCGAGGGCGAACCGATGAAGGTCGCCACGAAGGCATTGCCGGGCCGGTCGTACAGCTCCACGGGCGTGCCGACCTGCTCGACCAGCCCATCGCGCAGCACCACGATGCGGTCGGCCATGGTCATGGCCTCCACCTGGTCGTGCGTGACGTAGATCGAGGTGGTCTTCAGGCGCTGGTGCAGCGCGCGGATCTCGGTGCGCATCTGCACGCGCAGCTTGGCGTCGAGGTTGGACAGCGGTTCGTCGAACAGGAACACCTTGGGGTCGCGCACCATGGCGCGGCCCATGGCCACGCGCTGGCGCTGGCCGCCCGACAGCTGCTTGGGCAGCCGGTCCAGCAGCGCGTCGAGCCCCAGCATGCGCGCGGCGCCGGCCACCTTGCTGCCGATCGCATCGGCCGCCGTGCCCGCGATCATGAGGCCGAAGCCCATGTTCTCGCGCACCGTCATGTGCGGGTACAGCGCATAGGTCTGGAACACCATGGAGACCTCACGCTGCTTGGGCGGCAGTTCGTTGACGACCGTCTCGCCGATGCGGATCTCGCCCGTGCTGGGTGCGTCCAGGCCGGCGATCATGCGCAGCAGCGTGGACTTGCCGCAGCCGCTGGGGCCGACGAAGACCGCGAACTCGCCGTCGCCGATGGCGATGTCCACGCCCTTGATGACCTTCGTTTCCGCGAAGGATTTGGTGATGCCCGAGAGCGTGACCGATGCCATGTTGTCCCTTGTTATCCGCCCTTGACGCCGCCGGCCGTCAGGCCGCCGACGATCTCTTTCTGAATCACCAGCGTGAGCACCAGCACCGGCAGCGTGACCAGCAGCGCCGCGGCGGCCAGCGGCCCCCAGGCGATCTGCTCGAAGGTCAGCACGTTGTAGATGGCCACCGGCAGCGTGCGCGTCTCGCGACCGGCCAGCACGGCGCCGAAGATGAAGTTGTTCCACGAGAAGATGAAGGCCAGGATGGCCGCCACCGTGATGCCCGGCCGCGCCAGCGGCAGCGCGATGTGGCGAAAGCGCTGCCACGGCGAGCAGCCGTCCATGAGCGCGGCCTCGTCCAGCTCCATGGGCAGCGTCTCGAAGTAGCCCGCCACGATGTAGACCATGATGGGCACGGTGATCACCAGGTGCGTGATGACCACGGGCGCCAGCGTGCCCGTGAGGCCCAGCGCCTGGAACAGCGTGAACAGCGGGATCAGGAAGCTGATGGCCGGCGTCATGCGCGCGATCAGGATGGTCAGCAGGAGCTTCCTGGCCTTGAGCCGCGCGATGCCGTAGCCGGCCGGCACGCCGATCAGCAGCGCCACCAGCGTCGCCAGGCCCGAGACCACCACGCTGTTGATGAAGTACTGGAAGAACGGCCCGCTGTCGAACACCTTGCGGAAGTTGTCCAGCGTGGGCGGGCTCGGGATGAACACCGGCGGGTAGGCCAGGTTGTCGACCTCGTTCTTGAAGGCCAGCGACAGCATCCAGAGGAAAAAGCCGATGGCGGGCGAAACCAGCAGGAACACGCACAGCGCGAGCAGCACCTTGTCGATGAGCTTACGCGTCATAGCGGGACCGTTCCTTCAGCCAGAACAGCAGCAGGCTGAGCGCGACCACGAGGATGAAGAACACCACGACCACGCTGGACGCCTTGCCGATCTGGTAGAACGAAAAGGCCTGCAGGTACAGGTACAGGTTGATGGTCTCCGACGAGGTGCCGGGCCCGCCCTGCGTGATCACGTAGATGGTGTCGAAGGTCTTGAGCGCGTCGATCAGGCGCACCACGGCCGCGACCATGATGAAGGGCATGAGCAGCGGCAAGGTCACGTAGCGCAGCGTCTGCCAGCGCGTGGCGCCCTCCATGTGCGCGGCCTCGAACGGGTCGGTCGGCAGCGAGGCCAGGCCGCCCAGCACGATCAGCATCACGAGCGGCGTCCACTGCCAGATGTCGACCAGCACCAGGCAGGGGATGGCCAGCATGGGCGAGTAGACCCATTCGCTGGGCGGGATGCCGACCAGCGACAGCAGGTAGTTCAGCACGCCCTGCTGCGGGTGGAACATCATGACCCAGACCAGCGCGATGGCCACGGGCGTGGCCATCATGGGCAGCACGAAGGCGCCGCGCCAGAAGCCGCGGCCCGCGAACTTCTGGTGGAAGACCAGCGCGGCCGCGGTGCCCAGCACCAGCGGCGCGACGACCGCCAGCGCCGTGAACACCAGCGTGTGCAGGATGGAGACCAGGAAACGCGTGTTCGTCGCCAGCTCCAGGTAGTTCGCCAGGCCCACGAACTGCGCCTTGGAGCCGATCTTCCAGTCGAACAGGCTCATCCACAGCGTGAACAGCCAGGGGAACACGATGACGGCCAGCACCACCAGCACGGCCGGCACGGTGAACCACAGGAAGGGCGAGATGCCGCGTTTGCGCATGGGCCGCCGATCAGCTTTCGGACTTGGCCAGCACGGGCGCGAACTCGGCCGTGGCCTTCTTCAGTTCGGCCGCCACGTCGGCCCCGGTCAGCATGTTGTTGAGCGCGATGCCGTAGACGTCGCGGAACTCGGTCACGGGCTCGATGATGGGCAGGCCGGGCTTGGCGATGCGCAGCGACTCGGCCACGGCCGTGAGCCAGGCGGCCGGCACCTTGAGATTGGCGATCGCCTCCTTGTCGCCGTAGGCCGACAGCCGCACCGGCGCGCCCGAGCCCGTGGCCAGCATGCGCGCCTGCATGGCCTTGTTGGTGGCCCAGACGATGTAGAGGAAGGCGGCCTCCTTCTTCTTGGAGAAGGACGAGACGCCGATGCCGTCGCCGAAGGTGGCCGAGACCTGGGCCTTGGGGCCGGGTGGCATCACGCCGTAGCCGACCTTGCCGACCACCTTGGACTTGGTCGGGTCTTCCAGCGGCGGCGCGAAGCCCGAGCCGTCGATCCACATCGCGGCCTTGCCCTGCAGGAACAGGCTCTGCGATTCGTTCCAGTTGTAGCCCGCGATGCCGGCCGGGCCCGTGGTCTTGAGCAGGTCGCGGTACAGCGTGGCCGAGGCGATGGCCTCGGGCGTCTCGGTCGCCAGCTTGCCGTTGGCATCGAAGAACTGGCCGCCCCAGCCCAGGAAGAAGCCGGTCCACAGCGGCACGTTGGCGTTCTTGAGGCCGCGGCCGACGAAGCCGGCCACGCCGCCCGCCGGGTCGTGCAGCTTCCTGGCGGCCTCCAGGATCTCGGCGTAGGTCTTGGGGTAGGCCACGCCCTTGGCCGCGAACAGCTCCTTGTTGTAGTAGAGGATCCAGGGATCCAGGTTCAGCGGCAGGCTGTCGATGCGGCCGTCGCTCTGCGTGGCGTAGAACATGCCGCCGGCCGAGTAGTCCTTCTGGTCGAAGTCCGGCGGCGCGGCGCTGGCGAACAGGGGCCGCAGGTCTTCCATCCACTTGCCCTTGGCGAACTGGCGCTTCTGCACGTGGTAGGAGAGGTGCACCACGTCGAAGCTGGTGCGGCCCGAGTTGAACTCGATCACCGTCTTCTGGCGCGACTGCTGCTCGGGCATCTGCTCGGCACCGACCTTGATGCCGGTCAGGTCCTCGAACTCCTTCTGGTGGCGCTGCAGCAGCTCGCCGCGCGGGCTCTTGATCAGGTGCACCTCGATGCTTTGGCCGGCGTAGCGCTTCCAGTCGAAGCCGCCCTGGGCGAAGACCGGGGGCAGGGTGCCGAGGGCGGTGGCGCCGGCGGCGGCCTGCAGCAGCTCACGGCGCTTGAAGGCGGGATGGTTCATGGCTTGTCTCCATTGGTGTGTCTACAGGGGCGAAATCCTGGCCCGGCGCGTCGGCATCGCCGGGTGCGCAGGCGGGTGATGGCATGCGCGTCACGGCGTGCGTCTCCTCGGCATGCTGCCGGGGGGGACGAAGGCGGGCAGCGGCACGGCGCCGGGGCCGGTCAGCGCGTGCTGGAGCGCGCTGTCCAGGTGGGCGTCGAGCAGGCGCACGGCGGCCTCGGCATCGCGGCGTTCCAGCGCCGCGACGAACGCCAGGTGTTCCTGCATGGCGGGGATCAGCCGGGCCGACGTGATGACGGCCTGCTCCAGCCGGATCAGCCGGATGCGCAGGCTGTTCACGCGGTAGATCTCCGAGAGGATCTCGTTGCCCAGCGCGTCGACCATGCGGTCGTGCAGGCCCCAGTCCACGGCCTGGGCGTCGTCGAGCAGCGCGGCGTCGGCATGGCCGGCGCTGGCGCGGTCGATGATGTCCTGGTGCGCGGCCGTGATCGCCGCGAGTTCCGCGGCCGTGACCACGGCCGCGAAGTGGCGCACGGCCTCGCGCTCGATCATGGCGCGCAGCTGGAAGGCGTTGCGCACGAGCTTGAGGTCCACATGGGCGATCTGCAGGCCGCGCTGCGGCACGGTCTTGACCAGGCCGGCGGCTTCCAGGCGCGGGATCATCTCGCGCACGGCGCCCAGCGGCATGTCGAGCAGCGTCATGAGTTCGCGCTGCGAGACGAACTGCCCGGGCTTGATGCCGCCGGCCAGGATCTGCTGCGTGAAGCCCTGGTAGGCGCGCGCGCGCTGGCTGGTCGCCCCGGAAGCGACCACGGCCAGGCGGCGGCGCGCAGCGGTCTTCATGCCGTTGGGCCACCCCAGGGCATGAAGCGTGGGCGCCCTGTCGCTTCGCTCACTTCAACACGCCCTTCTTGAGCAGGATGTTGGCGTAGGTGCGCGTGTCGCCCGTGGCCACGATGGCGAAGGCCTTGGCCGCGCGCTCGTAGAAGGCGTAGCGGTCCAGCGCGCCGGGCGCGGCCTCGCCATGCCGGGCCAGCACCTCGGTGAACTGCGCGACGGCCGGCGGCACCTCGTCGGCCCGGCCCACCACCTGCATGGTGCAGGCCGGCTGCGGCACGAAATCGTCCAGCGGCAGCAGCGAGAGCACGGCGTCCAGCACCGCGTCGGCCGAGATGCCGGGCAGGCGGACCAGGCGCTGCGCGTGCGTGGCGGCCGGGAAGAAGGCATCGGCCAGCACGATCTCGTCGCCATGGCCCATGGACGCCAGCGCGTGCAGCAGGTCGGGCGAGAGCAGGGGAGACAGGTTCTTGAGCATGGGCCGCGCATCGTGCCCAGCGCGCCAGCCTTCTCCCATCGGCAGATGCCCGGTTGACGGACTGACATGTTAGTCATAGCGTCGGCGACATTTTTCGTGTGAGGGGAGAGTTCCAGATGGCCACAGCGCATCCGACGCGCTTTGCGGCATGCACCGACGGCCTGCGCCTGGGCCTGGGCGGCGCGCCGTTGGGCAACCTGTTCCGCGCCGTGTCCGAGGCCGACGCCCAGGCCGTGCTGGCCGCGGCGCTGGCCCATGGCTGCACGAGCTTCGACACCGCGCCGCACTACGGCAACGGCCTGTCCGAGCAGCGCTTCGGCCAGGCGCTGCGCGGGCTGCCGCGCGAGCGCTTCGTGCTGTCGAGCAAGGTCGGCCGCGTGCTGCGGCCCGACGCCCGGGCCGCGCGCGCGCAGAACGGCTACGTCGAGGTGCTGCCGTTCACGCAGCGCTGGGACTACTCGGCCGCCGGCACGCGCCGCAGCGTGGAGGACAGCCTGCAGCGCCTGGGCCTGGCGCGGCTGGACGTGGCCTACGTGCACGACTGCGACGCCGGCACGCATGGCGCCGCCTACCCGCAGGTGCTGGCCCAGGTGCTGGGCGAGACCCTGCCCACGCTGCGCGCGCTGCAGCGCGAGGGCCTGGTCGGCGCCGTCGGCCTGGGGGTCAACGACGTGCAGGTCTGCCTGGACGTGCTGGCGCAGGCGGATCTCGATGCCCTGATGCTGGCCGGCCGCTACAGCCTGCTCGACCACAGCGCCCTGCCTGCCCTGCTGCCGCGGTGCCTGGAGCGCGGCGTGCGCATCGCGCTGGGCGGCGTGTTCAATTCCGGCATCCTGGCCACGGGCGTGCTGGGCGGCGCCGAGCCGCGCTTCAACTACGGGCGCGCGCCGCAGGCCTGGGTCGACCGCACCGCCGCCATCGAGCGCGTCTGCGCCGCACATGGCGTGCCGCTGCGCGCGGCGGCGCTGCAGTTCCCGCTCGCGCACCCGGCCGTGGACATCGTCGTGGCCGGCGCGCAGGACCTGGCCCAGTGGCAGGACAGCCGGGCGATGCTGGCCCAGCCCATCCCGGCCGCGTTCTGGCAGGCGCTGCGCGCCCAGGGCCTGCTGCCCGAGGACGCTCCCACGCCATGATCGACGCCCACTTCCACATCTGGCGGCTGGACCGCGGCGACTACGGCTGGCTCACGCCGGCGCTGGGCCCCATCCACCGCGACGTGGCGCTGGCCGACTGGCGTGCCGTGAGCGCGCCCTGCGGCGTGCAGGGCGGCGTGCTCGTGCAGGCCGCACCGACCGAGGCCGAGACGGCGTTCCTGCTGCACGAGGCGGCCCAGGCGCCCGAGGTGCTGGGCGTGGTCGGCTGGGTCGACCTGCTGGCGCCGGGCGCGCCGGCGCGCATCGAGGCGCTGGCGTGCCAGCCCAGGCTCAAGGGCCTGCGGCCCATGCTGCAGGACATCGCCGACCCGGACTGGATCCTGCAAGGCGCGCTGCGGCCCGCGCTGGCGGCCATGGCGCGCTGCGGCCTGGTGTTCGACGCGCTGGTCCAGCCCCGGCACCTGCCGCGCATCCTGCGCCTGGCCGAGTGCTACCCCGACCTGCGCATCGTGATCGACCATGGCGCCAAGCCCGCCATCCCGGGCGACGCGGCGGGCTGGGCCGCGTGGACGGCGGGCCTGCAGGCGCTCGCGGACGAGACGGCCGCCTTCTGCAAGCTGTCCGGCCTGTGGACCGAGGCGGCCACGGGCGCGCCCGTCGGTGTGCTGGAGCGCCATGCGCGCTGGCTGCTCGCCGCCTTCGGCCCGCAGCGCTGCCTGTGGGGCAGCGACTGGCCCGTGCTGGAGCTGGCCGGCCGCTACGATGCATGGCTGGCCGCGGCGCGGCAATGGGTCGCGCCGGCCGACCGGGCTGCCGTGTTCGAAGGCACGGCGCGCCGGGTCTATGGCCTCTGAAGGGAGCACCGCATGCTGATCACCACCACCCCGGGCATCGAGGGCAAGCGCATCACCCGCTACTGCGGCGTGGTCGCGGGCGAGGCCATCCTCGGCGCCAACGTCTTCAAGGACATGTTCGCCGGCATCCGCGACCTCGTCGGCGGCCGCTCGGCCACCTACGAGCGCGAGCTGCAGCGCGCCCGCGACATCGCCATGCGCGAACTGCAGGAGCGCGCCCAGGAGGCCGGCGCCAACGCCGTGGTCGGCGTGGACCTGGACTACGAGGTGCTGGGCCGCGACAACGGCATGCTGATGGTCTCGGCCAGCGGCACGGCCGTGGTCGTCGAGTAGGGCGCCCGCGCGTCCATGCCCGCCTTCGACGACGAGGCGATCACGCTGCGCCAGCTCCAGGTGCTGCTGGCCTTCATGGAAGCCGGCAACCTCGCGCGCGCGGCCGAACGCCTGCAGACCAGCGCGGTCAGCGTGCACCGCGCGCTGCACGCGCTCGAGGAAGCCTTGCGCTGCGTGCTGTTCCGCCAGGAGGGCCGCAACCTCGTGCCCACGGCCGCGGCCCAGCGCCTGGCCGAGATGGCGCGCGACGTGGACCGGCTGCTGGCCGACGGCGTGCGCGCCACGCGCGAGATCGCCGGCTACGCCGCCGACCGCATCCGCATGGGCTCCATGTACTCGTTGACCAGCCGCGCCGTGCCGGCCCTGGTGCTCGGCATGAAGCAGCGCAAGCCCGAGGTGCAGACCGAACTCGTGCTGGGCTCCAACGCCGACCTGCTGGCCAGGCTGCGCGAGGGCACCATCGATGCGGCGCTGATGGCCGTGCCCCGCGGCGCGGCCGACGTCGAGTCCGAGCCGCTGTTCGAGGACGAGACCTTCTTCGCCGCGCCCGCGCAGTCGGCCTACGCAGCGATGGAGGAGGTCGACCTGGGCGCCTGTGCCGAGGAGCGCTTCGTGAGCCTGGGCGCCGGCTTCGCCACGCACGACAGCTTCGTCGAGGCCTTCCGCATCGCCGGCTTCGCGCCGCAGATCGCCATGCACACGGGCGACATCTACTCGCTCATGAACCTCGTGGACGGGCGCGTGGGCTGCACGCTGCTGCCCGGCCGCATGCGCAACGTGCTGCCGGCCAATGTGCGGCTGGTGCCGCTGCAGGCGCGCTTTCGCGTGCGGCAGACGATTGCGCTGAACTTTCTGCGCTCGCGGGAGAGGGATCCGAATCTGCTGGCGCTGCTGGCGGTGTGCAGGATGCTGAAGTCGTCGTTGCGGTGAGGGGTTGGGTGTTGCGCGCGTGCTGCCCGACGCCGGCGCACGCGGCCATCTGATCCGCAGTTTTTCCCGCAGACTGCGTCTGGTGCCAACCCCGGGAGGCTGGCAAAGTTCTGCAGCAGACGGAACATCACCAGGAACGGCGCAGCATCATGGATTGGGTCCCCATCGTTTTCATCGCATTCAAGGTGCTCGTGTTCGGCACGTGCATGTTCTTCGCCATCAAGTGGCACTACGACCAAGGGAAGAAGAAGAAATGACGACAGCGGCGGGCTGCAAGCGCGGGCAGTAGAAGATGGTTTGATGCTCTGGGGTTTGCGGATCATGAGGGCCGCGCCTCTTGGCTGCTACCGCTTTGCGCCCAGAGCTGCCGTCACGATCAACATGCTGTCGGTCCGCCGTACTACCAACACCGGGCTGTCAGAGGTGACCGGCTCCCAACCCTCACGAGCGACAGCTTGCGGCAGCGATGACACGCCCCTCGCAGCGCGCCTCAAATCGGAGTTTGTGACATCAGAGTCGCTGCGAAGGCCGCCGTGAGACATGGCGAAACCGGCTGCTGCTCAGTAGCACCTTGACGATCTTCTCGTCAGTTGGCTCGCCTGTCGGCGACGACGAAATCGCACGAGTGCACTTACGCGCCAACAGATGGTGCTGGTCTATTGCGATGCGCAGCTATCTTTCTGACAGCGCGCCTCGGTTGGCGCGGGAAAAGGAGCCGCGACCATTGTCAATGATCTTCTTCACCAGGGTGCCAACCGTGGTGGTGGGGCACCCGTCCGTTTCGCCGGCCTGCGCTCTGTCCTTGTTCAGCCGCTCCGCACGGGCGTAAGCCTGTGGAAATGCGTTCTTGATCATGTCGAAGTCCACCACCGGCGCTCTTTCGTGATGGAACGACGGCATCCTCTCATTCAGCAGGGACTGAACTCTGTGCCGACCATGGACTCCGCCGTAGTCCTCGAGGTGCAGGAGCGGCCACAGTTCGAAGCAGGGGTTGGAGAACGCGACTTCAATCTGGTTGGCACGCGCGAGAGCCAGGGCCTGCGCAACATCCGGATGCTCGTCTCGATCAAACACCGCCCACACGCGGAACACGTCGAAGCTATCGCGGCTCTTGCGTGCTCGCGCCACCAGCGCCTCTCGCTCATCGATTGCTGCCGTGACCACGGTCATCGGAATGCCTGTGATCGGCAACCAGCGCAGCGATACCATGCCTGCACCGTACTCCTGCTTGCAGCTGTTGAAGTAGTGGCGCTCGGTGACCTGCCCCTCGCATGCGATCACGATTTCGACCTTCGGTGCGACAAAGCTGGTTCGGCGCTTAATTGCCGGTGTAGCGGGAAGCCGCATCACTCGACGCCCTGCTCTGCACGCTTGCCAAAGATGCTCGCAAACTCCTCCAGCCCGCACCCTACGAAGGGAACGGCCCCGAACCGACCCATCAGGTAGCCGCGCTCAATGTTGTCCTTTGACCTCACCTTGATGTCGCTCAGGGAGAAAAGGTGCGTTGCCCCCCCTGAATCCTTCTCAGCGAACCAGATCTGGTCACGGCGTAGCAACGAGCCAGTCAGCAGGTTTGTGTCGTGTGTCGTAAAGATGAGCTGCGCACGCCCCGGGTTGGTGGACGGGTTCTGGAACAGTTTGATCAGTTCGCGCGATACAAGAGGGTGCAGCGCGGTGTTCAGCTCATCGATCAACACCGTCCCGCCGGTGTGCAGGCGCGCAAAGACGGGTCCGAGAAGTTGGAGCAACGCCCGGGTCCCGGTGCTTTCTGCGGCAAAAGGGACGGCGTAGGACTCCCCATCCTTGCCCAAGTGCATCAACTTCACCGAGACCTTCTCCTTGAGCTCGTCGTCAGAGAAGATGAACCGCTCGGACTCCGGGACCTCTGCATGCTGGCGGATGAGCTTCTCTATGTCTCTGACGATCTGGATCTCCTTCTCTTTCAAAGGAATCTTGGAGAAGCTGAGATCGGAAATCCCGACGTCGGCGGCTTTGAGAAATGCGAGTGCAGCTGCCTTGCGCTGCTCATCGAGTCCGAAGTAGGCCGTCAGCTGACTTACAACGGCCGATTCGGACACATCCGAGTCCAAGCGGCTCACAACCTGCTCGAAGAAATCGAACATCGGAGAGATTTGCGGGTGAGAGTTCTGGGCCGCGACCGAAAGGAAAAGACTGTTTGGGCGAACGAGCTTCGCAATCTGCTTGTTCTCGCCCCTCAAGCTTTTTCCAGGAAACGTCACATCTACCCGTCCCTCGGGAGATGTCTCACGCGCAAACATCACAGATCGAACTTGGCGAGAAGCGGTCAAGTCGAATGAATACAGCCACTCCTGGAGGATGCATTTCCCATCTACGGCGAACCCGTAGTGGTACCGAGTGCTCTCCAGGACGATGTCGATGTCATATCTGGATGGCTTGCTTCGCGATTCCGAATCTAGGATGAACGGCGCGTACGGGGTACCAGTGCGACTTGCAACGCCCGAATGGGAGTTGCGGATGGCATCGAGAAAAAAGTCGAACGCATGCAACAGGGTCGACTTGCCGGCAGCGTTGGCACCGTAGATCCCGGCGACAGGCAGCAGCCGAAGACCTTTCGCGCCTGCTGCTGACGAACTACCGTGGTAGATGACTCCCCTCTTCAGCGTCCTTCAGACTGCTCGCGGTCAGCTGCAACTCCTGATATCCACGGATAGATCCATGGTTTCCAACACCAAATCGCAACAGCATCTTTGTCGTCCAAGGGGAAAATTTGTTGAATTTTCTCATATTTCCTCCTTCCAAGACTCAAAAAGTTGCAACAGCAGGAGTTTGCGTCGCTGCAAGGCAAAGGTTGGTAGAGATGGTCAGTTGGGAACATCCGTCCAACTCGGCGACTAGAAAGGCGGGACGCGCGCGATGCGCTCCGATGCCAAAACACCTTTGATCGCCATCGGCAACACCACCGTCGAGGCTCGACCCGGCAACGACACATGCCTGCAGGCTTCGAGGCTTGCAAAGTGCGGTGCTCGACAACTACACGCGCGGGTGGCCCGACGGTTCCAAACACCGGCGCCCCGAGGCCATGATCCGCCCAAGATCTGTCAGGTCGATGGGCAGCCGTCGACCACGGACATTCCGGATGCTTCCAAATAAATCCGGAAGAGTTGAGCGCTGTTGCCAGCAACCCGGAGCGTGACGAACGAGGTGAAAAACGGCGGGCATTCCCAGACCTGATCGCCAAGCCACCTGCCTCGCGTCAGCCATACCCCACGGGTAAACCCCCGACCTTTCCGCCCAACGGAACCTTCGCGCCCACCACGTGATTGATGCCCCGCCAGCGGCTGCCTATGGTCTGCCTCGTCCGGACGCCGCACGCACCCTCGCTGCCGCGCCACGGGCGCCACAAACGAGGAGACAACGCGTGAGACCATTGATCGCACTGGCGGCCGTGCCGCTCTTGTTGCTGGGATGTGGAAGCGATGGCGACAGCCACAAAGACCGGCGCGCCGGCCAGGTGGACCGCTTCGAAGTCCTGTCCCGCACCGACGCCTACAACGGCGCCACGCCGGCCGGCGCGGCCGGACCCTACACCGTCATCACCGGCATCGTGCACGGCAAGCTCGACCCAGGCCACCCCGACAACGCCGGCATCGTCGACCTGGACAAGGCCCCGCGCGCCGCGGACGGCCAGGTGCACTACACCACGGACGTGGTGATCCTGCGGCCCAAGAACGCCGCCGATGCCCGGCGCGTGCTGTTCTACGACGTGGTCAACCGCGGCAACAAGCTGGCGCAGAACCTGTTCGTCGGCGGCGGCGCGCTGGCCACGGGCGCTGCGCCGGCGGCCAACTTCCCGTCGCTGCTGCGCCAGGGCTACACCGTGGTCTGGAGCGGCTGGCAGGGCGATGTGGCACAGACCGGCAACGGCGCCAGCGCCACGCTGGGCACCGCCTTCCCGACCGCGCGCAACGCCGACGGCAGCTCCATCACCGGCCTGGCACGCGAGGAGTACGTGCCCGACTTTGCCAACGTGCCCAACCTGCCGCTGAACTACCCGCCCGCCTCGCTGACGGACCGCTCCGAGGTGGTGTTCACGGCGCGGCAGACCTACTACGACGCGGCCGGGCAGCAGACCTATGCCTCGCCCTCCGCGCCCGTGACCGACTGGGAGTACGTGACCAATGCCAACGGTTCGGTGTCGGTGCGCTTCACGGCGCCGGCCAGCGTGCCCGATGCGCAGGGCGGCAGCCAGGCGCCGGACGCGGGCACGATCTACAACTTCACCTACCGCGCCAAGGACCCCAAGGTGCTGGGCGTGGGCTTCGCGGCGGTGCGCGACCTCGTGAGCTTCCTCAAGCACGACGCGGCCGATGCGCAGGGCAACGCCAACCCGGTGGCCGACCTCAAGGCCGCGGTGTGCGCGGCCGGCAGCAACTGCCCGGCCAACCCGTCCACCCACTTCGACGTGGCGCTGGGCGAGGGACTGTCGCAGTCGGGCCGCTTCCTGCGCGACTTTCTCTACCAGGGCTTCAACAAGGACAGCGCGGGCAAGCCGGTGTTCGACGGCATGATGTCGCTGATCCCGGCCGCACGGCGCACCTGGATCAACGAGCGCTTCGCGCAGCCCGGCCGCTGGTCCAAGCAGCACGAGGACCATTTCATGGTGGGTGACCAGTTCCCGTTCGCCTACAACGTGACCACCGACCCCGTGAGCGGCGCCACCGACGGCCTGCTGCGCCGCTGCCAGCAGAGCAGCACCTGCCCCAAGATCATGCAGGTGGACGGCAGCTACGAGTGGTGGGGCGGCCGTGCCTCGCTGGTGGTGACCGACGGCGCCGGCCGCGACCTCACGCTGCCGGACAACGTGCGCTACTACCTGGTGCTGGGCACGGGCCACGGTGGCGGGCCGGGCGTGAGCACGGGCGTGTTCACGCAGCCGGCCGCGGGCGCCACCTGCCGCTTCGCGACCAGCCCGGTCAGCATGGCCCAGGTGGAGCGTGCGCTGGTGCCCGCGCTGGAGGCCTGGGTGGTGCGCAACACCGCGCCGCCGCCGTCCAGCCACCCCACCGTCGCAGCCGGCACGGCCGTGCTGCCCACCGCCGCCGCCATGGGCTGGCCCGACCTGTCCGCCATCAGCGTGCCCGATGGCGCCGCGGCCGCTCCGCTGGCGCTGAGCGTGCCGCTGGCCCGCCACAGCCAGGTGTTCGTGACCGACTACCGCGCACCCGCGCCCGTGGTCGACCTGGCGCGGGGCTACAGCGTGCTGGTGCCGCGCGTGGACGCCAACGGCAACGAGCTGGGCGGCCTGCGCATGCCCGAGGTGGCAGCGCCGCTGGCCACCTACACCGGCTGGAACGTGCGCGGCCCGGGCCATGCCGAAGGCGAGAGCTGCGCCTCGGCCGGCAGCGCGCTGCCGCTGGCGGTGGATGCGGCCACGCGCGCCGCAGGCGACCGGCGCGCCGCGCTGTCCGATCTCTACAGCGGCCGGGCCGACTACCTGGCCAGGTTCGGCGCCGCGGCCGATGCGCTGGTGGCCGGCGGCTACTACGGCGCCATCGACGCGGCCAACGCCAAGGCCGCCGCGGCCGGCGTCTCGGCCACGCTGCTGCCGACGCCCTGAGCGGCAGCGCCCCGACCGTTCCTCCACGCGTAACGGTCGGGGCCTTAGCTTGATTGATGGGCCGCAGGCCACTGCGTATCGTTCCCCCAGCTTGGCAAGAAGACGCCCATGAAACCCAACGACTGGAACACCCGCGCGCAGCAGCGCAGCGCCCGCCTGGCGCGCGCCGCCCAGGCGCTCGGCCCGCAGCTGCGCGGCAAGGTGGTGGCGGCAGACGCCATCGGCGACCTGCTGCACGCCGTGCTCGAACCCTTCGACCGCGTCTGCCTGGAGGGCAACAACCAGAAGCAGGCCGACTTCCTCGCCAAGGCCCTGGTGCAGCTGGACCCGGCACGCGTGCACGGCCTGCACATGGTGCAGTCGGTGCTGGCACTGCCGGAGCACCTGGACATTTTCGAGAACGGCATCGCCGCGAAGCTCGACTTCAGCTTCTCCGGCCCGCAGGGCGCGCGGCTGGCGCGGCTGGCCTCCGGCGGGCGCATCGCCATCGGCGCGATCCACACCTACCTGGAGCTGTTCTCGCGCTACTTCGTCGACCTCACGCCGCAGGTGGCGCTGGTGGCCGCGCACGCGGCCGACGCCGAGGGCAACCTCTACACCGGCCCCAACACCGAGGACACGCCGGCCATCGCCGAGGCCACGGCGTTCTCGGGCGGCATCGTGATCGCCCAGGTCAACGAGCTCGTCGACGGCACGGCGACGAAGCTGCCGCGCATCGACATCCCGGCCGACTGGGTCAGCTTCGTCGTGCAGGCGCCCACGCCCAACTTCATCGAGCCGCTGTTCACGCGCGACCCGGCGCAGATCAGCGAGATCCAGGTGCTGATGGCCATGATGGCCATCAAGGGCATCTACGGTGCCTACGGCGTGCAGCGGCTCAACCACGGCATCGGCTTCGACACGGCGGCCATCGAGCTGCTGCTGCCCACCTACGGCGAGCAGCTGGGGCTCAAGGGCAAGATCGCCAAACACTGGGCGCTGAACCCGCACCCGGCGCTGATCCCGGCCATCGAGGCGGGCTGGGTCGCAGTCGGTCCACTCCTTCGGCTCCGAACTGGGCATGGAGGACTACATCCGCGCGCGCTCGGACGTGTTCTTCACGGGCCCGGACGGCAGCCTGCGCAGCAACCGCGCGTTCTGCCAGGCGGCCGGCCACTACGCCTGCGACCTGTTCATCGGCTCCACGCTGCAGATGGACCTGGACGGCAACAGCTCCACGGCCACGCTGGGCCGCATCGCCGGCTTCGGCGGCGCGCCCAACATGGGGGCCGATGCGCGTGGCCGGCGCCATGCCAGCCCGGCCTGGCTGCGGGCCGGGGCCGAGGCGCGCGCGGGCCGGCGCGGCGCCGCCGGCACGCCGCGCGGGCAGAAGCTCGTGGTGCAGATGGTGGAGACCTTCCGCGAACACATGCAGCCGGCCTTCGTCGAGCGGCTCGACGCCTGGACGCTGCAGGAGCAGGCCGGCATGGACCTGCCGCCCATCATGGTCTATGGCGAGGACGTGACGCATGTGCTGACCGAGGAGGGCATCGCCAACCTGCTGCTGTGCCGCAGCGACGAGGAGCGCGAGCAGGCCATCCGCGGCGTGGCCGGCTACACGCCCGTGGGCCTGGCACGCGACCGGCGCATGGTGGAGAACCTGCGCGACCGCAGGATCATCCAGCGGCCGCAGGACCTCGGCATCGACCCGCGCGAGGCCGGCCGCAACCTGCTGGCCGCGCGCAGCATGCGCGACCTGGTGCGCACCTCGGGCGGGCTGTACCAGCCGCCGAAACGGTTCCGGAACTGGTGAGAGGCAGACGATGAGCGACATTCCCGCGGGGCTCGAAGCCCTGGACTTTTCCTATGCCGGCGGCCGGCCCGCCGGCCCCTTCGCGCCGGTGCTGGTCGGCGTGGTCGGCTCCGGCAACCTGGAGGTGCTGCTGGAGCCGAGCGCCGACGCGCGCTGCAGCGTGCGCGTGGAAACCTCGGCACGCGGCTTCGCGCCGATCTGGCAGGCCGTGGTGGACGACTTCCAGGCGCGCCACGCGCTGGCCGGCGTGCGCGTGTCGATCAACGACATGGGTGCCACGCCGGCCGTCGTGAGCCTGCGGCTGGACCAGGCGGTTGCCGCACTGCCCAAGGAGTTCGCATGACCAGCTACGCCGAATGCTCGGCGCGCGAGCGCCTGGCCGGGCTGCTGGACGCCGGCAGCTTCCACGAATGGCTGGCGCCGGCCGAGCGCCTGACCAGCCCGCACCTCGCGCAGCTGGGCGTGCCCTCGGCCTTCGACGACGGCGTGGCCATCGGCCGCGCGCTGCTGGACGGGCGCACCGTGTTCGTCGCCGCGCAGGAAGGCGCGTTCATGGGCGGCGGTGTCGGCGAGGTGCATGGCGCCAAGCTCGTGGGACTGCTCCAGCGCGCGCTGCGCGACCGGCCCGCGGCGGTGCTGCTGCTGGCCGAATCGGGCGGCGTGCGCCTGCACGAGGCCAACGCCGGCCTGATCGCGGTGTCCGAGGTCATGCGCGCCGTGCTCGACGTGCGCGCGGCCGGCATCCCGGTGGTGGTGCTGATCGGCGGCGCCAACGGCTGCTTCGGCGGCATGGGCATCGTGGCGCGCTGCGCCGACCGCATCGTCATGAGCGACGTGGGCCGGCTGGCCATGTCCGGGCCCGAGGTCATCGAGGCCTCGCATGGCGTGGACGAGTACGACGCGCGCGACCGCGCGCTGGTG
>JASGJO010000037.1:0-189969 GCA_049840715.1 Pseudorhodoferax sp.
GTTATCCTCTACTTCGTTCGTTACGTATTGCTAAGGTTAATAGGGAAACACGATAGAATCCGAACAGCACCTCATGACCTGGGTGGCCGAGTGCGCGGCGCGCGAGACCGGCATCGACGCCGAGATCATCGACCTGCGCTCGATCTGGCCGCTGGACCTCGACACCATCGTGCAATCGGTCAAGAAGACCGGCCGCTGCGTGATCGTGCACGAGGCGACCAAGACCAGCGGCTTCGGCGCCGAGTTGTCGGCGCTGGTACAGGAGCACTGCTTCTACCAGCTGGAGGCGCCGATCGAGCGCGTGACCGGCTGGGACACGCCGTACCCGCACGCCCAGGAATGGGCGTACTTCCCGGGGCCCGACCGCGTCGGTGCGCGCCTTCAAGCGCGCGATGGAGGGCTGACGTGGGCCAATACACCATCAAGATGCCCGACATCGGCGAAGGCATCGCCGAAGTGGAACTGGTCGAGTGGCGCGTGCAAGCCAGGCGACAGCGTGGCCGAGGACCAGATCCTGGCCGACGTGATGACCGACAAGGCGACCGTGGAGATTCCGTCCCCGGTGGCCGGCACCGTGCTCGAACTGGGCGGCCAGCCCGGCGCGCTGCTGGCGGTCGGGCGCCGAGCTGATCCGGCTGGAGGTCGAGGGTGCCGGCAACGTGGCGGCCGAAGGCGGTGCAGGCGCGCCAGCGCGGCCGCGCCCGTCGCGGCGCCGACGGCAGCCGCACCGGCCGCGCCCGCGGCGGCGGCCGCCCCGGTTCCCGTGCAGCGGCCGCCGGTCGCCGCGCCGCGTGGCCATGCGCGCGCCCGGCGAAAAGCCGATCGCCTCGCCCGCGGTGCGCCAGCGCGCCTGGGAGCTCGGCATCGAACTGCAGTTCGTGCACGGCAGCGGCCCGGCCGGCCGCATCACGCACGAGGACCTGGACGTCTACCTGGTCTCGGGCGGCCAGCCGCGCCAGCCCGTCGCGGGCAGCGGCTACGCGCAGCGCCATGGCGAGCAGGCCGTGCCGCTGATCGGCCTGCGCCGCAAGATCGCGCAGAAGATGCAGGAGGCCAAGCGCCGCATCCCGCACTTCAGCTACGTGGAGGAGGTCGACGTCACCGAGCTCGAGGCCCTGCGCGCGCAGCTCAACGAACGCTACGGCGCTGACGCGCGGCAAGCTCACCTTGCTGCCGCTGCTGGCCCGTGCGCTGGTGATCGCGCTGCGCGACTTCCCGCAGATGAACGCGCGCTTCGACGACGACGCCGGCGTGGTCACGCGCTACGAGGCCGTCCACCTGGGCATGGCCACGCAGACCGACAACGGCCTGCTGGTGCCCGTGCTGCGCCATGCCGAGGCGCTGGACCCCTGGGCCTGCGCGAAGGAGATCGTGCGCCTGGCCGAGGCCGGCCGCACGGGCAAGGCCGGGCGCGACGAGCTGGCGGGCTCCACCATCACGATCAGCAGCCTGGGGCCTCTGGGCGGCCTGGTCACCACGCCCGTCATCAACCACCCGGAGGTGGCCATCGTCGGCGTCAACAAGATCGTCGAGCGCCCGGTGTTCCGCGGCGGCGCGGTCGTGGGGCGCAAGCTCATGAACCTGTCGTCCTCGTTCGACCACCGCGTGGTCGACGGCATGGACGCGGCGCAGTTCATCCAGGCCGTGCGCGCGCTGCTCGAAACCCCGGCCCTGCTGTTCGTGGAATGAAGATGGCATCGAAGACAACGACATTGCTCGTCATCGGCGGCGGGCCGGGCGGCTACGTGGCCGCGATCCGCGCGGCGCAGCTCGGCGTGGCCACCACGCTGGTGGAAGGCATGGCGCCCGGCGGCACCTGCCTGAACATCGGCTGCATCCCGTCCAAGGCGCTGATCCACGCGGCCGACGAGTACGCGCGCGTGCGGAGCGCCGCACCGGGTGCGCGCAGTTCGCCGCTGGGCATCCGCACCGAGGCCGCCAGCATCGACCTCGCGGTCACGCAGGCCTGGAAGGAGGGCGTGGTCGCCAAGCTCACGGGCGGCGTGGCCGCGCTGCTGCGCAAGGCCGGCGTGCAGGTGGTGGACGGCTGGGCCCGCATCGTCGACGGCAAGACCGTGGACGTGGCGCGCGAGGACGGCGAGACGCTGCGCATCCAGTGCGAGCACCTGCTGCTGGCCACGGGTTCCGAGCCCATGGCGCTTGCCCCAGCTGCCGTTCGGCGGCGAGCGTGCTCTCGTCCACCGAGGCGCTGGCGCTGACCGAGGTGCCGCGGCATCTCGTGGTCGTCGGCGCCGGCTACATCGGCCTGGAACTGGGCATGGCCTGGCGCAAGCTGGGCGCCGAGGTCACGGTCGTCGACGTGGCCGAGCGCGTGCTGCCCGGCTACGACGAGGACCTGGGCAAGCCGGTGCTGGCGGCGCTCAAGCGCATGGGCATCGTGCTGCACCTGGGCTGCACGGCCGAGGGCCTCACGGCCGACGGCGCCGGCCTGCGCGTGCGCAGCCGCCATGCCGACGAATTCGTGCTGCCGGCCGACCGCGTGCTGGTCGCGGCCGGCCGGCGCCCGCGCACGGCCGGCCTCGAATCGCTGCAGCTGGACATGGACGGCCGCGCCGTGAAGGTCGACGCGACGGGGCGCACCTCCATGCGCAACGTCTGGGCCATCGGCGACCTCACGGGCGAGCCCATGCTCGCGCACCGGGCCATGGCCCAGGGCGAGGTGGCGGCCGAGTGCATCGCGGGCCACAAGCGCCGCTTCGCGCCGCTGGCGATCCCGGCCGTGTGCTTCACCGACCCCGAGGTCGTGGCCGTGGGGCTGACGCAGGCCCAGGCCGCGCAGGCCGGCATCGAGGTGCTCAGCGCGCAGTTCCCGTTCGCGGCCAACGGCAGGGCCTTGACCATGGAGGGCGGCGAGGGCTTCGTGCGCGTGGTGGCGCGCCAGCGACGACCACCTCGTGCTGGGCTGGCAGGCCGTGGGCCACGGCGTGTCGGAACTGGCCGCGGCGTTCTCCTACGCGATCGAGATGGGCGCGCGGCTGGAGGACGTGGGCGGTATCGTCCACGCCCATCCCACGCTGGGCGAGGCCGTGCAGGAGGCGGCCCTGCGCGCGCTGGGGCGGGCCATCCACCTGTAGCCGCGCCCCGCAGCCCCGCGGCCCCGGTCAGCCGAGGAAGGCGAACCGGGGCTGCTCCCGGCCGTCGATTTCCACGCTGCCGGTGAACATGGCGTGCGGCCGCACCCACCAGCCGGTGGCGTGGTACAGCGGCCGGTAGACCACGAGCGGCTCCAGCGTCTCGCTGTGCCGCGCGACGGCGAGCACCTCGTATTCGCCGCCCTTGTAGTGGCGGTAGCGGCCGGGCGCGATGGCGGGCAGGGGTGGCAGGTCGTCCATGGGCAATGCAGTCGGCAAAGCGGGCGAGCTTGCCACAGCGGACCGGGCCGGCGGCGCCTTCACGCCGGGCCCTGCCGGCGCGATGGCCGGTCGCCGTGGTGTGGTCAGCGGGCGTTCTGATCGAATTCCTGGCGGAATTTGCACGCAAAATAGACAGATTGATCCGCTGGCCGTGACAGCCGCCGGATCGCCGCCTTCGTCCTTCCCCCTTTTCCTCGCATGAAGAATCTACGCATCGGTACCCGCCTGGGCGGCGGCTTCGCGCTCATCCTGCTCGTGATGGCCCTCATCACGGCGGTCGGCTTGTGGCGCCTGCAGTCGGTGGCCCAGGCCACGCAGGCCATGACGCAGCAGCCGCTGGCCATGGAACGCATGATCAGCGACTGGTACCGCTACGTGTACAGCGCCGCGCGCCGGACCACGGCCATCGTCAAGAGCTCCGACCCCTCGCTCGGCCAGTTCTTCGCCGCCGACGCCGCCACCAGCACGCGGGAGTCCGCCGAACTGCAAAAGCGCATCGAGCCGCTCCTGGCCAGCCCGCAGGAGAAGGCGCTGTGGGAGCAGATCCAGCAGGCGCGCGTGGTGTACCTGTCCTCGCGCGACCAGGCCGTCAAGGCCAAGAGCGAGGGCCAGGCCGACGAGGCCGAGCGCCTGCTCACGCAGGTCTACCTGCCGGCCACCGACAAGTACACCGACCTGATCCAGCAACTGCTGGACCTGCAGCGCGCCAGCATCGATGCCACCGCCACCCGCATCGACGGCATCTACGCGCAGGGCCGGCTGCTCATGACCGGCCTGGGCGTGCTCGGGCTGCTGGCCGGCGGCATCTTCGCCTGGCGGCTGACCGTGGGCATCACGCGCCCGCTGTCGCAGGCCGTGACCGTGGCGCGCGCGGTGGCCGCCAGCGACCTCACGAGCCAGGTGCGCGTGGACTCGCGCGACGAGACCGGCCAGCTGCTGCAGGCCCTGCAGGACATGAATACCAGCCTGGCGCAGGTGGTGGCCAGCGTGCGCGCGGGCACCGACAGCATCTCCACGGCGTCCAGCGAGATCGACGCGGGCAACCAGGACCTGTCCTCGCGCACCGAGGAGCAGGCCAGCTCGCTGCAGCAGACCGCGGCTTCCATGGAGCAGCTGACCAGCACCGTGCGCCAGAACGCCGACAACGCGCGCCAGGCCAACCAGCTGGCGGCCTCGGCGTCCAAGACCGCCGTGCAGGGCGGCCAGGTGGTGGCCGGCGTGGTCGGCACCATGGGCGCGATCAACGACAGCAGCCGCAGGATCGCCGACATCATCGGCGTCATCGACGGCATCGCGTTCCAGACCAACATCCTGGCGCTCAACGCGGCCGTGGAGGCCGCCCGTGCCGGCGAGCAGGGCCGCGGCTTCGCCGTGGTGGCGGGCGAGGTACGGGCCCTGGCGCAGCGCTCGGCCGCCGCGGCCAAGGACGTCAAGCAGCTCATCGGCGACTCGGTGGCCAAGGTCGAGGAGGGCAGCGCCCAGGTGGCCGAGGCAGGCCGCACCATGGACGCCATCGTGCAGAGCGTGCAGCGCGTGAGCGACCTGGTGGCCGAGATCACGGCCGCCAGCCAGGAGCAGAGCCAGGGCATCGAGCAGGTGCACCAGGCGGTCTCGCAGATGGACACGGTGACGCAGCAGAATGCGGCGCTGGTGGAGGAGGCCGCCGCGGCCACGGGCGCGCTGAAGGCGCAGGCCGGCCAGCTGGCCGCCGCGGTGAGCGTGTTCCGCATCGGCACCCCGGCCGCCGCGCGGCCGGCGGTGGCGCCTGTGCACCCGGCGGCGACGCCTGCGCGCCCCGCAGCGGCGCCGGCCAGGCCCGCCGTGGCCGCCGCACGCAAGCCACTGCCGCAGGCCGCGGCCCGCAAGGCCGCGCCGGCCGCCGCGGCCGGCCGCCGCGGCCGGCCGCCCCGGCAAGCTGCCGGCGCCGGCGCTGGCGCAGAACGACGACTGGGAGTCGTTCTGACCGCTGGCCGGGACTGCTTCAGTCCCGTGCTGCCGTCTCCAGCAGCTTGACCAGCGCCCACATGGCCCGGTTGACGGGGGTCGGAACGCCCAAGGCTTCGCCGCGCCGTACCACGAGGCCGTTCAGGTGGTCGATCTCGCTGGGTTTTCCGCGCGCCAGGTCCTGCGCCGTGGACGAGCTCTGCGTGGGCATGGCGCGGGCCAGCGCGCTCACCGACTGCTGGATGTAGGTCGGCAGCACCACGCCATCGGCGGCGGCCACCGCCAGGCATTCGGCGACGAGGTCGGCCATGACCTGCTCCACGCCGACGCCCTGCACCATGCGCCCGTAGGGCAGCTGCGTGATGGCCGAGATGGCGTTGTAGGCGCAGTTGTGCACCAGCTTGGCCCACAGCGCGCTGCGCGCGTCGGCCGACACCTGGGTCGGCACGCCGGCCGCGCCGAGGGCCTGGGCCAGCGCCGCGCTGCGGGGGCCGGGCTCGATCACGAGATCGCCCCTGCCGTGGTGCCGCACGTGGCCAGGTCCGGCCATCTCGGTGGCCACGTAGACCACGGCGGCCACCACTTCGTGCGGCAGCACGCCGCGCAGGCGTTCGGCGTTGTCCACGCCGTTCTGCAGCGTGAGCACCAGCGCATGGGGCGCGAGGTGCTCCAGCAGCTCCCGGCCCGTCGCCTCGGTGTCGGGCGATTTCACGCTGAACAGCACGAGGTCGGCGCCGGCCGCGGCGTCGGGCGTGGTGCTGGCCTGGACCTGGACCTGTTCGTCGAACTGGCGCGTCTGCATGCGCAGGCCGTGCGCGCGCACGGCCTCCACGTGCTGCGGCCGGCCGACCAGCGTGACCGCATGGCCGGCGCGGGCCAGCATGCCGCCGTAGTAGCAGCCGACGGCGCCGGCGCCGATGACGGCGACGCGCAAGGAGGAGGGGAGCGTGGTGGAGGACATGCGGCGGCGTCGGAAGGACAGGGTTGCACGCATTGTGACCGCCTTGCGCACCTGGCAGGCGCACGTGCGCGACTGTGCGCGCTTGTGCGCGCCTGCGCGCCGGCCGCGGCTACAGCGCGTGCGTCACGAGCCGGAAGTCCGGGTCCTCCGGGAACGGCTTGACCGAGAAGCCGAGCGAGCGCATCAGCTTGAGCATGTTGGGGTTGACCGACAGCACCAGGCCCTGGATTTCCGACAGGCCCTTGTCGCGCGCGACCTGCATGATGGCGTCCATGAGCCGCGAGCCGATGCCCCTGCCGGCCATGTCGTCGGCCACCACGAGCGAGAACTCGCAGCTGGTCTGGTCCGGGTTGGTCACGTAGCGCGAGACGCCGATCACGCGCTCGGTCTCGACGATGGAGCCGTCGGTGGCGGCGCTGCGCTGCTTCAGCACGGCCACCAGCGCCATCTCGCGGTCGTAGTCGATCAGCGCGAAGCGCGCCAGCATGCGGGGCGGCAGCTGCGTCATCGAGGACACGTAGCGGAAGTAGCGGCTCTGGGGCGACAGCGCCTGCACGAAGGTCTGCAGCATCTGCGCGTCGCCGGGGCGGATCGGCCGGATCGTGTATTCGCCGCCGCCGCGCAGCGGCAGCTCCTGCGCGTAGCGCGCGGGGTAGGGCAGGATGGCCAGGTGGTCGTGGCTGCCGCCGGCCTGGCCCAGGCTCTGCGGTGCGTGGTCGACGACGATGCGCGCGTCCACCGCCACCACGCCGTCCTCGTCGACGATGAGCGGGTTGATGTCCATCTCGCGCAGCTGCGGCAGCTCGCAGACCATCTCGGACACGCGCAGCAGCACGCGCTCGAGCGCATCCATGTCCACGGGCGCGGCGCCGCGCCACTCGGCCAGGGTCTCGGCCACGCGCGCGCGCTCGATGAGCCGGCGCGCCAGGAACTGGTTCAGCGGCGGCAGTTCCATGGCGCGGTCGCGGATCAGTTCGATCATGGTGCCGCCCGCGCCGAACACGATCACCGGGCCGAACGGATCGTCCGTGACCATGCCGATGCAGATTTCGCGGCCGCGCTGGGCGCGCGCCATCTTCTGCACCGTCACGCCGTGGATGCGCGCGCCGGGCTGCAGCCGCGCCACGCGCTCGACCATGTCCTGGTAGCTGTCGCGCACGGCGGCGCCGCTCATGATGTTGAGCGCCACGCCCTGCACGTCGCTCTTGTGCGCGATGTCGGGCGAGTCGATCTTCAGCGCCACCGGAAAGCCCAGCTGCGTGGCGATCATCATGGCCTCGGTGGCGTTGCGCGCGAGCAGGGTCTGCGTGACCGGGATGTGGAAGGCCGACAGCAGGGTCTTGCTCTCCATCTCGGTCAGCACCTTGCGGCGCTCGGCCAGCACGCTCTCGACGACCAGGCGCGCGGCCTCGATGTCGGGCTTGGCCAGCGTGGACAGCGGTGCCGGCGTCTGCTGCAGCAGCTGCTGGTTCTGGTAGAACGAGGCGATGTTGCCGAAGGCGCCGACGGCGGCCTCGGGCGTGCGGAAGTTCGGGATCGCGGCCGCGTTGAGCACCTGGCGCGCCGCGCCGACCGAGGCGTCGCCCATCCAGCAGGCCAGGATCGGCTTGGCGACGCCGGTCTTGGCCGCGGCGAGGGCCTGGGCCACGGCGTCGGCCGGGCCGCCGGGCTTGGCCGAGTAGATGGCCAGCACGCCGTCGACCTGGCGGTCGCGCACGGCGGCCTCGACGGCCACGCCGTACTGCGCGGCGTCGGCGTCCTCCGAGAGGTCGATCAGTTCGGCGAGCGAGGCATGGGCCGGCAACTGCGGCCGGAGCGCCGCCACCGTCGCGTCGGAGAGCCGGCCCAGTTCCAGCCCGATCTCGTTGGCCCAGTCGGCCGCCAGCACGCCGGGGCCGCCGCCGTTGGTGACCACGGCCAGGCGCCGGCCCACGGGCCGGTAGCGCGAGGCCAGGCACTTGGCGGCCGAGAACAGCTCGACGAAGGAGCGCACGCGCACGGCGCCGGCGCGGCGCAGCGCGGCATCGAAGACGTCGTCGGCGCCGACGATGGCGCCGCTGTGCGTCTGCGCCGCCGCGTTGCCGGCCGGCCGCCGGCCGGCCTTGAGCACCACCACGGGCTTGGCGTTGGCGGCCGAGCGCAGCGCGCTCATGAAGCGGCGCGCGCAATGGATGCCTTCCAGGTACAGGATGATGCTGTGCGTGGCCGGGTCGTTGGCCAGGAAGTCCAGCGCCTGGGCGATGTCCACGCCGGGGTGGGGTCCCAGCGCCACCACCGAGGAGAACCCCACGGCATTGCTGCGCGCCCAGTCCAGCATGGCGGCCGTCAGCGCGCCCGATTGCGCGACCAGGCCCAGCGGCCCGGGCGCGGCCAGCGCGCCGAGGGCCGAGGCGTTCAGGCCCAGCGCCGGGCGCTGCAGGCCCAGGCCGTTCGGGCCCATCAGGTGGAAGCCCTCGCGCCGCGCGGTGCGCTGCAGTTCGACCGCCAGGGCCGCATCGATGCCGCTGCCCAGCACCAGCGCGGCGCGGCAGGCGATGCGGCCGACCAGGGCCAGCGCCTGGGCGATCTCGGCCGGCGGCAGCGCGACGATGGCCAGGTCGGCGCGGGCCTGCGCCAGGTCGGCCAGCGTGCCGCTGGTGTGCACGTCCAGGAAGGTGAGCTGGCCCTGGAAGCGCTGTGCGCGCAGGGCCTGGTGCAACTGGCGTGCCTCGCGCGTCAGGCTGTCGGGGGCCTCGGGGTCGCCGGCCAGCACGACGATGGCCTGCGGTGCGAAAAGCGATGTCAGGTAGTGCTTGTCCATGGTGGATCGATTGTGAAGGGAGCGGACGCGAGAATCGCTTGATGCAAAGCAAGCAGAACAAGGGGCCGGCGCGCTGCGTCATGGTGCTGGGCACGACCAGCGGGGCGGGCAAGAGCTGGCTCGCCACCGCGCTGTGCCGCTGGTACGCGCGCCAGGGCTGGAAGGTGGCGCCGTTCAAGGCCCAGAACATGAGCAACAACGCGCGCGTGGTGGAGGGCGGCGAGATCGGCAGCGCCCAGTACTTCCAGGCCCTGGCCGCGCGCGCCGTGCCGGACGTGCGCATGAACCCGCTGCTGCTCAAGCCCGAGCGCGACACCCACAGCCAGGTGGTGCTGCTGGGCCGCGTCGATGCCGAACTGACGGGCATGCCCTGGCGCGGGCGCAGCGCGAAGGTCTGGCCGCAGGTGGCGCAGGCGCTGGACGCGCTGCGCGCCGAGAACGACGTGGTGGTCATCGAGGGCGCGGGCTCGCCGGCCGAGATCAACCTGGCGGACAGCGACATCGTCAACATGCGCGTGGCCGAGCATGCCGGCGCGCGCTGCCTGCTCGTGACCGACATCGACCGCGGCGGCGCCTTCGCCCACCTGTACGGCACCTGGGCGCTGCTGCCGCCGGCCCAGCGCGCGCTGATCCACGGCTTCGTGCTCAACAAGTTCCGCGGCGACGCCGCGCTGCTCGCGCCCGGCCCGCAGACGCTGGAGCGGATGACGGGCGTGCCCACGGTGGCCACGCTGCCGATGTGGTGGCAGCACGGCCTGCCCGAGGAGGACGGCGTGTTCGACATGGCCTCCACGGCGCCCGGCCAGGTGCAGCGCACGGTGGCCGTCGTCGCCTACCCGCGCATCAGCAACCTCGACGAGTTCCAGCCGCTCAAGAACGTGGCCGGGCTGCGCCTGGCGTGGGTGCGTTCGCCGGCGCAGCTGGCCGGCCTGTCGGCCGCGAGCGACTGGATCGTGCTGCCCGGCTCCAAGCACACCAGCGGCGACCTGGCCTGGCTGCGAGCGCAGGGCCTGGACGCCGCCATCGCGCGCCACGCCCAGGCCGGCGGCGCGGTGCTGGGCATCTGCGGCGGGCTGCAGATGCTGGGCGAGGCGCTGGTCGACCCGCACGGCATCGACGGCAATGCGCCCGGCCTGGGCCTGCTGCCGCTCGTCACCCGGTTCGCGCCCGACAAGACGGTGCGCGCCACGCGCACGCGCTTCGGCACCGTGCAGGGGCCCTGGCAGGCCCTGTCCGGCCTGGCGGTGCAGGGCTACGAGATCCACCACGGCCAGACCGCCGCCCATGCGGCCATGGCGCGCAGCGGCGACCTGGCCACCGCCGTGCTGCCCGGGGGGCTGGGCTGGCAGGGCGGCCAGGGCCGGGTGCTGGGGCTGTACCTGCATGGTTTGTTCGAGGACCCGGGCGTGCTGCAGGCGCTGTTCGGCGCCGCCGGCAAGACCCTGGACCAGGTGTTCGACGGGCTGGCGGATTTTCTGGAAAGCCATGTCGAGGCGAAGGTCCTGGACAAGCTGATGCACTCATAATGCAACAAATCAGTACACTTTATCGCTCATAAACCGAGCGAGTGAACCCTTGACCACCAGCTACAACTTCTGGCTCGTTGCGTTGTCGGTGTCCATCGCCGTCGTGGCCGCCTACGCCACGCTCGGCCTGGCCGGACGGCTGGCCTACAGCCGCGACGACTCCTGGCGCGGCTGGCTGGCCGGCGGTTCGCTGGCCATGGGTTTCGGCATCTGGGCCATGCACTTCGTCGGCATGCTGGCCCTGCACGTGCCGATCGAGTTCAGCTACCAGGCGCTGTGGACCGGGCTGTCCATGCTGCCCGCCGTGCTGGCCTCGGCCGGCCTGCTGATGCTGATCCGCAAGGTACCCAAGCCGAACGCCGGCCACATCCTGCTGGGCTCGGTGATCCTGGGGTCGGGCATCGGCGCCATGCACTACAGCGGCATGCTGGCGATCGAGCTGGCGCCGCCGATCCGCTTCGACTGGAGCATGGTGCTGGTGTCCGTGGGCGTGGCCGTGGGCCTGTCCATCGCCGGCGTCTGGCTGGCCTTCCGCCATGCACGCCAGGCCGGCGCGGCCTGGACGCGCGCGCTCGGCGCGCTGGTCATGGGCTGCACCGTGGCGGCCATGCACTACACCGGCATGGCCGCGGCGCGCTTCGCCGACGACTGCGTGAGCGTGCCCAGCGCCTGGGGCCTGCCGGGCACGGGCCTGGCGGCGGCCGTCAGCGTGCTGGCCTTCGTGGTGCTGGGCTTCACCATCCTCCTGACGGTGCTGGACGCGCGCATGAGCGAGCGCAACTCCGAGCTCATGCACGACCTCATGGCGGCCAAGGAGCAGGCCGAGCAGGCCGCACGCGCCAAGAGCGATTTCCTGGCCAACATGAGCCACGAGATCCGCACGCCCATGAACGCCATCATCGGCATGTCGCTGCTGGCGCTGCAGACCGACCTCTCGCCGCGCCAGCGCAACTACGTGGAGAAGGCGCACCGCGCGGCCAAGGGCCTGCTGGGCATCATCAACGACATCCTGGACTTCTCCAAGATCGAGGCCGGCAAGCTGGCCATCGAGCAGGTGCCGTTCCGCCTGGACCAGGTGCTGGACGACCTGGCCAACCAGGTCGGCTTCAAGGCCGACGAGAAGGACCTGGAGCTGGTGTTCGACCTGCCCAGCGAGGTGCCGACCCTGCTGGTCGGCGATCCGCTGCGGCTGGGCCAGGTGCTGCTCAACCTGGCCAACAACGCGGTCAAGTTCACCGACGGCGGCGAGGTGATGGTGGGCGTGCGCGCGCTGCGCACCGATGTCGGCCATGCCGAACTGCAGTTCCAGGTGCGCGACACCGGCATCGGCATGACGCCGGCCCAGGTCGAGAAGGTGTTCGAGTCCTTCACGCAGGGCGACAGCTCGACCTCGCGCCGCTACGGCGGCACCGGCCTGGGGCTGGCCATCTCGCGCCACCTGGTCAGCCTCATGGACGGGCGCATCTGGGCCGACAGCCAGCCCGGCAAGGGCTCGTGCTTCCAGTTCGTGCTGCCCTTCGTGCGCCAGACCGAGACCACCGAGCAGGCCGCGCCGCGCATGCCGCTGGCGCAGCAGATCGAGGGCCTGCGCGCGCTGGTGGTGGACGACAACGCCATGGCCCGCGACATCACGGCCGCGCTGGCGTCCGAGATGGGGCTCGAGGTGGACACCGCGCCCAGCGGCGAGGCGGCCGTGAAGGCCGCTTCCGAGGCGGCGCGCGGCGGCGTGCCCTACGAGCTGCTGCTGGTGGACTGGAAGATGCCGGGCATCAGCGGCGTCGAAGCCCTGCGCCAGCTGCAGGAGCAGAAGGTCGACCATGCGCGCGCCAGCATCATGGTCACCGCCTATGCGCGCGAGGAGGTCATGGAATCGGCCCGCCTGGCCGGCGTGGCGCTGCAGGCCGTGCTGACCAAGCCGGTCACGCCGTCCACGCTGCTGGAGGCCATCGGCGAGGTGCTCGCGCCCAAGGCCGCGACGGCGCCGGCCGCGCCCACGATGCTGCCGGGCGCCGCCGCCGCGGCGCTGGCCGGCGCGCGCGTGCTGCTCGTGGAAGACAACGCGCTGAACCAGGAGCTGGCGCTGGACCTGCTGGGCCAGGCCGGCCTGCACGTGGTGGTGGCCGAGCATGGCCGCCAGGCGCTGGAGATGCTGGCGCGCGACGCCGACTTCGACGGCGTGCTGATGGACTGCCAGATGCCCGTGATGGACGGCTTCGAGGCCACGCGCGCGATCCGCGCCGAGGCACGCTGGGCCAGGCTGCCGGTGCTGGCCATGACGGCCAACGCCATGGCCGGCGACCGCGAGCGGGTGCTGGCGGCCGGCATGAACGACCACATCTCCAAGCCCATCGACGTGGACGAGATGTTCGTCACCATGGCCCGCTGGATCCGGCCCAAGGTGCGGCGCCCGGCCGTGGTGGCCAAGGCGGCCGCGCCGGTGCCGGCCAGCGGCGCCCCCGGCGCATTGCCGGGCATCGACGTGGCCGGCGGCCTGCGCCGCACCCAGAACAACGCCCAGCTGTACCGCCGCATGCTGGACAAGTTCGCCAGCAGCAACGCGCGTTTCCTGCAGGCCTTCACGGCAGCGCTGGACGGCGGCGACCTGGCCCTGGCGGCGCGGCTGGCCCACACGCTGCGCGGCACGGCCGGCACCATCGGCGCCAACGGCGTCTGGGAGGCCGCCACCGAGCTGGAGCTGGCCTGCAACCAGGGGCGGGCGCGTTCGCAGCAGATGGCGGCCCTGGCGCGCGTGGGGCGCGAGCTGGCGCCGGTGCTCGCCGGGCTGGCCACGCTGCTGGCGCCGGCGGACGAGCCGGTGGTGCCCGCGGCCAACGTGCCGCCGGCGCAGGCCCAGGCCCGGCTGCTGGAACTGGCGGGCGAGCTGCGCGCGCTGCTGCTGGAATCCGACCCCGACGCCCTGAACCTCGGCGAGGCGCTGCGCGCGGCCGCCGCCGGCAGCACCGCGCAGCCGGTCATCGAGGAGGTGATCGAGGCCGTGGGCGACTACCGCTTCGACGAGGCGCTGGACGCGCTGGACCGCTGGAGCGCCCGCCACACCGGCGGCTGACGGCCGCCGGCCTGCTAGGCGATGGCCGGCGAATCGGCGCCCGAGGCCAGCACCTTGCCGCTGGCCGAGTGCAGCACCCTGGGGCCGGTCCTGTCGCGTGCGGCGGCCTTGCGGCTGCGCGCGGCCTCGGCCTCTTCCTTGGCGCCCTTGACCATCTCGCCGACCCAGTTGACCAGCACGTTGGTGTAGGACTGGCTCCAGGCCTTGTGCGACAGCGCGTGGTCCGCGCCCTTGATCACGCGGTAGGTCATGGAGTGCGCCTTCTGGAAGGCGTCCAGGTAGTTCTTGATGACCGGGTGCGGCACCAGGGTGTCGAACTCGGACTCGACCAGCAGCACGTCGCCCTCGAACTGCGCGGCCGCCGACAGCGCCCGGTTGCTGGCCGGCGCGACCACGCTGTTGCGGTAAGCCACGAGTTCCTCGCGGCTCAACGCGCGCTTGGGCACCAGCCAGTCGGCGTCCTTGTAGAGCGCCGGCACGCGCATGCCGAGCCAGCGCACCGGCCGCAGGGTGGACAGGATGGCCGCCAGGTAGCCGCCGTAGCTGCTGCCCACCACGGCCACGGCCGAGCCGTCCACCGAGGGGTGGCCGACCAGCACGTCGTAGGCGGCCAGCATGTCGGCGAGGTTGTCCTCGCGCGTGACGGCGTCGCGCGCGGCGCGGTCCTGGGCGTGGCCGCGCAGGTCGAAGGTCAGGCAGATGCAGCCCAGCGCGGCGATCTCGTGGGCCCGCGCGATGTACTGCTCCTGGCTGCCGTCCCAGCCGTGCACCAGCATCACGCCGGGCATCAGGCTGTTGGGCCCGACCAGCGTGCCGGCGATGCTGCGGTCGCCGACCGGGATGTGGATGCTGTTATGCCGCGTGGTGGTCATCGCTCGCCGTGACGGTGTACTTGGTGAGCGGGCCGACCTGGTCGTCCACGCCGCGGAAATAGACCACCGCGCCGGGCGGCAGCGCATCGCAGGCGCCGAAGACCTCGTAGCCGCTGGCGTGCACGAGGCTGCGCTGCGGGTCGGCCTGGAAGGCTTCCAGCGCGGCGATCTCCGCGCCGGTGGCGCCGCCGGCGCGCCAGGACTGCTCCAGCACGCCGGAGCGCCATTGCCCGTCGGGCATCAGGCCCTGGGCCACGTCGTAGTTGATGCGCGAGGCGAAGAAGCCCGGGAACGAGGCCTGCGCGGCGCTGTCGTACAGCAGCGCCTGCTCGACCGCGGTGCGCACCTCGGGCGCCAGCGCGAGCGACAGCAGCGCCTGGAAATCCCCGCGCACCACGGTCAGGTCGGAGCCGCCGTAGACCTCGGCGCCATGGTGGTTGCGGGTCAGCCGCTGCTGGCCGAAGTAGGTCGCCACCATGCCGGCCACATGCACCTGGCCGACGCTGAGCGTCTGCACCTGGCGCAGGTTCTGCTCGATGACCACGCCGTCCTGCGCCAGCATCGCGTCGTCGATGCCGGCCAGGCAGGCGTCGAACGCCGCGCGGTCCCCGGCCACGGTCTGGCCGTTGCCGCCGGTCTCGCGCACCAGTTTGATGCGGACCGGGCCGGCCTGCAGCAGTTCCTCGGCCGCCGCGGCCGCGTCGGCGCGCGAGAAGGCCGTGAAGCCGGGCAGCACGGCGTCGCCGACCATGCGGCTGAAGGCCGGGTTCCAGCCCTCGGGCGCCTGGGCATCGGCCGAGACCAGCGGATGGGTGATGGCCTTGGTCGAGACGAAGGGGTAGGGCACCACGCCGCCGAAGAAGTCGTCGCGGCCATGGATGCCCAGGGCCTGCGCGCGCTCGACGCCGACCAGGGTGTCGCTGGGAACCAGGTAGACCGGGCCCAGCGGCGCCTGGGCGAACTCCTCCGACACGGCGTAGCCCTTGAGCCGGGCCAGCCGGCGCACCACTTCCATGCGCGTCATCTGCTCGTGGGCGCTGGCGTAGCCGCGCAGGCCCTGGGTGTACGCCATGGCCGTGCCCGCGCTGCGCGGCGCGGCGGGTGCGGCGGCGCAGGCCAGCGGTCCGGCCCGGTCGGCCGCGGGCAGGGCGCTCATGGCGCCGAGGGGGTACGGTGGCAGTGTCATCGGGTACCTCGTGCGGAAAGGGGTGGCCTACTGTCGCCAAGGTGGCGCCGGGTCCGCCATCCGCCGATCCCGTCATCGCGCGTCGGCGCCGGCCTACGCCACGGCGGGTGACAATTGCCCGGTGACCGAATCCGACATTCTCTCCCTGCTGCGCCTGCCGGCCATCGCCGATGCCGAGGACAGTGCGCAGGCCCTGCGTCTGCAGCAACTGCTGGACAACAAGACCAAGCCGCCCGGATCGCTGGGCCGCATCGAGCAACTGGCCAAGCAACTGGGCCTGATCCTGGCCAGCGAGGCGCCCGTGCTGCGAGCGCCGCAGATGCTGGTGTGCGCGGCCGACCACGGGCTGGCCGCGCAGGGCGTGTCGGCCTTCCCGCAGGAGGTGACGCGCCAGATGGTGGAGAACTTCCTGGCCGGCGGCGCCGCCGTGAGCGTGCTGGCGCGCCAGCACGGCATCGCGCTGACGGTGGTCGACTGCGGCGTGGCGCACGATTTCGGCGGCGACCGGCCCGGCCTGCGGGTGCGCAAGGCCGCGGCCGGCGCGGCCGACGCCTCGCTCGGCCCCGCGATGAGCGCGGCCGAGTGCGCCCAGGCCGTCGCCCACGGCATGGACCTGGTGCGCGAGCTGCCCGGCAACGCGCTGCTGCTGGGCGAGATGGGCATCGGCAACAGTTCGGCCGCGGCGCTGCTGACGGCGCGCTTGACCGGCCACGACGTGGCCGCCTGCACCGGATCGGGCACCGGCATGGCCGGCACGGCGCTGGCGCACAAGCTGCGCGTGCTGCAATCCGTGTACCTGCGCCATGCCCACGCGCGCACGCCGCTGGAGGCGCTGGCCGCGTTCGGCGGCCTGGAGATCGCCACGCTGGTGGGCGTGCTGCTGCAGGGCGCGCGCGAACGCCGCGTGCTGGTGGTCGACGGCTTCATCACCACGGCGGCCGTGCTGGTGGCGCAGGCGCTGGCGCCGGCCGTGCGCGGCTACTGCGTGTTCTCGCACCTGTCGGGCGAGCGCGGCCATGCGATCGCGCTGGCCTACCTGGGCGTGCGGCCGCTGCTGGACCTGGGCCTGCGGCTGGGCGAAGGCTCGGGCGCCGCGCTGGCCTGGCCGCTGCTGCAGTCGGCCAGCCTGTTGTTGCGCGAAATGGCCAGTTTCGCGGACGCGGGCGTGTCCAACCGCGGCGAACTGGCCGTATAGACTTTCCCGATGGCCCACGACACCTTCCCGCAGACCCTGGCGGCGCGCGTGGTCGAGGCCAGCGACAACGCGATCGTGGTCTGCGGCCCCGATCTGCGCACGCTGTACGTCAACCCCGGCTTCTGCCGGCTGCTGGGCTACCGGCTCGACGACCTGCAGGGCAAGCGGCCGGCCGACGTGCTGGCCGGCCCCTCGACCGACCTGCAGGCCCTGGCCGCCGCGCGCGACCCCGAACGGCCGGCCGACTTCCGGCTCGAACTGCTGGTCTACACCCGCACGGGCCAGCCGCTGTGGGTCGCGATCACGAGCAACGTGGTGCACGACGCGCAGGGCCAGGCGCAGTACATCTGCTCGATGTTCTCGGACATCACGCTGACCAAGGTGCACGAGGTGCTGCAGCACCGCGTGCTGGACGCCATGGTGCACGAGCTGCCCGTGGCCGCGCTGATGGACCTGGTCTGCGAGGAGGTCGAGCGCATCGCGCCCGAGCTGTTCTGCACCGTGCTGGACGTGGACGATTTCGGCCGGCTGCACCCCTTGGCCGGCCCCAGCCTGCCGGTGGCGCTGGGCGAGGCGCTGGACGGGCTGCCGGTCGGGCCGCAGGCCGGCGGCGGCGGGGCGGCCGCCTGGACCGGCGCCGCCGTGGAGGTCGTCGACATCGCCGCCGACCCGGCCTGGCAGGGCCTGCTGCACCTGGTGCTGCCGCAGGGCCTCAAGGCCTGCTGGGCCTGCCCGGTGCGGGCCAGCGACGGCACCGTGGTCGGCGTGTTCGGGCTGTACTTCGCCAGCTGCCGCGGCCCCAGCGCGTTCCACCGCAGCCTGGCCGGCATCTGCGTGCGCCTGTGCGCGCTGGCGCTGGAGCGCGAGCGCGCCCGGCTGCGCATGGAGCGCCTGGCCAGCGTCGACATGCTGACCGGCCTGGCCAACCGCATGGCGCTGAAGTCGCGCGCCACGCAGCTGCTGGAGGAACTGGCCGGCAAGGGCGCGCCCATGGCCGTGCTGTGCATCGACCTGGACCGCTTCCGGCTCGTCAACGAGACGCAGGGCCCGGACAGCGGCGACCAGCTGCTGCGCGAGACCGCGCGCCGGCTGATGGGCTGCGTGCGCAGCATCGACCTGACCGGCCGGCTCGGCGGCGACGAGTTCGCGGTGATCCTGCCGTCCTGCCCGGTGCGGCAGGCGGCCACGGCGGCCGAGCGGCTGCTGGCGGCGGTGGCGGCACCGCTGGTGCTGCCGGGCGTGACGCTGCAGCCGACCGCCAGCATCGGCGTGGCCATGTTCCCCGACGACGGCACCGACGTGGACACCTTGCTGCACCATGCCGACATGGCGCGCACCCAGGCCAAGCTGGGCGGGCGCGGCGGCGCGCGCTTCTTCAACGAGGAGATGCAGCAGCGCACGCGCGAACGCGTGGCGCTGGAGGCCGCGCTGCGCCTGGGCCTGCGCGACGGCGGCCTGCGCCTGCACTACCAGCCGCAGATCGACCGGCGCTCGGGCAGCCTGTACGGCGTGGAGGCGCTGGCGCGCTGGTCGCATCCGCAGCTGGGCGAGATTCCGCCGGCGCGCTTCATCCCGCTGGCCGAGGAGGCCGGCATGGTGGCCGAGCTGGGCCGCTGGGCGCTGGCCGAGGCCTGCCGCCAGATGGCGCAGTGGCGGCGCCAGGGCCTGCCGGTGCCGCGCGTGGGCGTGAACCTGTCCACGCGCAACTTCGAGGAGGAGGGGCTGGTGCCCATGGTGGCCGGCCTGCTGCAAGCCCATGGCCTGGTGGCCGGCGACCTCACGCTGGAGATGACCGAGAGCATGCTGCTGGATGCGACGCCCAGCGTGCTGGCCGCGCTGCACGCGCTGCGCGCCATGGGCGTGCACCTGTCGCTGGACGACTTCGGCACCGGCTACTCCAGCCTGAGCTACCTGCACCGCCTGCCGATCCATGAACTCAAGCTGGACCAGAGCTTCGTGCGCGACCTGGCCGACAACGCCACCGCACGCGCGCTGACCAACACCATCCTGCGCATCGGCGACAGCCTGAAGCTCACCGTGGTGGCCGAGGGCGTGGAGAACACGCTGCAGGCGCAACTGCTGGCCGAGCGCGGCAGCACCATCGTGCAGGGCTACCTGTACGGCCGGCCCATGCCGGCGCAGGCGCTGGCCGACTGGCTCGCGGGCAACCGGCTGCCGTAGCCTGGGGAGTTCAAACGGGGAGGGCCGATTTCGGCTGGTAGTCGCACCAGCGCGCCACGCTGCAGCGCCAGCATTGGGGCTTGCGCGCCTGGCACACGTAGCGGCCGTGCAGGATCAGCCAGTGGTGGGCGTCGACCAGGTAGCGCGGCGGCACGCGCGCGAGCAGGCCTTGCTCGACCTTGTCCGGCGTCTTGCCCGGTGCCAGGCCCGTGCGGTTGGCGACGCGGAAGATGTGCGTGTCCACCGCCATGGTCGGCTCGCCGAAGGCCACGTTGAGCACCACGTTGGCGGTCTTGCGGCCCACGCCGGGCAGGGCCTGCAGTTCCTCGCGCGTGCGCGGCACCTCGCCGCCATGCCGCTCGACCAGAATCTGGCAGGTGGCCACGAGGTTCTTCGCCTTGGTGCGGTACAGGCCGATGGTGCGGATGTAGGCCTCCAGGCCCTCCAGGCCCAGCGCCAGGACTTTGGCCGGCGTGTTGGCCACCGGGTACAGGCGGCGCGTGGCCTTGTTCACGCCGACGTCGGTGGCCTGGGCCGACAGCAGGACGGCGGCCAGCAGCTCGAACACGCTGGTGTATTCGAGCTCGGTGACGGGGCTGGGGTTGGCTTCCTGCAGCGTGGCGAAGAAGCGCTCGATGTCGTGGGGTGTCATGGCGCGGCAGTGTAGGAGCCCGGCTGCCCGTGCGCGCAGGGCGCACTCCTAGAATGGCGGGCTTGCCAGGAGAACGCCCGCCATGCATTTCGATTTCGCCAATCCCTATACCTCCGTGCGCACGCCCGTGTTCGCACGCAACGTCTGCAGCACCTCGCACCCGCTGGCCGCGCAGGCCGGCCTGCGCGTGCTGCAACAGGGCGGCAACGCGGTCGATGCCGCGGTCGCGGCGGCCGCGGCGATGACCATCGTCGAGCCGGTCAGCAACGGCCTGGGCTCGGATGCCTTCTGCATCCTGTGGGACGGCCGGCAGCTGCACGGCCTCAATGCCTCGGGCCGCGCGCCGGCCAGCTGGTCGCCGGGCTATTTCCAGGGCAAGTACGGCAAGGACGCGGCCAACCCGCCCAAGCGCGGCCTGGATTCCGTCACCGTGCCGGGCGCCGTGAGCGCCTGGGCGGCGCTGTCCGAACGCTTCGGCAAGCTGCCCTTCGCCGACCTCATGGCGCCGGCCATCGACATCGCCGAGCGCGGCTACCTGCTGCCCGTGGTGGTGCAGCAGAAGTGGGAAGCCGCCACCGAGGAGCTGCGCGGCCAGCCCGGCTTCGCCGACGCCTTCCTGCCCTGGGGCCGGGCGCCGCGCGTGGGCGAGCTGTTCCAGTTCAAGGCCGCGGCGCGCGGGCTGCGCGCGATCGCCCAGACGCGCGGCGCGGCCTTCTACGGCGGCGAGATCGCGGCCGCCATCGCGAAGTTCTCGGCCGCGCACGGCGGCAGCCTCACGGTGCAGGACTTCGCCGGCTACCGGCCCGAATGGGTGACCCCGATCGCGCGCGACTACCGCGGCCACACGCTGCACGAGATCCCGCCGAACGGCCAGGGCATCGCGGCGCTGATCGCGCTCGGCATCCTCGAGAAGTTCGACATCGCCGGCATGGAAGTGGACGGCGTGGACTCGCAGCACGTGCAGATCGAGGCCATGAAGCTGGCCTTCGCCGACGTCTACCGTTACGTGGGCGAGCCCGGCAGCATGGAGGTCACGGCCGAGCAACTGCTGGACGACGCCTACCTGGCCGCGCGCGCCAGGCTGATCGACCTGCGCCGGGCCCAGGACTTCGGCGCCGGCAACCCGGTCAAGGGCGGCACCATCTACCTGACCGCGGCCGACGAGAACGGCATGATGGTCAGCTTCATCCAGAGCAACTACATGGGCTTCGGCTCGGGCGCGGTGGAGCCGGACTTCGGCATCAGCCTGCAGAACCGCGGCCATGGCTTTTCGCTGCAGCCCGGCCACAACCAGGTGGCGCCGGGCAAGCGGCCGTTCCACACCATCATCCCGGCCTTCCTGACCCGGGACGGCCAGCCCGTCATGAGCTTCGGCGTGATGGGCGCCAACATGCAGCCCCAGGGCCATGTGCAGACCCTGGTGCGCATGCTGGACTACGGCCAGAACCCGCAGGCCGCCTGCGACGCGCCGCGCTGGCGCTACAACGCCGGCCTGGAGCTCAACGTCGAGTCCGCCATGCGGCCCGCCACCATCGAGGGCCTGGCCGCGCGCGGCCACCGCATGGAGGTGATCCAGGACTCCTACCAGGACTTCGGCGCCGGCCAGTTCATCTGGCGTGCCGGCGATCCCAAGGTCGAGGGCTACGTGGCCGCCAGCGACGCGCGCCGCGACGGCCTGGCCGCGGGCTTCTAGATTTCCAGGAAAGACACGCATGCAATTCGCCGACCGCCTCCAGAACGTCGAAACCTCCGCCATCCGCGAGCTGTTCAAGCTGCTTGGCAAGCCCGGCATCATCAGCTTCGCGGGCGGCTTTCCCGATCCCTCGCTGTTCGACGCCGAGGGCATTCGCGAGGCCACGGCCGCCGTGCTGCGCGACGCGCCCGGCCCGGTGCTGCAGTACGGCGCGACCGAGGGCTACGGCCCGCTGCGCGAGCAGCTCGCGCTGTTCATGGCCAACAAGGGCGCCCCGGTGAAGCCGGAAGGGCTGATCGTGACCACGGGCAGCCAGCAGGCGCTGGACCTGATCGGCAAGACCATGGTCTCGCCGGGCGACAAGGTCATCGTCGAGGCGCCGACCTTCCTGGCCACGATCCAGTGCTTCCGCCTGTACGGCGCCAACGTGATCGGCGCGCCCATCGACGCCGATGGCGTGCTGGTCGAGCCGCTCGAGCGGCTGATCGAGGAGCACCGCCCCAAGCTGGTCTACCTGATCCCCAACTTCGGCAACCCGCACGGCGCCATGCTGAGCCTGGAGCGGCGCCGCCGCATCCTGGAGATCGCGGCGCGCACCGGCACGCTGGTGGTCGAGGACGATCCCTATGGCGAGCTGTACTTCGACCGGCCCGCGCCGCCCTCGCTGCTGGCGCTGTCCGCCGAGGTGCCGGGCAGCCGCGAATGGCTCGCGCACTGCGGCTCGATGAGCAAGATCCTGTCGCCCGGCCTGCGCGTGGGCTGGCTCATCGCACCGCCGGCGCTGCTGGCCAACGCCACCATGTGCAAGCAGTTCAGCGACGCCCACACCTCCAACCTGACGCAGGCCACGGCCGCGCACTACCTGACGCTGAACCGCCTGGACGGCACGTTGGACCAGGTGCGCAAGGTCTACGCCGAGCGCGCGCGCGTGATGGCCGCTCGACTGCGCGCCGAACTCGGCGACGCCATCACCTTCGACGCGCCCAAGGGCGGCATGTTCTTCTGGGCCCGGCTGACCGGCGGCCGCGACGCGGGCGCCTTCGCGCAGCGCGCGATCGAGAAGCTCGTGGCCTTCGTGCCGGGCGCGCCGTTCTTCGCGCACGATCCCGACCTGTCCACGCTGCGGCTGAGCTTCGCGACGGCCGACGTGGCCAAGATCGAGGAAGGCATCGCGCGCCTGGGCCAGGCCCTGTGATGAAGGGCGGCGGCGGGCTGGTCTACTCGACCGAGGCCGGGCGCATGTGCCCCGCCTGCCGCCAGCCCGTGGCGCAGTGCGCCTGCAGGAAGGCGGCGGCCGCGCCGCAGGGCGACGGCACGGTGCGCGTGCGGCTGGAGACCAAGGGCCGCAAGGGCAAGGGCGTGACCGTGGTCTGGGGCGTGCCCGTCGACGAGGACGGCCTGCAGAAGCTGGGCAGGCAGCTGAAAGCCGCCTGCGGCACGGGCGGCACCGTCAAGGACGGCCAGATCGAGGTGCAGGGCGACCACGTCACCCAGGTCATGGAGGCCCTGCGCAAGCAGGGCTACCAGGTCAAGCGCTCGGGCGGTTAGGCGCCTGCGGCCTCTTCGGCCAGGGCCTTCTGCACGGCCGGCCGCTGCTCCATGCGCTCGCGGTGCGCGCGCGTGGCGGGCAGGCCGGCCAGGTCCACGCCGTCGCCTTCGAGCCAGCCGGAGATCGTGTAGAGGTAGGCGTCGGCCACCGAATACTGCGCGCCCATGACCCAGGGCCCGCGCAGCATCTGCGCCTCGATGAGTTCGAAGCACTCGCGCATGTTGGAGCCCACCTTGCGCTGCATGGACTCATGGGCCTGCACGTCGTCGGCCCAGCGCGCGCCGCGGAAACGGTGGGCATGGGCCACGTGCACGGTCGAGCACAGGTAGCTGTTGACGGCCTGCATCTGGGCGAAGGCGAAGGCGTCGTCCAGCGGCGCGAGGCGGGCCTGCGGCGCGCTCTGGGCGATGAAGGCCAGGATGGCGGGCGTCTCGGTCAGCACGCCGCGCTCGGTCACGAGGGCCGGCACCCGGCCCTTGGGGTTGATCGCCAGGTAGTCCGGCTGGCGCTGTTCGTTCTCCGTGAAGTTCAGCTGCCGGGTGCGGTAGGGCAGGCCGCTTTCCGCCAGGGCGATGTGGGAAGCGCGTGCGCAGGTCTTGGGGGCTTGGTAGAGCGTCAGCATGGTGTGTCTCGTCGTGTGAATCGGCGCGAGTGTAGGCGCCATGCAGGCAGCCTTGTCCTACAGGCAGGCGGGCGTTCGGGGTGCGGGCGGCGCCGGCGCCGTCCGGCGCTCCCCGGCCCGGCCCGTTCCTAGACTTCGGGCCATCGTCAGCACGAACACCAGAGGTTCACCATGTCTGTGCAACACCGCAACGCACCATTCCAGCGCAGCCGGCCCTTCGCGTACTTCGGGCTGGTCTGCGCCCTGGCCGTGGGCGCCGCCAGCGCCCAGGTCGCCACGCAGGCCAGTACCGGCATCGACAACTCCGGCAGCTACGAGCGCGAGCGCGCCGCCTGCCTGAACGGCGCCACGCCGCAGGCCCAGGACACCTGCCTGCGCGAAGCCGCCAACGCCCAGGCCGACAAGCGCAAGGGCGAACTGCAGACCCAGGGCCAGGACCAGCTGACGGCCAACGCCATGCGCCGCTGCGACGCGCTGGGCGGCGAAGACCATGCCGCCTGCACCGCGCGCGTGCTGGGCTACGGTAGCCAGAGCGGCAGCGTGGGCGGCGGTGGCGTGATCCGCCAGGTCGAGACGGTGGTCGTGCCGCCCGGCCAGACCGAGGTGACCATCGAGCCCAAGACCGAGAACCCGGTCCTGGTGGTGCCGCGCTGAAGGCGCGGCCCGGTTCAGCGCGCGGCGCGCACGCGCCGGTCGTCGCGGGCCTGGGCCAGCAGGGGCGCCACCGCTTCGGGCGCCAGGCCGTACTGGTCGGCGAACACGGCTTCGCTGAGCCCGCCCAGTTCGAAGGCCCGCAGCAGGGCCTCGCGTCGCGCGATGTCGGCGGCTTGGTCCTGGTCGGCCGCGTCCAGCAGGGCGGCCAGCACGTCGGCATTCACCTTGGCCGCGGCGGCGTAGCCGGCGCGGTCCAGCCCGCTCTGCACGAACAGTTCGCGCACGCGGGCGCGCAGCGCGGGCTGCAGGTCTTCCTTGCTGCGGGCCTGGCGGCGCTTGAACAATTCGGCCAGCGCATGGTGCTGGTGGTCCAGGGCCAGCGGCGCGACGGGCTGGCCGTCCAGGTCGTGGCGCTGGTCGCCGCGCGCCAGGCTCTCCAGGTAGCGCGAGGAACGGGCGTGCTGGCCCAGCGCTTCCTTGAGCGCGGCGGGTTCGAACAGGCCCGGATGGCGTTCCATGAGGTCCTGGAAGGTGCCGAGCTTGAGCGGGCGGAAACGCGCACCGAACAGCGCCGGATGCAGTTCGGCCAGCTGCTCCAGCAGCGGGTGGACGGGACGGCCCTGCGGGCGCTGTGGCGGGCCTTTGCGGCCGGTCTGGCGGCGACGCTTGCGTTGCGGGGCGGGAGCATCGGCCGGGGCCGAAGAGGTGGTGGAAGCGTCAGTCATTGCGGGGCGATTGTAGAAAGCCGGCCGTTGTGACAGCCGCTTGCAAATTTCTGCGCCGGAACGTGCATACGTCACGTTGTGTGCGTGCCCGTGTCACGCGCTGTTCATCGAGCGCTCCTTACACTTCCGTTGCCCGAACGCAACAGGAGCCGCGCCATGCCATCCCCCCACGACGCCCCGCTTTCCGCCCAGTCCTTCGCCGCCTCCGCGCGGCATGAAGGCCAGCAGTTCATGCAGCGCCTGGCGGGCCTGGGCGTGGCCCGGTCGGACGCCGCGCCGCAGGCACCGGAGGCCGCCGACGGCCAGGGCGACTGGCCCGACCTGGACCAGCGCGTGCGCGCCGTCGGCGAGTGGTGAGCGCCTGAATCAGCCCTGGTGCACCTGCGCCAGGATCTCGTAGGACCGCACGCGGGCCGCGTGGTCGAAGATCTGCGTGGCGACCATCAACTCATCGGCGCCCGTGCGGGCAATGAACTCCTTCAACTGGCGGCGCACCGTGTCCGGTGAACCGATCGCCGCCGCGCTCATGGTCTGGGCCAGGATGGCCTGTTCGGGCGCCGTGAGCTGCTGCAGGTAGCCGGGCCTGGGCGGTTGCAGCCGCGAGGGCCGGCCGCTGCGCAGGTTGACGAAGGCCTGCTGCATGGAACTGGCGAGCAGCTGCGCCTCTTCATCGGTGTCGGCGGCGAACACCCCCATCCCCAGCATCACATGCGGCCTGGCCAGCTGCGCCGAGGGCTTGAAGCGCGAGCGGTAGATGGCGATGGCGTCCATCATCGCGGCTGGCGCGAAGTGCGAGGCGAAGGCGTAGGGCAGGCCCAGCTCGGCAGCCAGCTGGGCGCCGAACAGGCTGGAGCCCAGGATCCAGATCGGCACCTGCAGCCCGGTCCCCGGGATCGCCTGGATGCGCGCGTTGGCCGCTTGCGGCGACAGGTAGTGCATGAGCTCCACCACGTCCTGCGGGAACTGGTCGGGCGACTCGAAGGCGTCGCGGCGCAGCGCGCGCGCCGTGGCCTGGTCGGAGCCCGGGGCGCGCCCCAGGCCCAGGTCGATGCGGCCGGGGAACAGGGATTCCAGCGTGCCGAACTGCTCGGCGATCACCAGCGGCGAGTGGTTGGGCAGCATGATGCCGCCCGCACCCACGCGGATGGTCCTGGTGCCGCCCGCCACATGGGCGATAACGACCGAGGTCGCGGCGCTGGCGATGCCGGGCATGCCGTGGTGCTCGGCCAGCCAGAAGCGCTGGTAGCCCAGGCGCTCGGCGTGCTGGGCCAGGTCGCGGCTGTTGCGGAAGGCCTGGGCGGCGTCGCCGCCTTCCACGATGGGGCAGAGGTCGAGTACGGAGAGTGCGGTCATGGCCGGCGATGCTAGCCAGACCCGCGAAACCGTGCTGGCGTGGTGCTTCAGGCGCGCCAGGCCGGCCAGCACGGCGGGTGGCCATGGCATGCGGACTCTGCTTTTCGGTGTGCTTTACACCCGATTCATGACCAAATGTATCAAGCCGGTGTATCGTTGGACGTTCGCCGCAAGCGTGGCGCAGCCGTTGCGGCATTGCACTTGCTTGTGGCCAGGGGTTCCCGCATTGTGTCTGCTTTGCAAAGCTGGTACTTAGCGGGCCGTGGATGGGAACTCACCGGAGCCGGCCCGATCCACCGTGCGCCAACGCGGCCACGCCCGAGTCCGGCAGTTCCGGTTTTCGAGAGCACGCCGTTCCCCACAGGTCTTCCATGCCGATTCTGAAAAGTTACTTGCATCCCCGTGACCTGTGTCTGCCGCTGCTGCTGGCGCTGCTGGCCGTCACCGGCTGTTCGCGCGGCACCGGCGACGGCAAGGCCGCCGCGCCGGCCGCCGCACCCCAGGCCAAGGAGGTGGGCGTGGTGACGCTCAAGACCGAGCGCATGCCGGTGACGACCGAGCTGGCCGGCCGCACCGTGGCGCCCGTGATCGCGCAGATCCGGCCGCAGGTCGGTGGCATCGTGCAGCAGCGTCTGTTCACCGAAGGCTCCAACGTCAAGGCCGGCCAGGTGCTGTACCAGCTGGACCCGGCCAGCTTCGAGGCCACGGCAGCCAGCGCGCGTGCCGCCGTGCGCCGCGCCGAGACCACGCTGGCCACGGCCCGCAGCGTGGCCAGGCGCAATGCCGAGCTCGTCAAGATCGACGCCATCAGCCAGCAGGTCAACGAACAGACCCAGGCCGCCGCCGACCAGGCCGAGGCCGACGTGGCCGTGGCGCGCGCGGCCGAACAGACCGCCCGCATCAACCTGGCGCGCACGCGCATCGTGGCGCCCATCAGCGGCTGGATCGAGCTGTCCAGCGTGACGGCCGGCGCGCTGGTCACGGCCGACCAGGCCACGCCGCTGACCACGGTGCAGCAGCTGGACCCGATCAACGTGCACGTGACCCAGTCCAGCGCCGAGCTGCTGCGCTTGAAGCGCGATCTGGCCAGCGGTCGCCTGTCGCGCGGCCGCGCCGACGAGGCGCCGATCCGCGTGCTGCTTGAGGACGGCAGCGTCTATCCCCATCCCGGCAAGCTGACCTTCGCCGGCGTGACCGTGGACGCCGGCACCGGCAGCGTGACGCTGCGCGCCGTGGTGCCCAACCCCGACCGCATGCTGATGCCCGGCATGTACGTGCGCGCCGTGCTGGAGGAGGGCGTGGCCGAGGATGCCCTGCTGGTGCCGCAGCAGGCCGTGACGCGCGCGCCTGATGGCAGCGCCTCCGCGCTGGTCGTCGGCCCGGACGACAAGCTGGTCAAGCGCCCCGTGACGGTCGGCCGTGCCGTGGCCAACCGCTGGCAGGTGCTGGATGGCCTGCAGGCCGGCGAGCGCGTGCTGGTCGAAGGCTCGCAGCGCGCCCGCGCCGGCGACCTGGTGCGGGCCAGCGAGGTCGCGCCCAAGGCCGGCACCGGCGCGCCGGCGCCGGTCAACGGCAAGGGCGGCCCCGGACCGGGCCCGGTGGCCAGCGCCAGTCCGCTGGTCGACGCCAAGATCGTGCGCTGAGCGCCGGGAGACCCGTCCATGGCGCAGTTCTTCATCGAGCGCCCCATCTTCGCGTGGGTGCTGTCCATCATCGTGATGCTCGCGGGCGTGCTGTCGATCCGCACGCTGCCGCTGGAGCAATACCCCGACATCGCGCCGCCGCGCGTGTCGGTGGGCTCCACCTACACCGGCGCCTCGGCCAAGACGGTCGAGGACTCGGTGACCCAGATCATCGAGCAGCAGATGAAGGGGCTGGACAACCTGCTGTACATGCAGAGCAGCAGCAACTCCTCGGGCCAGTCGCGCATCACGCTGACCTTCGCGCCGGGCACCGACATCGACGTGGCCCAGATGCAGGTGCAGAACAAGATGCAGCCCGCCATGTCGCGGCTGCCGCAGCAGGTGCAAAGCCGCGGCGTGTTCGTGACCAAGGGCGGCAACGACTTCCTGATGGTCATCGCCTTCTACTCCGGCGACGGCAGCGCCTCGGCGGTGGACGTCGGCGACTACATCACGAGCAACCTCGTGGACGTGATCAGCCGCGTCGACGGCGTGGGCGACGTGCAGGTGCTGGGCACGGGCTACGCCATGCGCATCTGGCTGGACCCGGACAAGCTGCGCAAGTACGCGCTGATGCCGTCCGACATCAACAGCGCGCTGCAGGCCCAGAACGCCCAGGTCTCGGCCGGCCAGCTCGGCGCGCTGCCGGCCGTGGCCGAGCAGCAGCTGACCGCCACCATCACCGCGCGCAGCAAGCTGGAGACGCCCGAGCAGTTCGGCAACGTGGTGCTGCGCGTGACGCCGGACGGCGCCGTCGTGCGCCTCAAGGACGTGGCCCGGCTCGAACTCGGCGCCGAGAACCTGACGGTGCGCTCCATCCTGCGCGGCCGCCCGGGCGCCGGCATGGGCATCGTGCTGGCCGACGGCGCCAACGCCGTCAAGGTGGCCGAGGCCGTCAACGCCAAGATCGCCGAGCTGCAGCCGTTCTTCCCGAACCAGCTCGAGAGCTTCGTGACCTACGACACCACGCCCTTCGTGAGCGCGTCCATCGAGGAGGTCGTCAAGGCCTTGTTCGAGGCCGTGCTGCTGGTCGTGATCGTGATGTACGTGTTCCTGCAGAACTTCCGCGCCACCTTGATCCCGGCGATCACGGTGCCCGTGGTGCTGCTGGGCACCTTCGGCGTGCTGTCGGCGGCCGGCTACTCGATCAACACGCTGACCATGTTCGCCATGGTGCTGGCCATCGGCCTGCTGGTGGACGACGCCATCGTGGTGGTGGAGAACGTCGAGCGCGTGATGAGCGACGAGGGCCTGTCGCCCAAGGAAGCGACCAAGAAGTCCATGGCCGAGATCACGCCGGCGCTGGTGGGCATCGCGCTGGTGCTGTCGGCCGTGTTCATCCCCATGGCCTTCTTCGGCGGCTCCACGGGCGTGATCTACCGGCAGTTCTCGATCACCATCGTCTCGTCCATGGTGCTGTCGGTGCTGGTGGCGCTGTCGCTCACGCCGGCGCTGTGCGCCACGCTGCTCAAGCCCATCCCCAAGGGTGCGCACAGCCCGCATGGCGCGGCGCCGCGGCGCGGGCCGCTGGGCTGGGTGGACCGCTTCTTCGCCCACTTCAACCGCGGCTTCGACCGCAGCGCCGCCGCCTACCAGGGCGCGGTCGGCGGCATTCTTCAGCGCGGCAAGCGCAGCCTGATCGTCTATGCGCTGGTGCTGGCCGGCGTGGCCTTGTTGTTCGCACGCCTGCCCACGGCCTTCCTGCCCGACGAGGACCAGGGCTTCGTGACCGTGCAGATGAACCTGCCCCCTGGCGCGTCCAACGCCCGCCTGCAGCCCGTCGTGACCCAGGTGCAGGAGTACTTCGCCCAGCAGCCCGAGGTCGTCAGCGTCAACGTGCTGACCGGCCAGAACGGTGACCAGAGCTCGGCGCGCGCCTTTGTCAAGCTCAAGGAGTGGGACGAGCGCACCGAGGCCTCGGCCTCCGCGGCCGCCATCGCCGCGCGTGCCGGCCGCGAGCTCGGCAAGATCCGCGACGCGCGCATCATCGTGCAGCTGCCGCCGGCGGTGCGCGGCCTGGGCGCGGCCTCGGGCTTCAACTTCTTTCTGAAGGACATCAACGGCCTGGGCCACGAGGCCCTGGTCGCCGCGCAGCGCAAGATGCTGGAGCTGCTGCAGGCCCGGCCCGAGCTGCGCAACGTGCGCATGAACGGCCTGGATGACACGCCCGAGTTCCGCATCGACATCGACGACGCCCGCGCCGGCGCGCTGAGCCTGGCCACGAGCGCCGTCGACAGCACGCTGTCCACCGCCATGGGCGGCACCTACGTCAACGACTTCCTGAACAACGGCCGCGTCAAGCGCGTCTACATGCAGGGCGACACCGCCTTCCGCATGCTGCCCTCCGACATCGAGCGCTGGAGCGTGCGCAACTCGCTCGGCCAGATGGTGCCGTTCAACGCCTTCTCGAGCTCGCGCTGGAGCTACGGCTCGCCGCAGCTGGCGCGCTACAACGGTGCGCCGGCCTACGAGTTCACGGGCGATGCCGCGCCCGGCATCAGTTCGGGTGCCGCCATGGCGATCGTGGAGGAGATCATGCGCGAGATGCCGGCCGGCATCGACTACGAATGGACCGGCGCCTCCTACCAGGAGCGGCTGTCGGGCGCGCAGGCGCCGATGCTCTACGCCATCTCCATCCTGTTCGTGTTCCTGTGCCTGGCGGCGCTGTACGAAAGCTGGTCCGTGCCGTTCTCGGTGATCCTGGTGGTGCCGCTGGGCATCATCGGCGCGCTGCTGTTCACGAGCACGCGCGGGCTGACCAACGACGTGTACTTCCAGGTCGGCCTGCTGACCACGGTGGGTCTGTCGTCCAAGAACGCGATCCTGATCGTGGAATTCGCCAAGCAGCTGCAGGAGCAGGGGCGCAGCGTGTTCGACGCCACGATGGAGGCCGTGCGCCTGCGCCTGCGCCCCATCCTGATGACCTCGCTGGCCTTCGGCTTCGGCGTGCTGCCGCTGGCCATCGGCACCGGTGCCGGCGCCGGCGGCCGCGTCGCCATCGGCACCGCGGTGCTGGGCGGCATGGCCATCGGCACGGCGCTGGGCATCTTCTTCGTGCCGCTGTTCTTCGTGCTGATCCGCGGCTGGCTGGAGCGGCGCAGCAAGCGCCGGGAGACCGGGGCCGTGCAGACGCCCATGGTCGAGCAGGGAGGCCATTGAGATGCGCCGCGCCCTGATCCCCCTGGCCGTACTGGCCCTGATGTCCGGTTGCGCCAACCTGGCGCCGGGCTACCAGCAGCCCGCCGCGCCGATCCCGCAGGCCTGGCCCGCCGACGGCCAGGCCGCCGGCACCGGCCAGCCGCTGGCCGGCTGGCAGGAATTCTTCGTCGACGAGCGCCTGCGCGGCGTGCTGGCACGCGCGCTGGACAACAACCGCGACCTGCGCTCCGCTGCGCTCACCATCGAGCGCGCGCGTGCGCTGTACGGCGTGAGCAGCGCCGCCACGCTGCCCTCGGTGGACCTGGGCGGCGGCGCCACGCGCTCGCGCACGCCGGCGGCCCTGACCACGAACGGCAATGCCAGCGTCGCCGACCGCTTCAGCGCCAACTTCGGCCTCACTGCGTTCGAGCTCGACTTCTTCGGCCGCGTGCGCAACCTGTCCGATTCTGCGCTCGAAGAGTTCTTCCGCACCGAGGACGCGCGCCGCAGCGTGCAGATCAGCCTGGTGGCCTCGGTCGCGCAGGCCTGGCTGCAGCTGGCGACCGACCAGCAGCGGCTGCGGCTGGCGCGCGAGACGCTGCAGAGCCAGCAGCGCTCCTACGACCTGATCCGCCAGGCCCATGCGCTGGGCGCGCAGTCCGGCGTGGCGCTGGCCCAGGCCCAGACCACCGTGGAGACTGCGCGCGGCCAGGTCGCCGCCTACGACAGCCTGGTCGAGCAGGACCGCAACGCGCTGGCGCTGCTGGCCGGCACGCAACTGCCGGCCGAACTGCTGCCGGGCGACCAGTCCGTCTCGGTCGCCCCGCTGCCCACGCCGCCGGCCGACCTGCCGTCCAGCGTGCTGCAGCAGCGGCCCGACGTGCTGGCGGCCGAGCACGCGCTGCGCGCGGCCCACCACGACATCGGCGTCGCGCGGGCGGCGCTGTATCCGCGCATCACGCTGACCGGTTCGGCCGGCGTGGCCAGCCCCAGCCTGTCCAGCCTGTTCGAGGGCGGCAGCCGGGCCTGGAGCTTCGGCCCCTCGATCAGCCTGCCGCTGTTCGACAACGGGGCGCGCCGCAACCAGCTGCGCGCGACCGAGGTGCAGCGCGACATCGTGCTGTCCAGCTACGAGAAGACGCTGCAGACGGCCTTCCGCGAGGTGTCCGACGCGCTGGCCGAGCGCCGCACGCTGGCCGAACGCCTGGACGCCCAGCGTGCCCTGGTCGCGGCCACCACGCGCAGCTTCGACCTGGCCCAGGCCTTGTTCAAGGGCGGCGGCGGCAGCTACCTGGAGGTGCTGGACGCGCAGCGCGCGCTCTACGCCGCGCAGCAGACGCTGATCGGCCTGCAGCTGACCGACCAGGCCAACCGCGTGACGCTCTACAAGGTGCTGGGCGGCGGCTGGCAGGCCCAGGCCGCTGCTCCGTCCGCGACAGCGGGCTGAGGCGGGGCGCGGGCAGAATCGGCGGCGCCGGCGGCCAGTGGGGCCGCCTTCTTCAGGAGACCGATTCCATGATCCAGGTGCTGGCCATCATCACCACCCACCCCGGCAAACGCGGCGACGTGCTGGCCGCCTTCCACGAGAACCGTGCGGCCGTGCTGGCCGAAGACGGCTGCATCGAATACGGCGCCGTGGTCGACGCCGCCAACCTGCCGCCGGGCTGGGCCACCTTCGGCGCCGACACCTTCGTCGTGGTCGAGAAGTGGGCGAGCTTCGATGCGCTCAAGGCCCACGCCAAGGCGCCGCACATGGCGGCCTACGGGGCCAAGACCAAGGAGTGGGTGGCCAACCGGGCCATCCACGTCATGGAACCGATCTGACGAACACGGGGGCCGCGGCCCCCGTTCTTCATTCCATGGCCCAGCCGTGGCTCACGATCAGCGACTGGCCCGTCAGCGCATTGCTCGGGAAGGCCGCGAACAGCAGCGCCACCTCGGCCACGTCGGCCACGGTCGTGAACTCGCCGTCCACCGTGTCCTTGAGCATGACCTTCTTGATCACGTCTTCTTCGCTGATCTTGAGCGTGGCGGCCTGCTCGGGGATCTGCTTGTCCACCAGCGGCGTGCGCACGAAGCCCGGGCAGATCACGTTGGCGCGCACGTTGTGCGGGCCGCCTTCCTTGGCCAGCACGCGGGCCAGGCCCAGCAGGCCGTGCTTGGCCGTGACGTAAGGCGCCTTCAGCACCGAGGCCAGCTTGGAGTGCACCGAGCCCATCAGGATGATGGAGCCGCTGTTCTGCTTGTACATGTAGGGCAGCACGGCCTTGGTGGTCAGGAAGGCGCCGTCCAGGTGGATGGCCAGCATCTTCTTCCACTCCGCGAACGGGAAGTCCTCGATCGGGTGCACGATCTGGATGCCGGCGTTGCTGACCAGCACGTCCACCGTGCCCCAGGCCTGCACGACCTCGGCCACGCCGGCATCGACCTGCTCCTCGCTGGTCACGTCCATGGCCACGCCCATGGCCTGGTGGCCGGCGGCGCGCAGTTCGGCCGCCGTGGCGTCGGCCGCGGCCTTGTTCATGTCGGCGATGGCCACGCGCGCGCCTTCGCGGGCGTAGGTGCAGGCGATCTCCTTGCCGATGCCGCTGGCGGCGCCGGTGACGAGCGTGACTTTGTCCTTGAGTTTCATGGCAGGTCCTTTCGGGGAACGGGGGGAACGGTTCAGCGGCCGGCCGGCCGGGGGACGAGGTCGAGCACCGTGATGCCGGCCTTCTTGCGCGGGCGGTCGCGCCAGCGCGGGTCGGCGAAGCTGGCCTCCACATCGGCGCGGCCGGCGGCCCAGTGGTCGGCCACGGTCTGGCGCGAGAACTCGTAGTCCTTGGACTGGCCGGCGTGGCTCTTGCTGCGGTGGATCAGGTGCATGACCGTGACGGCGTTGCAGTTGCCCGCGTTGAGCAGGGCCTGCAGGTCGGGATCGTCGTGCAGGCTGGCGGGCAGCTTGTCGGCCAGGCGCTGCGCGGCCGCGGCCAGCCGCTGCTGCGCGGCCACGAGGTCGGTGTTCATGCGCGTGCGGCTCGCGTACTGGATGTCCTTGGCGCGCTCGGCCACCTCGTCCAGGTTGCGCGGCAGCACGCCGCGCGCGCTGAACAGGTCGACCTGGAACACCAGCATGTCCTGCACCGAGGGCTGGTCGATCACGTACTGCAGCGGCGTGTTGGAGACCACGCCGCCGTCCCAGTACCACTTGCCGTCCACGGGCACGGGCGCGAAGCCCGGCGGCAGCGCGCCGCTGGCCATCACGTGCTCGGGGCCGATGGGGTGGGTGCAGGTCGGATCGAACGAGTCGAAGTAGACCGAGTTGCCGGTTTCCAGCTCCACCGCGCCGACCGACAGGCGCACCTTGCCGCGGCAGTGCGCATCGTTGATGCGCTCGAAATCGACCAGGCGCTCCAGCGTGCTCCGGAGCGGCGCCGTGTCGTACCAGCTCAATGCCGGCACGGTGCCGGCGGGCTGCAGCGGCGCCGGCGGGATGCGCGGCATGAAGAAGCCCGGCACGCCGAAGCTGGCGACCAGCGCGGCGCTGGTGGTGTTGAACAGGCTGCGCGCCTCGTCGCCATAGCTGGCCGGCAGCGCCGGCAGGGGCAGGCCGGAGGAGACCTGGGCCCAGAACGCGCGCAGCTGGTCCACGCGGCGCTCGGGTGGGTTGCCGGCGATCAGCGCGGCGTTGATCGCGCCGATGGAAACGCCGGCCACCCAGTCGGGGGCCACCCCGCGCTCGGCCAGGGCCTCGTACACGCCGGCCTGGTAGGCGCCGAGGGCGCCGCCGCCCTGCAGTACCAGCACGCAGTGCTCCGCGGATGCTGCGGCGTTGCGCGCGGGGGAAGGGGATGTAGCCACGGGGAAGCCTTCTGGGATGGCGGAACTGGGGTCCGATTGCTGCGATGCAGTATAGGCCGCCGGCATGACCCGCCGCGGTGCACGGGATGCCGCGCCGGCTGGCCATAATGGCCGGCTTTGCCCCCTGGCTTTCGAAGGAGACCGCATGCCCATCCGTACCCCTGCCGTCGTGCTCGCCGTGTTCGCCGTGTGGTGCGGCACTGCCGCCTTCGCCCAGTCCGCCACCACGCTCGACGCCGCCGCCAAGGAGCCCGGCGCGCAGACCACGGCCTCCGGCCTGGTCTACCGCTCGCTGCAGGATGGCCAGGGCGCGAGCCCCGGCGCCAGCGACAAGGTCAAGGTCCACTACCGCGGCACCTTCCTGGACGGCAAGGAGTTCGACAGCTCCTACAAGCGCAACGCGCCCATCGAGTTCCCGCTCAACGGCGTGATCCCATGCTGGACCGAGGGCGTGCAGAAGATGAAGGTCGGCGGCAAGGCCAGGCTGACCTGCCCGGCCGCGATCGCCTACGGCAGCCGCGGCGCGGGCGGCGTGATCCCGCCGAACGCCACGCTGCAGTTCGAGGTCGAGCTGCTGGGCATCAACGGCCGCTGATCAGGCGGCGTAGACGGTTTCCAGCGAGCGGAAGCCCTTGACCTCGATCGGGTTGCCGAAGGGGTCGAGGAAGAACATCGTCCACTGCTCGCCGGGCTGGCCTTCGAAGCGGCCCTGCGGCTCCAGCACGAAGTCGGTGCCGGCCTCGGTGAGCCGCCGGGCCATGGCCTGCCAGTCGGGCAGCGCCAGGATCAGGCCGAAGTGCGGCATGGGCACGAGCTTGTCGCCCACGTGGCCGGTGCGCGCGGTGGCGAAAGGCTCGCCCAGGTGCAGCGAGATCTGGTGGCCGAAGAAGTCGAAGTCGACCCAGGTGGCGGTGCTGCGGCCTTCGCGGCAGCCGAGCACGCCGCCATAGAAGCGGCGCGCCGCATCCAGGTCACGGACGTTGAAGGCGAAATGGAAGATGCTCTGCATGGGGCGCCATTGTGCGCCGCCGCGACACCGCACGCGGCGCGCGCTCTGGTATGGTGCCCGGCCCATGAACGCCTCCCAGACCGCCGCGCGCGACCGCGCGCCGCATGCCGGCGTGCAGCACGTCGAATTCGGCCGCGTCTCGGTCTACTTCGGCGCGCGCAACGGCAAGTACCCCGATGGCAACCAGGTGCTGGTGCGCGGCACGGACACGCGCGCGGCCATGGACACGCCCATCGTCTCCAACTTCATCGGCGCGGCCTTCGACGCCAGCGAACTCGTGGTCATGGGCCATGTGCACGAGGACCACATGGCCGGACTGCACCGCCTGCCCCATGCCGGCGTGCACGTGCACCATGCCGACCTGCCGGCCGCGCAGAGCTGGCCCGGCCTGCTGGCCGCCATGGGCGTGGCCGACGCCGCGCTCGGCGCAGAGGTGCTGGCCCGCTACCGGCGCGACTTCTTCTACGCGCCGCGGCCGGACGCCCAGGGCTACGCCGACGGCGCCTGCTGGGAACTCGGCGGCGCACGCATTCGCGCCTTCCACATGCCGGGGCACACGGCCGGCCACACGGTGCTGCTGGTCGAGCCCGAGGGCGTGGCCTTCATCGGCGACATCGATTTGAGCGGCTTCGGCCCTTAATACGGCGATGCGACCTCCTGCCTGCGCGACTTCCGTGCGAGCCTGCGCCGGCTGCCGGAGGTGCCGGCCCAGGTCTGGGTCACCTCGCACCACCGCGGCGTCTACACCGAGCGCGAGCGCTTCCTGCGCGACCTGGCCGCCTTCACGGCCAGGATCGACGAGCGCAGCGCGCGGCTGTGCGCGTTGCTGGCCGGGTCGCCGAAGACCTTGGCCCAGCTGGTCGCGTGCCGGCTGCTGTATCCGCCGGATTTCCAGGGCTGGTGGGTCGATGCCGCCGAGGCCCGCACCATCGCGCAGCACCTGCAGGAGCTGCTGGCCGCGGGGCAGGTGCAGGTGGACGCCGAGGGCGTCTACCGGCTCTGCTGAACCCCGGGCTCAATACTTCTTGAAGTTCGCCGCCACGCGCTGCTGCAGGTAGTCGCCGGCCGTGATGCTCGGGTACTTGCCCGAGGGGCTGTCGATCATGACGCCGCGGTTGGCCTGGGCGAAGAAGGCCAGGCTGTAGCGCGGGCCCTGGTACTCGTCGGCGGCCGGGTTCCGCACGCGGTGGAAGTTGCTGGGCAGCTGGTCGTCGCTCCAGCGCATCAGCATGTCGCCGATGTTGCAGGTGATGAGCTCGTCGGAAGGCGTGATCGAGGTCCAGGCCTGCGATTCCATGTCCTTGCCCGGCAGCAGCTGCAGGCCGCCCTGGCCGCTGCGCTGGAACAGCAGCGTGAGGCAGTCGAAGTCGGTGTGCGCGCCGGCGCGCCACAGGCCCATCTGCTCGCGCAGCGCGGGATCGACCGCGAAGTAGTGCAGCATGCGCAGCGTGCTCTGGTAGTCCGGCTGGGTCGGGTCGTGCGCGGCCGTGAAGAACTCGCGCGCGAAGCCCAGCTTCACGGCGAAGCAGGACAGCACGCGCATGGCCACGCTCCAGGCCTGGGCCTCGAAGGCCAGCATGGTCTGCTCAAAGCCGGGCAGGGCCTCCTCGCCGGGCCACAGGCCCTCCATGTGCGGGCGCGTGATCTGGTAGCTCTCCTTCTGGTCCGGCGTGCCCGTGGAAGGGCGCACCTGGGCGCGGCTCTCCCAGCCCGCGTTCAGGCCCTTCTTGAGCGGATGGCGGGCCTTGACGTCGTCCGGCAGCGCGAAGAAGCGCTCGGTCATCGCGAACGCCTCGCGCACCTTCTCGAGCGCGATGCCGTGGTTGGACAGCTGGAAGAAGCCCACGTCGACCGCGGCGTCCCACAGCTGGTCGGCGATCTCGGCGTGGCGGCGCTCGAAGTCCGACAGGTCGACCACGCGCACCTCGCGCGCGGCCTCGGTGCCGACCGCGCCCATGCGCGATTCCTTGGCCAGTTCATGCAATTCGTAGCTCATCATTCCATCTCCCAGTAGGCTTGGTGCGGTGCCGTGGCTTCGGCGAGAAGCGCAGGGCCGATCACGGTGAAAGGCTCCGCGCTGTGGGCGAACACATCGCGGCAGGACATCTGCAGGTCGGCCGCCGTGGCGTCCTTGGCGCGAAAGCGCCGCAGGCTCACCGCGTCGATGCCGAACACCACGCGGCGGATGCCGCTCCAGAAGATCGCGCCCGCGCACATCACGCAGGGCTCGCCCGAGGCGTACATGGTGGCGCCGGCCATGGCCTCGCGCTGGAGCTGGCGCAGCGCATTGACCTCGGCATGGGCCGTGCAGTCGCCCGTGGCGGCGTTGTCGTTGTGGGCCTCGGCCAGCACCTGGCCGTCGGCCCCGACCACCACCGCGCCGAACGGGCGGTTGCCGCGCGCGCTGCCGATGGCCGACAGGGCGATGGCCTGGCGCAGGTGGCGGCCGTCGGTCGCGTCGAGTTCTTCCATGTTCAGGCCTTGATCGCGCGCTCTGCGGCCGCGGGCAGGAAGCCGGCATTGAACACGCTGGCCGCGGCGGGCGCCGTCTTGAGGCCGAAGGTCTGCGTGATCTCCTCGATCTGGCGCGCCAGCAGCTCGGGCCGCACGGCGCCCAGGCCATGGGCGCGCGTGTCGGCCGTGACCATGTACTTGGCCGTGAGCGCGAAGCGCTGGGCTTCGAGCTTCTCGTCGAGCATGGGCTCGCGCTGCTTGACGAAGGCCATGGCGGCCAGCGGGTCGGCCAGCGCGTCCTGCACGCCGCGGTTGGTGGCGCGCAGGAAGGCGCGCACGACCTCGGGCTTCTCGCTGGCGAGCTTGCTCGACGCGAGGATGGCGTTGCCGTACAGGCTGGCGCCGATGTCGGCGTAGGAGAGCACGGCCAGCTGCGCCGGGTCGATGCGCTGGAACAGCGACAGCGCCGAGTCGTGGAAGTAGGTCGCGCCGTCCACGTCGCCGCGCACGATCACGTTGTCGCGCTGCGAGAAGTCGGTCGTGACCCATTCGAAGGCGTCGGCCTTGAGGCCCGCATGCCGGGCCGCGATCGGCCAGGCGCGCCGCGTGGACTCCACGGCCGCCGCGGCGATGCGCTTGCCGGCCAGGCTCTTGAAGTCGGTCACGCCGCGGTCCTTGCGCGCGATGATCACGAAGGGCGCGCGGTTGTAGTACTGGTAGACGGCCTGCACCAGCGGCCCCTGCGTGGCCTGGAACTCCATCAGGGCGCTGAGGTCGCCGAAGCCCATGTCGTAGGCGCCGCTGGCCACGCGCGTGATCGCGGCCACCGAGCCGCTGCCCACGTCGAAGCTGGGCGCCAGGCCCTCCTGCGCGTAGTAGCCCTTGGCCAGCGCGACGAAGAAGGGCGCGACCTGGCCCGAGATGCGGAAGTCCAGCGTGAACTTGAGCGGCTGCGGCTTGCCGCCCTGCGCGAAGCTGAACGCGGGCAGGGCGGCGGCGGTGGCCAGGGTGAGAAGGTGGCGGCGTTGCATCGTGGGCTCCTTGGGGATGGCTTCGCAGGCAGTCTAGGAACCGGCACGCCATGGCAACAGCCACGCCGAAGCCATGTTCGCCATAACAGGCCTGTTATGGCGACAGGGCGGTGCGCGCGGCTGGACGATAATCCGCGCGGGCCGCGGCGCCCCTTCCGATGCGGAGGGGGTGCCGCGGCCCCGGTTGCAAGGTGCCGCCGGCCGCAAGGCCGGGGGTCAAACGGGAAGCAGGTGAGATGCCTGCGCTGCCCCCGCAACGGTCAGCGGATCACGACCCCTCGTGCCGGCGCCTCGCGCCGGCAGCCACTGCGTCCTTCGGGCGTGGGAAGGCGAGGGGCCTGGTGCCTTTCGAGGCACCGCTCCGCGAGCCCGGATACCGGCCTTGCAGCCGCATCGGACACCGCGGGCGTGCGTCGGTCCGACGCGGTTCCGCGCCCTGGTGGCGCGGCCCGGGTCGTGCCCAGTGCGGCTGCGGTGTGTATCGGAGACCGGCCCTGCGGGAGAGCGGGGCCTGAACGCAACGACACATGCACGACCACCAGCCCAGCGGCCGTCCCCGCGCGGCCGCGCCTCGCGGACTCCTTCCCCGTTCCTCCCTCCTGGCCACGGCACTCGCCCTGTGCGGCACGGCCCAGGCCCAGACCCAGGCGCCCGCCATGGGCGCGCTGGACGAGGTCTTCGTCACCGCCACGGCCCGGGCCGAGGACCGCAGCCGCATCGCGGCCACCACGCAGACCATCGACCGCGCCACGATCGAGCGCTCCAGCGCGCGCTCGGTCACCGACCTGCTGGCCGAGAACGCGGTCGGCTTCCTGAGCGAATGGACCGCGGCCCAGACCTCGATGAACATCCGCGGCGCGGCCACCGACGGCCAGGGCCGCGACTTCCGCAGCCAGGTGCTGGTGCTCGTGAACGGCCGCCGCGCCGGCACGGCCAACCTGTCCAAGCTGAGCCCCTCGGACGTCGAGCGCATCGAGATCGTGCGCGGGCCCGGCTCGGTGGTCTACGGCAGCCAGAACATGGGCGGCGTGGTCAACCTCATCATGAAGACCGGCGCGACGACGCCCGGCTCCAGCGTGGACCTCACGGCCGGCTCCTGGGGCCTGTGGCGCGCCCATGCGCAGACGGCGGGTGCCAGCGACAGGTTCGACTGGTACATCGGCCTTTCCGGCGGCGAGCGCGGCGACTACGACGCCGGCAAGGGCGGCGGCACCATGGCCAACACCGGCTGGGAGCGCCGCGGCGCCAGCGGCGCGCTGGGCTGGCAGCTGGCCGAGCACCACCGCGTGGAACTGCAGCTGCGCACCGACGGCATCTACAACGCGGGCTTCCGCGGATCGGGCGCCAACATCCACAGCCGCGACAACCGCGACAACCGCTCGCTGGACCTGCGCTACGAGGGCGCCACGGCCGACCAGCGCATCCGCTGGCTGGCGCGTGCCTACGACCTCACCGACGTCGACGAATTCAACTGGGCCTCGCCCGTGATCCGCTCGGGCACGAGCGCCGTGCCCGGCACCTCGCGCGACTACAACGAGCGCCGGCTGGACGTGAGCGGCCTGCAGCTGCAGCCGCGCTTCCAGCTGGGGAAGGGCAACGACCTGCTGCTCGGGCTGGACCTGGAGCACAGCCGGCTGCGCTCCGTGCGTGAGCGCGTGGCCATGCCGGGCGGCCCGAGCGGCCAGGTCGCGCCCTACGACAACAACCAGACCGAGGATGTGCACGCGCTGTACTTCGAGGACGCGCAGGCGCTGCTGGACGACAGGCTCCTGCTCCGCGCCGGCCTGCGCAAGACCTGGGGCAAGACGCGCTTCGACGACACGCCCAACCTGCCGCTGGCCGTGAGCACCGCGCGCAAGTACGACACCCACACCTGGTCCGCGGGCGCGACCTTCAAGGCCAGCGAGGTGCTGAGCCTGCGCGCGGGCGCGTCCACCGGCTTCCGTGCACCGACCGCGACCGAACTGGCCTCGGACTTCACGGCCGTGGGCGGCGGCCGCATCTTCGGCAACGCCAACCTCAAGCCCGAGACCAGCCGGCAGATCGAGTTCGGCGCCACGCTGCAGGCACCGGGCTGGCGGCTGGACACGGCCCTGTTCCAGAACACCATCGCCGACCGCATCATCACGGTCTCGCGCGGGCCCACGACCAACACCTCGGACTACGCCAACAACGCGGCCGACGTCGTGGCGCGCGGCATCGAGTTCAACGGCAACCTGGACCTGGCGCGCGCACTGCAGCTGCCCGGCCGCGTGCTCGACGCCTTCGCGGGCGGCTACTACCACTTCGACATGCGCGACAAGGGCGCGGCCGCCACGGCCAACACCGACAAGGTGCAGCGCATGTACCGCTACGAGGCCTCGGCCGGCATGCGCTACGGCCAGGGCGGCCCGCGCGACGCGGGTGCCTGGACGCTGCAGGTCTCGGCGCTGCTGCGCGGCCCGATGTGGTACGACACCGAGGAAATCCTGCTCGTGCCGCAGGGCGAGCCCAACAGCAGCTTCATCCACCGCAAGGGCGCCTTCACGGTCTGGAACCTGCGCGCGGACTACCGCGTCTCGCCGGGCGTGAAGCTGTTCGCGGGCGTGAACAACCTGTTCGACCTGAACCGCCACCCGATCTTCATCGCGCTGGACCGTTCGCCCTGCACGGCGAACGCGGCGTTCCAGAACGGCGGCTGCGGCACCTCCATGCCGGGGCGCGAGCTGCTGGTCGGGTTGCACCTCGACTTCTGAACGCGATGCCCTCGACCACGCGCCGGACCCTGCTGCGCCGTTGCGCCGCCAGCAGCCTGGCGCTGGCCTGGCCGCTCGCGCAGGCCGCGCCCACCGTGCTGCACGACGCGCTGGGCCGCCGCGTGGTGCTGCCCGCGCCGCCGCAGCGCATCGTGACCATCTTCTCGTCCAACACCGAGCTGGTCGTGGCGCTGGGCCTGCTGGACCGCATCGTGGGCGTGGAGGACTTCACGCGCTTTCCGCCCGAGGTCGCGCGCATCGCCAAGGTCGGCGGCCGGCTCGGCTTCTCGGCCGACGCGGTCGTGGCGCAACGGCCCGACCTCGTGGTCGTCACGCCCGCGCGCCAGGCCGCGCACCAGCTGGTCGCGCCCATGGAGCGCATCGGCGTGCCCATCCTCGTGCTGTTGAGCCGTTCGCTGGACGAGGTGCTCGGCAATGTGCGCCTGGTCGCGCAGGCCGCCGGCGTGCCCGGGCGCGGCGAGGCCCTGGCCGCCGGCCTGCAGGCGCGGCTCGCGCAGGTCGATGCGCGCGTGGCCGGCCGCACGCCGCCGACCATGCTGATGCTGACCGGCCGGCTGGGCAACGGCATGCTGCTCGTGGCGCGCGCGGACAGCTACACGGGCGAGGCCATGCTGCGCGCCGGCGGCCGCTTCGCGCTGGCCGGCGCGGGGGCCGTGCCCCAGGTCTCGCCCGAGGCCGTGCTGGCGGCCGACCCCGACGTGCTGCTGTTCGCGGGCACCGACGAGGCCCTGCGCGACCTCGCCGCCCAGCCCGGCTGGCGCGGCATGCGGGCCGTGCGCGCGGGCCGCGCCGTCACGGTCTCGCGCTCCGAATTCCTGATCCCCGGCCCGCGCACGGTCGATGGCGTGGAGAAGCTCGCACGATGGCTGCACCCGGCATGAGCACCGGCGGGCCGCCCCAAGGTGCTCGCTCCGCAGGCGAAGCCGAAGGTACCCTGGTGAACCCCACGCGCGCCTGGGGCGCGGCCTGGGCCCTGCTGGCGCTGTGCCTGCTGCTGGGCGCCTGCGCCGGCCACCAGTGGGCCAGCCCGGCCGATGTGTGGCGCGCCGTGCTCGGCGACGAGGCGCTGCGCAGCCGGCTGCTGTTCGAATGGCGGCTGCCGCGCGTGCTGGCCTCGGCGCTGGTCGGTGCGCTGCTGGGCCTGTCGGGCACGGTGTTCCAGGGCGTGTTCCGCAACCCGCTGGCCGAGCCCTACCTGCTCGGCGCCTCCGGCGGGGCGGCGCTGGGCGCCACCGTCGCGCTGCTCGTGCCGCTGGGCCTGCCGCAGGCGCTCACCTTGTCCGCGCTGGCCTTCTTCGGCGCCTGGGGGGCGACCTTGCTGGTGCTGGGCGTGGCGCGCGTGGCCGGCGCGCTGGATGCCGCCGGCCTGCTGCTGGCCGGCGTGGCGCTGGCGGCCGTGCTGGGCGCCGTGCGCTCCTTCCTGATGCTGGCCCTGTCCGACGAGACCGTGAGCCTGCAGGTCGTCATGAGCTGGGTGCTGGGCGGCATCCAGACGCCGAGCTGGGCCGGGCTCGGCCTGCTGGCGCTGATCGCCGTGGCCTGCCTGGCCGCCACGCGCACCATCGCGCACGGGCTGGACCTGCTGGGCCTGGGCCACCAGGCGGCGCAGGGCTTCGGCCTGGACGTGGCGCGCTTCGTGCCGCGCGCCGTGCTCGTGGGTGCGCTCGTGGTGGCCGCCGCCGTGGCCTACGGCGGCCTCGTGGCCTTCGTGGGCCTGGCCGCGCCGCACATCGCGCGCTGGATGGTGGGGCCGCTGCACCGCCGGCTGCTGCCGGCCTCGGCGCTGGTGGGCGCCATCGTCGTGACCGTGGCCGACGCCATCGCGCGCGCCGCGCTGCCGCCGGCCGAGGTGCCGCTGGGGCTCATCACGGCCGTGGCCGGCGGGCCGTTCTTCATCGTGCTGCTGGCGCGGCGGTTGCGGGCCGGATGAGACACCCTGTGTCAACGCCCTGCCGCTTTGAGCATGTCCTGCACGGCACCGACCGCGCGCCGCTGGGTTCGACACGGGCGAACGGAGGCGCCGCATGAGCCAGGTGTCCACCGTCCCGCGCCTGCAGGCGCACGGGCTCACGCTGCGCCGGCGCGGCCGCGCCGTGGTCGATGCGGTAGACCTCGCGCTCCCCGCGCGCGGTGCGGTGGCCCTGGTCGGCCCCAACGGCGCGGGCAAGTCCACGCTGCTGGCGCTGCTGGCCGGGCTGCTCGCGCCGCATGCCGGCCGCGTGCTGCTGGACGGCGCGGACCTGGCCGCGCTGCCCGTGGCGCGCCGCGCCGAGGCCATGGGCTACATGCCGCAGCACGTCGAACCGCACTGGGACCTGCGCGTGGACGAACTCGTCGCCATGCGGCTGGAAGGCCGGCCGGCCGCACTGGACGCCGGCGCCGTGCTGCAGCAGGCCGGCCTCGCCGCCTTCGCCGCGCGCCACTGGTCCACGCTCTCGGGCGGCGAACAGGCCCGCGCCTTGCTCGCCACCGTGCTGGCCACCGACCCGCCCGTGCTGCTGGCCGACGAACCGGGCGCGGCCCTGGACGTGCGGCACCGGCTCGCGCTCGTGGAAGCCCTGGCCGCGCGCGGGCGCGACCGGCTGGTCGTGGTCGCGATGCACGACCTCGACCTCGCGTTCCAGCACTTCGCGCGCGTCGTGGTGCTGGACCGGGGCCGCATCGCGCTGGACGGCGGCGCCGGGCTGCTGCAGTCGCCCGTGCTCGATGCCGTGTTCGGCGTGCGCTTCGAGCGCGTAGCCGTGCCGCCGCACACGCTGCTGCGCGCGCACCGGCTGCAGGAGGTCCGCCATGCGGATTGACCTGGCCGGCTGGACGCGCGAGGCCACCTGCGGCGAGCACCGGGCCTTCGCCGCGGTGTTCGAGCGCGCCGAGCAGCTGGGCTTCGACGGCGTCTGGTTCAACGAATTCCGCCTGCCCGAGACGCCCTGGCCGTACCCCTCGCCGCTGCTGCTGGCCGCGGCCCTGCTCGCGCGCACCGAGCGGCTGCGCGTGGGCACCTCGGTGCTGGTGCTGCCCTTGCACCACCCGCTGATGCTGGCCGAGGAGATCGCCCAGGTCGACTTCCAGAGCGCGGGCCGGCTGGACGTGGGCATCGGCCGCGGCACCGAGCCGGCCGCGCTGCAGGCGCTGCAGATCGCGCCCGAAGCCACGCGCGAACGCTTCGAGCAGTCCTGCCGCCTGCTGCGCCAGGCGCTGCGCGGCGAGGCCCTGCCGGCCGCGCAGGGCGCCTGGACCTTTCCGGCCCGCGCGGCCATGGCGCCCGCGCTGCAGCGGCCGCATCCACCGCTGTACGTCGCCGGCTCCACGGCCGAGACGCTGGGCTTCGCGCTCGACCAGGACCTGCCGCTGCTGTTGAGCCTGGAGCCGCCCGAAGGCGCGCAACTGGCCCAGCTGCAGGCGGCGGCCGCCGCACAGGGGCGCGACGCCATGGCGCTGCAGCGGCGGTCCTCGCTGGCCCGCTACGTCTGCATCGGCAAGGACGACGCCGCCGTCGCCGGGCAGCTCGCCACGCTGTGGCCGCAGCTGTACCGGCGCCGCGTCCACTTCGCCGGCCGGCGCGGCGTGCCGCCCGGGCAGGTGCCGCCCATCGATGCCGCCCGCGTGCTGCGCGAGCAGTTCATCCACGGCACGCCGCAGGCCTGCCATGCGCAGATCGCCGCGCTGCGCGAACGCACCGGCATCGGCCACCTGCGCTGTGTCTTCAACGCCAACGGCCTGTGGTCCAACGCCCGGGCCCTGGACGCCATGGCCCTGTTCGCGCGCGAGGTGCTGCCCGCACTGCGCGCCCTTTGACATCCCCATCCGGAGAAACCATCCATGCAAAAGATCCCCGCCACCATCGTCACCGGCTTCCTGGGCAGCGGCAAGACCACGCTGCTGCGCCACATCCTGGACAACGCCGAAGGCCGGCGCATCGCCGTGATCGTCAACGAGTTCGGCGAACTCGGCATCGACGGCGAGATCCTCAAGGGCTGCGGCATCGGCTGCGACGAGGACGGCCGGGAGCAGGAGGGCGCGCTCTACGAACTGGCCAACGGCTGCATGTGCTGCACCGTGCAGGAGGAGTTCTTCCCCGTCATGCAGCAGCTGGCCGCGCGCCGCGACCGCATCGACGCCGTGCTGATCGAGACCAGCGGCCTGGCCCTGCCCAAGCCGCTCGTGCAGGCCTTCCAGTGGCCCGAGATCGCCAACGTGTTCACGGTGGACGCCGTGGTCACCGTGGTCGACACGCCGGCCGCCGACGCCGGCCAGTTCGCCGCCGACCCCGTGGCCGTGGACGCGCAGCGCCGCGCCGATGCCCAGCTCGACCATGCATCGCCGCTGCACGAACTGTTCGAAGACCAGCTCTCGGCCGCCGACCTCGTGGTGCTCAACAAGACCGACCTCGTGGACGCCGCCGCCGTGGCGCGCGTGACGGCCCTGGTGCGCGAGGAACTGCCGCCCGCCGTCAAGATCGTGCCGTCGGCGCAGGGCAGGCTGCCGCTGGGCGTGCTGCTGGGCCTGGCCAAGGCGGCCGAGACCACCATCGATGCGCGCGAGAGCCACCATGACCACAAGGAGGACCACGACCATGACGAGTTCGATGCCCACGTGATCGCACTGCCGGCCGTGGACCGCGAGCGCCTGCTGGCCGCGCTGGCGCGGCTCGTCGAGCAGCAGGCCATCCTGCGCGTGAAGGGCTTCGCCGAGATCCCCGGCAAGCCCATGCGTTGGCTGCTGCAGGGCGTGGGGCGCCGCTTCGACCACCATTTCGACCGTCCCTGGCGCGCCGGCGAGCCGCGCGGCACGCGCCTGGTCTTCATCGGCCAGGACCTGGACGAGGCCGCGCTGCGCGAGGGCCTGGCCGGCGTCGAGGCTTGATGGAACACAGCCCCTTCCGTGTTCGCCGCGCGCAGCGCCGGCCGTTCGTGGCCGAGCGCAGCGATGGCCCGTGTGGGACTTCCCCCTGTGCCCCTGCCGAGGAGCGCAGCGCCATGGGCTGCGCAAGGGCACCTTGCGCTTCGTTGACTGACTCATTGCGCTTGTTCGAGCTGAGTGAACGAAGTGAACGGTGCGAGTTGCGCAATGCAGCCCATGGCGCGAGCACCGCAGGTTGCCTGGAGCGAAGCGGAAGGACAGGGGCACCGGGGTCGCCTTCTTTTGCTTCCTTTTCTTGGCGAGACAAGAAAAGGAGGTCGTCGTGCGGGGGCGAAATCCCCGCCTCCTCATTCGGATCAGCCGGTGGTGTGCATGGAACCCACTGCGTTCGCACAAGCACCAGAGGCAGGGATGTGCGTCCGGCAGCGCCTCGCCGTGGGCACAGGGCCCCCGGGAGCGGGGTCCCTTCGGGCCATTGCTGCGCTCGGCCACGGAATCGTTCTGACATGCACCTGCTCTCCACCCGCCCCGGCGGCTTCGTCGAAGACGCCAGCGTCGTCACGCGCCTCGACCAACAGCCCGCCGACATCGTCGTGCTGAGCTCGGCCGACACCACGCTGGCCCTGCTGTCGGCCGCCGCGCAGCAGCTCGCGGGCCTGCCCAGCCTGCGCCTGGCCAACCTGATGCACCTGCGCCAGCCGGCCTCGCTGGACCTCTACGTGGACGAGGTGCTGCAGCACGCCCGCGTGGTCGTGGTGGACCACCTGGGCTCCGAATCGGCCTGGCCCTACGGCGTGCAGCAGATCGCCGCGCTGGCGCGCGCCAGGGGCCAGCGCCTGGCCATGTTCTCGGGCGACCTGCAGGAAGACCCGCACCTGCTCGCGCGCAGCACGCTGCCGCAGGCCGATTGCCGGCTGCTGTGGCAGTACCTGCGCGCGGGCGGGCCGGCCAACGCGCGCGCCTTCCTGCAGGCCGCGGCGCACCTGGGCCTGCAGCAGGGCGAGGCACCGCCGCCGCCGCGCAGCCTGCCGCAGGCCGCGCTGTACGTGCCGCCCGCGCTGTGCGCCGCGCCCCATGCCGTGCCCGGCATCGACGACCTGCGCGCCGCCTGGACGCCCGGCGCGCCCGTGGTCGCGCTGGTGTTCTACCGCTCGCACCTGCTGGCCGGCAACACGGCCGCCTTCGACGCGCTGGCCGCGGCGCTGCAGGCGCGCGGCCTGAACCCGCTGCCGCTGGCGCTGGACTCGCTCAAGGACGCGCTGTGCCTCTCGACGCTGCGCACGCTGTGCAGCGAACACGCGGTGCAGCTGGTGCTCAACACCACGGCCTTCTCGGCGCTGGAACCGGGCCAGGCGCTGGCCGGCGATGCGCCCGTGCTGCAGGTCATCACGAGCGGCGGCAACCATGCCGACTGGCTGGCCGATACCCAGGGCCTGCGCCCGCGCGACATCGCCATGCAGGTCGTGCTGCCCGAGATGGACGGCCGCATCGTCACGCGCGCGGTCAGCTTCAAGGGCCTGGCGCACCGCTGCCCCGTCACGCAGACCGACGTGGTGGCCTACCAGCCCGAGCCCGACCGCGTGGACTTCGTGGCCGAACTCGCGCAGCGCTGGTGCCGGCTGCGCAGCCTGCCGCCGCAGGACAAGCGCCTGGCGCTGGTGCTGGCCAATTACCCGGGCAGCGAGGGCCGCATCGGCAGCGGCGTGGGCCTGGACACGCCGGCCTCGGTCATGGCCATCCTGCAGGCGCTGGCGGCCGAGGGCCACCGCCTCGGCGATGCGCCCTTGCCCGCCGATGGCGACGCGCTGATGCGCCTGCTGCAGCAAGGCATCGCCAACGACCCCGCGCAATGGCCGCTGCGCCCGGCCTGGCAGAGCTACGCGCTGGCCGACTACCGGCAGCGCCTGGCCGCGCTGCCCGACGGCATGGCCGCCGCCATCGACGCGCGCTGGGGCCCGCCCGAGGCCGATCCCGCGCTGCGCCAGGGCCGCTTCATGGTCGCCGGCCTGCGCCTGGGGCGGGTCTTCGTCGGCATCCAGCCGGCCCGCGCGCTCGGCGCCGCCGGCGCGCAGGACCACGCGCGCTACCACGACGCCGAACTCGTGCCGCCGCACCACTACCTGGCCTTCTACTTCTGGCTGCGCGACGTGTTCGCCATCGACGCCATCGTGCACGTGGGCAAGCACGGCAACCTCGAATGGCTGCCCGGCAAGAGCCTGGCGCTGTCGGCAGCGTGCTGGCCCGACGCCATCCTCGGCCCGCTGCCGCACCTGTACCCCTTCATCGTCAACGACCCGGGCGAGGGCGCGCAGGCCAAGCGGCGCAGCCAGGCCGTGATCGTGGACCACCTGATGCCGCCGCTCACGCGCGCCGAGAACCACGGCCCGCTGCAGGACCTGGAGCGCCTGGTCGACGAGTACTACGACGCGCTGCTGGTCGACGCGCGCCGCGCCGCGCTGCTGCGCCGCCGGATCGTCGAGGCCGTGCGGCGCCAGCACCTGGACGGCGAGCTGGAACTGCCGCCCGGCAGTGCGCAGGACGAGGACGCGCTGCTGGCGCGCATCGACGCCTACCTCTGCGAGCTCAAGGAGACGCAGATCCGCGACGGCCTGCACGTGTTCGGCCGCTCGCCCGAAGGCCGGCAGCGCCGCGATACCTTGCTTGCGCTGGCGCGTTTTCCCTCGGGCGGCGATGCGGGGCTGCTGGGCGCGCTGGCGGCGGACCTGCTGCCCGGCACCGGCTTCGATCCGCTGCGGCTGGAGCCGGCCCGGCCCTGGACCGGCCCGCGCCCGGCCGCGCTGCAGGCCGTGGGCGCCGGGCCCTGGCGCCACGCAGGCGACACGCGCGAGCGGCTCGAACTGCTGGCCCGGCAGCTGCTGGACGACGACCGGCCGGCGGCAGCCTGGCCGCGGACCCGGGCCGTGCTGCAGCGCGTGCGCACGCAGCTGGCCCCGGCCCTGGACGCCTGCGGCGCCGAGGAACTGCGCCAGCTCCTGCGCGGCCTGCGCGGCCTGTTCGTGCCGGCCGGGCCCAGCGGCTCGCCCTCGCGCGGCCGGCCCGACGTGCTGCCCACGGGCCGCAACTTCTACACGCTGGACACGCGCGCGATCCCGACCCAGGCCGCCTGGGAACTGGGGCAGCAGGCGGCGCGCCAGTGGATCGAGCGCTACCTGCAGGAGCACGGCGAGTACCCGCGCGCGCTCGGCCTGTCGGTCTGGGGCACGGCCACCATGCGCACGGGCGGGGACGACCTGGCCCAGGCCTTCGCGCTGATCGGCGTGCGGCCGCGCTGGGCCCCCGGCAGCCAGCGCGTGCAGGACTTCGAGGTGGTGCCGCGCGCCGGCCTGCACCGCCCGCGCGTGGACGTCACGCTGCGCATCTCCGGCTTCTTCCGCGATGCGTTCCCGCTCGCGGTGCAGATGTTCGACGCGGCCGTGCAGGCCGTCGCGGCGCTGGAGGAGGATGCCGAGGACAACCCGATCCGCGCGCGCATGCTGGCCGAGGCCGCCGCGCTGCAGGCCGGCGGCGCCACGCCCGAGCAGGCGCGCCGCCAGGCCGGCTGGCGCGTGTTCGGCGCGCCGCCCGGCCACTACGGCGCGGGCCTGGACCCGCTGCTGCACAGCGGCGACTGGCAGGACAGCGGCGACCTGGCCCGCGTCTGGACCGCCTGGAGCGCCCATGCCTACGGCCAGGACAGCGCGGGCGAGCCGGCCGGTGCCGCGCTGCGCCGGCGCCTGGGCGAACTCGACATCGTGGCCCAGAACCAGGACAGCCGCGAACACGACATCCTCGACTCCTCCGACTACCTGCAGTTCCAGGGCGGCATGGCCGCGGCCGCGCGCGCGGTCTCCGGCCGCATGCCGGCGCTGTACCACGGCGACCATGCCAACCCGCAGCAGCCGCGCGTGCGCACGCTGCACCAGGAGATCGGCCGCGTGGTGCGCGCGCGCGTGACCAACCCCAAGTGGATCGCGGGCGCCATGCGCCACGGCTACAAGGGCGCGTTCGAGATGGCGGCCACGGTGGACTACCTGTTCGGCTTCGGCGCCACCACGGGCCAGGTGGCCGACCACCACTACGCGCTCGTGGCCGATGCCTACGTGCGCGACGCCGCCGTGCGCGACTTCGTCGCCGGGCACAACCCCGCGGCCTTGCGCGGCATGCTGGAACGCCTGCTCGAAGCCATGCAGCGCGGCCTGTGGGCGCAACCCGGCGACTACCGCCAGCAGCTCGAAGACCTGCTGCTGGACCATGAGAACCGACAGGAAGGAATGCGATGAGCGCACCCCGGACCGATCTGCCGCCGCTGTTCCCGTTCGCGGCCATCGCCGGCCAGCCCGCGCTGCGCCAGGCGCTGCTGCTGGCCGCGGTCGACCCGCGCATCGGCGGCGTGCTCGTCGAAGGCCCGCGCGGCACGGCCAAGTCCACGGCCGCGCGCGCGCTGGCCGAACTGATCCCGGCCGCGCCCTTCGTCACGCTGCCGCTGGGCGCCTCGCTCGAGCATGTGGCCGGCACGCTGGACCTGCAGCAGGCGCTGGCCGGCCACGCGGTCAAGTTCGCGCCCGGCCTGCTCGCGCGCGCGCACGGCGGCGTGCTCTACGTGGACGAGATCAACCTGCTGCCCGATGCCTTGGTCGACCTGCTGCTCGACGCCGCGGCCAGCGGCGTCAACGTGGTCGAGCGCGACGGCATCTCGCACCGCCATGCCGCGCGCTTCGTGCTCGTGGGCACCATGAACCCGGAGGAGGGCGCGCTGCGCCCGCAGCTGCTGGACCGCCTGGGCCTGTGCGTGCGCCTGGCCAACGTGGCGGACCCGGACCAGCGCCAGGCCATCGTGCGCGCGCGGCTGCAGTTCGAGGCCGACCCCGTGGCCTTCCGCACGGCGCATGCCGCGCAGCAGGCCGCGCTGGCCGAACGCCTGGGCGCAGCCCGTGCGCGCGCGCAGGCGCCCGAGGCGCTGCCCTGGTCCGATGCCGTGCTGCAGGCCGCAGGCAGCCTGTGCGTGCAGGCCCAGGTCGACGGCCTGCGCGCCGACCTCGTGCTGCTGCGCGCGGCACGGGCCTGGGCCGCCTGGCAGGGCGACGCCGAACTCACGCCCGCGCATGTGCAGGCCGTGGCCGAACTTGCGCTCGTGCACCGGCGCAAACCGGGTGTGCCGCCGCCGGCACCGGCGCCTGTCGCAGCGCCCGCACCATCGCCGTCCGCCGACCCGCCGCCGGCGGCCGACGGCGCCGCGCCCCCAGAGGCCGATTGGGGCGCACTGCCGCCCGAGCCCATCGGGACCGTGCGCCTGGCCGTGCCCGAGCTGCTGCCCGCCGGCGCGAGGGCCGCCGCAAAAAAAGCCTAGGCCTCCGCGCCGACACCGCGCCGGGCCGTGCGGCCGGGCGCGCGCCCGGCGCGGAGGCATGCCTGGCCAGCCCGCTGCAGCGCGGCGCGGCCACGGGCGGCTGGGACTGGCCGGCCACCTTGGCTGCACGCGGCGCCGAAGCGCTGGCCGTGCGGCACCTGCGGCGCCGGCCGCAGCCGCCGTCCCGCCGGCGGCTGCACTGCTTCGTGCTCGACTGCTCGGGCTCGATGGCGGCTGGCGGTGCGCTCGCACGCGCCAAGGGCGTGCTGCTCGCGCTCATGGAGCAGGCCTACCGCCGGCGCGAGCGCGTGGCGCTGCTGTGCTTCGCGGGCACGCGCGTGGAGCTGCGCCTGCCGCCGCGCAAGGCTGCGGCCTGGAACGACGACTGGGTGGCCCCTATCGGCGCGGGCGGCGGCACCCCGCTGGGCCCGGCCGTCGCGCAGGCCGCGCGGCTGCTGGCCCAGGGCGGCGGCGAGGGCTGGCTCTGGCTGCTGACCGATGGCCGCTCGCGCGACCGGCCCGCGCGCCCCCGTGCGGCGGCGCAGGCCCATGTCATCGACTTCGAGCAGGGGCGGCTGCGGCTGGGGCGCGCGCAGGCGCTGGCACGGCAGTGGGATGCGGCCTGCCTGCACGCGGGCGATTGGTGCTGACGCCGCGGTCCGGGCGTTGCGGCCCGTTCAGGGAGCCGCCATGGAGGTCACGAACAGGCGGGCCGCCGGGCCCAGCACGTCGTCGCCCCGGTGCACCAGCTGGATCTGCCGCATGGCCCAGCTTTCGCTGATCGGCACCGTGGCCAGGCCGAAGTCCGTCGCCTCGCCGAGCACCCGCGGGTACGGCGCGACGCCGATGCCCAGCCCGGCCTTGACCATGCTGCACAGCGCGCCGAGCGAGCGGACCTGCAGCCGGATGCGCAGCGTTGCGTTGGCGGCCGCCGCGAGCGACTGCAGCAGCGCGCCCAGCGCGACACCTTCGTCCCAACCCACCAGCTCGTGGCGCGCGATGTCGGCGAAACCCAGGGTCTCGCGGTGCACCAGCCCATGCTCGGGCGGCGCCACCAGCACGATGCGGTCCTGTGCGAACGTGATCTGCTGCAGGCCGAAGACGTCCTGGTGCGAGAGCAGAAGCCGACATCGGCCTTGCCCTGCGCGACGGCCTGGACCACCTGCAGGTCGGTACGTTCCTCGGTCTCCACGCGGATGCCCTGGTGGGCGTCGAGGAAGCGCTTGAGGCGTTCCGAGAAATGCCGGGTCAGCGAGGTGCTGGTCGCCCACACGCGGACCACGCCACGCACGCCCACCGACAGGTCGCCCAGCGCGAACCACATCTTCTCGTAGCTCGCGACGAAGCTGGAGAACTGGCGTTGGACCTCCTGCCCCGACGCCGTCAACGCCACGCCGTTCGGCAGGCGCACGAACAGCGCGACGCCGATCTCCTCTTCGATCTCGGTCAGCCTGCGGCTCACCGCCGAGGGCACCAGGTTCATGGCGCGCGCCGCGGCGGTGAAGCTGCCCAGGTGGCTGGCGGCCAGGAACAGCCGGACCGAGAGCAGGTCGAAGTTTTGGTGCCGCAAGCGTCCCCCTGTTGCGCCGCTGCCGGCGTCAATCGTGCGTCAGGGCCAGGATTGTGCTGCGGTCCGAGATGTTGGCGTACTTGGCGCCCAGGTCGCAGAGGCTGGCCTCGTGGGCGGCCAGTGCGCGGTCGCCCACGCAGTCCGCCACCACCACGGGCCGGTAGCCGTGCGAGACCGCATCGACCGTACTGGCGCGCACGCAGCCGCTCGTGGTGCAGCCGGCGATCAACAGGGTCGAGACGCTGCGCGCGCGCAGCCAGGCGTCGAGCGTGGACTGGAAGAAGGCCGAGGGCACGGTTTTGCGCACGACGTGCTCGCCGGGCAGCGGCGCCAGTGCGTGCACGAAGTCGACGGCCGGGTTGCCCGGCGTCAGCGTCCGCAGCGAAGGCACCTTCTCCAGCCAGGGCAGCGCGGCGTCGGTGTCGAACACGATCTGGCTGTGTGCGATGGGCCAGGCGCGCCGCCGTGCCTCGGCCAGCAGCCCGGCCGAGGCCCGCGCGGCCGGCCCGATGTTGCCGCCGCCCAGGGCGTCCTGCCCGACGAATGCGGTGCAGAAGTCGACGAGCAGCAGGCCGTAGGGCGGCACCATGCGGATCGGCTCGCCGAAGCCCCGGGCGTCGTAGACCTGCCGGGCGGTCTGCATGCTGGCCTGGCGCGGCATCTACTGCGCCACGACGCCGGCCCGGCGCACGAGTTCGGCGCTCTTGCGCAGGTCTTCGACGAGGTAGGCCCTGGCCTTGGCCGGCCCCAGCAGCGTGGGCGTCAGCCCCTGTGCGGCGATGGCCTCGCGCGTCGCCGGATCTTCCAGCGCCGCGCCGACGGCCTGGAAGTAGCGCTCCAGCGTCTCGGCCGGGATGCCCTTGGGTCCGATCAGGCCGATCCAGGCATCGAGCGCATAGCCGGGCAGCGTCTCCGCGATGCTGGGCACCTGCGGCATGGCGGCGGAGCGCTGGACCGTGGTCACGGCCAGCGCCTGGATCTTGCCGGCCTTGGCGAGACCGGCGACCGTCGGCAGCCCCAGGAAGGCCATGTCGATCTGGCCGCTGGCCAGGTCGGTGGTCGCGCCGCCGGCATCCTTGTAGGGCACGTGCGTGATCGCGATTCCGGCCTCGCTCGCCAGCAGCTCGCCGGCCAGATGGAGCACCGTGCCGATGCCCAGGGAGCCGTAGTTCAGCTGTCCCGGCCGGGCCTTGGCCAGCGCAACAAGTTCCTTGACGTCGCGCACGCCGAGCTTGGGCGACACGGCCAGCACCATGGGGATCACGCCGACGATGGCCACGGCGCTGAAGTCGTCGATGGTGTTGTAGGGCAGGGTCTTGAAGATGCTCGGGTTGATGACGTGGTTGGAGGAGACGATCTCCAGCGTGAAGCCGTCGGCGGCCGACCGCGCGACCTGGGCCGTCGCCAGCGTGCCGCCGGCACCGGGCAGGTTGTCCACCACGACGCTGTGGCCCACGGCCTTGCCGAACGGCACGGAGATGCCGCGGGCCAGGGCATCCATGGCCGAGCCCGCGGGGCCCGGCACCACGATGCGCACGGCGCGGCTGCCTTGTGCGAATGCATGGGTGGCGGCGAAAGCGCCGACGCCGACCAGCAGCGATCTGCGTGCGAAATGGATGTGTTCCATGCCTGTCTCCGGGAAGCCTGTTGTGGGTTGAACGCGTTGGCGCGGGCGCATTCTGCGGGCAAGCCCACGGCACCGGAATTGATACTTGGCGATGCGCGCGTTCTCCAACCGGCAACGCGTACGGATGCGGCCTGGGGACGCGCGTCGGCGCTGGCGTGGGGCGCGGAGTGCCTGCGGGCAGAGGTCTGGGCCTGGTGCGAGCTCCGTGCAGCCGCACCATGCCGAGCGCTCAACGCCCCGCGATCCCCCGATCCACCGCCGCCAGGCAGGCCAGCACCTCCTGCGCCGCCTCGTCGATGCGCGGCCCCGGCCGCACCAGCACGTCGAAGCGCGGCTCCGGGATGCGGCAATAGCGCCCTTCGCGCACGGCGCGCATGGCATGCCAGCCCGGCCGCGCGTGCAGCGGCGGCGCGCCCGGCGCGTCGTGCACGATCAGGAGGTCGGGGTCGGCGCGCAGCGCGTACTCGGGCCCGAGCTTGGGGAAGGCGCCGAGCTGGGCCGGCACCACGTTGCGCAGGCCCAGCCGCGCCAGCGTCTCGCCGATGAACGAGGCCTCGCCGGCCGCGACCACGCCGCCGTGCAGCTCGAAGTACACGCGCTTGCCCTGCCAGTGCGGCGGCAGCTGCCGGCGCAGCGCCTCGAGCCGCGCGTCCGTGCGCGCCCACAGGGCCTCGCCCGCGCCGGGCCGGCCGATGGCCTGGGCCACGGTCTCCATGTTGCGGCGCATGTCGGCATGCGACTTGGCGTCCAGCGTCAGCACGTTCAGGCCCAGCGCGCGCAGCCGCTCGGCCACGCGGTTGCGCGGGCGCAGCAGCACGAGATCGGGCCGTGCCGCGAGGATGCGCTCGATGTCGGCATCGGCCAGGCCGCCCACGCGCGGCAGCGGCCGGACGCTGGCGGGCCAGTCGGAATAGCGGTCGATGGCGACCAGCCGGTCGCAGGCGTCGAGCGCGCAGAGCGTCTCGGTCAGCGAGGGCTGCAGCGAGACGATGCGCCAGGCCTGGGCCGGCGCGGTGCTGGGCGGGCGTGCCGGCGCATCGGCCGCGAAGGCGGGCAGGGCGCTCTGGCTGCCCTGCAACAGCAGGGCGGCCAGCAGTGCGGCGGGCGGCGGCGCGAGCATCGGGCGCTGGCGCTTCAGGTGGCGGCCGTGGCGCAGGCCAGGATGGTCTTGGCGCCGTCGGTGGCGCCGGCTTCGATGTGCATGCGGGTTTTCTTTTCTGTGACGGCCCGCCCGGCAGGTCCAGCCAGAGGGGCGGGCGGCGTGGTCGCTTGCTGACCGTTGCGGCGGCAGCCGGGGCCTGGGCTGCGCGGTTCCGCGGGCGGGCGCAGTATAGCCAGCGCCCGGCTGCCGCCTGCGGGTGCGGCCCGGGGTGCGCATTCAGCCGCAGCGGCCGTGTTCGATCGGCCCGCGGCAGCGCTCCAGCGCCTGCGCGAAGTCCAGCGGCTTGTCCAGGTGGTAGCCCTGGGCGCAGTCCACGCCGAGCCGGGCCAGCGTCAGCAGTTCGGCCGGCGTCTCCACGCCCTCGGCCACGACCAGCGAGCCGATCTCGTGCGCGAAGCTGGTCAGGCCCTTGGCCAGGGCCTTGCGCTTGGGGTCGGCGTCGATGCCGTGCGTGAGCTCCATGTCCAGCTTGATGATGTCGGGCTCCAGGCTCAGGATGTGGCGCATGCTGGAGTAGCCCGCGCCGGCGTCGTCCACGGCCAGCGTAACGCCTTCGGCGCGCAGCGGCTTGAGCGCCTGCGACAGCGCCGCGTAGTCGCGCACCACGGCGTGTTCGGTGATTTCCAGCACCACGCGCGCAAGATCGTGCCCGCTTTCGCGCAGCGCCAGCAGCCGGCCCGACAGGATCATCTCGGGCGAGCTGTTGATGTTCAGGCAGGGGCCGACCGGCAGCCGCTCCAGGTAGGCCAGCGCATTGCTGATGGCCTGGAACTCCAGTTCCAGGCCCACGCCGGCGTCGTGCGCGGCCAGGAACCAGCGGTCGGGCGTGCGGCGCGGCTCGGCGTCGAAGCGCGACAGGCATTCGAAGCCGTGCAGGCGCAGGTCGGGCAGGTGGTAGACGGGCTGGAACACGATGCGCGGCGCGCCCTGGGCCATCACGGCGTGCAGGTCTGCGGCGACCGCGGCCCGGTCGCGCTCGTGCCGGGCCGCGGCCTCGAAGTGCAGCGCGAGGAAGTCGGCGCAGGCCCGCAGCAGCCGCACGTCGCGCTCGTCCAGGGTCTGGTTGGGCACGTAGCTGAAGCAGCACAGCGTGCCGTAGACGTGCTGGTCGGGCAGCACGATGGGCACGCTCAAATGCGAGCCGATCGGGATCGCCGCGGTGGCCGGCAGCGCGCGCGCCACGGCATGGCGCGAGGTGTCGGGGATGAAGGCGGGCAGCTCGCCGCGCACCACCTTGAGACAGTAGCCCTCGGTGAGCGGCAGGCTCTGGCCCTGGTACAGCGGCCCGGCGGACTCGGTGTCCAGCAGTTCGAGCAGGCGGTCCCGTTCACGAAAGCGCGACACGAACGCCACGTCCATGCCCAGGTAGCGGCGCACGATGCGCAGGATGGCCTCCAGGCTCTCCGCGTCCGGGTGCGGGGTGTCGGATGCACGGGCTCGGGCGTCTGCGTTCTGGTCTGCCTGCTGCATGCTCTGTGTCTCTGGAGGGGCTGCACCGCGGTGCCGGTCCTCCAGTGATAGTGCGCGCCGGCCGGTGCGCGCATCGGCCGGCGGCGAGGCGTGCTGTCAGCCGACAGGAGGGTGCGGCGACGGGCGGGCGCTGCGCTCAGCCGCGCGGCGCGGCCTCTGGCGTTCCCGTGGCCTGTGCCTGGGCCTGCACCTGCGCGCGCAGCCAGCGGCTGGCCGCGCTGGCATGGCTGCGCTCGTGCCAGAGCTGGTAGAAGCGCATCGGCGGCAGCTCGGCCGGCGCGGGCGCCACCACCAGCGGCAGCCGCGCCGCGTAGTGCACGGCGAAGCGCCGCGCCGTCGTGAACACCAGGTCGCTGTCCAGCAGCGCATAGGGCGCGAGGTTGAACTCGGGCACGGTGGCGACGATCTGGCGCTGGTAGCCGGTCTTGGCCAGTTCGCCGTCGATGGGGCCGGTGCGCGGCTGCGCGCCGGTGTGCGGCGCCAGGTGGCGCATGCGCAGGTAGCGCGCGAGCGGGATGCGGCGCTCCTGCGCGAGCGGGTGGCCGCGCCGCATCAGGCAGACCACCTCGTCGGAGAACAGCACGGCCATGCGCAGGTCCTCGCGCGGGCGCGGGTCGTTGTTGATGACCAGGTCCACGCTGCCCTCGTCCAGCGCCTGGGCCAGGTCGAAGGCCGCGTCGGCCGGCCGCACGTGGGCGGCGATGCGCGGGCCGGCGCCGGCCAGCCGCGCCACGATGCCGGGCAGGAAGTCGGGCGGCAGGCAGTCCGAGCAGACGATGTGGAAGGCGCGCTCGGCCCTGGCCGGGTCGAAGCTGCCGCCGGCCTCCAGCCGCGCGGCCTGGGCCATGATCTCGCGCAAGGGCTCGCGCAGGGTCTGCGCGCGCTCGGTCAGCACCATGCGCGCGCCGCTGCGCACCAGCAGCGGGTCGGCCAGCATCTCGCGCAGGCGCTGCAGCTTGCGGCTCACGGCGGGCTGGGCCTGGCCGCTGGCCTCGGCCACGCGCGTGACGCTGCGTTCGGCCAGCAGCAGGGCCAGCAGGCGCAGGTCGGCCAGGCTCAGGCTGTGCAGGTCGTCCTGCATGCCCCTCAGCCGTGCAGCGAGGACAGGAACTGCTTGAGCTCGGGCGTCTGCGGGTTGCCGAACAGTTCGTCCGGCGGCCCCATCTCGTGCACGCGGCCCTGGTGCATGAAGATCAGCCGGTCGCTGACCTTGCGCGCGAAGTTCATCTCGTGCGTGACCATGAGCAGCGTCATGCCTTCCTCGGCCAGGCTCTCGACCACGCGCAGCACCTCGCCCACGAGTTCGGGGTCCAGCGCGCTCGTGATCTCGTCGCACAGCAGCACGGCCGGCTCCATGGCCAGCGCGCGCGCGATCGCCACGCGCTGCTGCTGGCCGCCGGAAAGCTGATCGGGCCAGGCGTCGAACTTCTCGGCCAGGCCCACGCGGGCCAGCAGCTTCCTGGCCTGCTCGGCGCCAGCCGCGGCGTCCTTCTTCTTGACCAGCGCGGGTGCCAGCATCACGTTTTTGCCCACCGTGAGGTGCGGGAACAGGTTGAAGCTCTGGAAGATCATGCCCACGCGCTGGCGCAGCGCCCGCATGGCCCCCGCGTCGTCGTGCAGCAGCGGCTTGCCGTCCACCGTGAGGCTGCCGCCCTGGAACACCTCCAGCCCGTTGATACAGCGCAGCAGCGTGCTCTTGCCCGAGCCGCTCTTGCCGATGATGGCGATGACCTCGCCGGGCTTCACGTGCAGGTCGATGCCCTTGAGGACTTCGTTGGCGCCGTAGGACTTGCGCAGGCCGTTGATCTCGACGATCGAGGACGTCTTGGCCTCAGGCAGGGCGGACATGGAGTTTCCTTTCCAGATTCTTGGCGTACAGGCTGATCGGGAAGCACAGCACGAAGTACAGCAGCGCCACGCAGCTGTAGACCACGAAGGGCTTGAAGGTGGCGTTGGTGATCATGGTGCCGGCCTTGGTGAGTTCGATGAAGCCGATCACCGAGGCCAGCGCCGTGCCCTTGACCACCTGCACGAGGAAGCCCACGGTGGGCGGCACGGCGATCCTGACGGCCTGCGGCAGCACCACGTGGCGCAGCTTCTCGCCGAACGACAGCGCCAGGCTGTCGGCGGCTTCCCACTGGCCCTTGGGGATGGCGGCCACGCAGCCGCGCCAGATCTCGGTCAGGAAGGCGCTGGTGTACAGCGTCAGCGCGACCGAGGCCGCGACCCAGGCCGAGGTCTGGATGCCGAACAGCGCGATGCCGAAATAGGCCAGGAACAGCTGCATGAGCAGCGGCGTGCCCTGGAACAGCTGCACGTAGCCGGCCACGACGGGTTCCGTGCCGCGCTTGCCGGACAGGCGCGCGACCAGCAGGGCGAGGCCCACGAGGCCGCCGCCGACGAAGGCGATCAGCGAGAGCACGACCGTCCAGCGCAGCGCGAGCAGCAGGTTGCGCAGGATGTCCCAGAGGGAGAAATCGACCATGGCGCCTACCTTCCGTAGATGAACCTGGGGCCGAACCAGTTGAGCAGCCGGCGCAGCGCCATGGCCAGCAGCAGGTACAGCAGCGTGGCGACGATGAAGGCCTCGAACGCGCGGAAGTTGCGGCTCTGGATCAGGTTGGCGGCGAAGCTCAGCTCGGGCGTGGAGATCTGGCCGCACACGGCCGAGCCCAGCATCACGATGATGGTCTGGCTGACCAGGGCCGGCCAGACCTTCTTGAGCGCGGGCGGCAGCACCACGCGCGTGAAGGTCTGCATGCGGCCCAGCGCCAGGCTGGCGGCGGCCTCGATCTGGCCGCGCGGCGTGGCATCGATGCCGGCGCGCACGATCTCGGTGGCGTAGGCCGAGAGGTTGACGACCATGGCGATGACCGAGGCGGTCTCGGCGTTGAGCTTCACGCCCGCCGCGGGCAGGCCGAAGTAGATGAAGAACAGCTGCACGATGAAGGGCGTGTTGCGGATCAGCTCCACGTAGGTGCCGACCACCCACTTGAGCCAGGGTGCGCCGTGCGAGCGCACCCAGGCGAACACCACGCCCAGCGCCACGCCGATCACGGCGGAGACGGCGGTCAGCCCGATGGTCCACAGCACGCCGGTGGCCAGCAGCGGCCACTGCGACAGCACGGCCCCGAAGTCCAGTTCGATCCGCATGGCGGGGCCTGCTTACTGGGGCAGGTCGCCGGCCGGGCGGCCGAGCCACTTCTGGGCCAGCTTGTCCAGGTCGCCCGAGGCCTTGGCCGCGACGAGGATCTCGTTGACCTTCAGGCGCAGCTTGTCCTCGCCCTTGGCCACGCCGATGAAGTTGGGCGAGTCCTTGAGCAGCAGCTTGTACTCGGTGCCCAGCTGCGGGTTCTTGGCCATCATGTTGCCGGCGACCGAGGCGCCCGTGGCGATCAGCTGCACCTGGCCCGCGACGAAGGAGGAAACGGTGGCGTTGTTGTCCTCGAAGCGCTTGATGTCGGTGCCGGCCGGGGCCAGCTTGGTCAGTTCCTGGTCCTCGATGGCGCCGCGCGTGACGCCCACGCTCTTGTCGGCCAGGTCGGCGAAGCCCTTGACCGCCATGGCCTTGGGCGCGAACACGGCCTGGAAGAAGGGCGAGTAGGCGACCGTGAAGTCGATCACCTTCTCGCGCTCGGGGTTCTTGCCCAGCGTGGAGATCACGAGTTCGGCCTTGCCGCTCTGCAGGTAGGGGATGCGGTTGGCGCTGGTCACGGGCGTGAGTTCCAGCTTCACGCCGAGCTTGTCGGCGATGTAGCGCGCGGTGTCGATGTCCAGGCCCTGGGGCGCCAGGTCGGTGCCGACGAAGCCGTAGGGCGGGAAGTCGGTCGGGATCGCGATCGTGATCTTCTTGCTCGCCATGACCTTGTCCAGGGCGTTCTGGGCGTGGGCGCCGACGGCCGCGCTGGCGAGCACGGCGGCGGAAGTGGCGAGGGCGAGGCGGCGGGTCAGGTGCTTCATAGCAGGGCTCCGAGGTAGGTGGAAGGTTCGTCCGGCGCCTCGCCCGAAGCTGGTGCATCGGGTCGGGCGGGCCGGCGTGGCGGGGTTCTTGTACGCAAGACTTGTGCCGCAGGGGGGTCGACCGGGGCCAGCGCATCGCGCAGCTGGGCCAGCGGGTCGTTGTCCACGGGCAGGCGCAGCGCGTCGTGCACGGCGCCGATGTGCCGGTGCATCAGCGCCTCGGCGGCGGCGAAGTCGCCGCGCTCGAGTGCCGCGACGATCTGCACATGGTCCTCGCAGGAGGCCTCGGCGTTGTTCGGCGACTGGTAGAGCATGGCGATCAGCGTGGTGCGCGCCGTGTAGTCGCGCAGCGTGTCGGCCAGCAGCGAGTTGCCCAGGCATTCGGCCAGGCAGACGTGGAAGTCGCCGAGCAGGAAGCTGCGCGCGCCCACGTCCGTGCCCGACAGGGCGGCCTTCTCGCGCGCCAGATGGGCCCTGAGCTTTTTCAGTGCGCCCTTGTGCACCGTCGTGAGGCTGCGGATCAGGCCGGTCTCGATCACGCGGCGCGCCGCGAAGGCCTCGCGCGCCTCGTCCTCGGAGGGCTCGATCACATACCAGCCGCGCCGCGCGCTGACCGTGACGATGCCGCGCGCCGCCAGCCGCGTGAGCGCCTCGCGCACCACGGTGCGGCTGCAGTCGAACAGCATGGCCAGCGGCTGCTCGCCGAGGCGCGCGCCGGGCGCGAGCTTCTGCGCCATGACGGCCTGGATGATGCGTTCGCTGATCTCGGATGCGGTGCTGGGCATGCCCCTGCATCAGCAGGAAGCGTGCCTGCTGGTATGCAAGATGGATGCCCCGGACTGGCGCGCGACGCTGGTCAGCGCACCGGCAGGGCGTAGTGCAGGCCGCCCTTGTTCCACAGGCTGTTGAGCCCGCGCGGCAAGGCGAGCGGCGTGTTGCGGCCCAGGTTGCGCTCGAAGATCTCGCCGTAGTTGCCGGTGGCGCGGATGGCGCGCGCGAGCCAGTCGCGCTCCAGGCCCAGCAGCTTGCCCAGGTCCTCGCCGGTGCCCACGATGCGCTGCACGGCCGGCTCCTGGCTGCTGGCGCGCAGGTGCTCGAGGTTGGCCTGGGTCACGCCGAGCTCCTCGGCCTCGATCAGGCCGTGGATGACCCAGCGCACGACGGCCGTCCACTCGGCATCGCCGCGCTTGACCATGGGCCCGAGCGGTTCCTTGGCGACGATCTCGGGCAGCAGCACGTGCAGTTCGGTCGAGGCCATCTGGCGCGCGCGCAGCGAGGCCAGCTGCGACATGTCGCCGGTGTAGGCGTCGCAGCGGCCGGCGAAGTAGGCGGCATTGGCCTCTTCGTATTCCTCGAAGACCAGCGGCTTGAGATCCAGCCGGTGGATGCGCGAGTATTCGGTCAGGTTGCGCACCGTGGTGGTGGCCTGCTGCACGCAGACGGTCTTGTTCTTGAGCTGGCGCGCCGAGCGGATGCGGCTCCTGGCCGGCACCATGAAGCCCTGGGTGTCGTAGAAGGCCACGGCCGTCATCTGCAGGCCCATGGACGCATCGCGGGCCAGCGTGATGGTGGTGTTGCGCGACAGCAGGTCGATCTCGCCGGCCTGCAGGGCCGTGAAGCGCCGGGCGGTGGTCAGCGGCACGAAGCGCACCTTCTCGCCGTCGCCGAGCACGGCGGCCGCGACGGCGCGGCACATGTCCACGTCCAGCCCCTGCCAGCGGCCGTCGCTGGCCTGGGACGACAGGCCCAGCAGCGCGTTGGTGCCGACGCCGCAGACGAGCTGCCCGCGCGCGCGCACCGCATCCAGCGTGGCGCCGGCCCGGGCGGCGGTGCTCCAGCAGGCGCCGGCCAGCAGGCACAGGCAGAGCCGGCGGAGCAGGCGCGCGGCGCGCGTCGATGGCGACACAGGCATGGGGGTGTCCTCGGGTGGCGGGAAGCTCAACGCACCGGCAGTGCGTACTGCAGCCCCCCTTTGTTCCATAGGTTGTTGAGGCCGCGCGGCAGGCCGACCGGGGTTTTGGGCCCCAGGTTGCGCTCGAAGATCTCGCCGTAGTTGCCGGTGGCGCGGACGGCGCGCGCCAGCCATTCGCGGTCCAGGCCCAGCAGCCGGCCCGTGTCTTCGCCGGCGCCGACCACGCGCAGCACGGCCGGGTCGTTGCTGCGCTGGAGCGCATCGACCGTGGCCGCCGTCACGCCCAGTTCCTCGGCCTCGATCAGGCCGTAGAGCACCCAGCGCACGATGCTCGCCCAGTCGTCGTCGCCGCGGCGCACCAGCGGCCCCAGCGGCTCCTTGGCGATCACCTCGGGCAGGATCACGTGGTCGGCCGGGTTGGGCGCGAACTTCACGCGCAGCGCGGCCAGCTGCGAGGCGTCGCTGGTGTAGGCATCGCACTTGCCGGCGAAGTAGGTGGCGTTGGCGTCCTCCAGCCGGTCGAACACCACCTGGCGGATGTCGAGCTTGTGCACGCGTGCGAACTCGGCGAGGTTGCGGATGGTGGTGGAGCCCTGCTGCACGCAGACCGCCTTGCCCTTGAGCTGCAGCGCCGAGCGGATGCCGCTCCTGGCCGGCACCATGAAGCCCTGGCCGTCGTAGAAGGCGATGGCCGTCATCTGCAGGCCCAGGGAGGCATCGCGCGCCAGCGTGACCGTGGTGTTGCGCGACAGCAGGTCGATCTCGCCGTTCTGCAGCGCCGCGAAGCGCTGCGGCGCCGACAGGCCCACGTACTGCACCTTCTCGGCGTCGCCCAGCACGGCGGCGGCCACGGCGCGGCAGATGTCCACGTCCAGGCCCTGCCAGCGGCCCTGCGCATCGGGGGCTGCAAAGCCCAGCAGCATGGTGTTCACGCCGCACACCAGCTGGCCGCGGGCGCGCACGGCGTCCAGCGTGGGGCCGGCGAGGCAGGAGCCGGCCACGGCCAGCGCCGGCAGCAGCGCCCAGCGGCGCCGCAGGACGGTGGACCGGTGCAGGGCGCGGCGCATGTCGGTGCTTCAGCGTATCGGCAGCGCGTACTGCAGGCCGCCGTGGCTCCACAGCGCGTTGAGGCCGCGCGGCAGGGCCAGCGCCGACTCGGGACCGACGTTGCGGGCGAAGATCTCGCCGTAGTTGCCGGTGGCGCGCAGCGCGTTGAGCAGCCAGTCGCGCTCCAGGCCGATCATCTTGCCGGTGTCGCCGCTGCGCCCCAGCATGCGCAGCACCTCGGCGCTCGTGTTGCCGGCGGCCTGCTGGACCACGTTGGCGCGCGTCAGGCCGTGCTCCTCGGCCGCGATCAGGCCCTGGATCACCCAGGTGACGATCATGGCCCACTCGTCGTCGCCGCGGCGCACCATGGGGCCCAGCGGCTCCTTGGAGATCAGCTCGGGCAGGATCACGTGGTCGGCCGGCTGCGGCGTCTGCGCGCGCCGGACCACGGCCAGGCTGGTGGCGTCGGCCGAGATGGCGGCGCAGCGCTGGGCCAGGTAGGCCTCGGTGGCCTCCTTGAAGCGCGGGAAGCGCAGCACCTTGAAGTCCATCTTCTGGGCGTTGGAGTACTCCTGCAGCGTCTGCTCGGAACTGCCCGTGGTCGTCACGCAGATCGGCTTGCCGCGCAGTTGGCGCGTGTTGCGCACCTTGCTGGCCGTCGGCACCAGGAAGCCCTGGCCGTCGTAGTAGGTGACCATGGTGGTCTGCACGCCCATGGTGGTGTCGCGCGACATGGTGAAGCTGGCGGCGAAGGCGAGGATGTCGAAACGCCCCTCGCGCAGGCCCGGCAGCCGCTCCTCGACCTGCAGGTGCACGAACTTCACCTTGTCGCCGCTGCCCAGCACGGCGGCCGCCACGGCGCGGCAGATGTCCACGTCCATGCCCTCCCAGCTGCCGGGCGCGGTGCCCGGATGCGAGAAGCCCAGCATGCCGGGGCTGATGCCGCACACCACCGCGTCGCGCGCGCGCACGGCCTCCAGCGTGGGCCCGGCCTGGGCGGCCCAGGATGCCAGCGCCAGCAGGGCCAGCGCCAGAAAACGCCACGGGTGCGTGGCCGACGTTGTTCGCATGCCGTTCATATGCTTCGCTGCAGCCTTTCTGAAGTGTGCATTTTTTGTACCAATCCTTCGGGGAATTTGGTGTTGAACACTGTCAAATAGTAGCGCAGTGCCGTGCATGCGGCACAAAAAACTTGCATGTCTTGCATGCGAGGCGCTGGCCGCGGCGGCCTCCTAGAATGGCCGGCTTCCTGCCGCACGTAACGACTCCCGCATGCACGTCGACGAAGGTTCCCGCCCCCGCTTGCCCGCGCTGCCGCCCTGGCTGGGCCAGGCGGTGGGGCCCTTGCTGGTCATCGTGCTGGTGCTGGCACTGGCGGGGCTGGCCATCGCCACCGACCACGCGCGCAGCCGCGAGCGCGCCCTGGTGGGAACGCAGAACCTCGCGCGGCTGGTCGAGGCGCAGCTGTCCGACAACTTCGACAAGATCGACATCTACCTGCAGCTGGTGGCGCTGCGCCACGGGGCGCTGCTGCAGGGCGGCGCGGGCGCGCCGCAGGACACGGTGCTGGCGCTGCAGCGGCGCATGGCGCGGGTCGACCTGGACGAGGTCGCGCTCGCCGATGCCGCAGGCGTGGTGCGGCTGCACAGCGCCGCGCTGCCGGCGCCCGTGCCGCAGGTCGGTGCGCAGGAGTTCTTCCGGCGCGCCGTGGCCGAGCCGCGCGGCGCGCTGGTGGTGGTCCCGGTGCAGGACGGTGCATCCCGCATCGTGTTCGCCAGGGCGGTGCGCGATGCGGGCGGCAGCCTGCGCGGCGTGGTGTTCGCCGGCATGTCGGGCGCGCAGTTCGACCAGTTGTTCGACGGCGTCGATCTCGGCGCGCACGGCGCCGCCTCGCTGCGCACCGAGGACCTGCAGGCCGTGCACTACCACCCGGCGGCGCAGGGCGCGCCCGCCGGCATCTCGGATGGCCTGCGCCAGGCGGTGCACGCGGCGCCGGCGGAAGGCGCGTACGAAGCGGCGGGCACGGTGGACGGCCACGAGCGCCTGAACGCCTACCGGCGCCTGCGCGACCACCCGTTCTACGTGGTCGTGGGGCGGTCCACGCAGGACGTCATGGCCGGCTGGCGTGCCAACACCCTGATGGTGGCGGCGCTGGCGGCACTGACCATCGTGCTCACGCTGTGGGCCTGGCTGATGCAGGTGCGCTCGTCGCGGCGCCAGCTGCGCGCGCTGCACAACCGCTTCGAGGCCATCGTGCAGAGCTCGTCGGACAGCATCGTCAGCAAGACGCTGCAGGGCCGCATCACCACCTGGAACCGCGGCGCGCAGCAGATGTTCGGCTACACCGAGGCGGAGATGCAGGGCCAGTCGGCCGTGCGGCTGGCCCCGCCCGACCGGCGCAGCGAGGACGCCGCGCTGATCGCCCGCGTGCAGCGCGGCGAGAGCCTGCAGGACTACGAGACGCAGCGCATGCGCAAGGACGGCACGGTGATCGACGTGTCGATGGCGGTCTCGCCCGTGCTCGACGCGCGCGGGCGCATTGCCGGCATCTCGGTCATCGCGCGCGACATCAGCCGCCACAAGGCCATGGAGGCGGAGATCCGCGCCATGGCCTTCAACGATCCGCTGACGCGGCTGCCGAACCGGCGGCTGCTGATGGACCGGCTGCGCCAGGCCCAACTGGCCAGCAGCCGCCAGCGCAGCTATTTCGGCGTGCTGTTCATCGACCTGGACGGCTTCAAGCGCATCAACGACAGCTTCGGCCACGAGGCGGGCGACCAGATGCTGGTCGAGGTCGGCCGGCGGCTGCAGGCGGCCGTGCGCCAGCACGACACCGTGGCCCGGCTGGGCGGCGACGAGTTCGTGGTGCTGCTCGAAGAACTGGGCGTGGACGAGAAGACCGCGGCCGACCATGTGAACACGGTGGCCGACAAGATCCTCGACGCGATCGAGCGCAACCACCACATGCGCGGCGAGACGTACCGCTGCTCGGCCAGCATCGGCATCCACCTGCTGGTGGGCAGCCAGGAGAGCCCCGAGCAGGTGCTCATGGATGCCGACGCCGCCATGTACAGCGTCAAGCGCCAGCGCCGCGCGCTCAAGACCTTCGCCTTCGAATGAACCGGGAGACCGCCATGGCACACGAACACCACCATCACCACGAAGAAGACGCGCAGGCGCGCTGGAAGCACGACGGCGTGCGCGTGGTGCCCGGCAACCAGCTGGACGGCAACACCGCCCAGACGCCCGGCATGGACCGCAAGGCCGCGATCAACTTCGCGCGCGTGGGGGCCAGCAAGCTGTGGGCCGGCACCGTGACCATCCACCCCGACGCCAAGACCGGCGCCCACCACCACGGCCACCTGGAGAGCGTGATCTACGTGGTGCGCGGCCGCGCGCGCATGCGCTGGGGCGAGCGGCTGGAGTTCACGGCCGAGGCCGGGCCGGGCGACTTCATCTACGTGCCGCCCTATGTGCCGCACCAGGAGATCAACGCCAGCGAGACCGAGCCGCTGGAGTGCGTGCTGTGCCGCAGCGACGGCGAGGCCGTGGCCGTGAACCTGGACATCGCGCCGGTGGAGAAGCCCGACACCGTGCTCTGGGTCGACCCCACGCACCCGCACGGCGGGGTCTGAGTGCCGGAGCGCGCCCCGGCCTGATGCGCGAGGACCTCGGCGACCTGCTGGCCTTCCTCGCGGTGGCGCGCGAGCGCAGCTTCACGCGCGCGGCCTCCAAGCTCGGGCTCTCGCAGTCCGCGCTGAGCCACACCGTCCGCGCCCTGGAGACGCGGCTGGGCGTGCGCCTGCTGGCGCGGACCACCCGCAGCGTGGTGCCGACGGAGGCCGGCGAGCGCCTGCTCGAACGCGTCGCGCCGCGGCTGGACAGCATCGCCGCGCAGCTGCAGGCCGTCAGCGATCTCGGCAGCCGGCCGGGCGGCCGCATCCGCATCGTGGCCGTCGACCACGTGGTCGATACCGTGCTCTGGCCCCGGCTGCGGCCGCTGCTGCGCAGCCACCCGGAGCTGCACGTCGAGATCAGCGCGGACGACCGGCTGGCCGGCACCGCGGCCGAGCCGCACGACCTGTTCGTGCGCCGGGGCGACCAGGTCGCCCCGGACATGGTCGCCGTGCGCCTGCAGGCGGACCAGCCCATGGCCATCGTGGCCACGCCCGCCTACCTCGCGGCGCACGGCGTGCCGGCCGCGCCGCAGGACCTGCTCGCGCACAACTGCATCACGCTGCGCCTGCCGGGCGGCGGCCTGTCCGCCTGGGAGCTGGGCGACGGTGCGCGCGGCCTGCAGCTGCGCGTGGCCGGGCAGGCCAGCTTCAACGGCGTCTACCAGATGCGCGGCGCGGCCTTGAGCGGCTGCGGCCTGGCCTTGCTGCCGCGGGAACTGGTGCTGGCCCCCATCGCGCAGGGGCAGCTGCGCAGCGTGTTGGAGGACTGGTGCCCGGTGGTCCCGGGCGCGCATGCCTGCTACGCAGGCCAGCGCCGGCCGTCGCGCGCGCTGCAGCTGGTCGTGGACGCCCTGGCGCTCACGCCGACGGCTGGCGCAGCGCCTCGATGACCAGCGACACGGCCAGCGTCTTCTGCCGCCGGCTCGGGTAGTACAGGTGAAAGCCCGCCGAGCGCGGGCACCAATCCTCCAGCACGCTTTGCAGCCGGCCGGCCTGCACATGCGGGCGCGCCAGGTAGTCGGGCGTGAAGGCCAGGCCCGCGCCGTCCAGCGCGGCCTGCAGGATCTGGTAGCTGCCGTCGAAGGTCAGCTGGCCCTGCACGCGCACCGTCTGCTGCTGTGCGCCGTGGACCAGCGGCCAGGCGTACAGGCCGCCGCGCGTGGCCAGGCGCAGCGTGATGCAGTTGTGCGCGAGCAGGTCCTGCGGCGTCCTGGGCACGGGATGGCGCGCGAAGTAGCCGGGCGAACCCACCACCATGCGCTGGAAGTCCGGCCCGATGCGCTGCGACACCATGTCCTTGGCCACGGCCTCGCCCGAGCGCACGCCCAGGTCGTACTTCTCCTGGACGATGTCGACCAGGCGGTAGCCGGTGTCGATCTCGATGCGGATGTCCGGATAGCGCTGCAGCAGCGGCGCCAGCCGCGGCCACAGCAGCAGGTCGGCCACCGTGTCGACGCTGGTGATGCGCACGGTGCCGGCCGGCCTGTCGCGGAACGCGGCCAGGCCCTGGAGTTCGGCGTCGATCGCCTCGAACTGCGGCTGCACCGAGGCGATCAGGCGCGTGCCCGCCTCGGTCGGCGCCACGCTGCGCGTGGTGCGCGCGAGCAGGCGCACGCCCAGGCGGGCTTCGAGCGCGCCGATCCGGTGGCTCAACGTCGAGGGCGCCAGGCCCAGTTGCGCGGCCGCGCGCGTGAAGCTGCGCTCGCGCGCCACGGCGATCAGGGCCAGCAGGTCGTTGAAGTCGTCGCGCGGCATGCGGCCCGCAGTATGCGCTGCGGCGGCCCCGCGATTGCTGGCCGCCATCGATAAGGGCATGCGGCGCCGGCCCGCTAGTCGCGGCGGGCCGCGCGGCCTACGCTGTGGGCCTGCCGTTGCGGCGGCCGGCCCACGCGCCATTCCTCCACCCTTCCAGAGAAAGACCTTGCACATGAACTCCACCAACTGGCGCTGCGCGCTGTGCGCACTGGCCATGCCGGCCGCGGCCATGGCCCAGGCCGATCCCGCACCCGCGGGCCAACAGATCGCGCGCCTGGGCAGCCAGGCTTCGGCGGCCGGACCGGCCGAGTACTTCACGGGCCGCGTGCGGGTCGATCCGGTCTGGCCGGCCAACGAGCACATCGACGCCTCGGGCGGCCTCGTCACCTTCGAACCCGGCAGCCGCTCGGCCTGGCACACCCATCCCCGGGGCCAGCGCCTGCTGGTCGTGGCCGGCGTCGGCCTCACGCAGGAATGGGGCAAGCCGGTGCAGGAAATCCGGCCCGGCGACGTGGTCTGGTGCCCGCCCGGCGTCAAGCACTGGCACGGCGCCTCGCCGCAGCTGGCGATGACGCACCTGGCCATTTCGGGAACCGCCGACGGCCGCAACGTGGAATGGATGGAGAAGGTCAGCGATGAACAGTACAACGCCCGTTGAGCGCCGCACGGCCATCGCCATGGTGGCGGCAGTCGGCCTGGCCGGGACGGGCCAGGCCGCCACGCCGCCGGCGGCCGGCCTCGGTGCCGCGCAGCAGGCCATCGTGCCCGTGGCGGCACTCGCGGCCGCGGGCGACATGGCCCGCCTGCCTGCCGCGCTGGAGCAGGCGCTGGACGCGGGCCTGCCGGTCGGCGACGCGCGCGAGGTGCTGGTCCAGCTCTACGCCTACGCGGGCTTTCCGCGCAGCCTCAACGCGCTGACGGCGCTGATGCAGGTGGCGGCCGCGCGGCGCCAGCGCGGCGTGCAGGACGCACCGGGCCGCGCGCCGAGCCGGCCCGTGCCGCAGGGCGAAGCCTTGCTGGCGGCCGGCACGGCCAACCAGACGCGGCTGTCGGGCGCGCCGGTGCAGGGGCCGCTGTTCGACTTCGCGCCGCTGGCCAACGAATACCTGCGCACGCACCTGTTCGGCGCCATCTTCGAGCGCGACAACCTCGACTGGGCCACGCGCGAGGTGGCCACGGTCAGCATGCTGGCCGCGTTGACGGGCGTGGAGTCGCAGCTGCAGTCGCACATGCGCATTAGCCTGAACGTGGGCCTCACGACCGCGCAGCTGCGCCACCTTGCGCAGCTGCTGGCCGAGCGCGTGGACGCGGCCAGCGCGCAGCGCGCCCGCGAGGCGCTGGCGCGCCATCTCGCGACGCTGCCCGGCGGCTGAAGGCCGGCGCCGATCAGCCCCGCTAATGGCGGATGTGATCGGCGCCGCGGGCCACCGCGCGCGGGTGTTCGCTCGCACAATCCCGCCACACGAAATCGCGGGAGGGCGGGCATGAAAGTGGTGGTCTTGGGCAGTGGCGTGATCGGCACCACGGCGGCCTTCTGTCTGGCGCGCGAGGGGCACGAGGTCACCGTGATCGACCGCCAGCCGGCACCGGCCATGGAGACCAGCTTCGCCAACGCCGGCGAGGTCTCGCCCGGCTATTCCGCGCCCTGGGCCGGGCCGGGCGTGCCGGTCAAGGCCATCAAGTGGCTCCTGATGCACCACAGTCCGCTGGTCATCCAGCCGCTGCTGAGCCCGGCCATGTGGCGCTGGGGCGCGGCCATGCTGCGCAACTGCACGGCCGAGCGCTACCGCATCAACAAGGCGCGTATGGTGCGCGTGGCCGAGTACAGCCGCGACTGCCTGCAGGCGCTGCGCGCGGAGACCGGCATCGCCTACGACGAGCGCAGCCAGGGCACGCTGCAGCTGTTCCGCGAACAGAAGCAGCTGGACGGCACGGCCGGCGACATCGAGGTCCTGAAGCAGTACGGCGTGCCCTACGAGCTGCTGGACATGGATGGCTGCGTGCGCCACGAGCCCGCGCTGCAGGGCGTGCGCCAGAAGTTCGTCGGCGGCATGCGCCTGCCCGGGGACGAGACCGGCGACTGCTTCCTGTTCACGCAGCGCCTGGCCAGGCTGGCCGAAGGCCTGGGCGTGCAGTTCCGCCACGGCGTGAACATCCTGGGCATCAACCTGGCCGGCGGCGACATCGCCGGCGTGCGCACCGACGCCGGCATGGTGACGGCCGACCGCTACCTCGTGGCGCTGGGCAGCTACTCGCCGCTGCTGCTCGCGCCGCTGGGCCTGCACCTGCCGGTGTATCCGGTCAAGGGCTATTCGCTGACGCTGCCGATCACGGACGCCACGGGCGCGCCCGAGTCCACGGTCATGGACGAGACGCACAAGGTGGCCGTCACGCGCCTGGGCGACCGCATCCGCGTGGGCGGCACGGCCGAGCTGGGCGGCTTCGACCTGGGCCTCAAGCCCGAGCGCCGGCGCACGCTGGACCATGTGGTGAGCGACCTGTTCCCGCGCGGCGGCGACCTGGCCCAGGCCAGGTTCTGGTGCGGCCTGCGGCCCATGACGCCGGACGGCACGCCCATCCTGGGGCCCACGCGCTTTCCCAGGCTGTGGCTGTCCACCGGCCACGGCACGCTGGGCTGGACCATGGCCGCCGGCACCGGCCGGCTCATGGCCGACTGGATCGCGGGGCGCAAGCCGGCCATCGACACCGAAGGGTTGAGCCTGGCGCGTTATTCAGGTCACTGAGGCGGCTCCGCGCCAGGCCGGCGGCGCCACAGGTTCAGGGCGATGAAGGTCAGCAGCAGGGGCCACAGGACCCAGTTCACCGCCTGCACGTACATGGCATAGGCGTGGGCGGAGATGCCGGGGATGGACCATTGCCGTGTGCAGTGCAGCGCCGGCAGCTTGTCGGCCGCGAAGCCGAAGCAGGCGTGCAGCTCGAAGCGCCCGGCCTGGGGGTCGGTGCGCGGGTCCCAGTCCTCGACCGTGCGCAGCCCGATGACGGGGACGTGGTAGCGCAGGCCGATGCCGAACGCATGGCCGAGACTCCAGCTGCCCGCGCGCTCGACGAGGTCCATGTAGGGCGCGCCTTGGCCCGAGGCGGCGGCATCCTGCGCGGTGGCCTGGACCTTGCGGGCGCCCCGCGCCGTGTTCGAGAGCTCGAAGTTGTCCTGCGCCAGGTAGACCGGCATCGACAGGATGAGCAGGGAGCCCCAGGCCCACAGGATCGGCCTGGCCGTCGTGCCGAAGCGGGTGGCGCGGTCGTGGATCCGGTCCATCACCCAGGGAAGGGACTGCGGCCAGAACGCGGCCGCGACCACCGCGGCGGCCAGCAGCCCCACGGCGGCGGCCAGGCCCGCGCCGGACATCCAGACCGACAGCCAGGAGGACAGCCACAACACCAGCAGCGCCGCCAGCGCGAAGGCCAGTCCGGTCCCCAGCTGGAAGAGGATCTGCTCCGTGCTCGCGCCTTCGGTCCCGACGTGCCTGCGCATGCTGACGTAGAGATCGTCGGCCTCGCGGTCGTGCCCGCCGCGGCGCAGATAGTGTTCCAGGGCGATCCAGACGGGCCGGGGCGCCTTGCGGCCGATGAGCCTTGCGAAGTCTCCGGCCTGGTTTACGGAAGCGCCACAGCGCAGCTCCCATTCGGCGACCTCGGCACCGCGCAGATCGAGCCGTCCGGTGTCCTGCCATTTGTCCGCAGGACCGCCGGGGTACCACTGCAGCTGGAGGGTTCTGATCTTGGCGCGGTACAGCTTGACGGGTTCGGCCAGCGGCGCGGGCAAGCAACGGCTGGAGAGCTTGAAGCGGTTCAGCTCAGTGTCCTCCAGGCGCAGCCTGCCACGCTCCACCTTCAGGGCGGAGTGCGCGTCGTCCGCCCAGCCCAGTTCGCCGCGGACCCGCAGATGGCGTGCGTCGAGCGCGTCTTCGTCTTCCTGTGCGGACACGATGTGCACGCCGTCGAGCTGCACGTCGCCTTCGCATTTCAGCGCGGCGAGCGAAAGATGCCTGCACCAGGTGCGCTGCAACCAATCGCGGTCGTCATGGGCAGCCGCCAAGGCTTTCATGCGGTCCTTGTTGCCTTCGTCGGCTTCCCTGTGGGAAAGCAGCGAGGCCAGCATCAGCGCGCCGTGGACCCAGGACTCCCCGATGTCGATGCGGCCATCGGCCTTGCTCAGCGACAGGATGCAGTCGCCGTGCAGCGTGCAGTGCCGCAGCACCAGATCGCCGTGGACGGCGGTGGCGTAGCGCCAGGTCTGCAAGTTGTCGTGCAGGTGCGCCGCCACCGGCCTGGCCTCGCTGCCCAGATCGTGAAAAGCCGCGTCGCGGTCGAACCCGACGCGCCACAGATGCACGTTGTCTTCGACGGTGGTGTTGTGGATGTAGACGCCACGCATTTCCCGTGGCAGCGGCCAGCCGTGGACCTGCAGCACGGCCATGCGCAGCCAGCCCTCGATGGTGCTGCCGACGACGAAGACGCCCCCGACCTGGGGCGGCACCAGTTCCCAGCCCTGATCCTTCCCGTCCTCGTGGCACTCGATCAATGCGGGGTCCAGGCACAGGGAGCCGGTCCTGGTGTTGAGCAGGATCAGGTATTCCCGGATGTACACGCCCCTGAAGCGAATATGCGAGCTGCAGCGGAGCCCGGAAAGATCGACCTTCCCATGGACGCAGGTGCGCAGTACCGAAGGCCGGTTGCGGACGATGTGGGACAGGGCCTGCGCGTCGAGGCCCAGGATGTCGGCCGGGCCGACGTGGATCAGGCCCTGGACCTCGGCCTCGGCCAGATACAGGTCGGGCTGGTGGCCCGAATCGCCACGGATTTCGACGCCCTGCAGGCAGACCATGCCGGCGACGCGCACTGCGCGCAGGCGCAGGCTTTGCAACTGCACCCGCCATTCCAGGACGGGCGGCGTACCCCGGCTCTCCTGTCCCGGACGTTGCCGCGTGAAGCACGACTGCAGATCCACCTGGCCCGCGATGTGTGCGTAGTCCAGGTCCAGGATTCCCGCGACCTGGAATCCGCAGCCCAGCACGCTGCCTGCGATACGCGCCTGGGACAGGTCGAGCCGCGCGATGCGCGGCGGCGAATGCTGTCCGTCCAGTTCGGGGGCGTCGAACCGATCCCGGTCGAACGGCAGGGCCTGCACGCGCGGTTCGTGCGGTCGGATCTCGATGTCGCCGCCGACGTGGGCGCCCGTGAAATCCAGTTCCGTCAGCGGCAGTCGCTCGACCGAACAGGCTCCCCACAGGTGCAGCGAGCCCTTGACGCGCAGGCCACGGCCCGTGATGCCGGGCAGCAGCATCGGCTCGCGGTGGCCGCCCGCGCCGCAGCCCAGGCGCAGGCTGCCGTGCACCCGGCTGCCGTCCAGGCGCAGCCCGTCGCCTTGCAGGCCCGCGGCGTATTGCCCCATGCCGCGCAGGTCCACGTCGCCTTCGATGGTGGCGGCCTCCAGGCTCAGGCCGACGCTCTTGCGCGGATCGTCGTCGTGCGCATACACGGCCGATGACAGATCCAGCGTCCCACGCACGCGCGCGCCGCGCAGGCTGGCGCCACCCAGCAGGGCCGAGCCCTTGAGCACCAGGGAGCCGGCGATCTGGGCGCCGTCGAGCAACAGCGGCTCGTCGAAGGTGCAGTGCGCGAAGGTCAAGGTTCCCTCGATGGCGATCTCGCGCAGGTCGACGCGGCCACGGAAGTGCACGCCGATCGCGATCCGCGATCCGCGCAGCCCGCGCCGCCCCCGCATCGAGACGGCATCGGCCACCGTGAGCACCTCGGCCCGGTCACGCTCCACGACCCGCGGGTCGGTGTCTTCGCCGCGCGGCAGGCGGCGATGGTGCGCGTCCTCCATCAGCGCGCAGAAGGCGCTGCCATCGATGCTGCCGCTGGCCGTGGTCTGGCCGTGCCGCAACGGCGGCTCGGCTCCTGCGTCATCTCCGTCGGGCGCGGGTGTGTCCCCGGCCGGCTCCGTCCCGGCCGAGAGCACGAACTCACCGTCGGGGTCCAGCGTCATGGGGCGCACCGGCAGGTTCTCCGCCCCTGCGCAGAGCACGTCGGTCAGCATCTCCACATGCGGCAGGCCCCGGCGCAGGCACACCTTGAGGGCGACCAGGTAGAGATTGCGCCCGAACAGCATCAGCGACGAGAAGTGGTGGGCCTGGGTGTCCAGAAAGGGCCCGACGGCCTGCGCGCCGTCCACGCCATCCGCGCCATCCGCGCCATCGGCCTGCGCGGCCGTGTCCATGGGCCACAGGCCGATGGCCTGGGGTTCGCGCAGCAGATCCTTCAGCACGGCGTGGTCCTGCGCCAGGTGCGTGTAGGGGCGCAGGTCACGCGCCGGATCCAGGATCAGCTCGAAGAAGGTCTGGCTGCTGCCGCTGTAGAGGCTGCGGGTGAAGAAGGCCAGGTAGCGGGCAGCCTGCTCGGCGCTGCTGAACTGCTGCGACCAGTGGTCTTCCCCACGCTGGTGGCCACGCGCGCCGATGTCGTGCAGCGCGGAGGATTCGCCCGTGAGGGGCAGCACGCTGAATGTGCCATCCGGGGCCTTGTAGTCGAACAGGAACTCCGTGCGCCGGGTTCGCAGATCGCGGCGGTCGACGATCTCGACCAGATACACATGCTGGTAGGAGGGCAGCGTCGTCAGCCTGACGCGCTGCAGCGTGTCGTCGTCCAGCAGGCGGTAGTTCTTGATCTCCTTGCGAATGGCCAAGCACAGCCTGGCGCGCATCGAAGCGCTTGCCGGCTTCCAGTTGCGCTGCCAGTCGGCCAGGCTGCCCGCCATGGGCACCTCGCTGGTGCGGTGCAACTGCAGGGCAGCGGCTTCTTCGGTTTTCTCCAGCGCTTCGTGCCATTGCCTGATCCGCTCCGCCAGCGGCGTCTCGTCGGGCTCGTCGGCCTGCTGTGCGGTGCCGGCGGCGGGCCGCAAGCCGTCCGTCTGCCCGTCGTCGGCGCAGACGCCGATCCACTCCACGGCGCGCCCCGCGCAGTCGGCGCACAGCGGCGCCAGCACGGGCGTGACGCTGGCCAGCCAGGCCGCCCACTTCTGTCCCCCATCGACGCGCAGCAGGTTCAGCCCTTCTTCCTTGCTCACGTGGACGAGTCCCCACCGTGGCTGCGGGCCGCCTTTAGGCCAGAGCAGCAGGTAGTAGCCGTAGCGGTTGTCGCGGCGGCCCGCATCACGCCAGACATGGGAAGGCGTGGCGGGATCCGATGCGGGACCGCCCGCGTCCTTGCGGGTCAGGCTGGCGGGCAGCGCGCAGCGGATGAGCTGGAGCAGCGCCGGATTCTCGCGGACGAGATCAAGGTCTGGTTCCCAGGCGTTCGGTGGTGTCGTGACTGTTGCCATGCTCCCCTCGACTGCTCGCGAGTATCGGCGGGTCTGGCGGACACCACCATCCTCAGCTTTGCGGAGAGCGTCGGCGCTGCTACGGCGCCTCCCGAAAGCGCATCAGCAGCGCATGCAGCATTTCGGTCGACAGGCCGTGGATCACCAGCCGGTGCCCCGCGCGCAGTGTGGACAGCGGCACCAGCGGGTGCTTGTTGTTGACCAGCACCAGGTGCTCGGGCGCGGCCAGCAGCGTCGCGCAGTAGATGCCGATGGTTTCGTCCAGCTGCAGCGAGTTGGCCGCGCGCCAGAAGTCGTTGTCGGTCAGCAGCAGCTGGTAGAGCGGTGTGAACAGCTCGATCGCGCTTTGCAGGTCCAGGAAGTTCAGCCGGCCGTGCGGCATGTCTTCGAGCTTCAGGCCCGGGTCGCGCAGCATGGTGAGGTCCAGGTGCTCGGGCTTGCGCAGTTCCAGGCCCTGGTCGCGCAGCGCCTGGTTCAGCCGGATCACGAAGTTGAACAGGTTCAGGTCGTGCTTGAGGAACAGGTCGTCGCGCAGCGCGTCGATGTCGGCCGGCTCCAGCGGGCTCGTGGGCACCGGCGCGGGCGCGTTGCGGCCGATGAAGGCCAGCACCTGCGAGCCCAGGTGGAAGTGGCGCAGGATCAGCCAGTTGGCCTGCGGCGAGACGAAGCGCTTGAGGCCCCAGACCAGCAGGGCGTGCAGCGCGCCCGAGTGCGACCAGTTGCGCGGGAAGAACACCTTGAGCACCTGCAGCAGCACGATGACCGCGCGCGCCAGCGGCCGCAGGAAGGGCAGCAGGTACTGGCGCGAGGCCGAGCTGGAGTCGGCCAGCCAGGCCGTCTTCACCGGGTCGGGCAGCGGCGTGCTCTGGTCCAGCCACAGGGCAAGCCAGGGGCTGGGGTCGCGGTCGTCGTGGGCGCGGGCCAGGAAGTCGGGCAGGGGCTTCTTGCTCATGGCGAAGGGCGCCCTTCGGTGACGTGCTGGAACTGCATCAGGTACAGCGCCGCCGTGTGGCGCGCCGTGGCGACGATCTGCTGCGCGGCGCGGCCGCCCTGGTCCTGCGCCATGACCATCTCGACCGCCATGAGCCAGCGTGCGAGGTGGTTCTCGTCGTTGTGGCCGTGGTACTCCAGAAAGCGGAAGCACTCCGGCGGTAGCGGCAAGGCAGCCCGCAGCAGCGGCAACAGGGCCGGCACGACGCGCTGGCCCGTGCCCTCGATGATGTAGATCGCACCCAGCAGTCCGAACGGGTCGGGCGTGGCGGCCAGCCGGTGCAGGTAGGTGTTGAGCGCCTCGCCGCCCGGGTTGCGGCGCAGCGCGGCGATGTCGGCGACGGTGCCGCCGGCCCTGCGGTAGTCGTCGAACAGGATCTGGAAGTCGTTCTGCTCCTCGCCGGCATGCACGCCGATCAGCGCGGCCAGGCCCTGGTAGGGCGCGCTCAACGAGGCCGCGCCCTCGCGCATCCACAGGCTGCCCTCGCGCACCTGGGGCACCCAGTGCTCCATCCAGTTCAGGTAGTCGGGCACGGCGAAGCGGCGCTCGCGGATCTGCCGCACGAGCGGCGTGCGCCAGACCTCGGAGCGGTAGCCGTGCCAGATGGCGGCCAATTCGGTCAGCAGGTCGCGCAGCGGCGCGGGCGCCGTGGCCGGGTCGTGCGGCGGGGCGATGGCCGTCTCGTCGGGCGCGGCGGCGCGCGCGGCCGGGCGGGCCGCGACGGGCGCGTCGGCTTCCTGCACTTCCAGCAGCAGGTAGGCCGCCATGAAGCGGCCCGACTCGGGCACGTAGCAGAACAGCTGCTGGCCGGCCTTCAGTTCGCGCGTCTGCAGGAACTCGGCCAGCATCACGAGGATGGAGGCCGCGCCCGTGTTGCCGCGCCAGGCCAGGTTGCTGTACCAGCGCTCGCGCGGGATCGCCAGGCCCGCCTTGTCCATGAGGTCCTCGACCACGGGGATGAACTTCTCCGAGGAGTAGTGGCACAGGAAGTGGTCGATCCTGGACGGGTCGAGCCAGCCGCCGTGCACGAGCTGCGCGTACTCGTGGATGCCGATGTCGAACAGGTGCGGCAGCAGCCGGATGTCCTGGCGCAGCGACAGCGCGCCGGCGGCCTCGGCATCGGTCCAGGAATCGAAGTCCAGGTGGCCGCGCGCGCGGTCTTCGGTCAGGCCCAGCTGCATGCAGACCGGGTAGTCGCCCGAGAAGGCACGCTGGTGGATCCACTTGAGCTGCAGCCGCAGGCCGGGCGCCTGGGGCAGTGCGGCGCTGCTGTCGGACAGCAGCAGCGCGCCGGCGCCGTCGGACAGCATCCAGCGCAGGAAGTGCGCGTCGAAGTCGGTCTCGTAGCCGCGCGCCGCGAAGCGCGAGCGCTTGAACAGCCGCGAAGGCATCTCGGCCGCCACGGCCAGCGCGGCGACGGTGCGCGCCGAGCTGCACGCCCTGCGCGGCGGCCTGGATGGCCGACACGCCGGCCGCGCAGATGCCGTGCACCGACAGCGTCTCCATGGGCGGCGCGGCAAGCTCGCCCTGCACCATGTTGGCGAAGCCCGGCATCAGCGTGTCGCCGCCCGAACTGCCGGTGGCCAGCAGCGAGACGTCGGACAGCAGGCGGCTTGCGCGCTGCAGGCAGTCGCGCACGGCATGGGCTGCCATCTGGGCGTTGGTGAAGACCGTGCGGCCTTCCGTGTCGATGGCGTAGTGGCGCTGGCGGATGCCGTTCTCGGCCAGGATGCGGCGCTGGATGCGCGAGGACATGCGGTTCAGCGGCGCGATGTAGGCGTCCATCTGCGCGTTGGCGACGGGCTCGCCGGGCATGAAGTAGCCGGCGCTCTGGACGAAGACGCGGTCGAAGGTGACGGGCATGGTGGATCAGTCTGGTGTGGCCGGCGGCATCAGCGAGCGGCTGCGGTAGCGCGGCAGCAGGCTGCCGAGCACGAAGACGCGCAGCATATAGGGCACGAGGCCGCCTTCGTTCAAGGCCGGGTGCACGCGCGCGCGGTAGTGCGCATGGTGCAGGCCGCGCAGGGCCGACCAGTGCGCATGCGGGTGTCTCGTGGTGGGCCGTGTGCAGGCCGATGTTGAACAGCAGCGGATTCAGCCAGCCCTCGAAGTTGCGCGCGTAGTTGAGCGGGCCCAGCGGCTGGCGCGCGGCCGCGCTGCCGTCGGCATGGGCGTGCTGCAGGTAGTTGGTGGCCAGCAGCCAGTGCAGGCCGTGCAGCTGCGGCACGATCACGAACAGCAGGGCCTTTTTCCAGTCCAGCGCCAGCAGCAGCGCCCAGGAGCCGAGCCAGACGGCGTACTGCGCCATGCAGTAGCGGAATGCTCCTGGCTGGTGGCGGTGGAGCCGGGCCAGCCAGCGCAGGAACAGCGGGTACAGCACCCAGGCCGCCTGCAGCGGGTGCAGCAGGTAGCCCGGCAGGTGGTTGGTGTCGCCGCCGAAGCGGTAGGTGCGCGCCACGTCCTCGGGGCCGTGCCGGTGGCGGTGGTGGTTGGCCACGTGGGCGGGCCAGAACACGAAGCTCGGATGGCCTTGCAGCAGCGTGATCCAGAAGTCCGTCGCGCGGTTGGCACGGCGCCCGCGCCACATGCGCAGGTGCGTGTGGTTGTGGTGGATCACGCCGACGCCCAGCGTGAGGAACAGCAGCGGCGCGTAGAGCAGGGCGTTGAAGCCATGGACCCACTGCCAGGCGGCCAGCGCCGGCAGCGCCGCGAGGTAGAGCAGGCTCTGCCAGTCGCTGCGGTGGCGCAGGCGCGCAAGCCGGTCAGCCCTGCGCACGCTGGGCCTGCCTGCGCCGCCAGGCGGCGATCTGCGGATCGGCCGCATCGGCCGGCAGCCGCGTGCCGAACAACCTGTCCATGAACGTGAACTGGAAGCCGTAGTTGCCGGCGTGCGCCGCATGGTGCAGGTGGTGGCGCCGGCTGGCCGCGAACCAGTGGCCGTAGGACACGCCCGGGACGAAGTCGTAGTTGGCGTGGCCGATGTTGTTGAGCACGAGGCTGAACACCGGCACCGAGGCCAGCGCCCAGAAGCTGAAGTCGTGCAGCACCATGGGCAGCAGGATCACGTTGCCCAGCATGGCCGCCTCCACCGGGTGGAAGCTGTAGGTCGACCAGGGCGTGCTGACCATGGAGCGGTGGTGCGGGCCGTGGAAGCGCTTGAGCCAGTGCGTGTGCAGCAGCCGGTGGTTGATCCAGAAGTGGATGTCGTTCCAGACCGCGAGCACCACGATCTCGAGCGCGATGCGCCAGCCGCCGGGGTCCACCGCGAAGCGGGCCCAGCCCAGTTGCAGCAGGCCCCAGGGGAAGACCATGCCCAGGCCGAAGATCAGCACCGAGCCGCCGGACTGCAGCAGTTCGCGCCGCAGCTGCTCGGGCGTGACCGGCCGCGGGTCCAGCACGCGGCCGATGCCCAGGGCCGGCAGCAGGTGCCGCGTGAGCAGCCAGTTCAGCGCGCCGAAGCCGAGGTAGATGCCGCCGAAGAACAGCAGGCCCCAGGCCATGACGGCCGGCATCGACAGGGATTGGAAGGCGTGGCCCATGGTTGCGGGCCGAAGGATAGCCGCCCAGCCGTTCAGGCTGCCGAATCGGCTTTGAGGCGGCCGGCCTTGAGTGCCCGGCGCAAGGTGTCGTTCACGCGGGTCTGCCAACCGGGGCCCGTGGCCTTGAGCCCTTCCAGCACCTCGGGGTCGAAGCGGATCGTGGTCGAGACCTTGGCATCGGCCTTCACGCTACCGGCGGGGCGGCCACGCTTGCGCTCGGCGATCTGCGCTGGCGTGTGGACGGCCGCGAACTGACCGGCCTTGGCTTCGGCCAGGGCTTCGCGCAGGCCTGGCAGGGCCTCGCCCGCATCGGCCTCGATGGCGGCCGCGACCTTGGCGATGTTCAGACGTCTCGAAGGCATGCCTGGCTCCGGTGGATGTCCTTGGGCGCGATGTTGGTCTGGTCGGCCTTCGCGTAGACGGCCACCAGCAACACGATCTCGTCGCCGGACAGGTTGAAGTAGATCACCCGCGCGCCGGAACGCTTGCCTCGGCCCTGCACGGCCCAGCGGACCTTGCGCGCGCCGTCGGCGCCAGGAATCACATCGCCCGCTTCGGGGTGGGCTGCGATCCAGGCGATGAAGGCGTGGCGCTCGTCCTGCGACCAGATGGCAGCGGCCTGTTTCTGGAAGGTCGGTGTTTCGACGACGGTGAACACGATTTCATTGTAGTAACAAGAAAATCGTTTTCAAGCCGCCATCGCAGGGCGGGCTTCAGAGCGCGCCCAGCACCGCGTCCAGCCGCTCGACCAGCAGGTCGGCATGCTCGCGCTGGAACACCAGCGGTGGGCGGATCTTGAGCACGTTGGCGTCGGGCCCGGTCGCGCTGAGCAGCACCTGGCGCCGGCGCAGGCCGTTGACGACCTGGGCGGCCTGGGCCGTAGCCGGCACGCGCGTGGCGCGGTCGGCCACGAGTTCCAGGCCGATGAACAGGCCGGCGCCGCGCGCCTCGCCGACGATGGCATGGCGCTGGCCCAGCGCCGCCAGGCGCTCGCGCAGGTAGTTGCCGACGTCCAGCGCGTTGCGCTGCAGGCCGTTGTGCTGGATCACGTCGAGCACGGCCGCGGCCGCGGCCATGGAGACCGGGTTGCCGCCGAAGGTGTTGAAGTAGCGGCTGGCCTGGCCGAAGGCCTGCATGACTTCGGGCCGCACCGCGAGGCCCGCCACCGGGTGGCCATTGCCCATGGGCTTGCCCATGGTCACCATGTCGGGCACCACGCCGTGGCGCGCAAAGCCCCAGAAGGCCTCGCCCGTGCGGCCGAAGCCGGGCTGCACCTCGTCGGCGATGAAGACGCCGCCGGCCGCGCGAATGGCCTCCACGGCCTCGCGCAGGAAGCCGGCCGGGGCCGTGAACACGCCGTCGCTGGAGAACACGGTGTCCACCAGCAGCGCGGCGGGCTTCAGGCCATGGGCCTGCAGGTCGGCGATGGCCGCGCGCACGCCGTCGGCGAAGCGCCGGCCGGTTTCGGGATCGCCGCCGGCGGGGGCGTCGACCAGGCGCACGTTGTCGCCGATGCGCACGTACTGGCCCAGCGAGGGCGAGGCGCAGGCGATGGCCGCCGTCACGCCGTGGTAGGCGAAGCGCGTCACGATCAGGCCGGTGCCGCCCGTGTGGGCCGTGGCGATGCGCATGGCCAGGTCGTTGGCCTCGCTGCCCGTGCAGGTGAAGGTGGCGTGGCCAAGTTCGGGCGGCATGGTGGCCAGCAGGCGCTCGGCGTAGTCGAGGATGCCTTCGTGCAGGTAGCGCGTGTGCGTGTTGAGCACGGACGCCTGGCGCGCGATGGCTTCGACCACCTCGGGCCGCGCATGGCCCAGCGGCACCACGTTGTTGTAGGCGTCCAGCCAGGGCGTGCCGGCCTGGTCGTAGAGCCACACGCCGTCGCCGCGCACGGGATGGAAGGGCTCTTCGTAGAACAGCCGGTAGGCCGGGCCCAGCAGGCGCGCGCGGCGGGCCAGCAGGTCGGCGGTGGTGGTTTCAGGCATGGGTGGCTTCCTGGTTCCGGCAGGCGGCGTGGATGGCGTCCTGCACCTGTTCGGGCGTGAGGTCGGCGCAGGCTTGCAGCCGTGCCCAGGAGATGGCGTTGTTGCGCATCAGGTAGGGCGCGTTCTCGGGCTGGCGCGCGGCGCGCCAGCCGCTGATCGCGACCACCATCGAGAGGCGCGCCCGCACGAGGTCGAGCAGCGCCAGGGTTTCGGCATCCGTCAGCGGCGAGACCGCGTGGTAGTCGGCCGCGAACTGCGCGACCGTGGCCAGCGCGCCGCCTTGCTCGTCGATGTGGTAGGAGGCCGCGACGGCCAGGTCGTCCACGAGCGGCGCATGCACCATGTCGCCGAAGTCCAGGATGCCTGCCACGCGCGCCGGCTCGGCCGGATCGACGAGCAGGTTGTAGAGGTTGAAGTCGTTGTGGATGGGCTGGCGGCGGAAGGTGGCGAGCCGCGGCATGGTGCGCAACGCGAAGCCCTCGAGCGCGGCTTCGGCCAGCGTGCGGCGTGCCGGGTCGGTCACATGCGCGAGCAGCGGGCGCACGCGGTCGGCGCGCTGGATGTCCCAGGGCAGTTCGCGCGCGGCGGCCGGATGGTCCAGGCCGGCCAGTGCGCGGTCGAGCCGCGCCAGCATGCGGGCCACGCTGCTGCGCTGCGCGGCCGAGCGCGGCGCCTGCGGCATGGGCAGGCCTTCGAGGTAGCTGAAGACCCGCGCCACGCGCGTGCGGCCTTCGGCATCCTGGATCTGCACCGAGGGCGCGCCGTGCCGGTCGGGCAGCAGGCGCTGCACGGGCAGGCCGGGGTCGGTGCGCGCGACATGCAGCAGTGCCTGGGTCTGGAAGTCCGCGACGAGCGGGTCTTCGCCGGGGTGCGAGAGCTTGAGCATGCAGCGCGCGCCGCCGCTGGCCGGCTCCAGCAGGAAGTTGGCATCGCGCTCGCCCGTGAGCGGCTTGAGCCGGCCCTGCAGGCCGTACAGGCGCTGCAGCAGGTCGGCGGCCCAGTCGGCCGCGACCGGCGCGGGCGGGGCGGTCAGCACGGCGGCCTCGGGCAGGGCCGCGCGGATCGCGGCGTCGAGGTCTTCCATGTTCAGGCTGCCTTCTCGAACCCGCCCAGCGCGCTCGCCAGGTTGGGCCCCAGGTCTTCCGACAGGTAGCCGCCTTCCTGCACGAGCACGGTGGGCAGGCCCAGCCGCGCGATCTCGCCCAGGATGCGGCCGAAGCCCGGCGTGCTGACGGCCAGCGCCTGGTAGGGGTCGTTCTCGTGCGCGTCCAGGCCCAGCGCCACGACCAGCGCGCCGGGCGCGAAGGCGCGCACCGTGGCGGTCGCGGTGGCCAGCGCCGCGAGGAAGCCTTCGTCCCGCGTGCCGCGCGCCAGCGGCAGGTTCAGGTTGTAGCCCAGGCCTTCGCCTTCGCCGGTCTCGTGCGCATGGCCCGTGAAGAAGGGCGTGCAGAAATGCGGGTCGCCGTGCAGCGAGATGGTCAGCACGTCCTTGCGGCGCCAGAAGATGCCCTGGGTGCCGTTGCCGTGGTGCACGTCGATGTCCAGGATGGCCACGCGGTCGTGCTTGCCGCGCAGGTGCTGGGCCGCGATGGCCGCGTTGTTGAGGTAGGTGAAACCGTTGGCGCGGTCGGCGTAGGCATGGTGGCCGGGCGGGCGGCACAGCGCGTAGGCGGCGCGCTCGCCGTCCAGCACGAGCTGGGCCGCGTGGGTGGCCACGTGGGCCGACCAGGTCGCGGCATGCCAGGTGTGGCGGCCGATCGAGCAGGCCATGTCGCCCATGTGGTAGCCGGCCTGGCCGACCAGGCTGTCGGGGTAGGTGAAGGGCTGGCCCGGGAAGGGGTGCACGTTGGGAATCACCTCTTCGGACGCGCCTTCGAGCTGCTGCCAGCGCTCCCAGGCGGTCTCCAGGAAGCGCAGGTACTGCGGCGTGTGGATCGCGGCGCGCGGGCCGGCGCCGTGGTCCTCGGGCGCGAGGATCTCGTGGCCCTGCCGGCGTGCGGCGTCGAGCAGCAGCGTCCCGCGCTCGGGCTGTTCGTTGCTGCGCTTCATGCGGCCGCGCACGATGAACTGCTGCGGGTCGTGGCCGACGTGCTGGTCGCTGTAGATGACTTTCATGGGGAGCTTTCGACGGGGTTCAGTACTGGGGTTCGACGGTCCAGCTGACGGGGATCTCGGCCACGCTGGCCGAGGCGGGGAGTTCGAGCACGGTGCGTGCGATGCGGGCGATGTCCTCGGGCCGGGTGGCCTGCCGCAACTGCTCGGGCGGCAGGCCGGCCGCCATGTCGGTGGCGACGAAGCCCGGGCACAGCGCCGTGCAGCGCACGCGCGACGCGGCGCCGCAGTGGCGGATGCCATGGGCCAGCGACAGCACGGCCGCCTTGCTCAACGCGTAGAGCGACGCATCGGCCGTGCGCACGCGCTTGGCCGCGAGCGAGGCCATCACCAGCACCTTGCCTTCGCGCGCGGCCAGCAGGTGCGGCCAGGCCTTGCGCGTGAGCCGCAGCGGCGACTTGACGTTGACCTCCAGCAGCCGGTCGACCTCGTCGTCGTCGGCCGCGACGACCGAGCGCGTGGACAGGATGCCGGCGTTGTGCACGAGCGCATCGATGCCGCCGAAATCGCGCACGGTGGCGGCCACCCAGTCGGTTTCGCTCGGGGATCTTCGGCGTCGAAGCGGTAGACGCGGACCCGATCCGGGCCATGGTCGGCATACGCGTCGGTGGCGCTGCGCGCGCCCACGCTCACGCGCCAGCCGTGGGCCAGCAGTTCGCGGGCGATGGCCAGGCCGATGCCGCGGGTGCCGCCGCTGACCATGGCGATGCGGGCAGGGCCGCCCATCTCAATTTCTGAACAGGCCGCTGGCATGGGCTTTGGCGTCTTCGAGGTGGAAGCGCAGCGCATGCTGCACGGCATCCACGTCGCGCCGGGCCATGGCCTGGGCGATGGGCCGGTGCGTCTCGGCCAGCAGCTTGAGGTCGCCGTAGCTGTCCTCGCTCAACGCGAGGAACATGCGCACCTCGGTCTGCATGTTGTCGAACAGCCGGTGCAGGTAGTGGTTGCCCGAGAGCGCGCTGATCGTGAAGTGGAAGTCCAGGTCCAGCGCCACGCGCTCGGCCGAAGGCAGGACCTCGGCGCGCGCGACCATGTCGTCCACGCGCGCATCGAGCTGCGCCAGCTCGGCGTCGCTGGCGTGCTGGCAGGCCAGCGCGGCGCCCAGCAGTTCGAGCTGGATGCGCACCTCGTAGAGGTCGGTGACCTGCTTGGCCGACACCGTGCGCACCGCGAAGCCGTGGCGCGGGCGCGAGACCAGCAGCCCCAGGCTTTCGAGCCGGCGCGCGGCCTCGCGCACGGGCGCGCGGCTCACGCCCATCTGGCGCGCGAGCTCGGCCTCGACGATGCGCTCGCCGGGTCCGATGCGGCCCGACAGGATGGCCTCCTGCAACTGGGCCTCGACCACGCCGACCAGGTCGGGCACCTGGATCGAGGAGAAGGCGGGCGGGGCGGCGGCTTCGAGCCGGCTGGTAACCATGGTGTGTGCTCCCTTTGTCTCTTGGTCCTGCGCGATCATGCCGGCCGGCGCGCCCGCGCGAGGTACACCCCCGCGACGGCGATCAGCGCCATGCCGACCAGCGCCAGCGCGTCCGGCGGCCGGCGGAACCACAGCGTGCTGATCAGCACGGCCAGCAGCAGCTGCACGTAGTTGAGCGGCGCCAGCGTGGCCGCGCCGACGCGGCGGAACGCGGCCAGCAACAGCAGCTGGGCGCTGCCGCTCACGGCGCCGCCGGCGACCAGCAGCGCCATCTCGGGCCAGGGCGGCAGGCCGACGTGCGGCATGAACAGCACGGGCAGGTTGGTGATGACCAGGCAGGCCAGCGCCATGTGGGCGAACTGCACCGGCCCGGGCACCAGGCCCGAGAGCTTGCGCGTGAGCACCTGGAACACGGCATAGCAGACGGCCGAGACCGCCATCAGCAGCGTGCCCACCAGCGGCAGGCTGCCGCCGGGCCGCACGATGCACAGCATGCCCGCGAAGCCCAGCAGCACGGCCGTCCACTGCGCGCGGCCCACGCGCTCGCCGAGCAGCCAGGGCGAGAGCGCGACCATGATCAGCGGGGCCGTGAAGTAGATGGCCGTGGCCTCGGCCAGCGGCATGGTGACCAGCGCCGTCATGAAGCAGGTGGCCACGATGGCCAGCGCCACGCTGCGCGCGGTCAGCAGCCTCTGGTGCGGCTGGCGCCACAGGCGCAGGTCGCCGTGGCGCAGCAGCAGCACCAGGGCCAGCGCGCCGATGGCGGTGTAGCGGCCCAGGTTCACGACGGCCGGCGGGTAGTGCGCGACCATCTGCTTGGCGAAGGCGTCGTAGGCCGCGAACAGCACCAGCGCGCCGAGGAACAGCGCGATGCCGGTGGCCGTGCCGTCGTTGCGCGGCATGGGCGTGGAAGCCTGGACTGCGCTCATCCCGCTTGCTGCAGCCCTTGCAGGAACGCATCCAGCGCGGCGCCGATGGCCTCGACCATGTAGCCGCCCTCCTGCACCACCACGGTGGGCAGGCCCAGCGCGCGCACGCGCGCGCCGGCCAGGCGGAAGGCCTGCATGTCGAACTTCAGCACGCTGATGGGGTCGTCCTGGTAGGTGTCGAAGCCCAGCGGCAGCACCAGCGCCTGGGGCTGGAAGCGCTCGATGGCGGCCACGGCCTGGTCCAGCGCCTGGGCGAACTCGGCGTTGCCGCTGCCATGGGCCAGCGGCAGGTTCAGGTTGCAGCCTTCGCCGGCACCGGCGCCGCGCTCGTGCGCGTAGCCCGTGTACCAGGGGTAGTAGCCGGACGGGTCGGCGTGGGTGGAGATGGTCAGCACGTCGCCGCGCTCGTAGAAGATCTGCTGCGTGCCGTCGCCATGGTGGGCGTCGATGTCGAGCACGGCCACACGTGCATGCGTGCGGCGCAGCGTGGCGGCCGCGATGGCGCTGTTGTTCACGTAGCAGAAGCCGCCCGCGCGCGCGTGCTGGGCGTGGTGGCCCGAGGGGCGGCACAGCGCGTAGGCCAGGCCGCCGTTCTGGCGCACGGTCTCGGCCGCGGCCAGCGCAGCATGGGCCGAGCGCAGCACCGAGCGCCAGGTGTGCGGGCCGATGGGGCAGGACAGGTCGCCGATGTACCAGCCGGTCTGCGCGACGACGGAGGGCGAGGGGCAGGGCCCGCTGCGCCGGCCGTGCGGCGAGAGGTTGGGCAGCACCTCGGGGCCGGGCTGCAGGCCGAAGGCGCCGGCCTGCTGCCAGCGCGCGTAGGCGGTTTCCAGGTAGTCCAGGTAGTCGGTGCCGTGCACCAGTTCCAGCGCGGCGCGGCCGGCCTCGGGCGGCGCGCTGACCGTGATGCCGCGCCGGGCCAGCGTGGCCATCAGCGCCTCGGCGCGCGTGGGCAGGTCGGTGGGCTTGCAGATGACGCCCAGGCGCATGTACTGCTGCGGGTCGTGCAGCAGTTGGTCGTCGGAGAAGAAGGCCTGCATGGGATCAGCCCTCCATTTCGGCGTCGAAGCGGTCCATGGCGCGGGTCAGGCGCGCGAACAGGTCGGCCAGCTCGGCCGCGGTGATGACGAGCGGCGGGCACAGGCCGATGCTGTCGCCCATGGCGCGCACGATCAGGCCTTCCTCCAGGGCCAGCGCGGCGAAGCGGTAGCCGGCCTTCCTGTCGGCCGCGAACGGCGTGCGCGCGGCCTTGTCGGCCATGAGTTCGATGGCGCCGATCAGGCCCACGCCGCGCACGTTGCCGACCCAGGGGCGCCCGGCGAAGCGCTTGAGGCCGGCCTGGAAGGCCGGCGCCAGCGCCTGCACGTGGTCGAGCAGCTTCTCGTCCTCGTAGACCTGCAGCGTCTCCAGCGCCACGGCGCAGGCGACCGGGTGGCCCGAGTAGGTGTAGCCGTGGCCGAAGCTGCCCAGCTTGCCGCTGTGGGCCGCGATGGCGCCGTGCACCTTGTCGTTGACCATCACGGCCGAGATCGGCACGTAGCCCGAGGACAGCGCCTTGGCGCAGGTCAGGATGTCGGGCTGGATGCCGAAGGTGGTGGAGCCGAACATGTTGCCCGTGCGGCCGAAGCCGCAGATCACCTCGTCGGCGATCATGAGCACGTCGTACCTGCGCAGCACGGCCTGCACCTTCTCGAAGTAGCCGGCCGGCGGCACCAGCACGCCGCCGGCGCCCATCACGGGCTCGGCGATGAAGGCGGCCACGGTCTCGGGGCCTTGCTCGAGGATGGTCTGCTCCAGCTGCGCCGCCAGGCGCGTGGAGAAGTCCTGCTCGGTCTCGCCGGGCTCGGCGTAGCGGTAGTGGTGCGGGCAGTCCACGTGCAGGAAGCGCGCGGCCGGCGCCGTGGCGATGGGCAGGTCGAAGTCGCGGTGGTTGCCGTCCAGCCCGCCCAGGCTGGCCGCGGCCACGGTCACGCCGTGGTAGGCATTGCGGCGCGCGATGATCTTCTTCTTCGCGGGCTGGCCGATGGCGTTGTGGTAGTACCAGACCATCTTGACCGCGCTGTCGTTGGCCTCGGAGCCCGAGTTGGCGAAGAACACGCGGGCCATGGGCGCGGGCGCCAGCGCCAGCAGCTTGGCGGCCAGGTCGGCCACGGCCACGTTGGTGCGCTGGTTGAAGGTGTGGTAGTAGGGCAGGGTGTCCAAAGCCCTGGCGCCGGCGGCGGCCAGGCGCTTGTTGGAAAAGCCCAGCGAGGCGCACCACAGGCCCGACATGCCCTCGACATAGCGCCTGCCCTGCTCGTCGACGACGTGGATGCCGTCGCCCTTCAGGATGACCAGCGGCGGCGTCTGCGGCAGCGCGGCCAGGTTGGTGTAGGAGTGCAGGTGGGTGGCGACGTCCTTCTCGCCGGTGCTCATCGGGTCTTTGGCCATGGGGCTCCTCTTGGTTCTAAACGTTCAGGCGTTTCAGGTTGTCTTCGGTCTGCCGCGCGATGGCTTCGGGGCCGGTGCGCGTGGCGATGTGCGGGGTGACGGTGATGCGCGGGTGGTGCCAGAACGGGTGGGCTGGCGGCAGCGGCTCCTCCACGAAGGCGTCCAGCACGGCCGAGGCGATCTGGCCGCTTTCCAGCGCCGCGAGCAGGTCGTCCTGCACGAGCTGGGCGCCGCGGCCGGCGTTGACCAGGTGTGCGCCGCGCGGCAGCTGCGCGAACAGCCCGGCGTTCAGGATACCGCGGGTGTCCTCGGTCAGCGGCAGCAGGCAGACCAGCGTGTCGCAGCCGGCCAGGAATTCGGCGCGCGCGGCATCGCCGTGGAAGGCCTCGATGCCTTCGGGCAGGGCGGTCTTGGCGCTGCGGCTCCAGCCGCGCACGGGGTAGCCGATGGCCATCAGCGCCGGCGCGGCCGACTGGCCCAGCACGCCCAGGCCGGCGATGCCCACGCGGTGGCGTGCCCGGCGGCACGATGGGCGCTTCCTCCCAGGCCGTGCGGCGCTGGTTCTCGATGTAGCGGCCCATGTGGCGCTGGCCGTGCACCACGGCCCAGGCCAGGTAGGCGTTCATGCCGGCCGCCATCTCGGCGTCGACGATGCGGCAGACGGGCACGTCGGGCAGCGTGGTGTCGCGCGTGATGTGGTCGGTGCCGGCGCCGACCGACTGGACCAGGCGCAGCCTGGGCATGCGCGCGAGCAGGCCGACCGGCGGCGACCAGCAGACCACGGCGTCGATGTCGGCGAGTGCGTCGAGCTCCTGCACCTCGGTGTCGATGCGGTGGAGCCTGGCGTGCGGAAACCGCGCGCGGAAGGCAGGGCGCAGGTAGTCCATGGCGATCTGGTCCGAGACCAGGGCGATGTTCAGGCACGGCGTTGCCGGCTCGCTTCGCGGGGAGGGGCGGCCCGGCGGTGCTCACTGGAGTACTTCGGCTTCGCCTGCGGTGCGGCGCCTTCGGGCGGCCGGGCGGCGCTCATGCTGCGGCCGCCTCCACCGCGGCGGCCGACAGGCGCGGCTGCGCCTCGATCAGCGTGCGCGTGTAGGCATGCTGCGGATCGGCCAGCACCTTGGCCGTCTCGCCGTACTCGACGATCTGCCCGCGCTGCATCACGGCGATGTGGTCGCACATCTCGCCGGCCACGCGCAGGTCGTGGGTGATGAAGACCATGGCCAGCTGGAAGCGCTCGCGCACCTCGGCGAACAGCTTCAGGACCTGGGCCTGCACCGACACGTCGAGCGCGGAGACGGGCTCGTCGGCCACCAGCAGTTCGGGCTCCATGGCCAGCGCGCGCGCGATGCCGATGCGCTGGCGCTGGCCGCCCGAGAACTCGTGCGGGAAGCGGTCGGCCGCGTCGGGCTTGAGGCCCACGAGTTCCAGCAGTTCCATGGCGCGGGCCATGGCCTTGTCCTTCGGCAGGCCCTGGGCGATGGGGCCCTGGGCGATGGCCGGGCCGATGCGGTGGCGCGGGTTCAGCGAGGCGTAGGGGTCCTGGAACACCATCTGGATCCTGCCCTGGGCCTGCTGGCGGAACTGCGCGCCGGACTGCAGCGCGCGGCCCTTGAACAGCACGCGGCCGCTGTCGAACGGCGCCAGGCCCACGATGCAGCGGCCCACGGTGGACTTGCCCGAGCCGGACTCGCCGACCAGGCCCAGCGTCTCGCCGCGGCGCAGGTCGAAGGACAGGCCCTTGGCCGCCTCCACGCGCCGGCCCTTCTTGAACAGGCTGCCGCCCGTGACATAGGTCTTGCGCAGGTCCTGCACCTGCAGCACATGGTCGACCGGGCGCTCCTCGGCGGGCTGGCGCACCTGGCCGTTGGGAATGGCGGCGATCAGCTTGCGCGTGTAGGCATGCTGCGGGTCCGCCAGCACGGCGGCGGCCGGGCCGGCTTCGACGACCTGGCCGGTCTGCATCACGACGACCTGGTCGGCGATCTCGGAGACGACGCCGAAGTCGTGCGTGATGAACAGCACGGCCGTGCCCTTGCGCTGCTGCAGTTCGCGGATGAGCTGGAGGATCTGCGCCTGCGTGGTCACGTCCAGCGCGGTGGTGGGCTCGTCGCAGATCAAGAGGGCCGGCTCCAGCACCAGCGCGCAGGCGATCATCACGCGCTGGCGCTGGCCGCCCGAGAGGCGGAAGGGGTAGCTGTCGATCAGCACCTCGGGCTCGGGCAGGCCCACGTCGGCCAGCGCCGTGAGGATGCGCTGGCGCTTCTCGGTGGCCGACAGGCTCGCGTGCGCATCGAACACCTCGGCGATCTGCTCGCCGATGCGCATGACGGGGTTCAGCGCCGTCATCGGCTCCTGGAACACCATGCCCATGCGCCGGCCGCGCAGTTCGCGCAGCTGGGCCTCGCTCCGTTGCAGCAGGTCCTGGCCGTCGAACAGGATCTTGCCGGCCACGGGCTCCACGTGGGGCCGCGGCAAGAGGCCCATGATGGCGTTGGCGATCATGGACTTGCCCGAGCCGGATTCGCCGACCACGCACAGCGTCTGGCCCGGCAGCAGCCGCAGCGAGGCGCCGCGCACGGCGAGTTCGCGGTCGCCGCCTTTGGGCAGGCGGATGTCCAGGCCCTGGATGTCCAGCACGGGCAGTTCGATCTTGTCCATCTTCATTTCCCTCTCCCGTCGGCGCGGGCGTTCAAGCCGTCGTTCAGGCCTTCGCCGACCAGGTTCAGCGCCAGCACCGTGAGCAGGATGGCGACGCCCGGGAACACCGCCATCCACCAGGCCTGGCGCAGCACCGTGCGCGCCGAGCCGACCATGTAGCCCCAGCTCATCTGGTTCGGGTCGCCCAGGCCCAGGAAGCTCAGGGACGATTCCAGCAGGATGGCCGTGGCCACCATCAGCGAGGCCATGACCACGATGGGCGAGGCCGCGTTGGGCAGGATCTGCGTCAGGATGATGCGCGGCGTGGACTGGCCCGCGAGCTGGGCCGCGGCCACGAAGTCGCGCTGGCGCAGCGTGAGGAATTCGCTGCGCACCAGGCGCGCCACGGGCGGCCAGGAGACCACCGCGATGGCCGCCACGATGGAGCCGACCGAGGGCTCGAAGATGGCCACCAGCACGATGGCCAGCGCGAAGCTCGGGATGGCCTGGAACAGCTCGGTGAAGCGCATCAGCGTGGCGTCGACCCAGCCGCCGAAGTAGCCCGAGATGGCGCCGATGGACACGCCGATCAGCAGCGAGACCACGGTGGAGACCACGCCGATCAGCAGCGAGACGCGGGCGCCGGCCACGATGCCCGAGAAGATGTCGCGGCCCATGGTGTCGGTGCCCAGCGGCAGGCCCTGCTCGGCCCAGGGGCGGGCGAAGGGCATGCCGACCATGTCCCAGGGGTTGTTCTGGGCGATGAAGGGCCCCAGCACGGTGACCAGGGCCACCAGCATCAGCACGATGAGGCCGAACACCGCGCCCTTGTTGCGGCAAAAGCGCCGCCAGAAACTGCTTTTCATGGTGTGTTGCTCCTCATTCAGCCCAGTTCGATGCGGGGGTCCACGAGCGTGTAGACGAAGTCGGTGATCAGGTTGAACAGCACGGCCATGGCGGCGGTGAACAGGAAGCAGCCCATCAGCAGGTTGTAGTCGCGCTGCAGCAGCGCGTCGAACATCAGCCGGCCGATGCCGGGCCAGGCGAACACGGTCTCGGTCAGCACGGCGCCGCCGATCATGCCGCCGGCCTGGATGCCGGCCAGCGTGACCACGGGCAGCAGCGCGTTGCGCAGGATGTGCCTGCGCTGGATGCGGCCGGGGTGCACGCCCTTGGCGCGCGCGGTCTTGACGAAGTCCATCTGCGCGACCTCGAGCATGGAGGCGCGCGTCATGCGGGCGTAGACCGCCATGTAGAACAGCGCCAGCGTGAGCGCGGGCAGGATCAGGTGCCTGGCGATGTCCAGCGCCTTGGCGATGCCCGTGAGGTCGGCGCCCACGGTGAAGAAGCCGAAGGCCGGCAGCAGGTCCATCTGCACGGTGAACAGCAGCACGGCCATCATCGCGAGCCAGTACAGCGGCGTGGCGTAGAACACCAGCGCCACCACGGTGATCAGGCTGTCCTGCCACTTGCCCGCGTGGCGGCTGGCCAGCGCGCCCAGCACGATGCCGAACAGCAGCGACAGGCCGAAGGCCGTGCCCGTGAGCAGCAGCGTGGCGGGCAGGCGGTCCAGGATCAGGTCGGCCACGGGCTGCTGCTGGCGGTAGGAGTAGCCCAGGTCCAGCTTGACCACATGGCCCAGGTAGTTGGCCAGCTGCACGGGCAGCGGCTGGTCCAGCCCGAACTGCGCGCGCAGCTGGGCCACGAACTGCGGGTCGGACGCACCGGCCTCGCCGGCCATGATGGACACCGGGTCGCCCGGCGCGGCGCGCACCAGCATGAAGTTGGCGGTGGCGATGACCAGCAGGGCCAACAGGCCCTGCAGGACACGCACGGACATGAACTGGAGTCGTTTCATCGCTTGGATTCCATAGCGCACCGCGGGGCAGGGCACTGTTCCGAAGGCCACGGAGCGGGCCATGCCAGTGCACCCGCGGAACTGGCTCTGCCAGGCCGCTGGGTGCGCCCCCTTCGCGCAGCGGAAGGGGGTTGGCGGAGCGCGCAGCGCGGAGACTGGGGGTTACGAAAGTTTGACGCGACCGAGGCTGTCGTTCAGACCGATGCCCGAACTCACGATGTTCTGGATCTTCGTGCGGTACAGCGTCGGGAAGTTGATCTCGTGCAGCCAGGCCACGGGCACCTCGTCCACGAGCAGCTTCTGCGCCTGCAGGTAGATCGCCTGGCGCTTGGCCGGGTCGCCTTCCCGGGCGCCGGCGGCGAACAGCTCGTCGACCTTGGGGTTCACGTAGCCGGCCACGTTGTTGAACGGCGAGCCCTTGGCGATGTTGTCGCTGGTGTAGTTGCGGCCCACGCCCAGGGCCGGGTCGCCGTACTGGTAGACGTAGGTGAAGGCCAGGTCGAAGTCCCACTCGTTGCAACGCTGGTTCCAGCCGGCCACGTCGGTGGCGACCATCTCGATCTTGACGCCGGCCTGCGTGAGGTTCTGGCGCACGATCTCGGCCTGGCGCTGCCAGGATTCGCCGTAGGGCAGGGGCAGCAGGCGGATGGTCTCGCCCTTGTAGCCGGACTCGGCCAGCAGCTTCTTGGCCTTGGCCAGGTCGCGCGGGTACTTGGTCACGTCGTCGCTGGCGAAGGCGATGTGGCTGTTGAACGGGCCGGTGGCCGGCTTGGCGAAGCCGTACCAGGCGATCTTGGCCATGGCCTCGCGGTCGATGGCGGTCCAGATGGCCTGGCGGAACTTCACGTTGTCCATGGGCTTGGTGCGGTTGTTGATCCACAGCCAGCTGTGCGGCGCGAAGAACTCCCAGCCCTTGGTGGTGACGGCCGCGCCCGGCAGCTTGGACAGGCGGCTCACGTCGAAGTACTCCACCGTGCCGCCCGGCGCGATGTCGACCTTGCCCGACTCGAACGCGGCGGCGCGCGCGGCGGCGTCGGGGATCACGTGGAAGTACACGCTCTCCACCGTGACGGCGCCGGCCTGGTGGTAGTTCTCGTTGGCCACCAGGTGGATGTAGGAGCCCTTGGCCCATTCCTTGAACTTGAGCGGACCGGTGCCGATGGGCGTGGCGTTGGCCGGGTTGGTCAGGAAGTCCGTGCCTTCGTAGATGTGCTTGGGCACCATGGGCATGGTGCCGTTCTCGAAGATGCCGAGGAAGGGGCCGAACGGCTGCTTGAGCTTGAACTCCACGGTCAGCGGGTCCAGCGCCTTGATCGATTCCACATGGGCCAGGCTGGCGCGGAAGCGCGCATGCGTCTTGCGCAGGAACACGTCGCAGGAGAACACCACGTCGTCGGCCGTGAAGGGCTTGCCGTCGTGCCACTTCACATTGGGCTTGAGCTTGAAGACGTAGGTCTTGCTGTCCGGGCTCACGGTCCACGAGGTCGCCAGCTGGGGCTGGGGCGCGAGCTTCTCGTCGTAGCGCAGCAGGCCTTCGTAGATGTTGCCGGCGATCAGCTGCGTGGGGCCGTTCTGCACGATGCCCATCATCAGGCCCGGCGGTTCGGGCTGGACCAGCACGTTGACGACGCCCTTCCTGGCCTGGGCCAGGCTGTGCAGGGGCACCCCGGCGATGGACAGGCCCAGGGCGGCGGGGGCGGCTTGGAGCAGTTGGCGGCGTTTCATCGGTGCAGACCTTTCGGTGTCGGGTAAGGCAGGGAAGGGCAGGGTGGGGAATCAGTCGAGGAACGAGGCGGTGCTGGCCGGCTCCAGCCGCTGCAGCAGCGCGCGCCATTCGCGGGCGTAGGGGTCGGTGGGCTGGGCCGCCAGGCGGTTGGTGTCGCCGCTTTCGTACTGGCGCGCGGTCAGCTCGCAGACTCTTCGGGCACGGGGTGGATGGCCTGGCCCGTGCTCTGGATGGCGACCTGCACGCGGCAGGCGCGCTCCAGGTTGTGCATGAGGATGAAGGCCTCGGAGATGGTGCGGCCCAGCGTGATGAGGCCGTGGTTGCGCAGGATCATGGCGCGCGCGCTCGGGCCGAGGTCGGCGACCAGGCGCTCGCGCTCCTGCAGGTTCAGCGCGATGCCCTCGAATGCGTGGTACGTGACCCGGTTGTGGAACTGCAGCGCCCACTGGTTGCAGGGCTGCAGGCCGCCGGCGAGGGACGACACGGCCACGCCGGCCACGGTGTGGGTGTGCAGCACGCAGGCGGCGTCGTGGCGGGCCGCGTGCACGGCGCTGTGGATCGTGAAGCCGGCCGGGTTCACGTCCCATTCGCTGGGTTCGACCAGCTTGCCCTCCAGGTCGATCTTCACGAGCGAGGACGCCGTGATGTCGCGGAACAGCATGCCGAAGGGGTTGATCAGGAACTGGTCCTCGGTGCCGGGCACGCGCGCCGAGATGTGGGTGTAGATGCTGTCGTCCATGCCGTACAGGGCGACGAGCCGGTAGGCGGCGGCCAGGTCCTCGCGGACCTGGCGCTCGGCCGCCGACATGGCGGGGCGGCTGGCGGGACGTGCGGCCGGGGCGGTGCGTTCTGCTGTTTCCACGGGTTCTCCGGAAGTGTTGTCTGTCATCTGTCGACAGCTGACATGATGCAGATCCCGTGCCAGCCCAAGCATCGGCAAAAACCCGGGAATCGGCCGTCCTGGCGCGCCTGGACGGCCGGAAATGCACCAGGCGTGTGCGTGGCGCGCACGATCGCCGTGCGGAAGGCCGGTTTTTCGGATGGCCGACAATCCGGCCCCGCCATCCGCACAGAGAGAGCCCGCCCGCATGTCCATCCAATGGTTCCCCGGCCACATGCACGCGACGCGCAAGGCCATCGCCGAGCGCCTGCCCGAGATCGACGTGGTCATCGAACTGCTGGACGCGCGCCTGCCGGGCTCCAGCGCCAACCCGCTGATCGCCGAGCTGACCCAGGGCAAGCCCGCGCTCAAGCTCCTGACCAAGCAGGACCTGGCGGACCCGGAGCAGACCGCGCGCTGGCTGGCCCACTATCAGGCCGGGGTCGGCACCAACGCCATCGCGCTGGATTCGGGCATGGCCGCGCCGATCCGCGCGCTGGCGCCGGCCTGCCGGGCGCTGGCGCCCAACCGCGGCGGCATGGCCAAGCCCATGCGCGTGCTGGTCTGCGGCATCCCCAACGTGGGCAAGTCCACGCTGATCAACAGCCTGCGCGGCAAGCGCGCGGCCAAGACCGGCGACGAGGCCGGCATCACCAAGACCGAGCAGCGCATCGTGCTGGAGGACGACTTCTACCTCTACGACACGCCCGGCATGCTGTGGCCGCGCATCGCGGTGGCGCAGAGCGGCGAGCTGCTGGCCGCCAGCGGCGCGGTCGGCCGCAACGCCTACGACGACGAGGAGGTGGCGCTGGCTCTGCTCACGCAGATGCTGGGCCGCTATCCGGAGCGGCTGCGCGAGCGCTACAAGCTCAAGGACATGGCGGGCCTGAACGACGAGGCCGTGCTGGCCGAGATCGGCCGCCGGCGCGCGCCGCTGCTGCCGGGCGGGCGGCCCGACCTGCAGAAGGCGGCCGAGATCGCGATCCACGACTTCCGCAGCGGCGCCTGGGGCCGCGTGACGCTGGAGACGCTGGAGGAGTTCGCGGCCTGGCGGGCGCAGGCCGATGTGGCGGATGCGGCGCGCGCCGCGAAGCAGGCGGCGCGCCGGCAGAAGAAGGCGCCGCAGCGCTGACGGGGGCGATGGCCGCTATGCGCCGCGTGCGGCCGGGCGCGCCGTCGAAGGATCGTCCAGCGCGGTTTCGACCTCGCGCTCGTGAGCGCGGTCGGTCAACCCCAGGAAATCGAAGCGGTACGGGTCTTTCAAGGACTCCCGCGCCAGGTCGGACTGTGGGGCGGGCAGTGGGGCGGGGAAGTTGGTTTCCGCCTTGCCGCTGCGCTCCAGCAGCCGGGTCTCGATCTGCATCACGAGGATGTTGCGGGACCAGCCGTGCTCGATGGCTTTGGCGGCGTACCAGCGCCGCGTCTGCGGGCCGGGCAGCTTGTCCAGCAGCGCGAGGTGGTGGTACCAGGGCAATTGTGCAAGCACCTCTTGCACAAACTGCACCTCGGGCCACGCCTGGGCAAACGCACGCATGTACTTGAGATTGCGTGGCGACAAGCCCTTCATGTCGGGAAAGGCTGTTCGCAGGTCGTGTGCCAGGCCGTCGATGACCTTGGCGCCCCAGCCCTGCGCGGACTGGCGCGCCAGGATGTCTTGCCCGATCTGCCAGTACAGCAGCACCAGTTCACGGTTGGCGGCCAGCGCTGCGCGCTGCTGCGCCTGGTGGATGCGCGCCTTCAACTCGGCCAGCCATTCGGCGTATCCCGCTGGCCGAGGCGCCAGACCGGGCGGCAGATCGATTTGGGGTTCGGTCTTCTTGCGGTTCATGCGGGCGCCCTCCCGGTTGGCTTCGCGGCCTTCTTCAAACCGGCCGCGCCGAGGGTTGCAGGGGCAGGTCGGAGAGGGCTTGTTCGATTTCTACGGCATTCATGGGCGGGGCGCGCGGGCATGGCCCGCGCATTGTCGGACGGGCGGGCACCTTCAACGGGCGGTCAGGGGCCGGCGAGGCATTCAGGCCGCCCGCAGCAACACGGCCAGGTCCGCGCCCTGGACCACGCGGATCGGCGCCTGCCTGGCGAACGCGCCGGCGTTCTCGCTGAGTTCGCCCAGGGCCAGGAACACGGCCGCGTCGGCGTCCCTGGCGCGGCGTGCGGCATCGAGTTCGCGCAGCGGCTCCACGCCCTGGCGCGCCGCCTTCCAGCGTTTGGCGCTGACCAGCGTGGTGCGGCCGCCTTTGTCGAGCACGAAGTCGGCGCCGCCCGTCGTCTTCTTCACCTCGTAGCCGGCCTTGCGGTAGGCCGACTCCAGCGCCGCCGCGAACTCGTTCCACGACATGCCGGCGGCGCGCGCCAGCGCGCCTCGACCATGCCCGCGCTCGGCGCGCCCCACTGCCGCTTGAGCGCGATGGCGCCGATGATGGCGAAGGGCACGCCGCCCAGCGCGCCGGCCAGCGCATATTCGCGCGGCAGCAGGGCGGCGCTGACCAGCACGAAGCCGCAGGCGATCGCCAGGCTGATCCACCAGCGCGAGCGCAGCAGGATCGCGAACAGCGAGTTTTCGGCCATCTTCAGTTTCATGCGGGGGCGCCTCGGGCGTGTCGGTGGGGTGGTTGGAAAAGGCTGGGTTTGTAGCACGCGGCGGGGTGCTGGCTGCATGACGGCATGCATGTCGCAGACGCGCTTGCTGCCTTTACAGTGTCGCTCCGATGCGGGCGCTTCTTCTCCGGAGAATCGAACCGCGTCAGCAGCTGATCGAAGCGCCGCACGGCGACAAAACAACCTCACGGCAGTTCTGAAACTGGAGGCGGGGATGCACAAGAATAGCTTCGGGATGTTCGAAAGGCCATGCGCCGCCACGGCGATGCCGGCCGTCGCCGTGGCGCCGGGTGCCGGGCCCGCGCAGGGGACGGGCGCTGCGCGCCTGGCGTCGGCAACCACAGCGGCACCGAAGCCATGCTGAAGAAGATTCCCTGCGCGCAGCTGCGGTTGGGGATGTACGTGCACGAGTTCTGCGGTTCGTGGATGGACCACCCGTTCTGGCGTGCGAAATTCCTGGTCGGAACCGAGGCACAACTGGCCAAGGTGCGCGGCAGCGGCGTCCAGGAGCTGTGGATCGATACCGACAAGGGCCTGGACATCGAGACCGGCATCCCCGAGGCGGAAGTCAGGAGCATGGTGGAGCAGGAACTGGAGCATCTGGCGACGATGCCGGCCCCCCTGCTGCCCCTGCCGCCCGGGGGGGGGCGACGATGTCGGGCAGGCCCTGGCGCTGATCCACCGTTCGCTGCCCAGGATCACGACGATGTTCACCGATGCGCGGCTGGGCAAGGCGCTCGACCTGCCCGGATGCGAGGGCATGGTCGACGAGATCTGCGAGTCGGTGCTGGCCAAGCCGCACGCTCTCATCAGCGTCGCACGCCTGAAGCGCCACGACGAGTACACCTACATGCATTCCGTGGCGGTGTGCGCCCTCATGATCGGCCTGGGGCGCCAGCTCGGCCTCGAACGACCGGCTGCTGCGCAAGGTCGGGCTGGCCGGCATGCTGCACGATGTCGGCAAGGCCGCCATGCCGCTGGACATCCTGAACCGTCCCGGCAAGCTCTCGGACGCCGAATTCCGCGTCATGCGCAGCCATCCGGTCCGCGGGCACGAGTTGCTCACCGAAGGCGGCGGCGCCGGGCCGGTGGTGCTGGACGTCTGCCTGCACCACCACGAGAGAGTCGACGGCACGGGCTACCCGCATGGCCTGGCCGGCGACCAGATCAGCACCGTCGCCAAGATGGGTGCCGTCTGCGACGTCTACGACGCCATCACCTCCGACCGGCCCTACAAGCGTGGCTGGAGCCCGGCGGAGTCGCTGCGCCAGATGGTGCAGTGGAAGGGCCACTTCGACGCCAAGATGTTCCAGGCCTTCGTGCGCACGGTGGGCATCTACCCGATCGGCTCGCTGGTGCGGCTGCGCTCGGGGCGGCTTGCCGTGGTCGTGGAGCAGAACCCGGCCAACCTGCTGGCGCCGCGCGTCAAGGCCTTCTTCCACCTGGACTCCCAGGTGCGGGTCTATCCGCGCGAAGTCGACCTGGCCGACGCCGCCCTGGGCGATGCGATCGAACGCTACGAGTCGCCAGCCGACTGGCAGTTCAAGGACCTCGATGAACTCTGCGGCCTGCAGCGGCCGCGCTCCGGCCCGGACTGACGCAGCGCCGCCGTGACGGCGCGGGAGCGTGGCCGGCCGGGCCGCGCGCCGCAGGCGACCTGCGCCCGCCCCAACACACTTGTGCCACATTTGCGCCGCCGGTTTGGGGCCCAATGCGCCATCCCACTCCAGCAGGCACTGCGCGCATGCCCCTCTCCGTCCGCACCGAAGGCCCGTTTCCCGAGTTGGCGCGCGTGCGCCCGCCCGCGGCGCCGCGGCGGCTGTTGCGCGCGGCCGTGGCGCTGTGGCTGGTGGCGGCGTTGGCCTCGCTCGGGCTGGCCGCGATGGACCGCTTCCAGGCCGACCGCTTCGAGCAGCAGATGCGCCCGCTGCGCCAGCTGGCCGTGGTGCGGGCCGAACTGGCGCCGCGGCTGCAGGCCGATGCCGCCGAGGGCGATGCGCCGCGCGACGCGGCCGAGCGCACGGCCTGGCTGCATGCGCTGGAGCGCATGAACGTGCTGGGCCGGCGCGTGGCGGGCGCGCCGCTGGACCTGCCCAACACGCTGTCCGAACAGGCCCTGGCGCTGCATGCGCGATGGGCCGGCATGGACCTGGCGCGCTCGCCCTGGACCGGCGTGGACGCCGGCCCCAGCCGTTCGGCCCTGGCGGCCCTGCTGCAGGAGGCCGAGCGCGTGGAAACCCAGAGCGAAGGCCGGCTGGCCCAGTGGCGCGCGCTGCAGCAGCAGCGCTATGCGCTGGCCTGGTCGGCGCTGGCCGCCTTGCTGCTGATGGGCCTGGGCGCGGCCTGGCGCTGGGAGCGGCGCTGGCGCAGGCTCGAGGCCGCCCTGCGTGCCGACGCCGCCCAGCACCGCCGCATGCTGGACCTGCTGCCGCAGATGGTCTGGATCTGCGATGCCGAGGCGCAGGCCGCCTACCTCAACGAACGCTGGGCCCAGTTCAGCGGCAGACCCGTGCGCGAGTTGCTGGGCGCCGGCTGGCTGGACCTGGTCCATGCGGACGACCGCCCGACCGTGCTCGGCGAATGGCGCGCCCTGCAGGCCGGCGGCACCGACCGCCTGTCCGACTTCCGGCTGCGCCATGCCGATGGCAGCTACCGCTGGTGCAATGCGCGCTTCGGCGCCATGGGGGAGACCGCGGGCCGGCCCACGCGCTGGTTCGGCACCAGCATCGACGTGCACGAGGCGCGCCATGCCAGCCAGGCGCTGGCGCGCAGCGAGGAGTTCCACCGCTCGCTGCTGGCGTCCCTGAACGAAGGCGTGATCGCCTACGACGCGCAGGGCCGGGCCACCGCGGTCAACCCGGCCGCCCAGCGCCTGCTGGAGCTGCGCGCCGAGGACATGCTGGGCACGCACCCGGACGCCTGGGGCCTGGTGCTGCACGACCCGCAGGGCCAGCCGCTGGCCGCCGGCCAGACGCCGGCTGGCCGCGTGCTGGCCGACGGCCAGGCCCGGCGCGACGTGCTGGTCGTGCGCACCGACGGCCACGGCCGGCGCCAGTGGCTGTGCATCAACGCCGAACCCGTGCACGGCGGCCCGGACGGCGCGCTCAGCGCCGTGGTCTGCTCGCTCACCGACGTGACGCTGCAGCAGCAGAGCCAGCGCCTGGCGCTGGAGCAGCTCGAGCGCGAGGTGCAGTCGCGCACGCGCGAACTGACCGGCATGCTGCGGGAGCGCACCCAGGCCGAACAGCGCATGCAGGCCCTGAACGCCCAGCTGCAGGAGGCCGAGCGCTTCGCCCACCTGGTGGCCGACAGCGTGCCGGGCCGCCTGGTCTACTGGGACAGCGGGCTGCGCTGCCGCTTCGTCAACCGCACGCAGCGGGAATGGTTCGGCGAGACCTCCGAGAGCGTGATCGGCCGCACGCTGGTCGAGGTGCGCGGCGCCGCCTTCGCCGAGCGCGTGGCGCCGCGCGTGGCGGCCGCGCTGGCCGGCACGCCGCAGGAATTCGAGCAGACCGAGTACAGCGTGCGCGGCGAACGCGCCGACACGCGCGTGCAGTACCTGCCCGACCGGCGCGACGGCGAGGTCAAGGGCTTCGTCGTGCTGGCCACCAACATCACGCGCGACAAGCAGGCCGAGCAGCTGCTGCACGAGCGCCACGAGCAGCTGGAGCAGGCGCTCGACCGCGCCGACGCGGCCAACCAGGCCAAGACCATCTTCCTGGCCAACATGAGCCACGAGATCCGCACGCCGCTCAACGCCATCCTCGGCTTCGCGCACCTGCTGCGCCGCGAGATCGACGACCCGGCCCAGCAGCAGCAGCTCGGCCGCATCGTCGGCGCGGCCAGCCAGCTGCTGCAGCAGCTCAACGACATCCTGGACCTGTCGCGCATCGAGTCCGGGCAGCTGCGGCTGGACCCGGCCGATTTCTCGCTCGACGGCCTGCTCGCGCGCAGCTGCGCCGCGGTGGTGGACGCCGCGCGCGAGAAGGACATCGAGTTGGTGCTGCATGTCGAGCCCGTGCCCGACCTGCTGCGCGGCGACGCCGCGCGGCTGCTGCAGGCGCTGCTGAACCTGCTGCTCAACGCCGTGAAGTTCACCGAACGCGGCCTGGTGATGCTGCGCGTGGAACTGCTGGCGCAGGAGGAGGGCCAGCTGCTGCTGCGCTTTGCCGTGCAGGACACCGGCATCGGCATCGCCGCCGAGGACCTCGGCCGGCTGTTCACGCCTTTCGCCCAGGCCGACGACACCAGCACCAGGCGCCACGGCGGCACCGGCCTGGGCCTGGCGCTCACGCGCAGCATCGCCGAGCAGATGGGCGGCGAGGCCGGCGCCGAGAGCCGGCCGGGCAGCGGCAGCCGCTTCTGGTTCACGGCGCGCCTGGGCGTCGCCCAGGCGGCGCCGGCGCCGCAGCCCGCCGCGCTGCAGGGCCTGCGTGCGTTGGTGGTGGACGACCTGCCCGAGGCCCGCGACACGCTGGCCGAGCTGCTGCGCGGCCTGGGCCTGGCGGCCGATACGGCGCCGGACGGCGCCCAGGCGCTGACCCTGGCGCAACAGGCGGCGCAGGCCGGCCGGCCCTACGAACTGCTGCTGCTGGACCACGCCATGCCGGGCCTCGATGGCGTGCAGGCCGGCACCCGCCTGGCCGCGCTGGCGCCGCCGCGTGCCATGGTGCTGGTGGCGCGGCACGACCGCGCGTCGCTGCACCAGCAGGCGCGCGAGGCCGGCTTCGGCGCCGTGCTCGCCAAGCCCGTCACGGCCGGCCTGCTGCGCGACACCTTGCTGCGGCTGGTGGCCGACCCCGGCACCGTCGACACCCAGGCCCGGCCGCAGACCCTGCTGGCCAGCACGGCCGGCGCGCGCGTGCTGCTGGCCGAGGACAACCTCGTCAACCAGGAGGTGGCCACGCAGCTGCTGCATGCCGCCGGCGTGCATGTGGACGTGGCGGGCGACGGCGTCCAGGCCCTGGAGATGGTGCGCAGCCGCCCCTACGACCTGGTGCTCATGGACGTGCAGATGCCGCGCCTCGACGGGCTGGAGGCCACGCGCCGCATCCGCCAGGAGCCCGCGCTGGCACGGCTGCCCATCGTGGCGATGACCGCGAACGCCTTTCCCGAGGACCGCCAGGCCTGCCTGGACGCCGGCATGAACGAGCACCTGGCCAAGCCGGTGGAACCGCGCGAGCTGCATGCCGCGCTGCTGCGCTGGCTGCCGGCCCGGCTCGGCGAAGGCCGGACGCCGGCACCGCCGGCCGTGCCGGAGCCCACGCCACCGGCCGAGCCCGAGCCCGCGCCGCCACCGGCCGCGGCGCCGGCCGCGCCGGCCGGATCGGCCGGGATCGTCGCGCGCATGGCCGCGCTGATCGACCTGCCGCAGGCACTGGAGTACGCGGCCGGCCAGAGCGACATCCTGCTGCGCGTGCTGCAGCAGTTCGTGTCCCACTACGCCGCCACCGGCGCCACGCTGGTGCGGCTGCTGCAGCAGGACGATCGCACCGCGCTGGCGCGGGCGCTGCACGGGCTGCGCGGCGTGGTCGGCATGATCGGCGCGGGCCGGCTGCGCGAGCGCTGCGCGGCGCTGGAGGCGGCCCTGGCCAAGGGCGCGCCGGCGGAAGAACTGCAGGCGCCGCTGGAGGAACTGCGCGCCGAGCTCGACGCGCTGGTGGCCGCCGTCGCGCAGCGGCTGTGATCAGGCGTCCGCGCGCTCGAAGCGGTAGCCGAAGCCGTAGACCGAGACCATCTTCCAGCCGTGCCTGCCGTCCAGCTTGAGCTTGCGCCGCAGCCGGCTGACATGGGTGTCCACGGTGCGTGCGTCGACCTCGGCCGACACGCCCCAGACCTTGTCGAGCAGGAAGTCGCGCGAGAGCAGCTTGCCCATGTTCTGGAACAGGCACACGGCCAGGTCGAACTCCTTCTGCGTGAGTTCCATGGGCTGGCCGGCCACGGCCAGGCGCTGGCGCGTGATGTCGATCTCGTACTCGCCCGCGCGCAGCACCGGCAGCTGGCCGGGGCGGGCGCGGCGCGAGGCGGCCGTGATGCGCGCCAGCAGTTCCAGCGGCTTGGCCGGCTTGACGATGTAGTCGTCGGCGCCGGCCTCCAGCGCCGCCACGGTCACGGGTTCTTCCTCGCGCGCGGTGATCACGATGCAGGGCAATTGCCAGCCCACGGTCCTGCGCACCCACTGCAGCACCTCGCCGCCGTTGCCGTCGGGCAGCATCCAGTCGATCAGCGCCAGGTCGAAGGTCTCGTTCCGCACGCCGGCCTGGAACGCGGCGACCGTCCCGAAGCCCTTGCAGGTGTGGCGGCCCTGCTGCACCAGCAGCGCCAGCAGCTCGCGCTGCACGGGGTCGTCCTCCAGGATCACGATGTGCATTCGTTCTCCTTCCCGAACATCCCGATGGCGGCGCGGCCGGCGATCACAATCGCGGCCCATCCGCCATTTCGAGGAGACCGTCCGCGATGCCAACCCACCACCTGACCCTGGCCTACTGGTGCCTGCTGGCCGCCGCCGCGCTGCCCTACCTGACCGCCTGGATCGCCAAGGCCGGAGCCTTCGGGCTCGGCGACAACCACGCCCCGCGCGAATGGGCGGCGCGCCAGGGCGGCTGGCGTGCCAGGGCGCTGGCGGCGCAGCACAACGGCTTCGAGGGCCTGCCGCTGTTCATGGCCGGCGTGCTGGCGGCGCACCAGTTCGGCGCCGCGCAGGCGCGCATCGACGCGCTGGCCCTGGCCTACGTGCTGCTGCGCGTGGTCTATGTGTCGCTCTACATCCGCGACAAGAGCACGCTGCGCAGCCTGGTCTGGCTGCTCGGCCTGGCGGCCAGCGTGGCGCTGTTCTTCGTGCGCTGACATCTGCAAGCTCACGTCCACGGCGGCGTCGTGGGCGCGCGCGCGGCGCGTCGGCGGCCGCGCGGTCGCTGACGTCCCGCACGCCCATGGGCACCGCATGGCACCGCGCCGCATCCGGGCGCCGTGAACCGCATCGCCAACTGCATGGGTCTCCTTGCTTGTAACGGCCGGATTCTGAAACAGTCTATTCAATTTATGTGCTGGGGATCGTCCGGATGCGGCCCCGTCCTACCAGGCCGGCCTGCGCTGCCGCGCGCCGCTGCCGCTGGCCGCTGTCAGCCCTGGGGGCTGCGACCCAGTTCGCGTGCCAGGCGGCGCACCAGCTGCACGAGGTCGCGGTGCAGCTGCAGGCCCTGGGCGGCCAGCGTGGCGGGCGCGGCGCCGTCGGCCAGCTGCTGCTCGAAGCCGCGCAAGGCCTGCAGCAGCGCGGGCGCCCCCACCGTGGTCAGGGCGCCGCGCACCGAGTGGCAGACCTTGCGCCAGCGCGCCCCGACCTCGGCCGGCGTGCCGCTGGTGTCCAGCAGTTCCGGCAGCCCCAGCGCATAGGTCTCGACGAAGCGGCCCAGCGCGCGCTCCAGGATGGGCATCTGCCCGGCCACGTGGCGCAGCGCCTGCTCCACGTCGAAACCGGGCACCCGCGCCAGCCGCGGCTGCAGCGGCTCGCCGTGCTGCGGCCCGCCGGCCTGCGGCAGCGGCTGCAGGCCGGAGGGGCTGGGTTCGTGCAGCGGCAGCCAGCGCAGCAGCTTGGCGTACAAGGCTTCGGGATCGACGGGCTTGCCCACGTGGTCGTTCATGCCCGCGTCCAGGCAGGCCTGGCGGTCCTCGGCGAAGGCGTTGGCGGTCATGGCGATGATGGGCGTGCCTTCGCCGTCGCGCTGGCGGATCGCGCGCGTGGCCTCGGTGCCGTCCATCACGGGCATCTGCACGTCCATGAGGATCAGGTCGTAGCGGCGCGACAGCGCCATCTCCACGGCGCGGCCGCCGTCCCAGGCGGTCTCCACCACCAGGCCGACGAGTTGCAGCAGGTCCTGCGCCACCTCGCGGTTCACGGGGTTGTCCTCGGCCAGCAGGATGCGCTGGCCGGCATGGCGCTGCTGCAGCAGGCTGGCGGCATCGGACGGATGCAGGCCGGCCGCCTCGACCTCGGCGTCGGCGCTGCGCAGCACGCTCGACCAGGCGCTCCCGCAGCGCGTCAGGAGGTCATCGGCTTGAGCAGTCACGGCGTCGAAGTGCCCGGCGCGGGCGCGCTCGCCTCCAGCGTCGGCTCGTCGAAGGCCGTCATCAGGATGCTGGGCGGCATGCCGTCGCCCAGCAGCGCGCGCAGCCGCAGCCAGCGTCTCGATGCCGTCGATGGGCTCCATGCGCCAGTCGATCAGGAACACGTCGTAGGCCCGGCCGCGCGGCCATGCGCCCGCTCGATGCGGCGCACCGCCTGCCCGCGGCCTCCCACTGCGTCGACCTGCACCCCCAGCAGCTGCAGCTGCTCGCCGATCACGTCCAGGGCTTCGGGCAGGTCGTCGATGACGCAGCGCGCGCAGGCCCTGCAGCGCGGGCTGGACGGCGCGGGCGCGGCCGCCTGCGCCGCGCGGCCCAGCCAGGCGGTGAACCAGAAGCGTGCTGCCGGCGCCGGGTGCGCTGTCCACGCCGGCGTCGCCGCCCATGGCGCGCGCCAGCTGGCGCGACAGGGCCAGGCCCAGTCCGGTGCCGCCATGCCGGCGCGAGGAGGAGTTGTCGGCCTGCTCGAAGGCGTTGAACAGCGCCGCCTGGCGGTCGCGCGAGATGCCCGGGCCGGTGTCCTGCACCTCGAAGCGCACCAGCTGCGCGCTGCCGTCTTCCTGGCACCACCGCGCCGCGCAGCGCGCACCCAGCCCGTCTCGGTGAACTTGACGGCGTTGGTCAGCAGGTTGATGAGGATCTGCGACAGCCGCGTGGGATCGCCGCGCAGGCGGCGCGGCAGGTGGTCCTGGTCCAGGATCAGTTCCAGGCCCTTGGCGCGGGCCGGGCCGGCCACCAGCTCGACGGCGCGCGCCAGCATGCCGTCCAGCGAGAACTCGATGTCCTCCAGCGTGAGCTTGCCGGCCTCGATCTTGGAGATGTCCAGGATGTCGTTGATGACCTGCAGCAGGTGCTGGGCGGCGGCGCCCACCTTGTCCAGCCGCTCGCGCTGGGCGCGGTCGCGCGCGTCGCGTCCATCAGGTGGGTCAGGCCGATGATGGCGTTCATCGGCGTGCGGATCTCGTGGCTCATGTTGGCCAGGAAGGCCGACTTGGCGCGGCTGGCGGCATCGGCCTCCTGGCGCGCCTGCGACCAGCGCCGCATTGGCCTGCTGCAGGGCCAGCGTGCGCTCGCGCACGCGCTGCTCCAGCATCGCGGCCATCTGGCGCAGCCCGTCCTCGGCGCGCCTTGCGCTTGGTGATGTCGGTGGCCACGCCCAGCAGCGATGCGCTGTGCGCCCGTCCAGCGACAGGATGGGGCGCTTGATGGTGCTGAACCAGCGCATCGCTGCCATCGGCGGCGACCAGCCGTTCCGCCTCGATCAGCAGGTCGCGGCCGCTGTCGATGACCTGCCGGTCGGCGCGCGAAGAAGCGCCGCACCTGCGCATGGTCGGGGTTGAAGTCCAGTTCGCTGCGCCCGACCAGGTGTCCACGTCGGTGCCATAGGCCTCGGCCAGCGCCTGGTTGGCCAGCACGAAGCGGCCCTCGCGCGTCCTTGGCGAAGATCAGGTTGCGGTTCAGGTCGATCACGCGGCGCAGGAAGGCCTGCTGGAACTGCAGTTCGCTGGTGCGCTCCTGCACGCGCTGCTCCAGCCCGGCGTTGAGCTGCTGCAGGTGGTCCTCGGCCACGGCCCTGGCCCGCACCTCCTGCCGGATGCCGCGGAACAGCAGCACGAACAAGGCCGTCAGCAGTACCAGCGTGACCAGCAGGGCCACCAGCGTGGAATCGCGCTGCGACTCGGCGCGGTGCAGGCGGGTCTCCAGCAGCGCGGCCTCGGCGGCGTCCATCTGCTGCACGAGTCCGCGCAGCTGCAGCAGGTTCGGCCGCGCGCCCTCGCTGCGCAGCAGGGCGCGCGCGGGCTCCAGGCCCTCGCGGATCAGCGCCGAGCCCACGGCTTCGAGCGTGCGCAGGTGGGCCTCGGTCAGCGCGCTCAGGCGCGCGTGGCGCGCCAGCTGCTCGGGGTTGTCGACGAGCAGGGTGCGCACGTTGGCCAGGTTGCGGCGCGTCCCGGCGGCCCAGGCCTCGTAGTCGGCCGAGAACTGCAGTTCGCCGGTCAGCATCTGGTTGCGGCGCGCGAGTTCGGCGTCGGCGAGAGCGCCGTAGACGCCGGCCAGCTCGGCGCGCACCTCCTGCGTGTGCGCGACCAGGCGCGCCGTGTCGGCGAAGCGCACGCCGGTCGTGTAGGTCAGGCCACCACCCATGAGCACGAACAGCGCCGTCGGGATGAAGCCCGACAGCACCAGGGTCTCGATGCGGCTGCGCACGCGCGAGCCGGGCTGCGTGTGCAGCGTGGCGGCCAGCAGGTGCGCCGCCGTGCCCAGCAGCAGGAAGGCCCAGGCCGTGTGCAAGGCCACCGGCGGCGCGATGCGGTCGGTCACGATGGCGCCGACGTTCCAGAGGTAGCCGACGAAGGACACGATGCCGATGCCGGCCACCAGGGCGGCCGCGATGCGGGCCAGCGGCAGCAGCCGCGGGCGCGGCATGGCGGCGATGGCGCCGGCCAGCGCCGCCAGCGCGATGGCGCTGTACGGCGACATGCGGCCGCGCGCTTGGTTGAAGGCCGTGTCGCGGTCGCGGAACAGCGCCTCGTCCAGCCCGGGGTTCCAGTCGAACAGGTACTCGGCCATCGTCACGAGGCCCAGCAGGGCCACGGCGGCGGCCAGCCCCAGCGCCCAGCGGTCGGTGGCAGGGGAGTGCCGGGTGCGCAGCCACAGCGCAGCCGAACAGGCCAGCAGGCCCAGGGCGGTGTTGGCCTTCATCTGCACCGCGCCCGGGATCACGCTGCGCAGCGCGGGCAGGTCGAAGGCCCAGCCCACCAGCACCACGAGGCCCGTGAGCGCCGACAGCGCACAGGCCAGGGGCGAACTTCAGGCGCAGGCTGCTCGGGTCCGTTGGGCGGTATGGCAAACATCCGGGGCGTGGCGGCTGCCAGAACCGCCGAGCCTAAGCGCGCCGGCGGCCCGGCCGCGTAGGACAGGGCGACGAGCGCGGCCTGCGGCGCACCAGCCTGGCGCCGCATCCGGAGCGCTTCTGGAGCCTTCCTGAAGACTATCGCCGGTGCGGGTCCTGCGCCTGGCAGCATGCACAATCCACGCTGATCTCCATGCCGTGGGCGTGCAGGCCCAGGCCGGCCAGGGCCTGCTCGACCTGGCTGCCCAGGGCGGGGTTGTCCCACTCGGTGGCATCGCCGCAGCGGCCGCAGACCAGGAACACCGGGTCGTTGTGCGGGTGCGGGCCGTGCTTGCAGACCACGAAGCTGCTGGTGGCCGCGACCTTGTGGACCAGGCCCTGCTCGACCAGGAAATCGAGCGCGCGGTAGACCGTCATCGGCGCCACGCCGGGGTTCAGCGCGCGCATGTCGGCGAGCAGGTCGTAGGCCTTGCCCGCGCCGTCGCGCGCGAGCAGCAGCTCCAGCACCAGCGCGCGCTGCTCGGTCAGCTGCGCGCCCTGGGCGGCGCAGCGTGCCTGGGCGTCGGCCAGCGCCTGCCGGTGCCGCCGCGGCGTGGGCTGCTTGGCGGTCTGCACGGGCGCGCGGGGGGCGGTCTTGCGGGGCATGGCCTGAATTCTAGGCCGCACCCTCCCGGCGGCGCAGGGCCGCCAGGCCCAGCCCGCACAGCGCCAGGGCCACGCAGGCGCCGCTGGGCCAGTCGCCGGCCCAGGACAGGGCCAGGCCCAGCGCGCAGGCACCTGCCGCCAGCGCCTGCGCCCGCCACGGGCGCAGGCCGCGCGCCAGCCACAGGGCCGGCGCGATCAGCAGCGCGAACACCAGGTACAGCCCCAGCGCCGGCACGGCGGCGCTCAGCGCGAGCGCGAACACCGGGTAGAACCAGGCGTCGCGCCGGAGCCGGCCGGCGGCCAGCGCGACCAGCAGCGCCGCGCCGGCCAGCAGCGCGGTGGCCGACCAGGGCGCCCACAGCACGTCGGCCGCCAGCAGGGCCGCCAGCAGCTCGCGGCCGTGCGGCGCCCGGGCGGCGGCCAGCACGGCGACGCTGGCGCCGGCCACGTAGACCAGGCCGATCAGGGCTTCGCGCTGGCGCGGCGCGCGCCGCGCGATGGCCCGCACCGCCGCGGCGCCCGCCAGCGCAGCGGTGGCCGCGGCCAGGGCCGTGGCCCAGGCCGGCGGATGGTCCAGCAGCAGCGCGCAGGCCAGCGCGCCGCAGGCCGCCACCTGGGCCACGGCGAGGTCGATGAAGACCACGCCGCGCGCCAGCACCTGGGCGCCCAGCGGCACCAGGGCCAGGCAGGCGACGGCCAGTGCCGCCACCGGCGGGGCCAGCCAGGCCAGTGCGTCCAGGCTCAACGCGGCTCCAGCAGTTGCGCGATCAGCCTGTCGAACAGCGCCGCCAGGTCCGCCGCCTGCCCATCCTCGGTCACGGTGGACGGCAGCTGCAGCAGGCGCGTGCCGCCGCCCAGCTGCTGCACCAGCCACTGCGCCGGCCGCACGTCCTGGTAGAGCGACACGACCACGGCGCCTGGCGGCGCGGCGCGCGTGGCCTGCAGCACGCGCTGCAGGTGGCCCGGCGTGGGCGGCATGCCGGGCTTGGGCTCCAGGTCGGCCACCTGGGCCATGCCCAGCCAGTGCCACAGGTAGGCGTAGGTGCTGTGCTGGGCCGCGACCCGGCCGCCGCGCAGCGGCGCCGCCAGCGTGCGCCAGGCCGCCATGCGCGCGCGCCAGTCGGCCTGGAAGGCCTGCCAGTGCCGGGCATGCTCGGCGGCGCGTGCCGGTTCGAGCTGCTGCAGGCGCTGCGACAGCGCCCCGGCGATGGCCAGCAGCCGTTCCGGGTCCAGGTGCACGTGCGGGTTGCCCTCGCTGTGCACGTCGCCGTCGAACGGCGTGCCCGGACCGGCATCGGGGCGCGGGTCGATCAGCGTCACGTGGTCGGCCGCGTAGAACATGCCGGCGGCGCCGTCCTGCACGCGCGCATTGCCGGCGCGCTGCTGCAGCATGGGCAGCCAGCCGGCCTCCAGCGCGGCGCCCGTGCAGACCGCCAGGTCGGCACGGCGCGGCGCCGCGATCAGGCTGGGCCGGGCCTCGATGTGGTGCGGGTCCTGCTGCGCGTGCGTGGCGCTCGTCACCTGCGCGCCGGGCGCCAGCTGGCGCACCAGCGCCGCCCATTCGGGCTCGCAGGCGAACACGGTCAGGGCCTGGCTGGCGCCGGCCGTGGCACACAGGAGCAGGGCGGCGAGGCTAGAACGCATGCGCAGCATGGGCACCGAAGGACAGGACGTACTGGAGTTGCAGCGCATGCTTGCCGGTGTCGAAGCCGACCGCATCGCGCTGGCGCGTGAACTGCAGGCGCAGGCTCTGCATGTGCGTGGGCTTGTAGGCCAGCATCACGGCGTCCTCGGCCAGCCGGGCGCCGTGGAAGTGGTCGCCGTGCGGCTGGCGCACGCGCAGCAGGTCGGTGCGCACGCCCACCTCCCAGCTCGGCGCGAAGCGGTACACCGCGCTCAGGTAGTGCGCGCGGTGGCGGTCGCCGCTGGCGGCGTAGCGGTTCAGGTCGTGCACCTCGGCGTACTCGTAGGCCAGGCGCAGCTGCTGGCGGCTGTTGTTGCCGTCCGGCGCCCACTTGTAGGCGATGTCGAACAGGTACAGCTGCCTGCCGCCGTAGGCCGCGCCGTGGGCATGCGCATGGTCGTGGTCGTGGTCGTGCGCGTCGCCGCCGTGGTCGTGGTCGTCCTCCAGCGCGGCCTCGCGCCGGTTGTGCAGCCAGGACAGGCCGGCCTGCCAGCTGTGCGAGCGGCCGATGTCGCCGCCGGTGCGCGCCGTCAGCACCAGCGCGCCCGGGCTTTGCGAGCGGCTGGCCTCCTGGACGAGCTGCCGGCCGCGGAACACCTCGGCGCCCAGGCGCAGGTACAGCGCGGTCGGGGCGGTCCAGTTCAGGCGCAGGCCGTCGTCGTACCAGTGGCCGCCCAGGAAGGCGCGGTACAGAAGCGGGCGTTCGACGAAATCGTCGGCATGCGGGTGCTGCTCGTTGAGGTAGCCCAGCTGCGAGGAGAAGCGGCCGGCGCGCGCCTGCAGGCCGGCCGGCAGGCTGCGCGTCTGCACGAAGGCTTCTTCGAGTTCGGCCTCCAGGTCGTCGTCGTGGCTGTGCACGGCCGTCGTCACCTGGGCCTGCAGCGCCGTGCCGATGGGGCCGAACAGGCTGATGTCGCTGTGGCCCAGGCCCAGCCCCTGCACGCGCTGGCCCAGGGCCGGCACGCGCGAGGAGGCGGCCACGTCGAGCACGGCGCCGAATTGCCAGCGCTCGGCCGGTGCCGGGCCCTGCGCCTGCGCGCCGGTGGCCGCGGCCAGCGCGGCGGTCAAGGCAAGGCGCTTCATCGCGCGATCCCCAGCCAGGCGAGATAGGACGGCGCGAAGCCCAGCGCCACGCGCTGCTTGACCTGCAGCTGCGCCGAATCGAGCACCAGCAGCTGCCGGCCGTTCGGGTCGCTCAGGTAGACCTCGTCGCGGGCGCCGTTGGCCGCGAAGGCCGGAAACGGCGCTGCCGCGGGCATGGCCGGCACGGCGCCCGCCAGCGTGGCGCGCGTGGTCCAGGCGCCGGCCTCGTGCTGCAGCGCGTAGAGCGTGCCCTGGTCGTCGAGCACGAACAGCGTGCGGCCGGCGCGGTCGAAGCCATGGGCGCGGCGCAGCCGGCCTTCGCCCCAGCCGGCGATGGCGATGGGCGTGGCGGCGTTGCCGGCCGGGTCGATGTCGTAGAAGCGCGTGGTCGACGGCGTGCCGCTGTTGCCGATGCCGACGAAGCGGGCCAGCGCGGGATGGCCGGCGATGGTGGAGATGCCCGAGGGCGCCGTCACGCGCGTGGCGCCGAAGTCGCCGCCGGCAGCGGGGCGCACCAGCAGCGCGCCGTCGCTGCAGCCGGCCACCGTGGTCTGGCCCTGGGTGTAGCTGCCGTGCATGCCGGGGCACAGCGCGTCGAGCCGCTGCACGAAGCCGTAGGCGCTGCCCTGGCGGCGGTAGACCTCCACCTGGGTCGGCGCGGTGGCGCCGGCCACGAGCGCGCTGGTCACGAGGTGCTCGCCGTTGGGCTCGGCGAAGCCGTGCATGGGGGCCGTGAGCGCCAGCGTGGCGGCCACCTGGCCGGCGCCGATGCCGGCGTCCGTCAGCAGCAGCGCCGAGGCGTTCTGCGCGGTGGCGGCGCGCCCGTCCATGAACAGCGCGGCCTGGCCGGCGCGGTCGTCGTAGTGCGTGGGCTGGGGGCCGTCCAGGCGCAGCGCCAGCAGCCGCGGCTCCTGCTTGTAGTCGTGGTCGTGGTCGCCGTGGTCTTCCTGCCAGATGCCGCCGTCGACGATCTGCGTGGTGTCCTGCGCGCGCTGCAGCGCCAGCGCGTAGCGGCCGCCGGGGCTGGCGTAGACGGCGCTGGGGCTGTTGGCCAGCGTGAAGCTGGCGACGACGCCGGCGCTGTCCAGGTCGTGCAGCCGCAGCGTCGGCGAGCCGTTCTCGGCGATGGCCAGGCGGCCGGCGGTGTCGATGTCGTGGTCCTCGTGGGCATGGTCGTCGTCGTCGCCTCCGCCGCCGCAGGCGGCCAGCGCAAGGGCGGCGGCAAGGCCCAGCGCGAAACGGATGGGACGGGAAGCGGCGTGGCTCGGCATGGTTCTCCTCTGAAGTGCCTGGTTCGTGGAATGAATAGTTATAACATAACATGTTATGAAGTCACATCCAGCGAAGGCCGGGCGCAGAAAAGGACAAGGGCCGGATGCGCGATGCGCATCCGGCCCCTGGATGTCGCCGCCGGGCGGCTGGCTTCAGTGCGCCTCGGCGGCCTTGGCGGCCTCGATCGCATCGGCCGTGTTGTCGCCCGTGCCGTTGAAGTAGATGTTGAGCAGCACGGCGGAGATGGCCGTCAGCAGGATGCCGGACTCCAGCAGCGGGTGCAGGCCGTGCGCCATCTGCTGCATCCAGCGCGGCGCCACCAGCGGGATCAGGCCGAAGCCGATGGCCAGCGCGACGATGTACAGGTTGTTGCGGTTGCCGCGGAAATCCACCGCCGACAGGATGCGGATGCCGGTGGCAGCCACCATGCCGAACATCACGAGGCCGGCGCCGCCGAGCACGAAGGTGGGCACGCTCTCCACGAGTGCGCCCATCTTGGGCAGCAGGCCCAGCACCACCATGATCACGCCGCCGGCCACGCAGACCCAGCGGCTGCGCACGCCGGTCACGCCGACCAGGCCCACGTTCTGGCTGAAGCTGGTGTAGGGGAAGGTGTTGAACACGCCGCCGATCACCGTGCCCAGGCCGTCGGTGCGCAGGCCGGCGGCCAGCTCGGCCTGCGAGATCTTCTTGCCCGTGATGTCCGACAGCGCCAGGAACATGCCGGTGGACTCGATCATCACCACGACCATGACCAGCGTCATGGTCAGGATCATCACGGGGTCGAAGGTCGGCATGCCGAAGGCCAGCGGCGTGACGATGTCGAACCAGGCCGCCTCGGCCACCTTGTGGAAGTCCATCTTGCCCATGGCCACGGCCACGGCGCAGCCGGCCACGATGCCCAGCAGCACCGAGATGTTGGCGACGAAGCCGCGGCCGAAGCGCACCAGCAGCAGGATGAAGGCCAGCACCGCGGCGGCAATGCCCATGGTGTCGAGCGCGCCGTACCGGGGGTTGTCCTGCATCGGGATCGGGCCCAGCAACTGGCCGACCGGCACGCCCTTGGCCTCGGCGGCGGCGCGCGTGGCGTCCACCAAGCGCACCAGCGCGTCGGCGTCGACGGTCTGCGCCATCGAGGCCGGGCCGCCCATGGCCCAGCCCACGCCCACGCGCATCAGGCTGATGCCGATGACGGCGATGATGGTGCCCGTCACCACGGGCGGGAAGAAGCGCAGCATCTTGCTGATGGCGGGCGCGATCAGCATGGAGATGATGCCCGCGCCGATGATGGCGCCGAAGATCGCGCGCGCGCCCTCCACGCCGGGCATGGCGTTGGCGAAGGCCACCATGGGGCCGACCGCCGCGAAGGTGACGCCCATCATGACGGGCAGGCGGATGCCGAACCAGCGCGTCATGCCGAAGGACTGGATCAGCGTGACGATGCCGCAGCAGAACAGGTCGGCGCTGATCAGCATGGCCACCTGGTGCGGGGTGAGCTGCAGCGCGCGGCCGACGATCAGCGGCACCGCGACGGCACCGGCATAGATCACGAGAACATGCTGCAGGCCCAGCGCGGTCAGGCGGCCGGTGGGCAGGCGTTCGTCCACGGGGTGGACAGCGGGCGTGGTCATCGGGGAGTTCTCCACAGGACTTCGGAAAAGTGCATGCGCGCTGGGCGGCTTTCAGTGGGGGAAGCCGCGGCCAGTGCCGGCCGGTTCTTCCCCCCACCACAGCGGGTTCTGTGAGGAGCTTTGGTCGCAAAACCCCTTGGACAAGGAGACCCGCGGCGACCTGGGTATACGGCTTATCGTATACACATCAGAAGGTTTTTGTCTCCGGATAAACCCTTTGATCGCATACGAATATGGCTCAGGAGCCGCGGTAGGTGCTGTAGCTGAAGGGGCTCACGAGCAGCGGCACGTGGTAGTGGCCGGCCTTGTCGGCGATGCCGAAGTCCAGCGGCACGCTGTCGATGAAGGGCGGCTCGGGCAGCTCCACGCCGCGCGCGCGGAAGTAGGGCGCCACCTCGAACACCAGGCGCCAGCGGCCGGTTTCCATGGTGGAGGCGTCCAGCAGCGGGCCGCCGTCGTTGCGGCCGTCGGCGTTGAGCGTGATGGTCTTGACGGTCTGCGCGCTGCCGTCGGCCTGCACGCGCTGCAGCTTCACAAGCATGCCCGCGGCCGGGCAGCCGTTGGCGGTGTCGAGGACGTGGGTGCTCAGGTGTCCCATGGTCGTTGTTCCTTTCGAAGAGTGTGGGCAGGGACTGGATCGTATACGCGATAAGGCGCCTGCACGCCTCCGCGGCCGCGAAAGCGATGCAAGCGCCGTACCCGTGGCGGCGGGCTGGCTCAGGCCGGCTTGTCGCCGATCCTGAACTGCGAGAGGGCTTCGAGCGCGCGCACCATGCCCGAGTGGTCCCAGGCCGCGCCGCCCTGGGCCACGCAGGCCGAGAACAGCTGCTGCGCGCCGGCCGTGCCCGGCAGCGCCAGGCCCAGCTGGCGGGCGGCGCCCAGGGCCAGGTTCAGGTCCTTCTGGTGCAGCGCGATGCGGAAGCCCGGCTCCACGGTGCGCGCGACCATGCGTTCGCCCAGCACCTCCAGGATGCGCGAGCTGGCCAGGCCGCCCAGCAGCGCCTCGCGCACGCGGGCCGGATCGGCCCCGGCGCGCGCGGCGAACAGCAGGCCCTCGGCCACGGCCTGGATGGTCAGCGCCACCACGATCTGGTTGGCCACCTTGCAGGACTGGCCGTCGCCGCTGCCGCCGACGCGCGTGATGTTCTTGCCCATCGCGGCCAGCACGGGCCTTGCGCGCTCGAACACCTCGGGCTTGCCGCCGCACATGATGGACAGCGTGGCATTGCGCGCGCCCACGTCGCCGCCGGAGACCGGCGCGTCCAGGTAGTCGGCGCCCAGCGCCTCGATGCGGCGCGCGAAGTCCTGCGTCTCCACGGGCGAGATCGAGGACATGTCGATCACGAGCTTGCCCTTGCCGCCGGTGGCGAGGCCGGCGGCCACGCCGTCCTCGCCGAACAGCACGGCCGCCACGTCGGGCGTGTCGGGCAGCATGGTGATCACGATGTCGGCGCGCTCGGCCACGCCGCGCGCCGAGGTGCATTGCGTGGCGCTGGTTTCGGCCAGCGCGGCCGGCACCTTGCCCAGCGTGTGCAGGAACAGCTGGTGGCCGGCGTTGATCAGGTGGCCTGCCATGGGCGTGCCCATGACGCCCAGGCCGATGAAACCGATCTTGAGAGAAGAAGTCATGTCTTGGAGCTTGTCGTTGTCAGTGGTTGGGAATCCAGGTAAGGCCGTCCTCGGTGCGGCCCGCGGGCTTGTATTCGCAGCCGATCCAGCCCTGGTAGCCGATGCGGTCCAGGTGGGCGAACAGGAAGGGGTAGTTGATCTCGCCCGTGCCGGGTTCGTTGCGGCCGGGGTTGTCGGCCAGCTGGACGTGGGCGATGCGCGGCAGTTGCTTCGTGAGCGTGGCCGCGAGCTCGCCTTCCATGCGCTGCATGTGGTAGATGTCGTACTGCAGGTACAGGTTGGGCGCGCCGACCTCGTCGAGCAGCGCCAGCGTCTCGCCGCTGCGGTTCAGGTGGAAGCCCGGGATGTCGTAGCTGTTGACGGGCTCCACGAGCAGCTTGATGCCCGCATCGGCCAGCTGCTGCGCCGCGTAGCGCAGGTTCTCCACCAGCGTGGCGTGCACCTGGGCCGCGTCCACGCCTTGCGGCGTCTTGCCGACCAGGCAGTTGAGCTGGCGCACGCCGAGCACGCGGGCGTACTCGATGGCCTGGCCCACGCCGGTGCGGAACTCGCGCTCGCGCCCCGGGATGCAGGCGATGCCGCGCTCGCCGGCGTCCCAGTCGCCGGCGGGCAGGTTGTGCAGCACGAGCTGCAGCTGGTGCTCCTGCAGGCGGGCCAGGATGTCGGCGGCCGAGTAGGGGTAGGGGAACATGAACTCGACGGCCTTGAAGCCGGCCTGCGCGGCCCGCCCGAAGCGCTCCAGGAAGGGCACTTCGTTGAACAGCATCGTGAGGTTGGCTGCGAACTTGGGCATGGCGTCCTTCCTCAATCCAGCATGGCGGCCGTGATGGCCGTGGGCACGTCGGACGCGGTGGCGGCCAGTTCCTCGAACTCGACCACGTTGTCGATCTCGGTGCCCATGGAGATGTTGGTCACCTGCTCCAGCAGCACCTCCACGACCACGGGCACGCGGTGCTCCTCCATCCAGGCCTCGGCCTGGCGGATGGCCGGCGCGATCTCTTCCTGGCGGTGCACGCGGATGGCCTTGCAGCCCAGGCCCTCGACCACCTTGATGTGGTCCACGCCGTAGCTGCGCACGGCCTCGTCCGAAGGCGTGTTGATGTTGTCGAAGGCCAGCTGCACGCAGTAGTCCATGCCGAAGCCGCGCTGGCTCTGGCGGATCAGGCCCAGGTAGCTGTTGTTCACGACGATGTGCAGGTAGGGCAGCTTGAACTGCGCGCCCACGGCCAACTCCTCGAGCATGAACTGGAAGTCGTAGTCGCCCGACAGCGCCACGATCTTGCGGCTCGGGTCGGCCGCGCGCACGCCCAGCGCCGCCGGCACGGTCCAGCCCAGCGGGCCGGCCTGGCCGCAGTTGATCCACTGGCGCGGGCCGTAGACGTGCAGGAACTGCGCGGCCGCGATCTGCGACAGGCCGATCGTGGAGACGTAGGTCACGTCCTTGCCGAAGGCGTTGTTCATGCACTGGTACACGCGCTGCGGCTTCATGGGCACGCTGTCGTAGTTGGTCTTGCGCAGGTACTGGATGTCACGCTTGCGGTCCTGGCACGCGGCGGCCCAGGCGGCGCGCTCGGGCAGCTTGCCTGCGCGGCGCGCTCGCGGGCGGCCTGCACGAAGAGTTCGAGCGCGGCCTTGGCGTCGGAGACGATGCCGTAGTCGGGCGCGAACACGCGGCCGATCTGGGTCGGCTCGATGTCGACGTGGATGAACTTGCGGCCCTTGCAGTACACCTCGGGGCTGCCGGTGTGGCGGTTCGCCCAGCGGTTGCCGATGCCCAGCACGAAGTCCGAGGCCAGCATGTTGGCGTTGCCGTAGCGGTGGCTGGTCTGCAGGCCGCACATGCCGGCCATCAGCGGGTGGTCGTCGGGGATGGTTCCCCAGCCCATCAGCGTGGGGATCACGGGGATGCCGGTCAGCTCGGCGAACTCCACCAGCAGCCCGGCCGCGTCGGCGTTGATGATGCCGCCGCCGGCCACGATCAGCGGGCGCTCGGCGCTCTCCAGCATGTCCAGCGCCTTGTCGATCTGGGCGCGCGTGGCGGCCGGCTTGTAGACGGGCAGCGGCGCGTAGGTGTCGATGTCGAACTCGATCTCGGCCATCATCACGTCGAAGGGCAGGTCGATCAGCACCGGGCCCGGGCGGCCCGAGCGCATCAGGTGGAAGGCCTGCTGGAAGGCGCGCGGCACCTGGGCCGGCTCCAGCACCGTGGTGGCCCACTTGGTCACGGGCTTGACGATGCTGGCGATGTCCACGGCCTGGAAGTCTTCCTTGTGCAGCCGCGCACGCGGTGCCTGGCCCGTGATGCACAGGATCGGGATGCTGTCGGCGCTGGCCGAGTACAGGCCGGTGACCATGTCGGTGCCGGCCGGGCCGGAGGTGCCGATGCACACGCCGATGTTGCCGGCCTTGGCCCGCGTGTAGCCCTCGGCCATGTGCGAGGCGCCCTCGACGTGGCGCGCCAGCACGTGGCTGATGGTCTGGCGCTCGCGCAGCTGCGCATAGAGCGGGTTGATGGCGGCGCCGGGCACGCCGAAGGCCTGGGTCACGCCTTCCTTCTCCATCACGAGCACGGCGGCCATCGCCGCCTTCATCTTCGCCATTGCAGGTCTCCTGGGTTGGTGCGAACTGGCGGCAATGGTCGCGGCGCCGGTGCCCGGCGTGAACGCCTGGGGGCGGATATGAACTATTCCGCGCTGGAATAGGCGGCCCTACACTGGGGCCATGGACCGACTCATGACCATGCAAGTCTTCGTGCGCGTCGTGGAGACGGGCAGCTTCAGCAAGGCCGCGGCCGAGCTCGCCACCACCCAGCCCACGGCCACCAAGGCCGTGGCCGAGGCCGAGCGCCGGCTGGGCGCGCGCCTGCTGCACCGCAGCACGCGCGGCGTGACGCCGACCGAGGTGGGCCTGCTGTACTACGAGCGCTGCAAGGCCCTGGTGCGCGACGCCGACGAGGCCGACAGCGTGGCCGCACTGGTGCAGGGCGGCGGCAGCGGGCTGCTGCGCATCAACACCTCGGTGGCCTTCGGCCGGCGCGTGCTGGTGCCGCTGGTGCTGCGCTACATGCAGGCGCATCCGCAGCTGCAGGTGGAACTGTCCTTCGACGACCGCTACGTGAACCTCGTGGAGCAGGGCGTGGACCTGGCCGTGCGCATGGGCCGGCTGGCCGACTCCTCGCTCGGGCGCGCGCTACCTGGGCCGCAACCCCTGGATGCTGGCGGGCGCGCCGGCCTACCTGGCCGCGCGCGGCACGCCGCAGCGGCCCGCCGACCTGGCCGGGCACGACTGCCTGGTCTACAGCAGCGTGCAGGGCGATGCGCGCTGGCCCTTCGTCACCCCTGCCGGGGAGGAGCAGGCCCAGCCCGTGCGGGCCGTGCTCAAGTCCAACAACCTGTCGGCCCTGCTGGCGGCCTGCCGCGCCGGCATGGGGCTGGCGGTGCTGCCCTGGTACGTGGCCAGCCGCTCGCATGCGGACGCCTCCATCGTGCAGCTGATGGCCGACCACGCCCTGCCGTCGCAGGAGGTGCACGCGGTCTTCCCCTCGCCCAAGCTGGTGCCGGCCAAGGTCACGGCCTTCATCGCCTGGCTGCAGCAGCAGCTGCAGGGCGAGTGGTGGAGCACCGACCTGGCGCAGGGCGAGTAGGGCGCTTTCCGCGTTTTCCCTGTATTCAGTTTTCGGCGGCGTTTGCCGCCAAGTTGCACCATCGCCAGGTGGGAAACGCGCCCGGCCGATACCCATCCGGCCGTCCGGGGCTTGCGCTGCCTCGAATTGCTGTACACAATTGAAGGCATCAATCGTCTTCAATCCGTCATGCCCCGCAAGCCTGCTTCTTCCCTGCGCCTGGTGGAACCGGTGCGCACTCCGCGCGATGCGCCCAGCACCACGGATCAGATCGTCGAGTCCATCACCAGCGCCATCGTGGAGCAGCGCCTGATGCCCGGCACCAAGCTCGTGGAGCAGCAGATCGCCGACGTGTTCTCGGTCTCGCGCACCGTGGTGCGCCAGGCGCTGAACCAGCTCAGCCGCAGCCGGCTCGTCACGCTGCTGCCCGCGCGCGGCGCCTTCGTGGCCACCATGTCGGCCGAGGAGGCGCGCCAGGTGTTCGAGCTGCGCCGCCTGGTCGAAGGCGGCATGGCGCGCGAGCTCGCGGCCCGCATCACCGACGCGCAGATCGCCGAGCTGCGCGCCCACCTGCAGGACGAGCGCGATGCGGTCAAGCGTTCCGACGTGAGCGGCCGCACGCGGCTGCTGGCCGATTTCCACGTGATCCTGGCGCGGCTGCTCGGCAACGAGGTGCTGGCCGAACTCATCGCCGACCTGCTGTCGCGCTCGCAACTGATCGCGCTGATGTACCAGAGCGGCCATTCGGCCGAGCACTCGCAGTCCGAGCACATCGAGATCGTCGAGGCGCTGGAGCGACGCGACGGCCGCGCCGCCGCCAGGCTCATGGAGCAGCACGTCACGAGCGTGGAGCGCAACCTGCGGCTCGACCCCCGGACCCCCGACCTGGCCGCTGTCCTGCGGCCCAAGACCTGACCTGAAAGACCACCACGTGAACCAAGGCCCTTCCAGCGCCATCCCCCAGTACCCGCGCGACCTGCGCGGCTACGGCCGCAACCCGCCGCATGCGCAATGGCCCGGCCGGGCCCGCGTGGCCGTGCAGTTCGTGCTGAACTACGAGGAGGGCAGCGAGAACTCGGTGCTGCACGGCGACTCCGGCAGCGAGCAGTTCCTCTCCGAGATGTTCAACCCCAACGCCTTCGCGGCGCGGCACATGAGCATGGAGAGCATCTACGAATACGGCTCGCGCGTGGGAGTGTGGCGGCTGCTGCGCGAGTTCGAGAAGCGCGGCCTGCCGCTCACGGTGTTCGGCGTCTCCATGGCGCTGCAGCGCAGCCCCGAGGTCACGGCCGCCTTCGTCGAGCTGGGCCACGAGATCGCCTGCCATGGCTGGCGCTGGATCCACTACCAGAACACCAGCGAGGCCAAGGAGCGCGAGCACATGCGCCTGGGCATGGAGGTGCTCGAGCGCCTGACCGGCCAGCGCGCGCTGGGCTGGTACACCGGCCGCGACAGCCCCAACACGCGCCGCCTCGTGGCCGACTACGGCGGCTTCGAGTACGACAGCGACTACTACGGCGACGACCTGCCGTTCTGGCTGCAGGTGAAGAAGACCGACGGCGCGCTGGCGCCGCAGCTCATCGTGCCCTACACGCTGGACTGCAACGACATGCGCTTCGCGCTGCCGCAGGGCTTCAGCCATGGCGACGAGTTCTTCGAGTACCTGCGCGACGCCTTCGACGTGCACTACGCCGAGGGCGATGAACGCCCCTCGATGATGAGCATCGGCATGCACTGCCGGCTGCTCGGCCGCCCCGGCCGCATGCGCGCGCTGCAGCGCTTCCTGGACCACGTGCAGTCGCACGACCGGGTCTGGGTCGCGCGCCGCGTCGACATCGCGCGCCATTGGAAAAGCGTGCATCCCTTCGATGCCAACACCGCCTTTGTCTGGGAGTGAACATGACGCTCACGCTGGAGCAACTCAACACGGCCACGCAGGCCGACTTCGTCGCCCTGCTGGACGGCACCTACGAGCACTCGCCCTGGGTGGCCGAAGGCGCCTGGGCCGCGCGGCCCTTCGCCTCGCTGGCCGCGCTCAAGGCGGCGCTGGCCGAATCGGTGCGCCGCGCCGGGCGCGAACTGCAGATGGCGCTGGTGCGCGCCCACCCGGAGCTGGCGGGCAAGGCCATGGCCAGCAACAGCCTGACGGCCGAATCCACCAACGAGCAGAGCAAGGCCGGCCTGACCAACTGCACGCCCGATGAGCTGGCGCTGATCGGCAACCTGAACGCGCAGTACAACGCGCGCTTCGGCTTCCCGTTCATCATGCCCGTGCGCGGCCCGCGCGGCACCGGGCTGTCCAAGCAGCAGATCATCGCCACGGTACAGCGCCGGCTCAACCACCACCCCGACTACGAGTTCGCCGAGGCGCTGCGCGCGATCCACCGCATCGCCGAGATCCGGCTCGACGACAAGTTCGGCCAGGCGCCCGTGCTGGGCAACCTGGTCTGGGACTGGTCCGAGCAACTGGCCGTCCACACCGACCCCGGCTACGCCGAGCGCGGCGAGCTCACGGTGACCTACCTGACCGATGCGCACCGCGCCTGCGCCGCGCAGCTGGCCGCCTGGATGCGCGAGGACTGCGGCTTCGACGAGGTGTCGATCGACGCGGTCGGCAACGTGGTCGGCATCTACCACGGCACGGACCGCAGCGCCCCCCGCCTGCTGACCGGCAGCCACTACGACACCGTGCGCAACGGCGGCAAGTACGACGGCCGGCTCGGCATCCTGGTGCCCATGGCCTGCGTGCGCGAGCTGCACCGCGCGGGCCGGCGCCTGCCCTACGGCTTCGAGGTCGTGGGCTTCTCGGAAGAGGAGGGTCAGCGCTACAAGGCCGTGTTCCTGGGCTCGGGCGCGCTGACCGGCGACTTCGACCAAGGCTGGCTGGACCAGCAGGACGCCGACGGCATCACCATGCGCGCGGCCATCGCCCACGCCGGCCTGCGCGCCGAAGACATCGCGGGCCTCAAGCGCGACGCGGCCGACTACCAGGGCTTCGTCGAGGTCCACATCGAGCAGGGCCCGGTGCTCAACGAGATGGACCTGCCGCTGGGCATCGTGACCTCGATCAACGGCAGCGTGCGCTACGTGGGCGAGGTCATCGGCATGGCCAGCCACGCCGGCACCACGCCCATGGACCGGCGCCGCGACGCGGCCGCGGCCGTGGCCGAACTCGTGCTGTTCATGGAAAAGCGCGCCGCGGCCGAGCCGCACCTGGTCGCCACCGTCGGCATGCTCGAGGTGCCGAACGGCTCCATCAACGTGGTGCCCGGCCGCTGCAAGTTCAGCCTGGACATCCGCGCCACCACCAACGCAGCGCGCGACGCCTGCGAGCGCGACGTGCTGGCCGAGCTGCAGGCCATCTGCGAGCGCCGCGGCGTGCACCACCAGGTGGAGCAGACCATGCGCGCCTCGGCCGCGCCCAGTGCCGCCGCCTGGCAGCAGCGCTGGGAGCAGGCCGTGCAGGCCCAGGGCCTGCCGCTGTACCGCATGCCCAGCGGCGCCGGCCACGACGCCATGAAGCTGCACGAACTCATGCCCCAGGCCATGCTGTTCGTGCGCGGCGAGAACGCCGGCATCAGCCACAACCCCCTGGAATCGACCACCAACCACGACATGGAACTCAGCGTGCGCGCGTTCCAGGCCCTCCTCGACCAACTCGCGAGCGAACAAGCATGACCACGAAGAACACCCCCTACGACGCCATCGACAGCTGGGTCGACGCGCATTTCGACGAGCAGGTCCGCTTCCTGCAGGCCCTGGTGCAGGTGCCGACCGACACGCCGCCCGGCAACAACACGCCGCACGCCCAGCGCACGGCGGTGCTGCTGAAGGACTTCGGCTTCGAGGCCCAGGCGCACGAGGTGCCGGCCGCGACCGTGCAGGCCCATGGCCTGCAGTCCATCACCAACCTCGTGGTGCAGCGCCGCTACGGCCAGGGCGGCCGCGTGGTCGCGCTCAACGCCCACGGCGACGTGGTGCCGCCCGGCGAGGGCTGGACGCGCGAGCCCTATGGCGGCGAGGTCGTGGACGGCAAGCTCTACGGCCGCGCCGCGGCCGTCAGCAAGTGCGATTTCTCCACCTTCAGCTTCGCCACGCGCGCGCTGGAAGCGACCGGCGTGCCGCTGGCCGGCGGGGTCGACCTGCTGTTCACCTACGACGAGGAATTCGGCGGCGAACTCGGCCCGGCCTGGCTGCTCGAGAAGGGCCTGACCAAGCCCGACCTCGAGATCGCGGCCGGCTTCAGCTACCAGGTGGTGACGGCGCACAACGGCTGCCTGCAGCTCGAAGTCACGGTGCACGGCAAGATGGGCCATGCGGCCGTGCCCGAGACCGCGGTGGACGCGCTGCAGGCCGCCAACCGCATCCTGACCGCGCTGTACGCCGAGAACGGCGAGCTGCGCAAGACCACGAGCGCGGTGGAGGGCATCAACCACGGCTACATCAACGTGGGCCAGATCAACGGCGGCACCAACACCAACGTGGTGCCCGGCAAGGTGGTGCTCAAGGTCGACCGCCGCATGATTCCGGAGGAGGACCCGGCGGCGGTCGAAGCCCGCCTGCGCAAGCTGATCGAACAGGCCGCCGAAGGCCAGGCCGGCATCCGCGTGGAGATCAAGCGCCTGCTGCTGGCCAACGCCATGAAGCCGCTGGCCGGCAATGCGCCGCTGGTCGAATCGCTGTGCCGCCATGCCACGGCCTTGTTCGGCGAACCCGTGAAGGCCTCGGGCACGCCGCTGTACACCGATGCGCGGCTGTTCAGCGAGCGCGGCATCCCCGCCGTGATCTACGGCGCCGGCCCGCGCACCGTGCTCGAGTCCAACGCCAAGCGCGCCGACGAGCACATCGTGCTGGAAGACCTGCGCCGCGCCACCAAGGTGGTGGCCCGCACGCTGTTCGATCTGCTCAAGGCGTGATCCATATCAAGGCCCGGTCGCTGCATCGGTCCTAGAGTCCGTCCCACACCCTTCCAAAGCAACCCGAGAGGACAAAAAGACATGCGCATTCGACGCAATACCCTGGCGCTGGCCGCTGCCGTCGTGCTGGCCGGCCCGGCGCTGGCCGCCGGCCCCTGCGAGGCCGAGATCGACAGCACCGACGCCATGCAGTTCACCAAGGCCCAGCTTTCCGTGCCGGCCAGCTGCAAGCAGTTCAAGCTCACGCTCAAGCACGTGGGCAAGCTGCCCAAGGCGGCCATGGGCCACAACTGGGTGCTGACCAAGACGGCCGACATGGCGGGCGTGGCCAGCGACGGCATCGCCGCCGGCCTGCCCAACGAGTACCTCAAGCCCGGCGATGCGCGCGTGATCGCCGCGACCAAGGTCATCGGCGGCGGCGAGAGCGCCTCGGTGAGCTTCGACGTGGCCAAGCTCAAGGCCGGCGAGGCCTACAGCTACTTCTGCTCCTTCCCGGGCCACTCGGCCATCATGAAGGGCACGCTGACGCTGGCGAAGTAGGCCGGGCCTGCGTGCGCAAGCGGCTGCGGCCCCCGGGCCCCAGCCGCTTTTTTTTGGGCGCGCGCCGGCGCATAAGCTTGCGCGAAAAGCTTCGTTGGACCGAGGCCGCCGGCTTCGAACAATGGACGGCTCGCGCGCCCAGCACCGCCGCCGGCGGTGGCGGCGCGCCAGGAGCCCGCATGTCCGATCTCTCACCGCTGTCCGATGCCGCGCTGGACCGCCTGTTCCGCCAGGCCCGCACGGTGCATGCCTTCCAGCCCGTGCCCGTGTCCGACGCGACACTGCACCAGCTCTACGACCTGCTCAAGTGGGGGCCGACGGCCTTCAACGCCCAGCCCGCGCGCTATGTGTTCGTGCGCAGCGCCGAGGCCAAGGCCCGGCTGCTGCCGGCCGTGTCCAAGGGCAACCTGAAGCAGACCGAATCCGCCGCCGTGACCGTGATCGTGGCGCAGGACCGGCGCTTCCAGGACCAGTTGCCCACGCAGTTTCCTGCCTACGACGCCAAGCCGCTGTTCGACGGCAACGCCCAGCTGGCCGACACCACGGCGCTGCGCAATGGCAGCCTGCAGGGCGCCTACCTGATCCTCGCGGCGCGCGCGTTGGGCCTGGACGCCGGCCCGCAGTCGGGCTTCGACGCCAAGGCCGTGGACGCGGCCTTCTTCCCGGACGGCCGCTGGCAGAGCAACTTCCTCGTGAACCTGGGCGTGGCCGACCACGGCGCCACCTTCGCGCGCGGCCCGCGCCTGGGCTTCGACGAAGCCGCGAGGATCCTGTGATGGCACGCCGGCAACTGCGCCTGGGCGCCTTCATCATGGCCACCGGCCACCACATCGCGGCCTGGCGCCATCCGGGCGCGCAGATCGACTCGGGCGTCAACATCGACCACTACATCGAAGTCGCGCAGACGGCCGAGCGCGGCCTGTTCGACCAGGTCTTTGTGGCCGACAGCCCCGGCATCGGCTTCCGTGGCGACGAGGAGGCCCTGCGCCGCCAGGGCCGCATCTCGTACTTCGAGCCGGTCACGCTGTGGGCCGCGCTGTCGGCCGTGACCAGGCACATCGGCTTCGTCGCCACGGCGTCGACGACCTACGAAGACCCCTACCTGCTGGCGCGCAAGTTCGCCTCGCTGGACCACATCAGCAAGGGCCGCGCGGCCTGGAACGTGGTGACCACGAGCGCCGACAACGTGCACGGCAACTTCGGCCTCGATGCGCACCCGGACCCGGCGCTGCGCTACGAGCGCGCGCACGAGTTCGTGCAGGTGGTCAAGGGCCTGTGGGACAGCTTCGAGGACGACGCCTTCGTGCGCGACGCGGCCTCGGGCGTGTACTTCGACCCGGCCAGGCTGCACACGCTGAACCACGTGGGCAAGCACTTCAAGGTCAAGGGCCCGCTGAACCTGGAGCGCCCGCCGCAGGGCTATCCCGTGATCGTGCAGGCCGGCTCGTCCGAGGACGGCAAGGAACTGGCCGCCGCCACGGCGGAGGCCATCTTCACGGCCTGGACCAGCCTGGCCGAGGCCCAGGCCTTCTACCGCGACGTGAAGGGCCGCATGGCGCGCTACGGCCGCCGGCCCGAGCAACTGCTGGTGCTGCCCGGCATCTCGCCCGTGATCGGGCGGACCGAAGAGGAAGCGCAGGCCAAGTGGGCCGAGCTGCAGGCGCTGATCCATCCCGCGGTGGGCCTGGCCGCGATCGCGCCGTTCTGGCCCGGCGAGGATGTCAGCCGCTGGGACCTGGATGCGCCGCCGCCCTACATTCCCGAGGCGCCCCAGGGCATCCAGAGCCGGGCCCACGTGGTGCTGGAACTCGCGCGGCGCGAGCGTTTCACGGTCCGCCAGCTCTACGAGTACCTGGCCGGCGCGCGCGGCCACTGGGTCGTGGTGGGCACGCCCGCGCAGATCGCCGACCGCATGCAGGAGTGGTTCGAGAACGGCGCGGCCGACGGCTTCAACGTGATGCCGCCCGTGCTGCCGGCCTCGCTCAACGAGTTCGTCGACCTCGTCGTGCCCGAGCTGCAGCGGCGCGGGCTGTTCCGCACCGCCTACGAGGGCCGCACGCTGCGCGAGAACCTGGGGCTGGAGCGGCCGGCCAACGCGTTCGCGCAGGGGCAGCGCCGGGCCGCGTGAGCACCGCCGCGTTCGACCTGCAGGCGCTGCGCGTGCAGTACCAGGCCCTGCAGGCTGCTCGGGCCGTGGCCGGCCGCTTCAGGCGCTGACGGCGACCTGGTTGCGGCCCTTGCGCTTGGCTTCGTAGAGCGCGGCGTCGGCGGCCTTGAGCAAGGCCGGCTCGGTGTCCTGCGGGCCGGGCACGATGGCGGCCAGCCCCAGGCTGATGGTGACCTTGCCGGCCACCACGGCCGCGTGCGGGATGTCCATGGCGGCCACTGCCATGCGTGCCGCCTCGGCCACCAGGGTGGCGCCCAACTGGTCGGTCTGCGGCAGCAGCAGCACCATCTCCTCGCCGCCGTAGCGCGCGACGAAGTCCTCGGGCCGCTGGACGGTGGCGCGCAGCGCCGCGGCCACGCGGCGCAGGCATTCGTCGCCTTCCAGATGGCCGTAGTGGTCGTTGTACTTCTTGAAGTCGTCCACGTCGACCATGACCACGGCCAGCGCGCTGCGGTCGCGCTGCGCCTGGCGGAACAGGCGCGCGAAGCGCCGGTCGAAGTAGCGCCGGTTCGGCAGCCGGGTCAGGTCGTCGATGCGGGCCAGGGCGGCCAGCTGCTCGTTGGCGTGGGCCAGCGCATCGCGCGCATCGCGCAGGCCGGCTTCGGCGCGCAGGCGCTGCGCCATGGTGCGGCGCGTGTAGGCGCCGGCGCGCTGCAGCAGCAGGCACAGGAAGCCGACCCAGGCCGTCTGCAGCGCCGAGTTGATGCGCCAGTTGGCCAGCACCTGGTTCTTGCCGGCCGCCACCGTGACCTGCAGCGGGTAGTTGCGCGCGTGCTCGAAGCTGATCAGCCGCACCACGCCGTCCAGCGGCGAGCGCGCATCGGCCGTGCCGGAGCGGTGCGTCTCCATGATGGTGCGCACGTCCGAGGGTGGCAGCGGCTTGCCGATGTCGGCATCGATGGAAGGGTTGCGCGCCACCATGCGGTCCGCCACGGTGAGCAGGATCGCGCCTTCGCCCACGTCGAAGCGCTCCAGCACGCTGCGCAGATGCGGCACGCTCAAGGTGGCCAGCGCCACGCCGGCGAATTCGCCGTCGATGCCGTTGAGCCGGCGCGAGACCGGCACGATCCACTCGCCCGACGAGCGGCTCACGATCGGTGGACCGATCAGGGTCGATGCGCTCTGGCTGTCCCGGTGGTGGATGAAGTAGGCGCGGTCGGCGTTGTTCCAGCCGGGTTCCCATATCGGCACCGAGGTGGCGACCCAGTCGCCGCGCGCGTCGTAGACGAACAAGCCCTTGATCTGCTCCGTGCGCGCCACGTGGTTGACCAGCAGCGGCTGCATGTGCTCGAGTTCGGCGGACGTGAGCTTGGTGCGCTCGAGTTCGTAGACCAGGCTGTCCAGGATGTGGTCGGCCTCGGACACCGCCGCCTCCATGCGCTCCGTCACGGCGCGCGCGAGGTTGGTGCTGGCCAGTTGCGCCTGGGCGATGGCATGGGCGCGCGCATCGATGATGAGCCAGACGTTGGTGGCCAGCAGCGCCAGGCAGACGAAGACCACCATCCAGCGCGCGCGCCGGATCGGGTCGCGCGTCGGCGCGGGGACGGCGGCATAGGGCTGCTGGCCCAGGGGCGCCAGGTCGCTGAAGCCCGAGGGTGGGCCCGCGTCGGCTTGCGGTGGGGGGTGAACGCCTGGTCGGTTGGGCATGTCCGGTGCTGCGCAAGGGAGGCACCAACGACCGAGGCCACGACGCATGCCGGGGTCTGAATTCGCTCGCGCCGTGCGCGCTGGGCGCCATGTTAGCGCACAGAAAATGGAGCAAGTGATGGGGGAAATTTGGTGCCAGGGCTTGGCGGCGGCTTGCGCGGGCCGTCCATCCCGCGCGCAGCGCTACCTGTTCACGGATTCTCCTGCTGCTTTCCGCGTGCAGATACGTCCGTGGAATAGTTGGCTTTCGTTCGGAAGGCGCAACCAGATACTGCGCGCCCATGGAAATCGCACCCGGGATCATGGCGGTCATCGCCCGCAGCAGCCACGAAACCAATGTGGGTGTGCTGGTGCACGTGGTGCGCCGCCACCAGGTGCTGGCGCGGTTGCCGCCGGAGCGGACGCCGGACTGGTGGGTGATCACCTCGCGCACGCCGCTGATCGCGTTCATGGCCGACCTGCCGGCGTTTGCGCTGTGGTCGCCTGACGGGAAGGACCTGCTGGCGCACAACGACGACCTGCTGGCCCTGCGCGGCCATGACGGCGAGGCCATGCGCTGGCGCCGTGCCCGGCCCAGCGACAGCGATCCGTCCAAGCTGCGCAAGCCGGCGCCGCGCCGGACCACGAGGTTCGGGCGCTAGCTAGCGCGGCTGCTGCTGCGCCTGGCGCGGCCTCATGCCTGCAGCGGGTCGTAGCGGGAAACCACCCAGGGCCGCCCCGAATAGTCCCTGGGTTCCCGGTAGCCTTCGGCCTGGGCCTGGGCGCTCGCGATCTCGGTCAGCGGGGCCAGCACGGGGGCCAGGGCCTGGACCTCCTCGAAGGCTTTCATCGCCAGCAACAGGAAGGCCGGCGTGAGCCGGTTCGCATCGTGCAGCTGGATCAGGTGGGCGATCAGGTCGGACGCCAGTTCGTCCAGTTCGGGGGGCACGGCGATGGTGCCGAGCAGGTGTTGGCAATGTTCGAGGCGGGCTCGGATGTCGGGACTCTGCATGGTGGCCGCTGAATGTATGCGTGCGCGCGCCGGGCCGGCCCGCCGGGGCCTGCCTGCGGTCGCCCCGGCGCCACCGTTGGGCGCGGCGTTCCGGCCGCAGGGCTCGGCGCTCGCCGAGCTGACGCGCTACTTGCTCAAGGTGTCGGAAACCGAAGGTATCGCGAGCGCCCCAGCACGCTGGCCACACCCCCCTTGCTTTGTCGAAAACGCCCTGCAGACTTGTCGACTCCAACCCTTCGAGGCTCGAGCGATGAATCTGATCAATCACCATTGCCCCCTGTGCGGCGCACCTGCCGTCTGCTACGAGGCAGACCACGGGGAGCGGCACTATTACAGCTGCCACTCCTGCTCGAAATTCATGATCACGAGCACGGCCGGGCAATGGCTCGACTGCACCGTGCACCAGGGCTTGGCAAAACAAGCGCGCCGTAACGAGCGGCAACGATGAGCGAGTGCTCGAAGTGCGTTGCGGTATCGACGCTAGCCGATCACTGGAGGCAAGCATCGTCCTGAAGGCAGGCTATCGTCTCGGACTTGGCACCATGGCGCTCCCGACCGGGCTGCTGATGGGGTTCTGTCGGTTTTGGCAGTGCCTACCCCGGCCTTTCTGAAAACTCGATGGGAGTTCTGCACGTAGGGCGCAGAGAAGCAAATCGGCTACATTGCTCCGATGCGCTCTGAACGCCGCCACCACCGCGAACGCCTGAAGAAGGCTCGCGCCACCTACTGGGCCGGGTACGCGAGCGAGCGCGCTGGCCATGCCGTCGACACGCCGACGCGCTGCAGTTGCTGGATGTGCGGCAACCCTCGCCGACACCTGGGCGAGAAGTCGCTGCAGGAGCGCAGCGCCGAAGAGATCACGAGGCGCATCGAGCGCTGATGTTGCGCGGCGCGCCGCGCCGCAACCTCCACCGACAGCATGCGTCCTGACATCGGCGACGAAGAGATCGACGCGATCTGCGACGGCTACACCCAGCATATGGCGAAGGTGCGCTTCCTGCGCGGCCTGGGGCTGCGTGTCGACCGGAGGCTCAAGGGCCGGCCGCTTGTGGCGTAAGTACTTGATTTCATGGCCTGCCTGGAGGGGATCGAACCCCCGACCCACAGCTTAGAAGGCTGTTGCTCTATCCAACTGAGCTACAGGCAGATCGGCGTGCCGGGTGGTCCGGCGCCAGGGCCGCGATCATAGCTTCTCGGTCGGGCCGGCACCGCAGCGGCCGGACGATGCGCGCTTGCAGGAGCGCTTGGGCTGTCGGCCGACGGGGGCGCGGGCCTTGCTGGCCATGCATTGACACCGTCCGCGCCGCGCCGCTAGACTCGCGCCCGCTCCGGGGTGCACGTATGGCGTGCTGAGATGGCGAACCTGATCGCCGGAACCGCGAACTTGATCTGGGTCATACCAGCGTAAGAAGAGCTGCAGTGCCGTGGTGCCTGCGCACGCCCTCATGGTCGGCGTGCGTGCGCGCATCCCGCGCGATGCGGAGCAATCCATCCAACTCCAGGAGATTGCCCGCATGAACGCCCCCGACCGCCACGCCATCCCGCTCGCCGAGCGCCTTGCGCTCACACGCGAACCCTTTCCCGGCTCGACCAAGGTCTACCTCGAAGGCTCGCGCGCCGACCTGCGCGTGCCGCTGCGCGAGGTGCTGCTGACCAACGGCGAGCGCATCCACCTCTACGACACCTCGGGCCCCTACACCGACCCGACCGCGGCGATCGACGTGCGCCGCGGCCTGCCGGCCCTGCGCGCACCCTGGCTGGACAGCCGCGCCGACACCGAACACTACGAAGGCCGCATCCGCCAGGCGCTGGACGATGGCGGCAAGGACGATGCGCGCCTGGCCCAGCTGCGCGCCGAGGCCGCGGCCCTGCAGCGCACGCCACGCCGCGCCAGGGCCGGCGGCAACGTGACCCAGATGCACTACGCGCGCCGCGGCATCGTGACGCCCGAGATGGAGTACGTGGCGCTGCGCGAGAACGGCCGGCGCGAATGGATGGCCGAGTACCAGCGCGATGCCGGCCGCGAGCGCCGCCTGGCCGGCAACCCGCTGGGCGCCGCGCTGCCCAAGGGCCCGATCACGCCCGAGTTCGTGCGCGACGAGGTGGCGCGCGGCCGCGCCATCATCCCGGCCAACATCAACCACCCCGAGGTCGAGCCCATGGCCATCGGGCGCAACTTCCTGGTCAAGATCAACGCCAACATCGGCAACTCGGCCGTGACCTCGAGCATCGAGGAGGAGGTCGACAAGCTGGTCTGGGCGATCCGCTGGGGCGCGGACAACGTGATGGACCTGAGCACCGGCCGCAACATCCACACCACGCGCGACTGGATCGTGCGCAACAGCCCGGTGCCCATCGGCACGGTGCCGATCTATCAGGCGCTGGAGAAGGTCGGCGGCGTGGCCGAGGACCTGACCTGGGCGATCTTCCGCGACACGCTGGTCGAGCAGGCCGAGCAGGGCGTGGACTACTTCACCATCCATGCCGGCCTGCGCCTGCCCTTCATCCACCTCACGGCGGAGCGCATGACGGGCATCGTCTCGCGTGGCGGCTCGATCATGGCCAAGTGGTGCATCGCCCACCACCGGGAAAGCTTCCTCTACACGCACTTCGAAGAGATCTGCGAGATCATGAAGGCCTACGACGTGAGCTTCTCGCTCGGCGACGGACTGCGCCCCGGCTGCGCGGCCGACGCCAACGACGAGGCCCAGTTCGCCGAGCTGCGCACGCTGGGCGAGCTCACGCAGCTGGCCTGGAAGCACGACGTGCAGACCATGATCGAAGGCCCGGGCCACGTGCCCATGCACCTGGTGCAGGCCAACATGGACGAGCAGCTCAAGCACTGCCACGAGGCGCCGTTCTACACGCTGGGTCCGCTCACGATCGACATCGCACCGGGCTACGACCACATCGCCAGCGCCATCGGCGCGGCCATGATCGGCTGGATGGGCACGGCCATGCTGTGCTACGTGACGCCCAAGGAGCATCTGGGCCTGCCGGACCGCGAGGACGTCAAGCAGGGCATCATCGCCTACAAGATCGCCGCGCACGCGGCCGACGTGGCCAAGGGCCACCCGGGTGCGCGGGCGCGCGACGACGCGCTCTCCAAGGCGCGCTTCGAATTCCGCTGGACCGACCAGTTCAACCTCGGCCTGGACCCCGACACGGCGCGCGAATTCCACGACGAGACCCTGCCCAAGGACGCCAGCAAGGTCGCGCATTTCTGCTCCATGTGCGGCCCCAAGTTCTGCTCGATGAAGATCACGCAGGAGGTGCGCGACTACGCGGCCAGCGGCATGGCGCAGAAGTCGGCCGAGTTCAAGGCCGGCGGCGGTGCGTTCTACATCCCGATCGAGCGCAGCTGATGAACAGCTTTGGGATTGCCGGCGCGGGCCTGCTGGGCCGGCTGCTGGCCTGGCGGCTGGCGCGCGCGGGCGCGTGGGTGCAGGTGTTCGATGCGGCGGCCGGTCCTGCACCGGCCTTCGACGCGCAGGGCCCGGCCGCGTTCAGCGCGGCCGGCATGCTCTGCCCGCTGGCCGAGCGCGACCATGCGGATGCGCGCGTGGCCGCGCTGGGCTGGCGATCGATTTCCCTGTGGCGTGGCATCGTCGCGGCGCTGCCCGCGCCGCGGCCGTTCTTTTCGGAGCGCGGCAGCCTGCTCGTGGCGCACCGGCCCGATCTGGCCAGCGCGCAACGCGTGCTGGCGCGCCTGGCCGGCGAGACGCATCGAGGGCCCGAAGCACTGGACGCGGCGGCGCTGGCGCGGCTGGAGCCCGCGCTGCCGCCGCCGGCCCATGCCTGGTTGCTGCCGGGCGAGGCGCAGATCGATCCGCTGGCGACCATGGCGGCGCTGCATGCGGCCGCCGAAGGCGTGGCCTGGCATTGGCAGCGGCCTGTGACGCAAGTCCTGCCCGGACGGCTGCAGTTCGCCGATGGCGCCCATGCAGACTTCGACTGCGTCGTCGACGTGCGCGGGCTCGGTGCCGCGCCGGGCCTGCCGCTGCGCGGCGTGCGCGGCGAGACCGTCTGGCTGCACGCGCCCGGCCACGGCCTCACACGGCCCCTGCGGCTGGTGCATCCGCGCCACCGCGTCTACCTGGTGCCGCGGCCGGACGACCTCTTGTTCCTGGGCGCGACCGAGATCGAGAGCGAGGACCGCTCGCCCGTCTCGCTCAAGAGCGCCGTGGAGCTCATGAGCGCGGCGCACAGCGTGCTGCCCATGCTGGCCGAGGCAAGAATCCTGCGGCTGGACCGGCACCTGCGTCCTGCGTTGCCGGACCACCTGCCGCGCACCGCGCACGAGGACGGGCTGCTGCGCATCAACGGCCTGTTCCGCCATGGCTGGCTCATGGCGCCGGCGCTCGTGCAGGACGCACTGGCACTGCTGCGGCATGAGGTGGCGGCATGAGGCCCGAAACCGTCCCCATCGTGCTCGACGGCGAGCCGCACGAACTGGCCGCGGGCAGCACGCTGGCCACGCTGGTCGCCGCGCTGGGCCACCGGCCCGAGGCCGTGGGCACGGCCGTCAACGGCGTCTTCGTCGCGCGCGGCCACCGCCCCGACTACGCACTGCACAGCGGCGATGCCGTCGTGCTGTTCCAACCCATCACCGGAGGATGAGCCATGCCCGAGGCTGCAGCACCGAATGACCGCTGGCAGGTGGCCGGCACTTCTCTCACGAGCCGCTTCCTGCTCGGCACGGCCGGCTATCCCTCGCCCCAGGTTCTGGGCGAGGCCATCGCGGCCTCGGGCGCCGAGGTCGTCACCGTGGGCCTCAAGCGCGCACTCGCGGCTGGCGGCGACAACGGCTTCGTCGCCATCGTGCGCGCGGCCGTGCGGCAGCAGGGCGCGCGGCTGCTGCCCAACACCGCGGGCTGCCGCACGGCACGCGAGGCCATGCAGCTGGCGCAGATGGCGCGCGAGCTCTACGACACGCCCTGGCTCAAGCTCGAGGTGGTGGGCGACGAGCACACGCTGCAGCCCGACCCGTTCGAGCTGCTGCAGGCCGCACAGCAGCTCGTGCGCGAGGGCTTCGTGGTCTGGCCCTATTGCACGGACGACCTCGTGCTGTGCCGCCGCCTGCTCGACGTGGGCTGCCCCGTGCTGATGCCCTGGGGCGCGCCGATCGGCTCGGGCCAGGGGCTGCTGAACCCGTTCGCGCTGCGCACGCTGCGCGAGCGGCTGCCGGATGCCACGCTGATCGTCGATGCGGGCATCGGCACGCCTTCGCATGCGGCGCAGGCTTTGGAACTGGGCTTCGACGCCGTGCTGCTGAACTCGGCGGTGGCCCAGGCGCGCGACCCCGTGCGCATGGCCTGCGCGTTCCGCGCGGCCGTGCGGGCGGGCAGGGCGGCCTGGCAGGCCGGCGTGATGGCACGCCAGGACTTCGCCGTGCCCAGCACGCCCGTGGGCGGCGCACCGCTGCTGCTCGGAGGTGCCGCATGAAGCGCGTCTGGAGCATCGCCGGCACCGACAGCAGCGGCGGCGCCGGCCTCGCCGCCGACCAGCGCGCGATCGATGCCTGGCCCGGCACCCACTACTGCGGCGTGGTGGCGGCCGTCACCGCGCAGAACTCGCAGGCTGTCACGCGCGTGGAAGCGGTCAGCCCGCAGCTGCTGGACGCGCAGCTGGCCGCGCTCGAAGCCGACATGCCGCCGGCCGCACTCAAGACCGGCCTGCTCGCGGACGCCGCGCAGATGCGCGGCGTGGCGGCCTGGACCGACCGCCTGCGCAAAGCCCTTCCCGGCCTGCCATTGGTGGTCGACCCGGTGCTGGGCGCCAGCAGCGGCGCCAACTTCGCCGACGACGGCGCCGTCGCCGCCTACCGCGCGCACCTGCTGCCGCGCGCCACGCTGATCACGCCGAACCGGCGCGAGGCCGCGCGGCTGCTGGGCCTTCGCGGCCTGCGCCGCGACGAGGTGCCGGACGCGGCCCAGGCCCTGCGTGCGCTGGGCGCGCAGGCCGTCTGCATCACGGGTGGCGACCCGGCCGACACGCCCGACGACGCCACCCCCGCGGAGGCCGGCACGGCGCTGGACTGGCTGGCCAGCCCGCAGGCCAGCGGCTGGCTCGCGCTGCCGCGCATCGGCACGGGCAACACCCATGCCACGGGCTGCACCTTCGCGAGCAGCGCGGCGGCCGCGCTGGCCCATGGCTTCGTCGCGGCCGATGCCGTGGTGCTGGCCAAGATGGCGGCCACGCATGCGCTGCGCCATGGCCATGCGGCCGGGCGCGGCCCGGGCCAGGTGCTGGCGCGGCCCGGCTTCCATGCCGAGCCCGGCCTGCTGCCCACCATGGGCTGGGGCGCCGAGCCGGCCTGGGCGGCACCGGCCGCCGCGCGCGCGGCGCCGCTGGGCCTGTACGCCATCGTCGACAGCGCCGCGCGCGTGCAGGCCGTGCTGGCCGGCGGTGTGCGCAGCGTGCAGTTGCGCATCAAGCAGCCCGAGGCGGCCACAACGGCCTGGTGGGATGCGCTGCACGCCCAGGTGGCCGAGGCCGCGGCGGCCTGCCGTGCCGCGGGGGCGCGCCTGTTCGTCAACGACCACTGGCAGCTGGCCGTGCGCCATGGCGCGCACGGCGTGCACCTGGGCCAGGAAGACTTGCTGGCGCTGGACGCCGGCCAGCGGGCCGCGCTGCGCGCCAGCGGCCTGGCGCTGGGCGTGAGCTCGCACAGCCTGTGGGAGCTGGCGCGGGCGCGCAGCCTGGCGCCGGCCTACATCGCCTGCGGCCCGGTCTGGCCCACGCTGACCAAGGCCATGCCCTGGCGGCCCCAGGGCCTGGACAACCTGGCCTGGTGGTGCGCGGTGGCCGGCACGCCCGTGGTGGCCATCGGCGGCATCCTCGCGGCTGCGCAGATCGGCGCGGCCGCCGGCGCCGGGGCCGACGGCATCTGCGTCGTGCGCATGCTGGGCGAGAACCCGGTGGTCACGCTGCCGGCCATGCTGGCGGCGCTGGCCGGCCGTTGGCCTGCCGCGCCGCGGTCGGGTACGGCAGTGCCCTGGCCGCAGCCCAGCCTCGCGGCGTGACGGTCGCCGAACTGTTTCCATGATTCAACAAATTGTCGAATTCATTTGATCGATATTTGTTGCACTGTTAAACTTTTCGACGGCAAACGCAATGAGAGTTGCGCACGCAAAGCCACAGGCCCCAGCCGGCGCGCACGCGCGGGCTCGGGCAGCTGGGTTGCATCCGGCGGGGTTCTCCCCGGGGATCGGGCACCGTGCGCGCAGTCTTGCGTCGCCGTGGCCCCACCGTCCTCCAACCCGCAGGGATCCCATGTTCGTATCTGCCCTTTCCCCCTTGGCGCGCGCTGCGCAACCGGAGTGCCAACCATGAGCGGCCTGCGCAACCTGCGCATCGGCACGCGGCTGGGGCTGGCCTTCGGCGTGATCCTGTTGATCGTGGCCGCCAGCGCGGCCATGGGCGTGTGGCGGCTGAAGCAGTCCCATGCGGCGACCCAGGAACTGGGCACGCTGGGCAAGGAGCGCCAGGAGGTGGCGATCCGCTGGCGCCAGACCATCGACCTGAACTGGGTGCGCACCGAGGCCGCGCTGCTGGATTCGGACACCAGCCGCATCCCGCGCTGGCAGGCCGACATGGACAAGACCTCGCAGGTCACGCTGGCCTCGCGCGAGCGCCTGCACGAGCTCGTGAACACCGAGCAGGGCAAGCGCATGCTGCAGGAGATCGACGTGCGCCGCGAGGCCTACCGCACGCCGCGCGGGGCCCTGGTCAAGCGCCGCCAGGCCGGCGAGGATGTGTCGGCCGAACTCGAGCGCACGCTGCGCCCGCTGGCCACGGCCTACAGCGACAGCATCCTGGCGCTGGAAAAGCGCCAGCAGGAGCTGTACGCCGATGCGCTGCGCGATGCCGGCAACGCGGTCGAGCAGGGCCAGACCATGCTGATCGTCAGCGGCATCGCGGCCGTGCTGCTGGGCGCGCTGTTCGCCTGGGCGATCTCGCGTTCGATCACGCAGCCGCTGGCCCAGGCCGGCGTGGTGGCGCGCCGCATCGCCGACGGCGACCTCACGCAGCCCGTGCAGGTCGAAGGCCGCGACGAGGCGGCCGCCCTGGCCGCGGCGCTGCGCGACATGCAACAGCAGCTGGCCAGCGTGGTGGCCGGCGTGCGCCGCAACGCCGATGGCGTGGCCACGGCCAGTGCCGAGATCGCGCACGGCAACAACGACCTGTCGGCACGCACCGAGCAGCAGGCCTCGGCGCTCGAGGAGACCGCGGCGTCGATGGAGCAGCTCAGTTCCACCGTGCGGCAGAACGCCGACAACGCGCGCCAGGCCAAGAGCCTGGCCGAGAACGCCTCCGCCGTGGCCGGCCGCGGCGGCGAGGTCGTGGCCCGCGTGGTCGCCACCATGAAGGGCATCGACGAGAGCTCGGGCAAGATCGCCAGCATCATCGGCACCATCGATTCCATCGCCTTTCAGACCAACATCCTGGCGCTCAACGCGGCCGTGGAGGCCGCGCGCGCCGGCGACCAGGGCCGCGGCTTCGCGGTGGTGGCGACCGAGGTGCGCAGCCTGGCCGGCCGTTCGGCCGAGGCCGCGCGCGAGATCAAGGCCCTGATCGGCACCAGCGTGGAGCGCGTGCAGCAGGGCACGGTGCTGGTCGGCGAGGCCGGCAGCACCATGCAGGAGGTGGTCGGCGCGATCCAGCGCGTGAGCGACCTGGTGGGCGAGATCAGCGCGGCCAGCAGCGAGCAGAGCGCGGGGGTCTCGCAAGTGGGCGAGGCCGTCACGCAGATGGACCAGGCCACGCAGCAGAACGCCGCGCTGGTGGAGGAATCGGCCGCGGCCGCCGACAGCCTGCGCGGCCAGGCCGAGCAGCTGGTGCAGGCCATGGCGGTGTTCAAGGTGCGCACCGGCGTGGCGCACAGCGCCGCCGCCGCCGAGCCCTCCCTGGCCTACATGGGCCAGCCGGCCCTGCTCGGCGCGGCCTGAACGCGTGGCGGCGCCACCCCGGCGGTTTCAGCGCCGCTGGTACTGCGTGGCGCCGAACAGGTTCTCGCGCGCCTGGTCGTCGGTGATGGGCTTGCGCCGGTCGGCCAGCACGGCCACGCCGCGCTGCACGGCGGGGCGCGCGGCGATGCGGTCGAACCATTCCTTCAGGTGCGGGTAGTCGGCCCAGGCGATGCCCTGGTTCTGCCAGTTGCGCAGCCAGGGGAAGATGGCGATGTCGGCGATGCTGTACGCGGGCCCGGCGATGTGGTCGCTGTCGGCCAGCTGGCGGTCCATCACGCCGTACAGGCGGCGCGCCTCGTCGGTGTAGCGCTGGATCGGATAGGCCAGCTTCTCGGGCGCGTAGAGCCGGAAATGGTGGTTCTGGCCCAGCATGGGGCCGACCCCGCCCATCTGGAACATCAGCCACTGCAGCACGGCGTAGCGCGCGCGGTCGCCTTCGGGCAGCAGCATGCCGGTCTTGCCGGCCAGGTAGAGCAGGATGGCGCCCGACTCGAACAGCGTGACCGGCCGGCCGTCCGGCCCCTCGTCGTCGACGATGGCCGGGATCTTGTTGTTCGGGCTGATGCGCAGGAACGCGGGCTGGAACTGCTCGCCCGCGGCGATGTCCACTGGCACCACTTCGTAGGGCAGGCCGCACTCCTCCAGCATGATGTGGACCTTGTGGCCGTTCGGCGTGGCCCAGCTGTGGACCGTGATCATGGGCGCAGGCCCTCTAGAAGCGTGTCACGGGCATGTCGTGCTGCTGCGGCCGGTCCGAATACCTGCCGAGTTCCATCTTGGCGATGGCGTTGCGGTGCACCTCGTCCGGCCCGTCGGCAAAGCGCAGCGTGCGCGCATGGGCGTAGGCGAAGGCCAGCGGGAAGTCGTCGCACATGCCGCCGCCGCCATGCACCTGCATGGCCCAGTCGATGACCTGGCAGGCCATGCCGGGGGCCACGACCTTGATCATCGCGATCTCGTTCTTGGCCACCTTGTTGCCGGCCTTGTCCATCAGCCAGGCGGTCTTGAGCGTGAGCAGGCGCGCCATGTCGATCCTGCAGCGCGCCTCGGCGATGCGCTCCTGCGTGACGGTCTGCTGGGCCACGGTCTTGCCGAAGGCCACGCGCGAGGCGGCGCGCCGGCACATGAGCTCCAGCGCGCGCTCCGCCAGGCCGATCAGGCGCATGCAGTGGTGGATGCGGCCCGGGCCCAGGCGGCCCTGGGCGATCTCGAAGCCGCGGCCCTGGCCCAGCAGCATGTTGGAGGCCGGCACGCGCACGTTCTCGAACACCATTTCCATGTGGCCGTGCGGCGCGTCGTCGTAGCCCATCACGTTGAGCGGGCGCAGCACCTTGATGCCAGGCGTGTCGGCCGGCACCAGGATCATGCTCTGCTGCTGGTGGCGGGCCGCGTCGGGGTCGCTCTTGCCCATGGTGATGTAGACCGCGCAGCGCGGATCGCCCGCGCCCGAGATCCACCACTTGCGGCCGTTGATCACGTAGTCGTCGCCGTCGCGCTCGATGCGCGTGGCGATGTTGGTCGCGTCGCTGGAGGCCACGTCGGGCTCGGTCATCGCGAAGGCCGAGCGGATCCGGCCTTCGAGCAGGGGCTTGAGCCAGCGCGTGCGGTGCTCGTCGCTGCCGTAGCGCGCGATCGTCTCCATGTTGCCGGTGTCGGGCGCCGAGCAGTTGAAGACCTCGGAGGCGAAGGGCACGCGGCCCATGATCTCGGCCAGCGGTGCGTATTCCTGGTTGGTCAGGCCCGCGCCCTTGAAGCCCGAGAGTTCGGCCGTGTCCTCGGGCAGGAACAGGTTCCAGAGGTCCTGCGCGCGGGCCTTGGCCTTGAGGTCCTCGATGGTCTGCAGCGGCGTCCAGCGCTTGCCGGCCGCGGTGTTGGCCTGGAGTTCGGCGTGGTAGGCGCTTTCGGCAGGGTAGATGTGCTCGTCCATGAAGCGCAGCAGGCGCTGGCGCAGGGCTTCGGTCTTGGGGGAGTAGTCGAAATCCATGGCTTGTCTCCTTGGGGTGTTCGGTGGCGTGGTTCAGGCCTGCTGCGCGAACTTCCAGGCCAGTTCGGCCAGCGGCCGCGCGCCGGCGCCCGAGGTGGCGGCGCGGTCGCTCGAGGCCGTGCCGGCTTCGGCGCGCTTGGCGATGCCCTGCAGGATCGCGGCCAGGCGGAACATGTTGTAGGCCAGGTAGAAGTTCCAGTCGCGCTGGAGGTCCTGCGGCGTGGCGAAGCCGGTGCGCTCGCAGTAGCGCGCGATGTAGTCGGCCTCCGCGGGGATGCCCAAGGCCTTCAGGTCGAGCCCGGCGATGCCGCGGAACTGGCCCGGGCTGATGTGCCAGGACATGCAGTGGTAGCTGAAGTCCGCGAGCGGATGGCCCAGCGTGGAGAGTTCCCAGTCCAGCACCGCGATGATGCGCGGCTCGCTGGCGTGGAACATGGTGTTGTCCAGCCGGTAGTCGCCGTGCACGATGCTCGTGAAGCGCTCGTCGCGCGCGCTGGCGGGCATGTTGCGCGGCAGCCAGTCGATGAGCTTGTCCATCTCCGCGATGGGCTGGGTGATGGAGGCGACGTACTGCTTGCTCCAGCGGCCGATCTGGCGCTCGAAGTAGTTGCCGGGCTTGCCGTAGTGGGCCAGGCCGCGCGCGGCGAAGTCCACGCTGTGCAGCGCCGCGATCACGCGGTTCATCTCGTCGTAGATGGCGGCGCGGCCGGCCGGGTCCATGCCGGGCAGGCCCTGGTCCCAGAGCACGCGGCCTTCCTTGAACTCCATGATGTAGAAGGCGCGGCCGATCACCGATTCGTCCTCGCACAGGCACAGCATGGCGGGCACGGGCACGTCGGTGCCCGCGAGGCCGCCCATCACGGCGAACTCGCGCTCGATCGCATGGGCCGAGGGCAGCAGCTTGGCCACGGGGCCGGGCTTGGAACGCATCACGTAGCGCTGCGTGGGCGTGATGAGCTTGTAGGTGGGGTTGGACTGCCCGCCCTTGAACAGTTCGACCTGCAGCGGGCCGGCGAAGCCGGGCAGCCGGGGGGCCAGCCAGTCGGTCAGCCGCTGGACGTCGAAGGCGTGCTGGCCGCTCACGGCGCGGGTGCCCTCGAAGTGGTCGAATTCGCTCATACGGGTTGTCTCCCTTGCTGGTGGTTCAACGGTCGGTTTCGACGATGCGCATCAGCGCATCGCGGTCGCGCACGATGAGGCCGGCCGCTTCGATGCGGATGGCCTCCTCGCGCTCCATGGTCTTGAGTTCCTGGTTCACGCGCTGGCGCGAGGCGCCGAGCAGCTGCGCCAGTTCTTCCTGCGCGAGCTGCAGGCTGATGCGGACCTCGTTGCCGTCTTCCAGGCTGGGCACGCCGTAACTGCGCACCAGGTGCAGCAGCTGCTTGGCCAGCCGCGCGCGCAGGGGCAGGGTGTTGAGGTCTTCCACGAGGCCGAACAGCAGCCGGATGCGGCGCGACTGCAGCCGCATCAGCGCCTCGTAGAGCTCGCTGTGCGCGGCCAGGATCTTCTTGAAATCGGCCCGCGCCACGCAGACGATGGTGGTCGCGCCATGCGCGTAGACGTCGTGCGTGCGGCGGTCGCTGTCGAAGAAGGCCACGTCGCCGAACCAGATGCCGGGCTCCACGTAGGTCAGCGTGATCTGCTTGCCCGTGATCGAGGTGGAGCTCACGCGCGCCGCGCCCTTGGCACAGGCGATCCACTCTTCCGCAATGTCGCCGCGGGCGGCGATCAGTTCGCCGTTCTTGTAGCGTCGAACGTAGGCGCATCGAAGAATGTCGTGCCGCAGCGAGGGGGAGAGGGAGGAAAACCAGCGCCCGGCGTTGATGGCCTCGCGCTCGGCGATGTTAAGAATGGGTTCGTCCATGTCCTGTCTTTTGGGTGACTGTGGCCGGGCGGCCGGGCGAGGATCAGGTGGGCGGCGGTGCGCCGCGCTGCTCGCGGAAGGCGGCGATGGCCGCGCCGGTGCCTGCATGGTGCAGGTTGGCGACGAAGCGGTCGCGTTCGTGCGCGAGTTGTTCGGGCAGCGTGGCGCCGTCGGCCAGGGCCAGCAGCTCCTTGGCGCTGGCGACCGCATGCGGCGCGCGCGCATTGAGCTGTTCGGCCAGGGCCAGGGCCTCGTGCAGGGCCGTGCCCGGGCCGCAGATGCGGTTGACCACGCCCAGCACGTGCAGCCGCTCGGCGTCCACGCGCGTGCCCAGCATCAGCAGTTCGCCGGCCAGCTGGCGCGGCAGCGCGCGCGCCAGGCTCCAGCTGGCGCCCGCGGAAGGCGACAGGCCCAGGGCGCTGCCGGCCAGCGCGAACTGCGCGTTGCGCGCGGCGACGATGAAGTCGCAGGCCAGCGCGAGCGCGAAGCCCGCATCGGCGGCCGCGCCTTCGACGGCCGCGACCACGGGCTTGGGAAAGCTGCGGATGGCCTCGATCCAGCTGTGCAGGCCCTCGGTCAGCGCGACCTGGTGCGAGGCGCTCTCGCGCCGGCTGGCCTGCAACTGCTCCAGGTCATGGCCCACGCTGAACAGCGCGCCGGCGCCCGTGATGACCACGCTGGCCACCTCGGCGCTGGATTCGGCCACGTTCAGCGCCTCGACGCCGGCGGCCCACAGGTCCGGCCCCAGGGCGTTGTGCCGCTCCGGGTGCGACAGGGTGAGCACCATGGTCGCGCCATGGCGGGTGCTGAGCAGGGCGGCGGGCATGGGGCGTGCGGCTTCAGTTCTCTTCGTGCAGCAGGGACAGGCCGATGGCGCCGCGCCGGCGCAGCCAGGGGCTGGGACGGTAGCGCGGATCGCCGTAGACGGTCTGCAGGTTGAACAGCACTTCCAGGATGTTGGTCGGGCCGCAACGGTCGCCCAGGGCCAGCGGGCCGGCCGGATAGCCCAGGCCCAGCGTGACGGCCAGTTCCAGGTCGCGCGGCGTGCAGATGGACTGCTGACAGATGTCGGCAGCGATGTTCACGATGGTGGCCAGCACGCGCTGGGTGACGAAGCCGCCGCTGTCGCGCACCACGCTGACGGCCTTGCCGTCGCGCGCAAACAACGCATGGGCGGCGTCGCGCATGTCCTCGCGCGTGGCGGGATTGGTGGCCAGCACGCGGCGCCGGGTGGCGGCATCGTCGATCAGCATGTCGATGCCGACGGTGCGCGCAGGGTCCAGCCGCTCGACCACGGCCACGGTGGTGATGTCGAAGCCCAGCGGCGCCACCAGGGTCAGGGCCTCCATCGAGGGCGACTGGCCGGTCTCGATGCGGGCACCCAGGTTCTTGAGCAGCTGCAGCAGTTCGGCGCGGCGCGAGGCGCGTGGCGAGACCCAGACCGGCGGCATCTGATCGACCTGCGGCACGGGCGGCTCGGCCGGCACCTGGGCCGCGCCGTCGACATAGCGGTAGAAGCCCTCGCCGACCTTGCGGCCGACCACGCCGCCGGCCACGCGCTGGGCCGCCAGCGCGCTGGGGCGGTAGCGCGGTTCCTCGTAGTACTGGCGGTAGATCGACTCCATGACCGGGTGCGAGACGTCCAGCCCGGTCAGGTCCATGAGCTCGAACGGGCCCAGCTTGAAGCCGACCTGGTCCTTGAGGATGCGGTCGATGGTGGCGAAGTCGGCCACCGATTCGCCGACGATGCGCAGCGCTTCGGTGCCGTAGCCGCGCCCGGCGTGGTTGACGATGAAGCCCGGCGTGTCGGCCGCCTGCACCGGCGTATGGCCCATGGCGCGGGCGTAGCGCGCGAGGCCCTCGCAGACCGCGGCCTCGGTCTTGAGCCCGGCGATGACCTCGACCACCTTCATGAGCGGCACGGGGTTGAAGAAGTGGTAGCCGGCGAAGCGCTGCGGACGCTGGAGCGCCGCGGCGATGGCCGTGATCGAGAGCGACGAGGTGTTGCTGGCCAGCACCGCGTCCGGGCGCACGATGGTTTCGAGTTCTGCAAACAGCGCCTGCTTCACGTCGAGCCGCTCGACGACCGCCTCGATGACCAGGTCGCAGTCCGCCAGGTCGGCCAGCGACGCGGCCACCTGCAGCGCTTCGCGCTGCGATTGGCGGGCCTGTGTGTCCAGCCGGCCTTTTTCGTGCAGCTTGTCCCACTGTGCATACACGGCATCCCGGGCCTTGGCGGCGGCGCCGGGGGCCACGTCGAACAGTTTGACGGTACTACCTGCTTGTGCTGCAATTTGGCCGATTCCGCGGCCCATTGCGCCGGCGCCGACCACGCCGACAACGCGATATGCTGTGTCCATCGATCAATTATGACGCGCCGATCCGGGTGGTATGGTGCGCGAAAGACGCTAAGCACTCACTGTGAAACTACAACACAAGCTGGTGGGGCTGGGACTGCTGGGGGTGGCGGTCGGCAGTTCGGCATTGAGTCTGGGACGGGCACGCGGCAACGTGGTTCTCGGCCAGCCGCTGAGCCTTGCAGTGGAGGTGCGGGTCGACCAGCCAGAAGATGCCACGGCGCAGTGCTTCCGCGTCGAGGTGTTCCACGGCGACACGCTGGTGGAGTCCTCGCGCGTGCGCCTGGTGGTGCAGGCGCCGGCCGCCGGCGCCCAGGAAGCGGTGCTGCGCATCCGCTCCAACGCCATCATCGACGAGCCCGTCGTGGGCCTGGTGCTGCACGCGCTGTGCGGCCAGGGCGGCACGCGGCGCTATGACTTCCTGCCCGAATTCCCGGCGGAACTGAAGGCGGCTACAGGCGCCGGTGGATCTCGCCGCGATCGGCCCCTGCGCCGGCTCCAGCGCCGCCGGCTGTTGCGGCCACGCCACTACCGCCGGTCGCATCGGTGCGGCCGGCGCCTGCGCCGCCGCCCCGTGCCGCGACCGCGCCGGCGCCGCGGCCGGCAGCGCGCCCGGCCGCGCGCCCCCCGGCTCCCGCACGGGCGCCGACCCCGGCTGCCGCACCGAAATCCGCACCCGCGCCGCGACCCGCGGCCGCCAAGGCCCAGGCCGCTGCTTCGGCGCCCGCGACGGGCGCGGCGCGCCTGACGCTGGATGCGCCGGCCACGCCCGTGGCCGGCATGCAGCCCAGCCCGACGCTGAACTCGCAGCTCATCGACGACGCCGCGCAGCGCGAAGCCGTGGCCGCCATCTGGCGCGCACTGCGCACCACGCCGGAAGAGATCGTGCGCGACAAGCAGCGCCTCGAAGCGCTGGAAGCGCAGCAGGCCGTGCAGCGCAAGCAGGCGGCCGAGCCGAGCGCGGCCGAGCGTGAATTGCGCGCCCGGCTCGAGCGGGCGGAGCGCCGGCTGGACGAGGCCGAGAGCGGCCGCGTCGACATCCTGTTCGTCTACGGCCTGCTGGCGCTGCTGGCCCTCATGGTCGGTTTGGCCGCGTACTTCTGGCAGCGTGCGCGCAACGCCGCGCTGGCCGCTGCGCACTGGAGCGGCGAGGCCGCCCCGCGCGCCGCCGCGGGCGCGCCCGTGCCCCCGGTCGTCCCGCCGCCCGTCGCGCGGCCGCCGGCGGTGTCCCGGCCTTCGCTGGCCGATGAGTTCCTGGACAGCGAGCCGGCATCCGCCCTGGGCGTCGGGCGGCCTTCGACGGTGGACACGGGTGCCGTGGCGGCCGCGGTCTTCGCGCACGACCGGGTGCAGCCCGTGGATGCCTCGCGGCCCGTGCGCCCGGACGAGTTCGTCGACGTGCAGCAGCATGCCGACTTCTTCGTCTCGCTGGGGCAGTACGAGCAGGCCATCGAGGTGCTGCAGCAGCACCTGGACGAGCACCAGGACATGAGCCCGCTGGCCTTCCTGGAACTGTTCGGCATCTACCACCAGCAGGGCCGCAAGGACGACTTCAATGCGCTGCGGGTGCGTTTCGAGCGCCGCTTCAATGCCCATGTGCCCAACTTCGCCGCCTTCGTCGACGAAGGCCTGGGGCTGGAGGACTATCCCGCGACGCTGCTCAGCATCGAGACGGCCTGGGGCCACGTGCGCGTGCTGGACACGATCGAGGCCAACCTGCTGCGCCATCCCGACGATTCCGGCCGTCCGCTCGACCTGGCCGCCTACCGCGATCTGCTGATGCTGTACGGCGTGGCGCAGGACGTGTTCGTGCCCGCTGGCGGCACGCGTTCGCCGTCGGGCTTCGGCGTGATCGTTCCACCTGCCGCGGCAGTGGCGGCGCCGCTCGGATTGGGCGCCGGCCCGCAGGCCGCGCGGCCGCCGACGGCGGACGCCGCCGCGGACCCGCTGCTGGACCTCGTGCCGGATTCCGGCCAGGCGCCGCTGCCGACCGCGCACGACGGCAGCGGGCTGGAGTTGGACATCGATCTGTCGACGAGCACGGGCGAGATCGCGGCGCTGCCGGAGCTGTCGCTGGTCGACATCGACCTGCCGCTGCTGGACGACGACGCACTCGCCGAGGTGCCGGCGTCGGCGCCGACCCCAATGGCGCCGGTGGCGCCGGCGGCCGGTGCGCCAGCCAAGGCCGACAAGCCCGAGATCGACAGCGGCCTGATCGACTTCGACCTGTTCGACCCGAACACCGAGGCGCGCATCGCGCCCAAGTCCACGCGCTGATGCAACGGGGGCCGGCGGCCCTCGGCCGCTTCAGCGCCGCACCTGCAGCGAGCCCGGGTTGACGATGTTGGTGGGCGTGCCGCGGATGTAGTTCAGCACGTTGTCGAATGCGGCGTTGAAGTACATCTCGTAGCTCTGCAGTTCCACGTAGCCGATGTGCGGCGTGCAGATGCAGTTTTCCAGGCGCAGCAGCGCATGGCCCTGCAGGATGGGCTCGCTCTCGAACACGTCGACGGCGGCCATGCCGGGACGGCCGCGGTTCAGCCCGGCCAGCAGCGCATCGGGCTCGATGAGTTCGGCACGCGAGGTGTTGACCAGCAGCGAGGTCGGCTTCATGCGCGCCAGGTCGTCGAGCTTGACGATGCCGCGCGTCTCCTCGTTGAGGCGCAGGTGCAGCGACAGCACGTCGCTGTTGGCGAACAACTCTTCCTGGCTGGAAGCGATCTGGTGGCCGTCGGCCAGCGCGCGCTCGCAGGAGCCGGCACGGCCCCAGACCAGCACCCGCATGCCGAAGGCGCGCGCATAGGTGCTGACGATCTGGCCGATGCGGCCGTAGCCGAAGATGCCCATGGTGCGTTCGCGCAGCACCGTGCCCAGGCCGAAGTTGGGCGGCATGGAGGCGGTCTTCATGCCCGACTGCTGCCAGGCACCGTGCTTGAGGTTGCCGATGTACTGCGGCAGGCGGCGCGTGGCCGCCATGATCAGTGCCCAGGTCAGTTCCGCCGGCGCCACCGGCGAGCCCACGCCCTCGGCCACGGCCACGCCGCGTTCGGTGCAGGCGGCGATGTCGATGTGCGGGCCGACGCGCCCGGTCTGGGCGATCAGCTTGAGGCGGGGAAGCTTCTCGATCAGCGCGCGGTTCAGGTGGGTGCGCTCGCGGATCAGCACGAGGATGTCCGCGTCGCGCAGCCGGACCGACAACTGTCCCAGGCCCTTGACGGTGTTGGTGTAGACCTTGGCCGCATAGGGTTCGAGCTTGGCTGCGCATTCGAGCTTGCGCACCGCATCCTGGTAGTCGTCGAGGATCACAATGTTCATGCGGCCATTGTGCCTCGCGCCTTCATGGCAGCCGCGCTGGCGCTGCTCCTGCGCCGCGCTGTCAGTACCCTTGCCGTTGGTGCCCTGCCGTCAGTTCCCTGCCGTCAGTGCCGCGTGGCGGCTTCCGCGGCGGCCAGGCGGTCCAGTTCGGCGCAGACGTCGGCCATGCGGCCGGAGATGACCATGCGGCCGGCCGCCGTGCGGGGCTGGTGCGGCTCCAGCACGCGCAGTACGCGCAGCGCGGGTGCCGGGCGGGCCACGGTGGGCACCACCTGCAGCGACCGGCGGCGCAGCCGCTGCTGCAGGCGCCCCGCCAGCCGCGGACCGAACTCTTCAAACCACTGCGGCAGCCGGGCCACGCGCACGGCGGTCAGCATTGCGATTCCCATTTCAAACTCCTTCCGTCCATCGGGCGGATTGGGGCAGGATTGGTTGAAAGACACAGCACCAGGGTAGCCGCGCGCTGCGCGGCGGACGCCCGCCACCTGGCACTGTGCGGACAGGCCTGCGGCCTACATCAGCATGGTGTTGCGGATCAGTCCCACGGCCAGGCCCTCGATCTCGAAGGGGTCGCCGGGCTCCACGAAGATGGTGGGGTAGTCGGGGTTCTCGGGGTGCAGTTCGATGCTCTCGGCGGTGCGCTTGTAGCGCTTGACCGTGACATCGTCGCCGAGCCGGGCCACGACGATCTGGCCGTTCTTGGCGTCCTTGGTGGCGCGCACGGCGAGCAGGTCGCCGTCCATGATGCCGGCATCGCGCATGGACATGCCGCGCACGCGCAGCAGGTAGTCGGGCTTGTGCTGGAACAGGCTGCTTTCCACGTAGTAGGTCTGGTCCACATGCTCCTGCGCCAGGATGGGCGAGCCCGCCGCCACGCGGCCGACCAGCGGCAGGGCCAGCTGCGCGAGTTCCTGCAGCGGCAGCGTGAACTGCTTGCTGCGGCGTTCGTTGACCGAGCGCAGCATGTCGCTGCGCAGGCGGATGCCGCGCGAGGTGCCGCTCACGAGCTCGATGACCCCCTTGCGCGCCAGGGCCTGCAGGTGTTCTTCCGCGGCGTTGGCCGACTTGAAGCCCAGCTCGGCGGCGATCTCCGCACGCGTGGGCGGCGCGCCTGTGTTCGCAATGGCGGCCTGGATCAGTTCCAGAATCTGTTGCTGGCGTGCCGTGAGCTTGGCCGGGAAGGCGGAAGAGGCGTCTGACATGGCAGTTCCTTGTGCGACGTGGTACAGCTACCCTGTGGGCTGGAGCGATCGACACAGCAGTCTGTGTAAATTTCCAGTACCTGTATTTTCAATCAGTTTTTACAAGCATGCAAGCATCCGACGCATTTCCCGGTTCATCGCCGCGCACGCTGCTCGTCCTGGGTTCGGGCGGGACCATCGCGGGCCTGGCCCCGCGCGCGGGCGACACGCTGGGCTACCAGGCGGCCCAGGTCGGGGTGGCGCAGCTGCTGGCGGGCTTGGCAGCGCCGCCCGGCTGCGCGCTGGAGGCCGAGCAGGTGGCGCAGATCGACAGCAAGGACATGGATGCCGCGGTGTGGCTGCGGCTTGCCCGGCGCTGCGCCGAGGCGCTGGCGCGCGATGACGTGCAAGGCATCGTGGTCACGCACGGCACCGACACGCTGGAGGAGACGGCCTACTTCCTGCAGGCGGTGCTGGCGCCGGCCAAGCCGGTGGTGCTGGCCTGTGCGATGCGGCCCGCCAACGCGGCCATGCCGGATGGGCCGCAGAATCTGCGCGACGCGCTGGCCGTGGCGGCGCAGCCGGGCGCGCGCGGCGTCGTGGCCGTCTGCGCCGGCGTGGTGCATGCGGCATTCGACGTGCGCAAGGTGCACGGCTACCGGCTGGACGCCTTCGGCTCGGGCGATGCCGGGCCGCTGGCTTACGTGGAGGCCGGCGCCTTGCGCCAGCTGCGCGACTGGCCGCGGCCCATGCCGACGCCAGGGCTGCTGGCGCGGCTGCCGGCCGCGCCCGAAGCCTGGCCGCGCGTGGAAATCGTGTTCAGCCACGCGGGCGCGAGCGGCGCCGGCGTCGATGCGCTGGTGCGCGATGGCGCCCGCGGCATCGTGGTCGCCGCGACCGGCAACGGCAGCGTGCACCAGGCGCTCGAAGCGGCGCTGCTGCGCGCACAGGCGGCCGGCGTGCGCGTGCTGCGCGCCAGCCGCTGCGATCAAGGGCGGGTGATGGGAGGGGGGGAGGGCGACGCGCTGGCCGGTGCCGGGGCGCTGTCGCCGGTCAAGGCGCGAATCCAGCTGCAGCTGGACCTGCTGGCGGCCTGAATCAGCCGCCCAGTGCCGCGAGCGCGCGCGCGGTGATCTCGTCCACGCTGCCGGTGCCGTCGATCTTGCGGTACTTGGGCGCGTGGACCGGGTCGTCCTTGGACCATTGGGTGTAGTAGTCGATCAGCGGGCGCGTCTGCGCGCTGTAGACGTCCAGGCGCTTGGTCACGGTGGCTTCGCTGTCGTCCTCGCGCTGCACCAGCGGCTCGCCCGTCACGTCGTCCTGGCCTTCGACCTTGGGCGGGTTGAAGCGCACGTGGTAGACGCGGCCCGAAGCCGGGTGCGAGCGGCGGCCGCTCATGCGTTCGATGATGGCGTCGAAGGGCACGTCGATCTCGAGCACGAAGTCGAGCTTCACGCCGGCCGCCTTCATGGCGTCGGCCTGGGGGATGGTGCGCGGGAAGCCGTCGAACAGGAAACCCTTGGCGCAGTCGGGCTGGGCGATGCGTTCCTTGACCAGGCCGATGATGATCTCGTCGCTGACCAGCGCGCCGGAATCCATGACCGACTTGGCCTGCAGGCCCAGCGGCGTGCCGGCCTTGACGGCCGCGCGCAGCATGTCGCCTGTGGAAATCTGGGGAATCCCGAACTGCTTGCAGATGAACGTGGCTTGCGTGCCTTTGCCGGCGCCTGGCGCGCCCAACAGAATCAGTCTCATGGATGTCCTCGGATTGCTTGTAGATGTTGGCGGCAGCGCTGACAGCGCGCAGGCTGTCGCAGTGCTTCTCCGTCAAAGGATAGCATGCACCCCGGGGTCGTCAGTCCCCGGCGCAACAGTTCGTCAGAACAGCCGGCGGACCCGTTCCAGGTCTTGTGCCGTGTCCACGCCCGGACCGGGCGCGTGTTCGGTCACGTGCACGGCGATCTGGTGGCCGTGCCACATGGCGCGCAGCTGTTCGAGCGCCTCGCTCTGCTCGATCGGCGCCTGGGCCAGCGTCGGGAAGCTGCGCAGGAAGCCGGCGCGGTAGCCGTAGATGCCCACATGGCGCAGCGGCGCCGGCTGAGGCAGGGTGTCGATGCCCGCGGCGAAGCCGTCGCGCCACCACGGGATCGGGGCGCGGCTGAAGTACAGGGCGCGGCCGCGCGCATCGCACACGACCTTGACCACGTTCGGGTTGCGCAGGTCTTCCACGCTGTCGATGGCGTGGCCGGCCGTGCTCATGCTGGCCTCGGGATGCTGGTCCAGCAGTGCGGCCACGGCGTCGATCAGCGGCGGCGCGATCAGCGGTTCGTCGCCCTGCACGTTGACGACGAGGTCGTCGCCGTCCAGGCCCAGCAATGCGCAGGCTTCGGCCAGGCGGTCGCTGCCGGAGGCATGGTCGTCGCGCGTCAGGATGGCTTCCACGCCGTGGGCGGCGCAGGCCTGCAGGATCTTGTCGCTGTCGCAGGCGACCACGGTGCGGGCGGCCTGCGAGCGCATCGCGCGCTGCGCCACGCGCACCACCATGGGCGCATCGCCCAGCGCCGCGAGCGGCTTGTTGGGCAGGCGCGTGGAGGCCAGGCGCGCCGGGATCAGAACCGTGAACGGGCTCACAGCCCCAGTTCCTCGTCGCTCAGCGTGCGGGCTTCGTTCTCCAGCAGGATGGGGATGCCGTCGCGCACCGGGTAGGCCAGCCGTGCGCTGCGCGACACCAGCTCCTGGCGTTCGCGTTCGTACTGCAGCGGGCCCTTGGTGACGGGGCAGACGAGCAGTTCCAGAAGCTTGCTGTCCATGGGATCGAAGAAGGAGGGGATGTCGAAAGGGCGCTATGGTACCCGCCGCGGCGCCAGCGCCGCGAGCCTGGCGTCCAGCGCCTGCCAGGCGCCGGCGTCGAGTTCCACCTGCAGCGGCACGGCCCAGGCACCCGGGTGCCGGGGCCACAGCTTGACGGCGTCCTTCTCGGTGCAGAGCCAGATGGCCGGGGCGTCGGCCGGCGGCCGCCAGCCTTCGAAGTCCTGGTGGTCGGCCAGCGGCAACTCCTGCATCCGGCGCAGGCCGGCGGCGCGCAGCATGGCGAAGAAGCGCTCGGGCCGCGCGATGCCGGCCAGCGCCAGCACCGGGGTGTCGGCCAGGTCGGCAAGGGCCAGGCGCTGGCCGTCGGCCCGCTGCGCCTGCGCAGCCAGGGCGCGGCGCGCGCGGAAACCCGCGAAGGCCGGCCGCTCGCCGCTGTGCAGCACGAGGTCGGCGGCGCGCGGCCAGGGCTCGCGCAAGGGGCCTGCCGGCAGCAGCCAGCCGTTGCCGACGCCGCGGTCGTCGAACACGCAGACCTCCAGGTCGCGCGCCAGCGCCAGGTGCTGCAGGCCGTCGTCGCAGAGCAGCAGGTCGGTCCCGGGATGCCGGGCCAGCAGCGCCAGCCCGGCCTCGGCCCGGCGCGCCGCCACGAACACGGGCACGCCGCAGTGGCGTCGGATCAGTGCGGGTTCGTCGCCGACCTCCTGGGCCGGGCTGTCGGGCAGCACCTCGCGGCAGTCGCGCGTGCTGCGGCCGTAGCCGCGCGAGAGCACGCCCACACGCCAGCCCTGGGCCTGCAGGCGCTGCACCAGGGCCATGGTCACGGGCGTCTTGCCCGAGCCGCCCGCCACCACGTTGCCGACCACCAGCACCGGCACCGGCAGCCGCGTGCCGCGCCGCAGCCCGCTGCGGTAGAGCAGTCGGCGCAGGCCGGTCACGGCGCCGTAGAGCAGCGACAGCGGCCACAGCGGCCAGGCCAGGGCGCGCGACAGCCACAGCCGCGGCAGCAGCGCAGAAAGCCAGCCACGCATGCGGGTTGACCCAGGGCCGGTTTCAGCGCCCGCTGGCGGAGCGCTGCGTGGCGAAGGTCAGTTGCTGCAGGCCGGCGCGGCGTGCCGCGTCCATGGCCGTGACGACGGCCTGGTGCGGCGTGCTGGCGTCGGCGCTGATGACGACGATGGGCTCCTGCACGCCCTTGGTGGCGCCCAGCAGGGCCTGCACCAGCGGCTCCACGCTGCGGCCGTCGAGCGGCTGGCGGTCGACGGCGTAGCGGCCGTCGGCGGCGATGGACACCACCACCTCGCGCGGGCGCTCGCGCTGCGCCTCGGCATTGGCCAGGGGCAGGCGGACCTGCAGTTCGGCGTACTTGCTGTAGGTCGTGGACAGCATCAGGAAGATCAGCACGACCAGCAACACGTCGATGAACGGGATCAGGTTGATCTCGGGCTTTTCCGTCCCGTGGCGGCGGAAGTTCATGCGCTCTTGCGCAGGCCGTTCAGGTGGCGTGCGAAGCGCTCGCCCGCCAGCTCGAGCGTCAGCAGGTAGCCGTCGACGCGGGCGCGAAAGTAGCGCCAGAAGATCAGCGAGGGGATCGCGACGATCAGCCCGAACGCGGTGTTGTACAGCGCGATCGAGATGCCCTGCGCCAGCTGGGCCGGGTTGCCGCCCGCGCCCGCGGTGGCACCGGACTGCGAGCCGAAGATCTCGATCATGCCGATCACCGTGCCCAGCAGGCCCAGCAGCGGTGCCGCCGAGGCGATGGTGGCCAGCGCCGTCAGGTACTTCTCGAGCCGGTGCGCGACGGCGCGGCCGGTGTTCTCGATGCTGGCGCGCAGATCCTCCTCGCTGCAGCGCGGATTGCTGTGCAACGCGCGCAGCCCGCTGGCCAGCACCTCGCCCAGCGCCGAGTTCTGCGCCAGCTGCGTCACGATGCCAGGCTCGGGCACGGCCTTCTGCGACACCGTGATGGCCTCGTCCAGCAGCTTGGGCGGGACGATGCGGCGCGCATTGAGGTTGATGAACCGTTCGATGACCAGGGCCAGGGCCAGGACCGAGCACGCAATCAGCGGCCAGATGGGCCAACCGGCGGCTTGTATGATCGAAAACAACAGCAAATCTCCCCTGGCAATGGAACGCTGCGCGGATTATGGCGCAGTGTTTTTGGGCGCCACGCGCCGCTGCCGATGCCGGCCTCGTCTGTCGGCGTCCGTCGGACAGTACCCACAGGAGATGTGGATAACTTTGTGAAGAACTTCATTGTGTGCGGCCCAAACCCAGCATTGGCGCGGTTCTTTGACACTTTGATTAAAACGCAGGCACAAAAAACCCCAATGAAATCAATGCACTTCTACGTGAGTGCTGGGCGGATCGGGCGGTCCAGGGGGGCGACGGGGCCCCTGCGCGGCGCTGTGGAGTATTCGCATGCCGAATGCTGTGGTGCAGCAAAGGCCAGCCCATGCACGCACCCATGAGCCCAGCAACGGCGCCGCTCGTGTGGCAGGTCGGGGCGCTGTGCCGCGCCATTGCTGGGGCCTTGGAGCAGAAGTTCAATCCCGTCGCGGTCCGCGGCGAGATTTCGGGCTTCTCGCGCGCATCCAGTGGGCATTGCTACTTCCAGATCAAGGACGGGCAAGGCCAGATCCGCTGCGCGATGTTCCGCCGCGCGGCCGCGCTGGTCGATTTTTCGCCGCGCGATGGCGATCTGGTGGAATTGCGCGGCCGCCTGTCGGTCTACGAGGCGCGCGGCGATCTGCAACTGGTCGTCGAGAGCCTGCAGCGTGCCGGCGCCGGTGCGCTCATGGAGCAGTTCCTGCGCCTGAAGGCCCGCCTGGAGGCCGAGGGCCTGTTCGACGCGGCGCGCAAGCGGCCGCTGCCGGCGCTGCCGCGCGGCATCGGCCTCGTGACCTCGCCGGGCGCGGCGGCCCTGCACGACGTGGTCACGGCGCTGCGGCGGCGCCTGCCGCATGTGCCCGTGCTGCTGGCGCCCGCCCTGGTGCAGGGCGCCGACGCGCCGGCCGACCTGGTGCGCGCGCTGCAGCGGCTGTACGCGCATGCGCGCGCCGGCGGCGGCCAGCCGATCGACCTGATCCTGCTGGTGCGCGGCGGCGGTTCGGTCGAAGACCTCTGGGCTTTCAACGACGAGGCGCTGGCGCGCTGCATCGTGCAGAGCCCGGTGCCGCTGGTCAGCGGCGTGGGCCATGAGACCGACTTCAGCATCGCCGACTTCGTGGCCGACCTGCGCGCGCCCACGCCCACGGCCGCCGCGGAACTGGCGGCGCAGCCGCGCGAGGTCTGGTTGGCCGTGCTGGACGGCATGGCCACGCGCCTGCACGACGCCGCCATGCGCCACCTGGACCAGCGCGCGCAGCGGCTGGACCAGGCCGCGGCCCGGCTCGGCCGCCCGTCGCAGGGCGCGGGCCGCCAGCGCCTGCACCTGGCCCGGCTCGAGCAAGGACTGCAGCATGGCCTGGCCACGCAGCTGGCGCAGCGGCGCCACCGGCTCGCCCTGCAGCAGCCGCGGCTGCAGGCCGCCGTGCAGGGCCGTGTGCAGCAGGCGCGCCAGGCGCTGGTCCATGCGGCTCGCGGGCTCGAACTGCTGGACCCGCGCGTGGTGCTGCAGCGCGGCTACACCTGGCTCACGGACGCGGCCGGCAGCACCGTCACCAGCGTGGCGCAACTGCCCGCAGGCGCGGCCGTGCGCGCCACCCTGGTCGACGGCGAGGCCGATCTGCAGGTCACGAAGACCAGTCGCGTTTAATTCCTACAATGCCGCGTCCCCAGAGACCCCATCATTTCTCCAACCCACCCACGAGGAAAAAACATGGAACACAAGCTGCCTGATCTGCCGTACGCCATCGACGCGCTGGCGCCGTACTACTCCAAGGAGACCCTGGAGTACCACCACGGCAAGCACCACAACGCCTACGTCGTGAACCTGAACAACCTGCAGAAGGGCACGGAGTTCGAGAACATGACGCTGGAAGAGATCGTCAAGAAGTCCAGCGGCGGCATCTACAACAACGCCGCTCAGATCTGGAACCACACCTTCTTCTGGAGCTGCATGAAGCCCGCCGGCGGCGGCGAACCCAGCGGCAAGCTGCTGGACGCCATCAACGCCAAGTGGGGCAGCTACGCCGCCTTCAAGGAAGCCTTCGTCAAGTCCGCCGTGGGCAATTTCGGCTCGGGCTGGACCTGGTTGGTCAAGAAGGCCGACGGTTCGGTCGACATCGTCAACACCGGCGCCGCCGGCACGCCGCTGACCACCGCCGACAAGGCACTGCTGACGGTCGACGTCTGGGAGCACGCCTACTACATCGACTACCGCAACCTGCGTCCCAAGTTCGTCGAGACCTTCCTCGACAAGCTCGTGAACTGGGAATTCGCGCAGGCCAACTTCGCCTGAGCGCCCGGCCACTCCGGTGCGCACCGAAGCCCCGCAGCGCGGGGCTTCTTTTTTGCTTGCACGCAGCCATCCAGCCAACGAGAGCCAACGAGCGTTTCACCATGAGCGAGTTGCAACCCGCCGACATCTACACCGAACCCAGTCCGGTCGACTTCGACACGCTGGCCAACCTGGGCCCGCTGCGCGCCATGGCCGGCGTCTGGGAGGGCACGCGCGGCCTGGACGTCAAGCCCAAGGCCGAGGGCCCGAAGAAGCAGGCCTATGTCGAACGCATCAGCCTGCAGCCGATCGACCCCGTGACCAATGGGCCGCAGCTGCTATACGGGCTGCGCTACCACACGCACATCACCAAGCCCGACCAGGCCAAGACCTACCACGAGCAGGTCGGCTACTGGCTCTGGGAGCCGGCCACCGGCGCCGTGGTGCACACGCTCACGATCCCGCGCGGGCAGACCGCCATGGCGGCCGGCACCGCCGCGTCCGACGCGACCCGCTTCACGCTGCAGTCCACGCAGGGCCACGCGTACTGGGGCATCTGTTCGACGCCCTTCCTGGAGAACAACTTCCGCACCGTGGGCTTCACGATCACGGTGCAGATCGAGGAGGACGGCAGCTGGGGCTACGAGGAAGACACCGTCCTCATGATCCGCGGCCAGGACCAGCCCTTCCACCACACCGACCGCAACCAGCTGCGCCGCGTGGCCGCGCCGACGCCGAACCCGCTCGCGGCGGCCGGCGCGAAACCCTAGATCCTGCCCATCAGCAGCAGGATCACGACCACCAGCACCACCAGGCCCAGGCCGCCGCTCGGGTAGTAGCCCCAGCTGCGGCTGTGCGGCCACGAGGGCAGGGCACCGATCAGCAGCAGGATCAGCACGATCAGGAGAATCGTCGAGAGCGTCATGGCCATCCTTCCGGCTTGTTGTGATGGCGCCATCGTGCGTGCGCGCCCAAGCGGCGTCGGCAGGTGCCGGGCGCGACAGGCGGTGGGGGTTTTCCTACGGTGCGCCGCGTGTTCCGCAGCCCGCGACCGCACATGCGCAAGGTGTCGGTCGAGCGGCCGGGCCGGCCGGCCGGGCGCCGGTCAGAGCCTGGCCAGCCGGTCCAGCGCCGTGCGCAGCGTCGCGTCTTCCTTGGCGTAGCAAAAGCGCACCACGCGCTGGTCGAAGTTGTCGGCGTAGAAGGCCGACAGCGGGATCGCGGCCACGCCGATCTCGGTGGTCAGCCACTGGCAGAACTCGGCCTCGGGCAGGTCGCTGATGGCCGAGATGTCCACGCACTGGAAGAAGCTGCCCTCGCTGGGCAGCAGTTGGAAGCGCGTCCTGGCGAGCCCGGCGCGGAACAGGTCGCGCTTGGCCTGGTAGAAGGCCGGCAGCGCCAGGTAGCGCTGCGGCTCGGCCATGTAGCGCGCCAGGCCGTGCTGCACGGGCGTGTTGACCGTGAACACGTTGAACTGGTGCACCTTGCGGAATTCGGCCGTCAAGGCCGCGGGCGCCGCCACCACGCCGACCTTCCAGCCCGTCACGTGGTAGGTCTTGCCGAAGCTGGAGACCACGAAGGCGCGCGCCGCCAGGCCCGGAAAGCGCGCCGCGCTCTCGTGCGCGCGGCCGTCGTAGACCATGTGCTCGTAGACCTCGTCGCTGATCAGGAACACGTCGGTAGGCGCCAGCAGTTCCTCGAGCCTGCGCATGTCGTCCGCCGACCAGATCGTCGCGCTCGGGTTGTGCGGCGAGTTCACGAGGATGGCGCGCGTGCGCGGCGTGATGGCGGCGGCGATCCTGTCGAAATCGGGCCGGAAGCTGTGCGGCACCAGCGGCACGCGCACGACGGTGCCGCCCGCCAGTTCGATGTTCGGGATGTAGCTGTCGTAGCAGGGCTCCAGCACGATGACCTCGTCGCCGGGCCGCACGATGGCCAGGATCGCGGTCAGGATGGCCTGGGTGGCGCCGGCCGTGATGGTGATCTCGTCCTGCGCGCTGTAGCGCCTGCCGTGCAGCGCTTCGATCTTGGCGGCCACGGCCTCGCGCAGCGGCAGTACGCCGGCCATGGGCGGGTACTGGTTGAGGCCCTCGCGCATGGCCTGGTCCACGGCGTCGACGAGCAGCGGGTCGCAGGCGAAGTCGGGGAAGCCCTGGCCCAGGTTCACGGCGTTCTTCTCGGCCGCCAGGGCCGACATGACCGTGAAGATGGTGGTGCCGACCTTGGGCAGCTTGCTCTGGATCTGGGGGGTGCGGGGTGCGATGGTCATCGGATGAACGCGTGGGGTGGGGTCACAGCTCGTAATCGTTGGCATGGCCGGCCATGGCCTTGGCGACCAGGTTGCGGTCCAGCCGGTCGCTGAGCAGCTCGGCGAAGCGGTAGACGAAGTTGCGCAGGTAGGCGCCGCGCTTGAAGGCCACGCGCGCCACGTTCATGCCGAACAGCTGGCCCATGGGGCGCGCCACGAGCTCGCTGCCGGGGTCGTCGCGCACCGCCATCTCGGCCACGATCCCCAGGCCCAGGCCCAGCCGCACATAAGTCTTGATCACGTCCGAGTCGATCGCCTCGAGCGCGATGCGCGGCGTCAGGTGGCGCTGCGCGAAGGCGTGGTCCACGCGCGTGCGGCCCGTGAACGAGGGGTGGTAGGTGATGATGGGCTCGGCCGCGATGTCCTCCAGCGTGAGCCGTTCCTTGGCCGCCAGCGGATGCTCCTTGGGCAGCACCAGCACGTGCTGCCACTCGTAGCAGGGCAGGGTCAGCAGTTCGGTGTAGTTGGACAGCGATTCGGTCGCGATGCCGATTTCGGCCACCTCGTCGATCAGCATGCGCGCCACCTGGTCGGGCGCGCCCTGGTGCAGGCTCACGTTGACCTTGGGATAGGCCTCGCGCAGCCTGGCCACGGGCACCGGCAGCACGTAGCGCGCCTGGGTGTGGGTGGTGGCGATGGACAGCGTGCCGCTGTCCTCGGCGCTGAACTGCTCGCCGATGCGCTTCAGGTTGCCGACCTCGCGCATGATCAATTCGATGCTGCGCAGCACATGCTGGCCGGGTTCGGTGATGCGCTTCAGGCGCTTGCCATGGCGCGCGAAGATCTCGATGCCGAGTTCCTCTTCGAGTTCGATGATCGCCTTGGAAACCCCCGGCTGAGAGGTGTGCAGGGCCTTGGCCGCCTCGGTGAGGTTCAGGTTGCGCCGCGCGGCCTCCTGGACGAAACGGAACTGGTGCAAATTCATAATGATTTCGCCTAAAGACGAAGTTCATTATGCCGCAATCATCTATAGAGTCGCGATCTCGGCGAACAGGTCGAGTGCGTCGGGGTGCTCGCCCACGGGTGGCAACAGCGCAATGCTGAGTTCGGGGCAGCGCTGTTGCAGGTCATGCACCAATGCGGGGAGGTCTTCGCGCGCATGGCGGCCCATTCCGAGGAACATGGGCAGCACGCGCAACTCGGTCACGCCCAGGGCCACCAGTTCGGCGCTGGCGGCCGCGAAATCGGGCGCGCAAAGCTCCAGGTAGGCGCAGCGCACCGCGGGCGCGCCGGGCCGGGCCGCGATGCGCGCGGCCACCGCCTCCATGGGCTGGCGCCAGGCCGCGTCGCGCGAGCCGTGGCCGAACAGCAGCACGCCCCTCATCGGCGCAGCACCAGCCAGCCGAAGGCGCCGAGCGAGACCGCGCTGTAGATCAGCCCCGGCGCCGCCGCCGTCAGCCAGGGCTGCCAGTTCTGCAGGTTGCCGATGTAGCCGAACACGTTGTTGAGCAGGAAGAAGCTGATGCCGGCCATCACGCCGCCGAACACGTAGCCCGCGATGCCGGTGTTGCGGAAGTGCAGGTAGGCGAAGGGCAGGGCCAGCACCACCATCACCACGCAGCTGATCGGGTAGAACACCTTGCGCCAGAACTCGATCTCGAAGCGCTGGGCCGACTGCTGGTTCGCGTTCAGGTGCTGGATGTACTGGAACAGGTCGATGGTGCGCATGCGGTCGGGCTTGAGCAGCGCGGTCGTGACCATCTCGTAGGTGATGCCGGTGTCCCAGCGCAGCCGGGGCAGGCGCTCGCGCTGCACGCTGGCCTCGTCGCCGCTGTGGCGGTAGGTCGTGCGTTGCACGTCTTCGAGCTCCCAGCCGCCGCTGGCGAAGCGGGCGCGCTCGGCCTGCACGGCCGAGCGCAGCGCGTTGCGGTCGTCGAATTCGAAGATGCGCACCTGCTGCATCTGGCCATCGGCCGTCAGCGCCGCCACGTTGGCGGCGTAGGAATGCTCGCGCTGCCCTTCCTTGAGCCAGGCGCCGGTCTGGCCGATCGTGATACGGCCCTGGTAGCGCGCCTTGAGCAACTGGGCCATGCGGTCGGTGGCGGGCGCCACGTAGTCGCCCACGGCGAAGGTCAGCAGCACGAAGCCCAGGCCCAGCGCCACCAGCGTGCCGAGCGCGCGCCATGGCCCCAGGCCGCTGGTGCGCAGGATGGTGTATTCGGAACTCTGCGCGAAGCGCGCCATCACGAAGATGGTGCCGATCAACAGCGTGATCGGCAGCAGCTCGTAGAGGTGGTTGGGCACCAGCAGCGTCACGTACAGCAGCGCGTGCGTGAGCTGGTAGCCGGCGGCGCCGTACTTGCCGATGTCCGACAGCTCGTCGACGAAGTCGAAGAAGAAGAACAGCGCCAGAAAGCCCAGCGTGACGAAGCCCACGGCCGTCAGCTGCTCGCGGTAGATCAGGCGGCGGATGGTTTTCATGCGGCTTGCGCGGAGTCGGGCAGGGCGCGGCCGCGGCGCAGCCAGGCACGCAGGCTGAAGCGGTGGTGGCGCTGCGCCAGCGCCAGCAGCGCCAGCAGCAGCACGCCGCCGTGCACCAGCACGACGAAGGCGGCGAAGCCTACGCGGCCGCTGGCGATCCAGCTCTGTCCCAGGTTGATCAGGTTGTAGTAGACGACGAAGGCGAACAGCGACAGCATCAGGTTGCCGCTGCGCGCCGAACGCGGGTTGCCGCTGGACAGCACCAGCGAAAGCAGCAGGAAGTTGAAGGCCGCGATCGCGAAGCCGATGCGCCAGGACAACTCGGCCTGGTTCACGGGCGTGGGCTCGGCCAGCAGCGCCATGGTCGACAGCGTGCGCGGGTTCACGCGCTGGGCGCCGCCGGCGTTGCTGTCACCGATGCGCGTGCCGTACTCCTGGAATTCGGTAATGCGCAGCGATTCCTTGCCGTTGGTGGTCTCCAGCCGCTGGCCGTCGGTCAGCAGCACGAAGCGGTCGTCGCCGCGGATCTCGGTGCGGGCCGCGCGGGCCGAGGTCACCGATTCCTTGCCCGCGTCCTGCGCCGACATGAACACGTTGTTCACGTTCATCGCGTTCGGCGAATCCTTGTCGACGAAGAACACGCGGCTGCCGTCGGCCGATTCCTGGAACTGGCCCGGCGTCACGCGCTCCACGTCGCTGCGCTGCTCGAAGCGCGTGCGCAGCTCCTGGATCTGCTGGTTCGACCAGGGCCAGACCACCAGGGCCATGCTGGCCACCACCAGCAGCATCGGCCAGGCGAAGCGCAGCAGCGGCACGAACATCCTGGCCGGGCCCTGGCCCGCGGTGAACCAGATCACCATCTCGCTGTCGCGGTACATGCGCGAGAGCGTGGCCACGCAGGCCACGAACAGGCTCAGCGTGAGGATGGTGGGCAGGTGGCCCAGGATGGTGTAGCCCAGCACCTGCAGCACGTCCGAGGGGTTCACGCGCCCGCGCGAGGCCAGCCGCAGGGTGCTGATCAGCAGCATGGTCATCACGATGGTGATGAGGGCGACGAAGGTCGCGCCGAAGCCCCTGGCCAGCTCCTTGCGTAGGGAGGAATGGAATAACATCGCCAGCCAAAAAAAGGCTGGATTATGAACTTCGAACTCAAGTCCCTCGACGCTGCAGGCTGTGCCGCCGCCAGGTGCGATGCGCTGCTGGTGCTGGTGCCCGAAACCGCGGCAACGGGCGACGACGCACTGTCCGGCTGGATCGCGCAGGCGCGCAAGTCCGGCGACTTCGACGGCAAGGCCGGCAAGACCCTGGCCCTCTACCAGCCCCAGGGCGTGGCCGCCACGCGCGTGGTGCTGGCCGGCAGCGGCGACGGCGGCGCGCGCGCCGTGCGCCAGGCCGTGCTGGCCGGCATGGGCACGCTGCGCCAGGCCAAGCGCCTGGTGCTGTGCTGCGCCGGCGCCTGGACCGAGGCCGCGCTGGCGCCGCCATCGCCGCCGTGGCCGATGCCAGCTACGTCTACACCGCCACCAAGTCCAAGGCCGAGCCGCGCAAGCTGGCCCAGGTCGTGGTGGCCGTGGCCGAGGCCGCCAAGGCGCGCGCCGCGTTCGACCAGGCCGTGGGCCTGGTGGCCGGCGTGGAGTTCGCCAAGGAATGGGGCAACCGCCCCGGCAACCACGCCACGCCCACGCTGATCGCCAACGCCGCCAAGTCGCTGGCCCGCCACAGCGGCATCACCTGCGAGGTGCTGGGCCCGCGCGAGGTGGCCAAGCTCGGCATGGGCGCCTTCATGGCCGTGGCCCAGGGCTCGGAGGAGCCGCTGCGCTTCGTGGTGCTGCGCTACAACGGCGCGGCGCGCGGCGTGGCGCCCACGGTGCTGGTCGGCAAGGGCATCAGCTTCGACACCGGCGGCATCTCCATCAAGCCCGCGGGCGAGATGGACGAGATGAAGTTCGACATGTGCGGCGCCGCCAGCGTGCTGGGCGTGTTCCGTGCGCTGGCCGAGATCCGGCCCGCGGTCAACGTCGTCGGCCTGATCGCCAGCTGCGAGAACATGCCCGACGGCCGTGCTGTCAAGCCGGGCGACGTGGTCACCAGCATGAGCGGGCAGACCATCGAGATCCTCAACACCGACGCCGAGGGCCGGCTGATCCTGTGCGATGCGCTGACCTATGCCGAGCGCTTCAAGCCCGCGGCCATCGTCGACATCGCCACGCTGACCGGCGCCTGCGTGGTCGCGCTGGGCGGCGTGCGCAGCGGCCTGTTCTCCAACGACGAGGCGCTGGCCGCCGCGCTGCTGGCGGCCGGCGAGCGCGCGCTCGACCCCTGCTGGCGCCTGCCGCTGGACGACGACTACGCCGAAGGCCTGAAGACCAACTTCGCCGACGTCGCCAACGTGGCGGGCCGCGCGGGCGGGGCGGTCACGGCCGCCAAGTTCCTGCAGCGCTTCGTCGGCGCGCGCGCCTGGGCGCACCTGGACATCGCCGGCACGGCCTGGAGGGTGGCGCCGCCAAGGGCTCGACCGGCCGCCCGGTCGGCCTGCTGCTGGCCTACCTGCTGGGCCAGGCCGGCACGGCCGCCGCCGCGCCCAAGGCCGTGGCCCGCAAGCGCAGCGCCAAGGCCTGAGCGGCAGCCATCCGCGGGCATGACCGAGATCGCCTTCCACTTCAACGCCCCGGACAAACTGGCCTACGCCTGCCGGCTGCTGCGCAAGGCCGTGGCGGGCGGCGCGCGCGCCGTCGTGAGCGGCCCGGACGACATGCTGGCCCGGCTCGACCAGCAGCTGTGGACCTTCTCGCCGCTGGACTTCGTGCCGCACGGCATGCTGGGCAACAGCCCGGCGCGCGTGCTGGCGGCCTCGCCCGTGGTGCTGGCCGTGGACGTGCTGCAGGCCCCGGCGCTGCCCGTGCTCGTGAACCTGGGCGGCCTGGTGCCGGCCGGTTTCGAGCGCTTCGAGCGCTTGATCGAGGTCGTCGGCAATGACGAGGACGACCGCGCGCTCGCACGCGGGCGCTGGAAGCACTATGTGGCGCGCGGCTACGCCATCGTGCGGCACGACCTCGAACTCAAGGAGTGAAGCCCCATGAGCGATGTGCCCCGCATGCCGCCGCGCTATGTGCCGGTGCTGACCGAGGTGGTCGGCAAGGCCGCGCGGGTGGAGCCGGTGCCGCAGCCGGCGCCGCAGCTGGCCGCGCAGGCCCCGGTGCCCGCCGTGGCGGCACCCAGTGCCGAGGCGCTGCAGGAGCAGTTGCTGCACCGGGTCATGCAGCGCGTGGACCTGGCGCTCGAGCAGCAGCTGCACGATGCCGTGGCCAGCATGGTGCTGCAGCACACGCACGCGCTGGTGCCGCGGCTGCGCGAGGAGATCGAGTTCGTCGTGCGCCAGGCCGTGGCCGAGGCCGTGGCGGCCGAACTGGCCCAGCGTCCACCTGCGTGAAACCCGCAGTGGTGTTTGTGCCGATCAGTGCAAACGGGCCCGCAAATTGCATACCGGCGGAGGTATAAACCTGTTACTCTTCGTTTTTCCCTGTCTGGAGGATTTTTATGCAGTTGAAATGGACGCGCTGTCGCCCTGGCCGCCATGGTGCTCGTTGCGTGCGGCAAGAAGGAAGAACCGGCGCCGGCGCCCGCATCTGCGCCCGCCGCGGCCGCCCCCGCTGCTGCACCCGCCGGTGAGACCATCACCGTGAAGATCGGCCACGTCGGCCCCACCAGCGGCGCCATCGCCCACCTGGGCAAGGACAACGAGATGGGCGCGCGCATGGCCATCGACGAACTCAATGCCGCGGGCTTCAAGATCGGCGACAAGGTCGCCAAGTTCGAGCTGCTGGCCGAAGACGATGCCGCCGATCCCAAGCAAGGCACGGCCGTGGCCCAGAAGCTCGTGGACAGCAATGTCCAGGGCGTGGTGGGTCACCTGAATTCGGGCACCACCATCCCGGCCTCCAAGATCTACAGCGACGCCGGCATTCCGCAGATCTCGCCGTCCGCCACCAACCCCAAGTACACGCGCCAGGGCTTCAAGACCACGTTCCGCGTGGTGGCCGACGACGTGCACCTGGGCGGCACGCTGGGCCGGTACGCCGTGGGTGAACTGGCGGGCAAGGCCGTTGCCGTGATCGACGACCGCACGGCCTACGGCCAGGGTGTGGCCGACGAGTTCGAGAAGGCTGTCAAGGCCGCCAACGGCACCGTCGTGGGCCACGAGTTCACCACCGACAAGTCGACCGACTTCAACGCCATCCTGACCAAGCTCAAGGGCGCCAAGCCCGACGTGCTGTTCTACGGCGGCATGGACGCCGTGGCCGGCCCGATGCTGCGCCAGGCCAAGCAACTGGGCCTGACCGTCAAGTACATGGGCGGCGACGGCATCTGCACGGCCGAGCTGGCCAAGCTCGCTGGCGACGCCATGGCCGATGGCCAGGTGGTCTGTGCCGAAGCCGGTGGCGTGGACGGCGACCTGAAGGCCGGGCTGGACAAGTTCAAGGCGGACTTCAAGCACAAGTTCAATGTCGACGTGCAGCTGTATGCCCCCTACGTCTACGACGCCGTGAAGGTGATGGCCACGGCCATGCAGAACGCCGGTTCGCCCGAGCCCGGCGAAGTACCTGCCCGAGCTCGCCAAGATCGACTACAAGGGCATCACCGGCAACATCGCCTTCGACGAGAAGGGCGACATCAAGAACGGTGCGCTGACGCTGTACACCTACAAGGGCGGTGCGCGCGAGCAGCTCGCCGTGGTGCGCTGATACCGACCAGCGCTGAAAGCAGCAAGGGGCCTTCGGGCCCCTTGTCTTTTGGTGCTCACGCGGCGGGCCGCAGCCGGCGCGGGTCAAGCGCCGCGGCCAGCCGGGCCGGCAGGGGCAGCGGCTCGCCGTGCAGGCGCGCGGCGATCAGTTCGGCGGCCAGCGGCGCCAGCGTGAGGCCGCGCGCGCCCAGCGCGGTCAGCACCCACAGGCCGTCGGCCCAGGGGCCGGCCAGCGGCAGCCGGTCCGGCGAGGCGCAGCGCACGCCGGCCCAGGCCGCGGGCGCAGGGCCCTGGGCGATCGCCGCGCCGGTGGCCGGCAGCAGCACCTGCAGCCGCGCGAGGTTGTCGCGCTGCTCGTCCTCGCGCAGGTCGGTGGCCGTGTCGCCGCGCACGAAGCTCGAGCCGGCAAGCCAGACCGGGCCCTGCGGGCCGGGCACGCCGGCAATGAAGTGCCCATGGCCGTTGACCGGCATCGCCGGCACCGGCAGCGTGGGCGGGCAGGGGCCCAGGCTGATCTGCCCGCGCACGTGCTGCAGCCCCTGCGTCTCCAGCAAGGCCGCGCTGCCGATGCCGGCCGTCACCACCAGCAGCGGCGTGGTGTGCAAGGCCCGGTCGTCGGCGTCGCGCAGCGACCAGCCCTGGAGCGTGGCCTGCACCCGGCTGGTGCGGCAGCCGCCCTGGAAGCGGATCGCCGGATGCGCGAGCAGGGCCTGCACCAGCCGCGCCGGCCGCACCCAGCCGGCCAGCGCATGCCATTGCGCGGGCGTGTCCGCGGGCAGGCCCGCGGCCTGCAGCCGGGCGGCGTCGGCGGGCGCGCTGAACAGGTCGCCGGGCGTGACCGGCGCGCGCGCACCGCGCAGGCGCCGCTCCAGCACGCCGGTCAGCGCGTAGTCTTCCCCGGCGCGCAGCAGGGCCTGCAGCAGCTCCGCGGTGCAGCGCGCACCGGCGCGCGAGAGCTGCGTGGGCAAGGTGTCGCTGGCCGCGTCGTGCGGCGAGAACAGGCCGGCGGGCAGGCCGGAGGCGCCGGCGGCAGGGGCTTCGCCCGCATCCAGCACCAGCACCTGCCAGCCGCGCTCGGCCAGCTGGCGCGCCACGCAGGCGCCGGCCAGGCCGGCGCCCAGCACGGTGCAGTGGCCGGGCTGGGCCGGCGCGGCCTCGTCCTGCCAGGGCTGGGGGCGCAGCCTGGGCGTCCAGGCCGGTGCGTAGGTGGCCTCCAGCCGGTCGCGCTTGGGCGGCACGCCGGCCACGCGCTGCACCGCGAAGCCGCATTGCGCGAGGCCGTCGCGCACGGCGCGCGCGATGCTCCAGGTGGCCAGCCGCGTGCCGTTGCGGCAGCAGCGCGCCACGGCCTTGAGCGTGTCCAGGCGCCAGATCTCGGGATTGCGCGCCGGGCTGAAGCCGTCGAGGAACACGGCATCGGCCTGGCAGCGGAGTTCGCGCAGCATGGGCACCGCTTCGCCGATGGCCAGCGTCAGCAGCACGCGGCCCTGGTCCAGCCGCAGCCTGTGCACGCCGGGCCGCAGGCCCGCGTAACGGCTGGCCAGCGCGTCGGCCAGCGGCTGCAGTTCGGGGAAGGCGGCGGCGCTGCGGCGCAGGTCCTCGGCCGCCGCGGGGTAGGCCTCGACCGAGACGAAGTGCAGCCGTGCGGGCCGGTCCGGATCGGCGCGCCAGGCGGCCCAGGCCACCAGGAAGTTCAGGCCCAGGCCGAAGCCGGTCTCCAGGATGGTCCAGTGCGGCCGCCCGGCCCAGGCCTGCGGCGGGCCGCAGCCGTGCAGGAACACGCCGCGCGCCTGCGCCAGTGCGGCCTCGGAGTGGTAGCGGTCACCGAAGCGCGGGTTGTAGGGAGCGCCATCGGCCAGCCACGCGATGGGCTCGGCCACGCCGACTCACGCCGCGGGCGGAACGTAGCCCTGGGCCACGTCGGCGCCGGCGCCGAAGAAGTGGTTCTCCATCTGGCGCGTGAGGTACTGGCGCGCGCGCTGGTCGGCCATGTTGAGCTTGTTCTCGTTGATCAGCATGGTCTGCTGCTTGAGCCAGGCGGCCCAGGCTTCCTTGCTGACGTTCTGCCAGATGCGCTTGCCCAGTTCGCCCGGGTAGGGCGGCAGGTCCAGGCCTTCGGCCTCGCGGCCGAGTTTGATGCAGTTGACCATGCGTGCCATGTCGATGTTCCTTGTGCAGGCCGTGGGCGGCCTTGTTGGATGCGGATTGCGGGCGCGGATTATCGGCCGCCCAGCAAGCCATCGACGATCAGGGCCCAATGCACGGGCTCGACCGGCGTGATCGACAGCCGGCTGCCGCGCTGCAGCAGCACCATGCCGGCCAGGCCCGGATGCGCGCGCAGCTCGGCCAGCGGCAGCAGCCGGGTCTTGCGCAGGGCCTGCACGTCGCGCAGCAGCCAGCGCGGTGCCTCGGGCCTGGCGGCCGCATCGTGGTAGGGCGAGGCCGGGTCGAACTGCGTGGGATCGGGCCGCACCGCGGAGGCCACGCGCGCGATGCCGGCAATGCCGGGCTGCGGGCAGCTGGAGTGGTAGAACAGCACGCCGTCGCCGATCTGCATGCCGTCGCGCATGAAGTTGCGCGCCTGGTAGTTGCGCACGCCGGTCCAGGGCACGGTCTGGCCGGGCGCGGCCAGCGCGTCGTCGATCGAGCATTCGTCGGGCTCGGACTTCATGAGCCAGTGGTGGGGTGCGCGGGGGGTGGCTGCGGTCATGGCGGAACAGGCGTTGTGTGGCCGCGCGAGGATGCCACAGCGGGAACAGCGGGCCGCGCCGTTCTCCTACAGGCGCGGCCTGCGCGCGGTGGCACACTCTGGCCGCCGAAACGTTCCCTTGCCCGCCTACACCCGCTTCATGACAGCGGACGCATTCCCCCCCGATCTCGCTGCCTGCGATCTCGAACCGATCCGCTGGCCCGGTGCGATCCAGCCGCATGGCCGCATGCTGGTGCTGGACGCCCAGACGCTGCAGCCCGTGGCCGCCAGCGCGGGCTGGCCCGCGCCCGAACGCGCGGCCATGCTGTCGGCGCTCAACCGCACGGCGCTGTCCTCGCTGCCGGCCACGGGCGCCGGCAGTTCGCCGATCAGCCTGGGCCGGCTGCAGCTGCCCGGCGGCGCGGCGCAGGAGGTCTCGGCCCACCGCACGCCGGCGCATGTGATCGTCGAATGCGAGGAGGCCGGCCCCGAGGACCTGGGCCCGGCGCCGATCTACGCGCTGGCGCGCAGCTTCCTGCCGCGGCTGCAGCAGGCGCGCGACCTGTCCGCGCTGTGCCTGCTCGCGGCCGAGGAGATGCGCCGGCTGAGCGGCTTCGGCCGGGCGCTGGTCTACCGCTTCGACGACGACGGCCACGGCGAGGTGCTGGCCGAGGCGCTGGACAGCGGCTACGACAGCTACCTCGGCCACCATTTCCCGGCCTCCGACATCCCGCGCCAGGCGCGCGCGCTGTACCTGCTCAACCACTTCCGGCTGATCCCCGACGCGCGCTATGCGCCGGTGCCGCTGGTGGGCGTGGACGGCGCCGCGGCGGCGCAGGTCGACCTGTCGCAAGCCTTCCTGCGCAGCGTCTCGCCCGTGCACCTGGAGTACATGCGCAACATGGGCACGCTGGCCTCGATGTCGGTGTCCATCGTCGTCGACGGCAAGCTCTGGGGCCTGGTGTCCTGCCACAACCATGCGCCGCGCACGCTGGCGCTCAACGCGCGCGCGGCCTGCGAGCACCTGGGCCAGCTGCTGTCGCTGCAGATCGGCGCGCTGCAGGCCGCCGAGGAGGCGGCCGAGCGGCTGGAACTGCGCCAGCTCACGCTCTCGCTCGTGGCCCAGCTGGCCGAGAGCGATGGCACGCTGAGCCGCCTGGTCCGCAGCACCGGCCTGCTGCGGCTGGCGGCTGCCAGCGGCGCCGCCGTGGTGCTGGACGAGGCGGTATGGACCGTCGGCGAGACGCCGCCGCCGACCGACATCGAGGCCCTGGCGCGCTGGATCGTGGCGCGCGGCGACGAGGTCTACGCCAGCGACGCGCTGGCCGGCGATTTCGCCGGCGGCGCGGCGCTGCGCGACGGTGGCCGGCGTGCTCGCGGTGTCGATCTCGCAGGTCCACCGCCACCTCATCCTGTGGTTCCGCCCGGAGATCGTGCGCACCGTGCGCTGGGCCGGCAACCCGCGCAAGACCTGTCAACGAGGACGGCGCATCCACCCGCGCAAGAGCTTCGACAGCTGGGTCGAACGCATCGGCGGCCGCTCCGCGCGCTGGCGCGCCTCCGAGCTGTCGGCCGCGCGCGAACTGCGCGAAGCCCTGATCGGCATCGTGCTGCGCCGCGCCCAGGAGATGGCCGACGCCGCCATGGCGCTGGGCCGGGTCAACAAGGAACTGGAAGCCTTCTCCTACACCGTCTCGCACGACCTGCGCGCGCCCATGCGCCACATCGCGGGCTATGTCGACCTGGTGCTGGAGAGGCGACGGCGCGCAGGTCTGAGCGAGCGCTCGCGCCGCTACCTGGGCCATGTGAAGGAGGCGGCGGCGTTCGCCGGCCAGCTGGTCGATGCGCTGCTGGACTTCTCGCGCATGGGCCGTGCCGCGCTCAAGCCGCGCAGCGTGGATCACGGCCGACCATGGTGGCCAGGACCTCGTGCGCGAGCTGCAGCGCGGAGAGCGCGCGGCCGCGGCGCGTGCGACTGGGAGGTCGAGCATCCGCCTGCCACGCGCTGTACGCCGACCCCTTCCTGATGCAGGTGGCACGCGCAACCTGCTCGGCAATGCCGTGAAGTACACGTCGCCTGCGGCCGTGCCGCGCATCGAGTGCGCGCGGTCGGTGCGCCCGGACGGCATCGGGCTGGAGGTCAGCGACAATGGCGTCGGGTTCGAGATGAAGTACGTCGGACAAGTTGTTCGGCGTGTTCCAGCGCCTGCACGCACACCGAGGAATTCGAGGGCACCGGCATCGGCCTGGCCAGCGTCAAGCGCATCATCGAGCGCCATGGCGGCCAGGTCTGGGCCGCGCGGCGAGCCGACCAGGGCGCGGCTTCGGATTCGCTGCTGCCGCGTCCCCCATCCGTTGAAGGAGCCACACATGCTCAAGCCCATCCTGCTCGTCGAAGACGACTCCCGCGACCTCGAACTCACCCTGCTCGCGCTCGAACGCAGCCAGCTCGCCAACGAGGTCGATGGTGCGTGCGCGACGGCGCCGAGGCGCTGGACTACCTGCAGCCGCGAAGGCGCGCACATGGCGGCCGCAGCGAGGGCAACCCGGCCGTCGATCCTGCTGGACCTGAAGCTGCCGAAGGTCAACGGCCTGGAGGTGCTGCAGCGCGGTGCGCAGCGCGCACCGGCCTGCGCAGCATCCCGGTGGTGATGCTGACCTCCTCGCAGGCAGGAGACCGACGTGGTGCGCAGCTACGAGCTCGGCGTCAATGCCTACGTGGTCAAGCCGGTCGAGTTCAAGCAGTTCGTCGCCGCGATCGCCGACCTGGGCATCTTCTGGGCCGTGCTGAACGAGCCGCCGCCCGGTTCGCTGCGGGCCACGCCGGCGTCGGCTATGAGTGAGCCGCTGCGCGCTGCTGCTGCTGCGAAGATTCCGCGTTCGACGCGGAACTCTGCAGGCCGTGCGTGCAGCGCCAGCGCACCCGCGAGGCCCGCTGCATCGCTGGTGCGCGACGAGGCCGGCTTCGCCGCCGCGCTCTGGCCAGCGCAGCGCTTCGATGCTCATCCTGTCCGACTACCAGCTGCCCGGCTTCAACGGCGACCATGCGCTGGCGATCGTCCGGGCCCCAGCGGCGCCGCAGCTGCCCTTCATCTTCGTGTCCGGCGTGATCGGCGAGGACAACGCGGTCGAACTGCTCAAGCGCGGCGCCACCGACTACGTGAGCAAGGGCCGGCTGGAGCGGCTGCCGCTGGTGCTGGACCGCGCGCTGCGCGAGGTGCGCGAGCGCGCCGCGCGCGACAGCGCCGAGGCGCGCCTGCGCGAGGCCGACAGCCTGTACGCCCGCATCGTCGAGTCGCTGCGCGACTACGCCGTGCTGCTGCTCGATGCCGAGCACCGCATCACCAGCTGGAACCGCGGCGCCCAGGCCATGTTCGGCTTCGACCGCAGCGAGGCCGTGGGCCGCAACGCCACGCTGCTGCTGCCCGAGGGCGAGGACGCGCGCGAGGCCTGGCGGCGCGACCTGCGCCTGGCCGCCACCGCGCAGCGCGCCGCCACCCAGCGCTGGATGTGCCGGCGCGACGGCTCGCGCCTGTGGGCCGAAGGCGTGCTGATGCCGCTGCATGGCGAGGGCGGCGCCGTGGTCGGCTGGTGCAGCATCGCGCGCGACACCACGGCCGAGCACCTGGCCGCGCAGGCGCTGCGCGAGGCCAAGGAGCAGGCCGAGGCCGCGCGGCGCGAGGCCGAGCGCGCCAGCCAGGCCAAGGACCGCTTCATCGCCATGCTCTCGCACGAACTGCGCACGCCGCTGTCGGCCGTCTCGGCCGCCGTGCACCTGCTGGAGCGCCATGCCAGCGTGCCGGCGACGCACCAGGACCTGGTGCCGCTGGTGCGCCGCAACGTGGCCGTGGAGACGCGGCTGATCGACGACCTGCTGGACATCTCGGCCATCTCCAGCGGCAAGCTGGGCATCAAGCCCGAGGTGGTGGACATGCACCTGGTGCTGCGCGAGGCGCTGGCCATGCTGGCCGAGGCCGTTGCCGAGCGCGGCATGCGCGTGCAGCTCGACCTGGCCGAGCGGCCCAGCCTGGGTGCATGCCGACCCCGTGCGCATGCAGCAGGTCATGGCCAACCTGGTGCGCAATGCGATCAAGTTCAGCGAGCCCGGCGGCGTGGTGCACCTGCACACGGCCCTGGAGGCCGGCGAGTTCGTGTTCTCGTGCTGCGACCAGGGCATCGGCATCGCGCCCGATGCGCTGGAGCGCATCTTCACGGCCTTCGAGCAGGCCGACCTCGACACCGCGCGCGAGCGCGGCGGCCTGGGCCTGGGCCTGGCCATCGCGCGCCACCTGGCGCTGGCCCATGGCGGCGTGCTGCTGGCCGACAGCCCCGGCGTGGGCCAGGGCGCGCGCTTCACGCTGCGCCTGCCGCTGCGCGAGGGCGCCGTGCCGCCACCGCCGCCGCAGCCCATGGCCGCGCCGGCGCCGGCCCGGCATGCGCGCGTGCTGATGGTGGAGGACCACCCGGGCGCGGCGATGGCGCTGCGCATGTGCCTGGAAGAGTACGGCTACGAGGTCGAGCATGCGGCCAGCGTGGCCGAGGCGCTGCGGCTCGCCCAGGCCCAGGCCTTCGACATCGTGCTGACCGACCTGGGCCTGCCCGACGGCAGCGGCGTGGACATCGGGCGCGCGCTCGGCAGCCGTTTGCCGGTGCTGGCGCTGAGCGGCTATGGCGCCGAGAGCGACCTGCGCAGCACCGCCGCGGCCGGCTTCGCCGGCCACCTGGTCAAGCCGGTCGACCCGCCGCAGGTGCATGCGGTGCTGCAAAAGCTGCTGGCCCCGCCGACGCCATGAAACCGGCGCTGCCGGACCTGAACCTTCTGCGCGTGTTCGACGCGATCTGGCGCTGCCGCAGCGTGACGGCCGCCGGCGCCGAGATCGGCCTGACCCAGGGCTCGATGAGCAACGCGCTGAACCGGCTGCGCCAGCACTTCGACGATCCGCTGTTCGTGCGGCTGCAGGGCCGCATGCAGCCCACGCTGCTGGCCGAGGGTCTGGCCGAGCCGGTGCAGCTGGCGCTGCGCCAGCTGGAGCAGGCGCTGGCCCAGCGCCGCGCCTTCGTGCCGGCCACGGCCGCGCAGGGCTTTCGCATCTGCATGACCGAGATCGCCCAGCGCGTGTTCCTGCCCAGGCTGGTGCAGCACCTCGCGGGCGCGGCGCCGGGCGTGCAGCTGGCCACGGTGGACATGCCGCCGCCGCGCGCCCAGGCCGCGCTGGCGGCCGGCGAGATCGACCTGGCGATCGGCTACTTCGCCGCGTTCGGCGACAGCTTCTTCGCGCAGCGCCTGTTCGCCGAGCACTACGTGGTGCTGGTGCGCACCGGCCATCCCGGCATCGCCGCGCGGCTCACGCGCAACGCCTACCTGCAGGCGGCCCACATCTCGTACCGCCCGGCCGCGGCCAGCCACGAGCTGTTGGACGAGCGGCTGGACCGCGCCTTCGCCCGGGCCGGCGTGCGCCGCCGCGTTGGCCTGCAGGTGGCGCATTCCATGGGCCTGTCGGTCGTGGTGGCGCAGACCGACCTGGTGGCCACCGTGCCTTCGCGGCTGGCGCTGAGCTTCGCCGGCACGCCGGGCCTGCGCGTGCTGCCGCTGCCGCTGGCCGTGCCGCCCATCGAGATCCGCCAGCACTGGCATTTGCGCAGCCACCAGGACCCGGCCCACCAGTGGCTGCGCACGCAGATCGCCACGCTGTTCCAGGCTTGACCCCCATTCACCGGCTCAATACCGCGCATTGACGGCACCGGCTTGTCCTGCGCGGCCGGCGGCCTAGACTGGGTGGACCACCACGAGGGCGCCGCCAGAGCGCCGAGCGAGACAAGCCATGATCGACCTGCACGACATCCGCTACGTGCGCCTGGGCACGCGCGACCTGGACGGCGCCGTGCGCTACGCGCACGACATCCTGGGCCTGGCCGAGGGCGGGCGCAGCGGCAACGCCAGGCACGGCCAGTCGGTCTACCTGCGCAGCGACGCGCGCGACCACACGCTGGTCTACTTCGACGGCGACCCGCGCGACCACACGGTCGGCTTCGACCTGCGCGAAGGCGTGGCGCTGGATGACGCCGCCGCCGAACTCGAACGCCTGGGCCATCCGGTGCACCGCGGCAGCGCGGCGGAGTGCGCGCAGCGCCGCGTCGACGCCTTCATCCAGTTCCGCGACCCGAGCGGCAACCGCATCGACCTGCTGACGCCCGCGCCGCACGCCGGCCGGCCCTTCACGCCCACGCGGCCCGTGGCCAACACCGGCTTCTCGCACGTGGGCCTGCGCAGCACCGATCCCGTGCGCGACGAAGCCTTCTGGACGCAGGTGCTGTCGGCCAAGGTCAGCGACCGCATCGGCGCCGCGCCGCTGCTGCGCATCGACGCGGTGCACCACAAGATCGCGCTGTTCCCGTCCACCTTCGCGGGCGTGCAGCACATCAACCACCAGGTGGCGTCCATCGACGACATCATGCAGTCCTGGTACTTCCTGCAGCAGCGCGGCGTGCGCACCGTGTTCGGCCCGGGCCGGCACCCGACCTCGGGCGCGATGTTCCTGTACTTCGAGGGACCGGACGGCATGGTCTACGAATACTCCAGCGGCGTGCGCCTGGTCACCGACCCCGACGAGCGGCCGCGCCAGTTCCCGTTCGAGCCGGCCTCGTTCTGCATGTGGGGCGCGCGGCCCGACATCCCCGAGTTCCGGCGTTGATTCAGTTGGGCAGCCGGCCCGGGAACAGCGCGCGCAGCTGCGCCAGGAACAGTTCGGCGAAGCGCTGGTAGCCCTGGCGCGAAGGGTGCAGTTCGTTGTGCCAGTTGGCGCGCTCCGGGGCCAGCGTGCCCTGGCCGTTGACCAGGGTCACGCCGGCGTTGGCTGCTGCCAGGCTGGCCAGCATCGCGGCGAACTCGGTCAGCATCACCTTCATGACCTCGAAGCCATCCTGCTGCGTCGGAAAGCCGCGCAGCGTGAAGGTGGGCTGGAGCCAGGGCCCCAGGTGGCAGATGCCGCGGCCATCGGGCAGCGCGAAGTCGTAGGCATGGAACACCAGCTGCGTGCCGGGGCTGCAGGCATCGCGCAGGCCGATCAGGTCCTCGTAGGCGGCGCGCACCATGGCCAGCGCGGCGTCGAAGCGCGGGCGGTGCAACTGCTCGGCGGGCGGGCGGCCGGCCACGAAGTCGCGCACCCACAGGGCCATGGGGTCGTCGACGATGTCGTTGCCGCCGCCCGAGAACAGCAGCACGTCCCAGGCGCCGCCGGCCGGGCAGCCGTCCTGCAGTTGCGTGCGCAGGCGCTGGCGCTGCTCCACGCCCATCATCTGGCGCGCCTCGTCGCCGGCCCTGGCCAGGTTCAGGATGGGCAGGCCGGCCAGCCGCTCCAGCCGCGGGACGATGCCGCCGCCGAACAGCGGCACCGGGTAGTCGAACCAGGAATCGCCCTCGGCCAGCATCTGCAGCGGCATGCTGGTGGCGGCCGGGCCGCGCAGGGCCGCGCCGGCGCGGCCCGGTGCGGCCGCGGGCGCCGCCAGCCCCTGGACGCCGCGTTGCTTGAGCAGGCGCATCACGGCCTTGTAGTCCTGGATGCGCTGGCGCTCCTCGCGGCGCTGGGCGATGGCCAGCTGGCGGCGTTCGCGGCCCACGTCGCCGGGCGTGGGCTGGGTCGGCGCCGGGCCGGCCGCGGCGCCGGCCGGGGCGATGCCGCGCAGCGGCGCCCGCACCGGGGCCGCGCTGCGCGCCGCGACCAGGGCCTTGGCCTGCTCCAGCGTGAGCGGCCCGGCGGCGGGCGGGGCCGGCGGCCGGGCGGCACGGGGCGCGGCGGCCTTCTTCGCCGGCGTGCGGGTCCTGGCGGCGGTGGTCTTGGTGGCGGTGGTCTTGCGGCTGGGGCTTTTCCGGCTGGCGGCCATGGCGGTCTCCGTTGCGAGGACGGCCGGCATCATGCGCGCTGGCAGCCAGGCGCGCATCCACCGAAACGACGAGCGGCGAGCGGCCGCGGCGGCGCGCGCACAATCGCCCCCCATGCTGGAGACGAACACCATTTCGAAGGCCCCCGTCCTGATCGCCGGCGGCGGCATCGGTGGCATGGCCATGGCGCTCACGCTGCACCAGATCGGCGTGCCCTGCGTGGTGCTCGAGGCCGTGCCGGCGCTGCAGCCGCTGGGCGTGGGCATCAACCTGCAGCCCAACGCCGTCCGCGAGCTGTACGAGCTGGGCCTGGACGACACGGTGCTCGACCGCATCGGCATCCAGGCGCGCGAATGGGCGCTGGTCGGCCGCAACGGCCGCGAGATCTATGCCGAGCCGCGCGGCCTGGCAGCCGGCTACCGCTGGCCGCAGTATTCGGTGCACCGCGGCGAACTGCAGATGCTGCTGTACCGCGCCGTGCGCGAACGGCTGGGGCCGGACGCCGTGCGGCTGGGCCAGCGCGTGACCGGCTACCGCAACCATGAGCGACGGCGTGACCGCGCTCGGTCGAAGAGGCGCGACGGCCGGCGGCGCGAGGTGCGCGGCGCGCCTGCTGGTGGCCGCCGACGGCCTGCACTCGGCCGTGCGCGCGCAGATGCACCCGCGGCAGCCGCCCATCCACTGGGGCGGCGCCATCATGTGGCGCGGCACCACGCCGGGCGTGCCGATCCGCACGCGGCGCGTCTTTCGTCGGCCTGGGCAGCCTCCGGCACCGCGTGGTCTGCTACCCGATCTCCCGGCCCGACCCGGCCACCGGCCTGGCGACGATCAACTGGATCGCCGAGATCACGGTGGACAACTCCCACGGCTGGACGCCAGGGCGACTGGAACCGGCGCGTCGCGGTGGATGAATTCATCCACCACTTCGAAGGCTGGAACTACGGCTGGATCGACGTGCCGGCGCTGCTGCGCGGCGCGAGCCAGGTGTTCGAGTACCCGATGATCGACCGCGACCCGGTGCCGACCTGGGTCGACGGCCGCGTCGCGCTGCTGGGCGATGCCGCGCACGTGATGTACCCGGTGGGCTCCAACGGCGCGAGCCAGGCGATCGTGGATGCGCGCGTGCTCGGCGCGGCGCTGGAGCAGCATGGCGTGGGCCCGGCCGCGCTGCGCGCCTACGACGACAGGCTCTGCGCCGACATCTCGGCGCTGGTGCTGCGCAACCGCGGCGCCGGCCCGTTCGGCCTGCTGGGCCTGGTGGACGAGCGCTGCGGCGGCGTGTTCGACGACATCGACCAGGTGGTCCCCAAGGCCGAGCGCGAGGCCTTCATGGCGCGCTACAAGGCGGCAGCGGGCTTCGCGATCGAGACGCTCAACGCGGCGGTGCCGACGGTGCGGGTTTAACCCCCCAGCTTGTCGAGCGTCTTCGTGTCGAAGTCGCTCGCGTCGTGGCGCTCGCGCAGCTGGCTCTCGGGCTTGCCCTGCACGCGGTTGACCATGCGGCCGCGGCGCGCGCCAGGGCGCTGGGCGATCTCGTCGGTCCAGCGCTGCACGTGGGTGTATTCCTGCACCTGCAGGAAGGTGCCTGACTCGCCGTACAGCTGGCCCTTGGCCAGCGCGCCGTACCAGGGCCAGATCGCCATGTCGGCGATGGTGTAGTCGTCGCCGGCGACGTAGCGGCTTTCCGCGAGGCGCCGGTCGAGCACGTCGAGCTGGCGCTTGACCTCCATCGCGTAGCGGTCGATCGCGTACTCGATCTTGCTCGGCGCATAGGCGTAGAAGTGGCCGAAGCCGCCGCCCAGGAAGGGCGCGCTGCCCATCTGCCAGAACAGCCAGGACAGGCATTCGGCGCGCGCCGCGCCGCCCGCGGGCACGAAGGCGCCGAACTTCTCGGCCAGGTACAACAGGATGGCGCCGGACTCGAACACGCGCACGGGTTCGGGCCCGCTGCGGTCCACCAGGGCCGGGATCTTGGAGTTGGGGTTGACGGCCACGAAGCCGCTGCCGAACTGGTCGCCTTCGCCGATGTTGATGAGCCAGGCGTCGTACTCGGCACCGGTGTGGCCCAGCGCCAGCAGTTCCTCCAGCATCACCGTGACCTTGACGCCGTTGGGCGTGCCCAGCGAGTACAGCTGCAGCGGATGCCGGCCCACCGGCAGTTCCTTGTCGTGCGTGGCGCCGGCCACCGGGCGGTTGATGTTGGCGAAACGGCCGCCGCTGGCCTTGTTCCAGGTCCAGACGGCGGGTGGGGTGTAGGCGTTGGGATCGTCAGGCATCGATCCAGTCTATCGGGATCAGCCGGGCGATGCAGGGCCTGCCTGGGCGGCCCCGGCTTCGAGCAGGAATTCCGTGACCTCGTCGGAAAAGCGTGCGCGCTGGCCCTGGAAAAGCACGCCGTCCGGAGCCTGCGGATCGGGCCGCGCCCCGGGCATGCCGTGCGCGACCAGGGCCTGGGCGCAGCCCAGCCAGTCGCCCTCGGCGTCCTCGGGCTGGTTGCTCGAAGCCCATTGCAAGGTGCCGCAGCAGTTGTCGCCGTAGCCATGGCGCTCGGTCCATTGCGCGCCATGGGCCAGCAGCAGGCGCGCCATGGCCGCGTCGCCGCGGAACACGGCCTGGTTCAGCGCCGAGGCATCCCAGTCGCCGCCGCGCACGGCCACGGGCCAGCCCAGGCGCAGCATGCATCGCACGGCCGGTAGCAGGCCCTGGGCCGCCAGTTCGGGCAGCAGGCGCAGGTGCTCGGCGGGCAGTTCCGCGGGCCAGCCGGGCTGCTGCAGCTGCCGTGCCGCGGCCTCGTCGCCGCGCGCGCAGGCGGCGAGGAAGCGCTCCAGCGGCGCGGCCGGTGCGGGCAGGCCGGCCGCGACCAGCAGCGCGGCGACCTCGGGCAGGCCGTAGCGCAGCGCGAGCGTGGCCGCATCCGTGCCGTCCGGCATGCGCGCCTGCGGGTCGGCACCGGCCTGCAGCAGCGCCTGCACATGCGCGGCCGAGCGGCGCCGGCGGATCGCCCACAGCAGCGGCCGGCCCCAGGTGGCGGTCGGTTCGCCGGGTGCGGGCTCGTTTGGATCGGCGCCATGGTCCAGCAGTAGGCGCAGCTGGGGCAGGGCGTCGAGGTCGAGCACGCGGTACAGCACGTTGCTGCCCGTCACGCGCGCGCCGGCCTGCAGCAGCAGCCGCGTGCAGTCCACGCTCTCCAGCGCGTGGTAGAGCGATTCGCCGTCGTCGGGCTCGGCGCCCGCGGCCAGCAGCAGGCGCGTGAGTTCCGGGTCGCGGTTCTGGCCGGCCGCGCCGTACAGGGCGGACAGCCGCTCGGTGGGCGAGGGCGCGGCCAGCGATGCCGGCGGCCAGCGGTTGCCCACGGATTGGTTGGCGTCGGCCCCGGCGTCGAGCAGCAGCTGCGCGCTGGCCAGCAGGCCGGGCCGGAACGCGGGCAGCCGCCACAGGCTGGAGTGGGCGACGGCGAACAGCGGCGGCAGCTGCAGCGCGCCGCCGGGCCGGTGCAGCCACTGCGGATCGTGCGCCATGGCCTGGCGCAGCCGCGCGGCGTCGCCGATGGCGCAGGCCATCAGCGCATCGCCGTCCGCCAGCGTGGGTTGCTCGGCCAGCAGCCGTGCGGCCACGGCCGGCTGCGCGCGCCCGGTGCCGCCCGCCACGTCGCCGGCATAGGCCAGCTGCAGCCAGCGCAGGCGCGCGCGGGCCGGGTCGGCGATGGCCTCGGCATGCGCGAGGCGCGCCGCCACGAAGACCATGAGTTCGGACCAGGAGACGAAGCCGTGCTCGCGCGCGATGCAGGACTGGGCGTCGTGCAGCCGCAGGCCCATGGCGGCGATGGCGGCATCGCTGGCGCCGGCCGCGGCCGGCAGGGCGTTGCGCAGGCGGGCCAGGGCCTCGGCCTCGCCGGCGCGCAGGGCGGCCAGCAGCTGCTTGGCCTGCTTCTTGAGGTGCGCGGCGTCGGGCCGCGGGGGGATCAGCTTCACGAGAAACCTCCGTGCGTGGTGAGCCGGGGACCCGCAGCATCGGCCGCACAAAGGTGGGAAAGACCGCATGCGCACGCGTGGCGGCGTGCGTGGACAAGTGGGTTCAACCCTTCCCGCGGGTCCGGGCGCGGCTTGCTCCGCGGCCCGGATGGTAGCTCAGCGCCGGCCCAGCACGGCGCGCAGCTCGGCGACCGTGAGCGGCCCCTGGCCCGGCAGGGCGGCGGGCCGCGGCAGGCCGGCCAGCACGGGGAACTGGCCGTCGGGCTGGGCCACCTCGTACAGCTGCGCGATGGCCTGCTGCACGGCGCGCAGCTGCGCGCCCTGGCCGGGCTGCAGCGGCATGCGCAGCGCCTGGCGCAGCAGCCGCTCGGCCAGTTCCAGACTGTCGGCGAAGTAGGGCAGGCCGCGCTGCTGCAGGCTGGCCAGCGCCGCCACGAACGCGGCCTGCGGGGCGGATTCGCCGAAGGGCTTCTTTTTGCCCAGGTCCAGCGCGTGGCGCAGCGAGGCGGCCCACAGCACGGCCGCATCGGGCAGCTCCGGCACGCGTTGCAGCAGGCTGCGCGTCCAGGCCTGCAGCTGCTCGACGTGGCCCGTGGTGGCCTGCAGCAGCATGCCGGCCGCGAGCGCGACCTGGCCGTTGGGCACATCCTGCGCCGCGGCGCGCAGGCGCTCGGGGTCGGCGCGCTCGGCGGCCTTGCGCGGGCTGCCGAATTCGGCCTCGCGCAGCAGCTGCCAGGCGTACTGGTAGTGCGGGTTGTGCGCGGACGGCCCCAGGCGCGCCTGCAGCTTGAGCAGGCGCGGCGGCTCCCCGGGCAGGGCGGGGCCGAATTGCAGCGACAGGCGGATCGGCACCGGGCCGTTGGCGTCGGTCGGCAGCGCCACGGCCAGGCGTTCGCGCTGCACGTGCTGCACGCCCTCGAACACCAGCAGCACGCCGCCCGCGCGCGCGGGCAGTTCCAGGTCGACCTGCACCTGGCTGCTCGGGTCGTCGCGCGCCACGGCCTGCAGCACCAGGCCCGTGCCGAGCGGGCGGCCGTCGTCCAGGCCGAAGGCGTGCACGCCCTCGCGCCACAGGTGCGAGGTGTACTCGTGGCCCATGCGGCGGTGGATCTCGCCGAAGTCCTGCGTCAGCAGTTCGAAGGCGATGGCGTCGTGCACCGCGAGCGCGGGGTCGAAGCGCTCTTCGAGCGCGTGCTGCGCGTCGGGCCGGGGGCGTGCCGCGCCCACGCGCGGCAGTCCGCCCGGCACGGGCACGGGCGGCGGCGGCATGGGGCCGGCCGGCAGTTCGGTGACGACGAGCGCGTCGTCGCCCTCCACGCGCGGGCGCACGGCCTGTTCCAGCTGCCCCTGGCTCGCGGCTTTCAGCAGCGCGTTCACGTCGTTGCGCACGGCCACCACGAGTTCGCGGAACTCCAGCCGCGCATCGCCGCCGCCGTCGCCGCGCACGGCGTTGAGCACGGCCTGGCCGAACAGCGTGTGCGGCTGGCCCGGCACCTGGTAGGCCTGCGTGCCGGGCGAGGTGGCGGCCAGCGAGGCGGCCGTGCGCGGCACCTGGGTGCCTGGCCTCGCGCAGCGGGAAGCAGGTGTTGGCCGTGGCGCCGCGCGAGGCCAGCGGCGAGAACTCGTTGCGGCAGGCGTCGATGAGCGCGAGGTGCTCGGCGACCGGGCTTTGCTCCATCCAGTCCTGCAGCTCGCGCGTGCTGACGCAGTTCTGCAGCTGCGGCGCGCCGGGGTCGGGATCCAGGTAGTCGCTGGGCAGCAGCAGCGCGCGCCAGTTCGATTGCACGCCGTGGCCGCTGAAGAAGAACAGCGTGCGGCTCTGGCGTGCCGCGGCCGGCGCGCTGGGCACCTGGCCGGTCCAGAGCTGGATGGCCTTGACCAGCGTGGCATGGTCGGCCGGCGCGTAGTGCACGAGGCCGCGCGCGTCGAAGCCGGCCTTCTCCTCGGCCGTGGGCGCGAGCAGCAGCTGGCACCAGACCAGCGGCAGGCCGTCGTGCCGGAAGTCGGCGCGCAGCCAGTCGAACAGGCTGGCCGCGGTGTTGGCCGAGGCGCACGAGCTGGCCCAGGCCGAAGGCGTCGGGCGCGGGCGCGCTGCCGCCTTCCAGGTGCGGGTAGGCGCTGACGCCGGCGAGCAAGCGCGTACAGGCCGGGCATGCCGGCCTGCCACTGCGGGTCGCGCCACAGGCCGGGCGTGTTGGCGACGGTTTCCAGGGCCATGGATGTCTCCTAGGCGTAACGGGGTGGAAGAGGCGGCGGGCCGGTCAGGGTGGCAGGCGCGGCGCGGCCCGCGGCCTGGGCCCATGCGCGCGGCGGCTGCAGCTGCAGCGCGAGCAGGCAGCCGGGCGCCGGCAGTGGACAGCTGGAGTTCGTAGTGCGCCGCGGGCGGCGCGATCGGGTGCGCCGCGCCGTCGGCGCCGCGCAGCGCGGTGAGCTGGAAGTCGGGCGGCAGCACGATGCGGGCGACGCTGCCACGCGCGCGGTCGTGCAGTTCCACCGCGGCGCCGGGCCCGGCTTCCTCGTCCTGCCACAAGCCCAGCCACAGGGCCTCGTCCGCGCCGCAGGGCACCAGCAGTTCGTCGTCGCTGCGGTGCAGCGGCGCCACCCCCCAGCTGCGCAGCCGTGGCGCCGGCCTGCCAGTGCGCCAGCCCGATGCGGTGCACGCGCATGCGCAGGCCGTCCAGCGCGATCAGACCAGCAGGTCGCGCTGGAGTTCAGGCGTAGAGCTTGCGGATGGTGGCGTCATCGCCGGCCGACAGCTTCCACGAGGGCATGAAGCTCTTGCCGTTGGTGGTCCAGTGGGCCGGGATCGTGTAGATCATGACCGAGGCGCTGTCGAAGTCGGTCGTGATCGTGGTGGAGGCGTCGAACTTGGCGAACACGTTGTGGGCGATGGTCGCGTCGTCCCAGAAGTTGGGCGCGCCGCCCAGGTCGGCGTTGACCGCGGCCTTGTCCCATTGCACCAGCGCGCCGGGGTGGTTGTGCTCGTGCAGCAGGCCCAGCGCATGGCCGAACTCGTGGATCACCACGCTGGAGAAGTCCTGCTCGGGCGTGTCCAGCGTGGCCCAGCCCAGGTTCATGGTGGGCTGCGAAGTGCGGATGCCCTTGGCGTCCGTGCCGACGTAGGACCAGGAGCCGGCGCCAGGGTCGAAGCCGATGCGGATGTCGCCGGCCTCGTCGGGCCGGGCCTGCTCCAGTTTCAGGTGCACGCCGTCCAGCATCCAGGACTGGGCGGTCGTCAGCGTGCGTTCGTGCAGCGCGGCGCTGCCCTGCAGGAAGCGCACCTTCAGCACCTTGTCGCGCGGCCAGAGCTTGTTTTTGGCCGCCACGCCCATGGGCGTGAGCTGCATGGGGTTGCCCGCCACGCGCTGGCCGCCGTCGATGTCGACGGCGGTGCAGATCCATTGCTTGCGTTCTTCGCTCATCGTGGGCTCCTTCGCTCGTCGACACGGCCGGCAGGCCGTGCCGTGGATTGTGCGGCGCCCGACGGCGAACGCAATCCTCAGACGGGTGGAAGCACTCCGAGGGGAGCCCGCCAGGGTTGCAGTGCCGTGCCGTTCCAGTGCATCAGCCGCGGTCCATCGGCGTCCACGATGGCGACGGGGCGGCCATTCCACAGCGGCAGTTCGTCGCGTTGGAGGTCGTCCAGCCAGCGTTGCAATGCATCGACACTGCCATCCTGCGGCGGCAGCACCTGGTCCAGCCAGGTTCCGGTGTTCAGGTACAGGCCTCCGGTGGCGGTCGGGATCGACTTGGCTGCATGGGTATGGCCCGCCAGAGCCACCACGTCGCGGCCCCAACTGCCGGTGATTTGCCTCGCCAGCGCATCGGGCAGCCTGGCGTCGAAGCTACCACCGGGAGCTCTTCAGCGTGCGACCCAACGACCGCCACAGCAAACGGCGTACGGCCGAGGTCCCACCTGCCAGGTTCTGTGCCGGCCGCTCATCCCCCATGCCCTGGCCGGCGAGTAGGCTTCCAACGCGTGCTCCAGCTGCCCGATCTGCACTGGCCCTGCACCATCGTCGGCACCGGATGCGGCGGCCGCAAGGTGCTGGGTCAATTGGCCAAGCCAGTCAGAGGCCACGGTCTTGTGCGCTGCCTGGGCTGCCAACGTCGGTCCCGCCAGGCCGCTGCCCCTCAAGGCCTTGCGCAGCAGGGCCGAAGCGCCGATGCCCAACGCCGCATGCAATCGCTTGCCGACCAGTCGCGGGTCCAGGAGCATGATGGCCAGCACCACCGCCATCTCTGAAGGCAGGCGGTCGATGAAGGGGAAACGCGCCCCGCCGTCTGGGTTCTTGGCGCGGCGAAAGGGATTGATGACCTCGCAGACGAGCCGCGAACCGGGAGGCATGGGCACCGTGGCGTCGCCGTCGGCCTGCGCACGCTGCATCTGGGCACCGCCGATGGCATTGAAGGCATCTTCGTGGTGGCCATGCAGGCCGACGACCGTGTGGCCTGCCGCCTGCATCCGCCAATGTCCAGCCGTTGCAGGCCAGGGCAAGTGGCTGCCCAGCCGCTGTTCCAGCACCTGCTGCACGGTGGCAAGGTTTAGTTCCGCATCGTGGTTGCCCGGCAGGCAACAGAGCAAGTTGCCCCGCGCGGTGAAGCGGCGCAGTGCCTGCGGCACATTGCGTTCCGGTGGCTCCTTGTCCAGGCTGTCGAGGATGGCCTGCATGCGCTGCGGCGCCAGTGGCAGCGACAGCCCGTCGTAGCCCGGGATCTGCAGGAAGTCGAACACGTCGCCATTCAGCAACAGCCATTGCGTGCCCTGCTCCGGCGGCGACGCCGAGAGGTGGTCGATCAACGCCACCAGCGGTGCATGGGCCGCGAAGTACGCATTGCTCGCCTGCAGGGGCCAGGTGCAGGTCGCTCAGCACGACAAGACGTTCGGTGCGTGGTTCATGCGCCATGGCTGGTGTCCGGCTGGGTGTCGAGCTCGGCGTCGGGCAGGGCGTAGGGGTCGAGTTCCCCCGGCTGCGACGGCGGCTTCGGCGCGCTCGACCAGGGAGTGCAGGATCTGCGGCGCTTCGCGGCGCAACCGCTCCAGCACTGCCTGGAAGGCTGCGTCGTCGATGCCCTCGGCGCGCAGGCCTTGGATCAATGCATTCAGTTCGAGCGCCAGTGGGTCGTCCATTTCCTGGGCCGTCGATTGCGCGATCAGGTGCTGTTCGGATTCTATCGTGTTTCCCTATTAACCTTAGCAATAC
>JASGJO010000038.1:0-64111 GCA_049840715.1 Pseudorhodoferax sp.
GGCACTTCGGCCAGGAAGCGGCACAGCGCGCGCAGGCCGCCGGCATCGTCGCGGTGGTCGTTCGTGCCGGCGAAGGCATAGAGCCGCCAGCGGCCGTCGGCGCGCGCCACGTGGCCCAGGTGCAGCGGCCTGGCATCGGCCACGCGCACCACGGGCGCGGAATGCAGGCGCGTGCCGACCACGAAGCCGCTGGCCAGCGCCTGGTGGCTGGCATCGCCGCAGACCAGCGAGGGCCGGTAGTGCGTGCCCACGCCGGCCGTGAAGCGGCCATGCTGCTCGAAGTAGCGCTGGAAGGCCTTGGGGTCCACGCCGCCGGCACCGCCTTCGGCGGGCCGGTCGCTGAACATGCGCGCCCAGTCGCGGTCGAAGTCGATGAGCTCCTGGGCCACGGCCTGGCGCTCCTCGGTGTAGCTGTGCAGCAGCGCGGGCGCGCACTGGCCGCGCAGCACGGCCGCGAGCTTCCAGCCCAGGTTGAAGCTGTCCTGCATGGAGACGTTCATGCCCTGCCCGGCCTTGGGGCTGTGGGTGTGGCAGGCGTCGCCGGCGATGAACACGCGCGGCAGCTGCCGGTCGGCGCGCTCGGCCGGCACGTCGTCGTAGCGGTCGCAGATGCGCTGGCCGATCTCGTAGACCGACCACCAGGGCACGTCCTTCACCTCCAGCGTGTAGGGATGCAGGATGCGCTGCGCCGCGGCGACCAGCTGCTCCAGCGTGATGCCGCGCTGCGCGGCACGCTCGTCCTCGCCGAGCTTGTCCATCTCCACGTACAGGCGCACCAGGTAGCCGCCCTCGCGCGGGATCACGAGCAGGTTGCCGTGCTCGGACTGCACGGCCACCTTGCTGCGGATGTCCGGGAAGTCGGTCACCGCCAGCAGGTCCATCACGCCCCAGGCCTGGTTGGCCGAGTCGCCCACCAGCTGGCGGCCGATGGCCTTGCGCACCGCGCTGCGCGCGCCGTCGCAGCCGACCACGTAGCGGGCGCGCACGGTTTCAGGCTGCTGCGCGCCGGCACGCGCCAGCCGCACGGTCACGGGGTGGTCGGCGGCCCCGGGATCGACCGCCACGTCCAGCACGCTGCGGCCGTAGTACGGCACCATGCGGCTGGGCGAGCGGCGCATCTGCTCCAGGTAGAAGTCGTGCACGCGGGCCTGGTTCAGCACCACGTGCGGGAACTCGGAGAGGCCGTCCGGCGTGTCCTGCACGCGGCCGTGGCGCACGATGCCGCCCTGCTCCGCGCCCGGCTTCCAGAAGGTCACCTCGTTGATCCAGCAGGCTTCCTGCAGCACGCGCTCGCTGAAGCCGAAAGCCTCGAACATCTCCAGGGTGCGGCAGGCGATGCCGTCGGCCTGGCCCAGCTGCAGCGGGCCGTCCTTGGCCTCGACGATGCAGGTGCGGATGTCGGGGAAGGCCGCCAGCTGCGCCGCCAGCGTGAGGCCGGCCGGGCCGCAGCCCACGATCAGCACGTCCACCTCGGCCGGCGGTGCGTCCGTCGGCGGCTGCGCAGCGGTCGAAGCGGGCAGGACGCGCGGGTCCCCGGGTTGGAAGCCGTCCAGATGGAATTGCATGGTCGCTCCTGTTCAAGTTCAATTTTCCGTACGCATCAATATTATCAGCATACATATGATTTGTGCAATGGGAGAATGCGGCCATGAAGAAGACCAGCGCCAGCCAGCCGCCGCCCGCCATCGACCTGCACGAGCAGCCCGGCCACAGCATCCGGCGGCTGCAGCAGATCGCCTTCGCCGTGTTCATGCAGGAGGCGGCCAGCGCGGGGACCACGCCGGTGCAGTACGCGGTGCTGCAGACGCTGTCGGACCAGCCCGGCATCGACCAGCGCACGCTGGCCCGCGCCGTGAGCCTGGACACCTCGACCATCGGCGGCGTGGTCGACCGGCTGGAGGCGCGCGCCCTGCTCGCGCGCAGCCTGTCGCCGCAGGACCGGCGCGTGCGGCTGCTGCACCTGACGGACGAAGGCGAGGCGCTGCGCCGCGCACTGCTGCCCACCATGCTGCAGGCCCAGCAGCGCATGCTGGACCCTTTGAGCGCGGCCGAGCGGCAGTGCTTCATGGAGATGGTGCAGCGCGTCATCGCCCACCACGCCGGCGTGGACGACACCGCCACGCCCGACGGCTGACACCGCTCGGCAGCAGCGCCGCGCCTTCCGTCAGCGCAAGCCCCGCACACCGTGGCGGCTGTCGCAAGGCGCCACCAGAATCGCGCGTTCATCCATCTGGAAAGAGAGCGCGCATGCCCACGCCCAAGTACCGCCTCGTCACCCGCAGCGATTTCGACGGCCTCGTCTGCGCCGTGCTGCTGAACGAGCTGGACATGATCGACGACATCCTGTTCGTCCACCCCAAGGACATGCAGGACGGCAAGATCGCCATCACCGACCGGGACATCACGACCAACCTGCCCTACGTTGCCGGCGCCCACCTGGCCTTCGACCACCACCTGTCGGAGACCATCCGCAACCAGGACGCCGGCAGCAACCACGTCATCGACGCCGACGCGCCCTCGGCCGCCCGCGTGGTCTACGAGCACTTCGGCGGCAGGGAGCGCTTCCCGAACATCTCCGACGAGATGATGGAGGCCGTGGACAAGGCCGACTCGGCCCAGTACGCGCGCGACGAGATCCTCGCGCCCACGGGCTGGGTGCTGCTGAACTACCTGATGGACGCGCGCACGGGCCTGGGCCGCTTCCGCGAGTTCCGCATCAGCAACTACGCGCTGATGATGGACCTCATCCAATACTGCCGCGACCACACGATCGACCAGATCCTCGAGCTGCCCGACGTCAAGGAGCGCGTGGACCTGTACGACGAGCACGCCGGCAAGGCGCGCGAGCAGATCCTGCGCTGCGGCAAGGTGCACGGCGACGTGGTGGTGCTGGACCTGCGCCAGGAAGAAACCATCTGGGCCGTCAACCGCTTCATGGTCTACGCGCTGTTCCCGCGCGCCAAGGTGTCCATCCACGTGATGTGGGGCGTGCAGAAACAGAACACCGTGCTGGCCACGGGCAAGTCCATCCTGGACCGCAGCAGCCGATGCAACATCGGCGAGCTCATGCTGCAGTACGGCGGCGGCGGCCACCAGGCCGCCGGCACCTGCCAGGTCGACAACGCGCAGGCCGACGCCAAGCTGCGCGAAGTGGTCGACAGGATCAACGCGGCCGGCTGATCCCGCCGCGCCGCGGCCTCACTTCGGGTCGAAGGGGGCCGCCACGGCCAGCTCGGCCAGGCGCAGCGCGCCCTGCAGCGAGCGCGCACCGGCGATGAAGCGGCCGTTGTGGCAGAACACCGCGTCGGCCACGCCGCTGGCCGCCGCCAGTTCGGCATCGCGCAGGCCGGCCCAGGCGCGCGGCAGGTCCTTGCGCGCCGTGAACGACTGCGGTTCCACCGTCACCACGTGCAGCTGGTGCTGCCGGTCGCTGGCGTCGGGGTAGACCACGAACCACAGCTCCGGCATCCCGGCGCTCACATCGCGCCACGGCAGGCCGCCGCGCGGCAGCAGCAGCACGCGGCCGTCCAGCAGCGTCTCGGCCTCGCGCACCTGCTGCGCGCCCTGGTGGCGCGCACGCTGCTGGTCCAGCGCGGCCAGCAGCAGCTGCGTGAGCACCGCCATCGCCTGCTCGAAGCGCGCCAGCGCGGCGGCATCGTCCTCCTCGGCACTGCCGCGCCGGTCCCAGGGCAGGTTGAACTGCGCCAGCAGCGCCGACAGGCCGAACAGCCCCGGCGCGGCATTGGCGGCGCCGGTGTCGGCGCGGTCCAGGTGCTGGACCAGTTCATGGTCCAGGCTGTCGGCGATGGCCCGGGCCTGGGCCGGGTCGGCCACGCCGCACTGCTGCGCGACCAGGGCCGGACCGTGCGCGGCCCAGACCAGGCCGGCACTGGCATAGACCACGCCGTTGGCGCGGGCGCCGTCGAAGCCACGCTGGTGGTGGTCGAAGCGGCCGCGCGCGGCGTCCCACTCGCCGCCCACGTCGACGGCGAAGTCGGCGGCCGCGATCAGCGCCTGATCGCGCGTGCGCAGCAGCGCCGCCGCGGGATGCAGCAGCCGCAGCACGGCCACGCCGAACACGTCGTCCGCGTGGAAGGAGCCGTTGTGGGTGGCGATGGTGGTCGGGGTGTTCATCGTGTTCTCGCTATGAAAAAAGGGCCGGGAGCATCCGCTCCCAGCCCTTCGTGCCGAACGTCCTGGGGATCAGGCCGTCAGTGCCGCCAGCGCGTCGTTCAGCGTCTTGCTGGGGCGCATCACGGCCGCGGTCTTGGCTTCGTCCAGCTTGTAGTAGCCGCCGATGTCCACCGGCTTGCCCTGCACCTCGATCAGTTCGTTGGCGATGGTGGCCTCCTGCTCGGTCAGCGTCTTGGCCAGCGGCGCGAACTTGGCCGCCAGTTCCTGGTCTTCCGTCTGCGCGGCCAGTTCCTGCGCCCAGTACAGCGCGAGGTAGAAGTGGCTGCCGCGGTTGTCGATCTGGCCGGTCTTGGGGCTCGGGCCCTTGTTGTTGTCCAGCAGCTTGCCGGTCGCCGCGTCCAGCGCCTTGGCCAGCAGCTTGGCGCGGGCGTTGTTGTTCTTGATGCCCAGTTCCTCCAGGCTCACGGCCAGCGCCAGGAACTCGCCCAGCGAATCCCAGCGCAGGTGGTTCTCCTCCACCAGCTGCTGCACGTGCTTGGGCGCCGAACCGCCGGCACCGGTCTCGTACATGCCGCCGCCGGCCATCAGCGGCACGATGGACAGCATCTTGGCCGAGGTGCCCAGTTCCATGATGGGGAACAGGTCGGTCAGGTAGTCGCGCAGGATGTTGCCCGTGGCGCTGATGGTGTCCAGGCCGCGGATCACGCGCTCCAGCGTGTAGCGCATCGCACGCACCTGGCTCATGATCTGGATGTCCAGGCCGGCCGTGTTGTGCTCGTGCAGGTACATCTTGACCTTGGTGATCATCTGCGCCTCGTGCGGGCGGTACTGGTCGAGCCAGAACACCACCGGCATGCCGGAGTTGCGCGCGCGCGTGACGGCCAGCTTGACCCAGTCGCGGATGGCGGCGTCCTTGACCTGGCACATGCGCCAGATGTCGCCCTTCTCCACGTTCTGGCTCAGCAGCACCTCGCCGGTGTTCAGGTCGGTGATGTTGGCCACGCCGTCCTCGGGCACCTCGAAGGTCTTGTCGTGCGAGCCGTATTCCTCGGCCTGCTGGGCCATCAGGCCCACGTTGGGCACCGTGCCCATGGTCTTGGGATCGAAGGCGCCGTGCCACTTGCAGAAGTTGATGATCTCCTGGTAGATGCGGGCGAAGGTCGACTCGGGCATCACGGCCTTCACGTCCTTCAGGCGGCCGTCGGCGCCCCACATCTTGCCGCCGTTGCGGATCATGGCCGGCATCGAGGCATCGACGATGATGTCGTTGGGCGAGTGGAAGTTGGTGATGCCCTTGGCCGAATCGACCATGGCCAGCTCGGGGCGGCCTTCGTGGCAGGCATGCAGGTCGCGCTTGATCTCGTCCTGCTTGCTCTGCGGCAGCGCGGCGATCTTGGTGTACAGGTCGACCATGCCGTTGTTGACGTTGACGCCCAGTTCCTCGAACAGCTTGGCGTGCTTCTCGAACGCCTCCTTGTAGAAGATCTTCACGCAGTGGCCGAACACGATGGGGTGCGAGACCTTCATCATGGTGGCCTTCACGTGCAGCGAGAACATCACGCCGGTCTTGTGCGCGTCCTCGATCTCCTTCTCGTAGAAGGCCACGAGCGCCTTCTTGCTCATGAACATGGAGTCGATGATCTCGCGGTCCAGCAGCGAGACCTTGGGCTTGAGCACGATGGCCTTGCCGCTCTTGGTGATGAGCTCCATCTTCACGTCGCGCGCCTTGTCCAGCGTCAGCGACTTCTCCCCGTGGTAGAAGTCGCCGGCGTGCATGTGCGAGACGTGCGAGCGCGAGGCCTGGCTCCAGTCGGCCATGCTGTGCGGGTTCTTGCGCGCGTATTCCTTGACGGCCTTGGGCGCGCGGCGGTCGGAGTTGCCCTCGCGCAGCACGGGGTTCACGGCCGAGCCGGTGCACTTGTTGTAGCGCGCGCGGATGTCCTTCTCCTCGTCCGTCTTCGGGTTCTCGGGGAAGTCGGGGATCTTGTAGCCCTTGTCCTGAAGTTCCTTGATGGCGGCCTTGAGCTGGGCCACCGAGGCGCTGATGTTGGGCAGCTTGATGATGTTGGCCGAGGGCTTGAGCGTGAGCTTGCCCAGTTCGGTCAGGTTGTCGGGCACGCGCTGCTCCGGCGTCAGCAGCTCGGGGAACTGGCCCAGGATGCGGCCGGCGACCGAGATGTCGCTGGTTTCCACGTCGATGCCCGCGGGCGCGGCGAAGGCCTGCACGATGGGCAGGAAGGAATGCGTCGCCAGCAGCGGCGCCTCGTCGGTGAGGGTGTAGATGATCTTGGGTTTGGTCTCTGCCATGACGGATTCCTAGGCGGTGGTGAAACGATGAAGAAAGAGGGGGGGTCAGGCCAGCGCCTTCTCGAACAGGCCGCGGGCGATGACCTTGAGCGCCAGAGTTTCCTCCGCGCCCTCGAAGATGGACAGCACGCGGGCGTCCACGAAGTAGCGGCTCACGGGTGTCTCCTCGGCATAGCCCATGCCGCCGTGCAGCTGCAGGGCGTCGCGCGTGAGCAGTTCGGCCGAGCGGCAGGCCAGCAGCTTGATCTGCGCGGCCTCGATGCGGCCGTCGGCGGCCTCGAGCCGGTTGCCGACGGCGTAGGCGGTCTGGCGGCAGGCCGCCAGGCGCGCGGCCATCTGGGCCAGCCGGGCCTGCGTGAGCGGGAACTCGATGAGCGGCTGGCCGAAGACCTTGCGGTCCTGCGTGTAGCGCAGCGCCTCCTTGAGCGCGGCGCGCATCACGCCGGTGGCGCGCGCCGAGGTCTGCATGCGCCCGCCGACCATGCCGGCCATGTTGAAGTAGAAGCCCCGGCCCAGGCCGGCCTCGCCGCCCAGCACATGGCTGTCGGGCACGAAGAAGTCCTCGAACGCGAGTTCGTAGGAATGCATGCCGCGGTAGCCGATGGTCGGGATGGCCTTGCCGCGCAAACGGCCCCCGCCTTCGGGCTGGAAGTCGAAGGCGTGGTCCTCGGTCGAGGGTTTCTCGACCAGCAGGATGGACAGGCCCTTGTAGCCGGCCGCCTTGTCCGGGTCGGTGCGCGCCACGACCATGAGCAGGCCGGCCTTGCCGGCGAAGGTGCACCAGGTCTTGGCGCCGTCCAGCCGCCAGCCGCCCGCCACGCGCGTGGCCTTGAGCGCCAGGCTGGCCACGTCCGAGCCGTGGTCGGGTTCGGTCATGGCGATCGCGCAGAGCGGTTCGCCGGCCGCGATCTTCGGCAGGAAGACCTGCTTCTGTTCCTCGGTGCCGCCGGCGAGCAGCGCGCGCGACAGGATCTCGGGCCGCGTGATCAGGCTGCCGGCCGCGCCCAGCGAGGCTTCGGACAGCGCCTCGGTCACGGCGATCATCATGGCCGTGTCGTCGTGCTGGCCAGGCGCGCTGCCGCCGTACTCGTGCGGGATCGACAGGCCGAACACGCCCATGGCGCGCAGCGGGCCGAGGATGGTCTCGGGAATGGTCAGGTCGTGCGCATGGATCTCGGCGGCCAGCGGCGCGACCACGTCCGCGCCGAAGCGGCGGAAGGCGTCGCGCGCCATCGCCACCTCCTCGCTGACCGTGACGGGGCCGATCTCGGACTCGGCCGCGGCCAAGGCGCGCGTGGCCGCCGCCAGCGCGGCGGGGCCGGCCGCGGCGCGGCGCAGCGCGGGCCACTGCGGGTCGGCCGCCCAGGCGCGCAGCGGGGCGCCGTCGAGCTCGGCATCGATGGCCACGGATTCGAGCCGGGACTGCACGGAGCGCATGGCCTCGGTGGCGAACAGCAGCGCCAGCGCGCGGTCCAGGCCGGCGGCGGCCGGGGCCTGCAGCACGGTCTGCGCGGCCAGCAGTTCGGCACTGGCCCAGGCCAGCTCGTACGACACGCCCTGGGCTGCGTCCAGCGCAGCGGGATCGAGACGGCCGGGGCCGGTGCTGCAGCGCTGTGCCACAGCCCGCACCGCGGCATCGAACAGGGCTTGCAGGCCGCCCAGCAGGCGGCGCGCGGCGTCAACGAGGTCCGTTTCGGACGTCATGGGAAATGGGGCTCCAAGGAGGTCGGGTCGGGGGCGATGATAGCGACTGGCCCCGGGCACCCTGCGGCAATCGCCCATGCGGCGGACGGTGCATACCGACAACATGGCCACAACGCGCGCAGCCCGGCGCGAAATTAGCCATACCGAAGCCACAACATGGCCATTTTTGCCATAATTCCGGCCATGCAAGGAGAACCGCATGGCCGCCGTATTCGCTGCGCTTGAACAGTTGCCCCGCCAGAACGCCTCGCGCGTGAAGAACAAGTGGGGCGATGTGGTGCGGCAGGTGCAGTCCGAAGGCTCCGTGGCGGTCACCAACCATTCCAAGGTGGAGATGGTGCTGGTCGATGCGGCGGTGTACGAACGCATGGTCAAGGAAATGCAGGCCCGCCAAGGCCACGAGCAGCATGTGCTGCAGGCGCTGGACCAGCGCTTCGATGAACGCCTGGCCGCACTGCAGCAGCCCGGCGCGGCAGCGCAGGTGGGCAGCCTGTTCGCAGCGGGCGGCAAGCTGCGCACCCGCCCCAAGGCCGGCACCAGCTACTGATGTCGGACGCGCCGCCGCCTGCGCGGCCCTTCATCTTCGTGCTGGCCGGCGTCAACGGCGCCGGCAAGAGTTCGCTGGGCGGCGCGCTGCTGGCAGAGCACGGGCTCAGCTGGTTCAACCCCGACCACTACGCGCGCGAACTGGCCGCGCGGCTGGGCCTGCCCATCGCCGAGGCAAACGGCCGTGCCTGGGAGTACGGCCTCCAACGGCTGGAGGCCGCGATCCGGCAGCGCAGCAACCACGCCTTCGAGACCACGCTGGGAGCGCACACCATTCCAGCCCTGCTCGCCCGTGCCGCCGAAAGCCACGACGTGGCCATGATCTTCTGCGGCCTGGGCTCGCCGGAGCAGCACATCGCGCGCGTGCGGCTGCGCGTGGCGCACGGCGGGCATGACATCCCGGAGGCCAAGATCCGCGAGCGCTGGCTGGCTTCGCGCGCGCACCTGATCGATCTGCTGCCGCATCTGCACCAGTTGCAGGTGTTCGACAACAGCCAGGACGCCGAGCCCGGCGGCGACATCCCCGACCCCATGCTGCTGCTGGCGCTGCGTGCCGGCCGGGTGCTGCATCCGCAACCGGGCGACCTGCAGACCCTGCAGGCCACGCCCGCCTGGGCGCGTGCCATCGTGCAGGCCGCGCTGGAACTGTTTCCTCCCGCATGAACACGCCGCTGCCCCGCCGCATCGCCCACCTCGACATGGACGCGTTCTACGCCTCCGTCGAACTGCTGCGCTACCCGCAGCTCAAGGGCCTGCCCGTCGTGATCGGCGGCGGCCGGCGCCGGGCCGACGGCGTGCTCGCGCTGGGCGCGGACCTGCCCGTCGCGCAGTTCCCGCTGCTGGGCGACTACAAGGGCCGCGGCGTGATCACCACCGCCACCTACCCCGCGCGCGCCTTCGGCGTGGGCTCGGCCATGGGCATGATGAAAGCCGCCAAGCTGTGCCCGCAGGCCATCCTGCTGCCGGTGGACTTCGACGAGTACCGGCGCTTCTCGCGCAGCTTCAAGAGCGCCATCCTCGAGATCGCGCCGCGCATGGAGGACCGCGGGGTCGACGAGGTGTACATCGACTTCACCGAGGTGCCGGGCGGCCAGCGCGAGGGCGGCCGCGTGCTGGCGCGGCTGATCCAGAGGTCCATCTTCGAGCGCACCGGCCTGACCTGCTCGATCGGCGTGGCGCCCAACAAGCTCATCGCCAAGATGGCCAGCGAGTTCGACAAGCCCAACGGCATCTCCATCGTGCACGAAGCCGACCTCGAGGGCCGCATCTGGCCGCTGCCCGCGCGCAAGATCAACGGCATCGGCCCCAAGGCCGACGCCAGGCTGCAGGCCCTGGGCATCACGACCATCGGCGAACTCGCCGCCAAGGAGCGCGCCTGGCTGGTCGAGCGCTTCGGCCGCGCCTACGGCGCCTGGATGCACGAAGCCGCCTGGGGCCGCGACAGCCGGCCCGTGGTGACCGAGAGCGAGCCCGTCTCCATGAGCCGCGAGACCACCTTCGACCGCGACCTGCACGCCGTGCGCGACCGCGCCGAACTCTCGGCCATCTTCACCCAGCTGTGCGAGAAGCTGGCCGAAGACCTGCAGCGCAAGGGCTACGTGGGCAGGACCATCGGCATCAAGCTGCGCTTCGACGATTTCAGGATCGCCACGCGCGACCAGACCATCGCCGCGCACACCGCCGATGCGCGGGCGATCCGCCAGGCGGCGGGGCAGTGCTTGAAACGCGTGCCGCTGGAGCGGCGGCTGCGGCTGCTGGGCGTGCGCGTGGGAGCTTTGGCCAGGCCGGGAGAACTGACCAAGCGTCCTCCGAACCCATCGGACCTGACCGGTTCCCTGTTCTGAAACGGGCCGGAACGCGACAGATTCGCTGCCCAGGCAGCCCATAGAATTCGGCCCCAGTTCAGCCCTTGCACATGCCCGACACGCAACGACGCCCTTCTTCGCTACTGCTTGCCTCCGGTCTCTCCGTTCTTCTCGTGCTGATCAGCTTCATGTGGCAGGGGCACAAGGGGTTCAACGTGTGGGACGAGGGCTTCCTCTGGTACGGGGTGCAGCGTGTCCTCGCCGGTGAAACGCCACTGTTGGACTTCATGGCGTATGACCCCGGACGCTACTACTGGTCTGCGGCGTTGTTGGGCGCTGCCGGCGATTCCGGCAGCATCATGGGCGTGCGAGCAAGCGTGGCTGTCTTCCAGGCTATCGGCCTGTCGGTCGGGACCATGCTGATCGCATGGTCGACACCCGGGCAGCAACGGGGCAAAGTCCTCTTCTGGCTCATCGCTTGCGCAAGCCTGGCGGTCTGGATGTTTCCACGGCACAAGCTGTTCGACATCTCGCTGTCGATGTTTCTGCTGGGCGCCCTGGCCGCACTTGCGGCAGCCCCCCAACCTAGGACGTACGTTCTAGCAGGCTTCGCCGTCGGCCTGGCGGCTGTGTTCGGACGCAACCACGGTCTCTACGGCGCCGTGGGCAGCCTCGCGCTGATGGGATGGTTGCGCCTGGGTGTGGCTCCACCAGTTTCCGCACTGGCAGGAGCGGGTTTGTGGTCGGCAGGCGTGATCGCTGGCTTCTCCCCGATCGCTGTCATGTCGCTCGGGATTCCCGGCTTCGGCGCGGCATTCCTGGACAGCGTGCTGCTGCTGTTCGAACAAAGCAGCACCAACCTGCCGCTGCCCGTCCCCTGGCCCTGGACCATGAGCTTTGAGGCCCTGCCTTTCGAACACTGGGTCCGCGGGGTGCTGACGGGCCTTTTCTTCATCGGCCTGCTGGCCTTCGGCGTGTTGGCCATTGCCGCCGTCAGCATCCGTCGCGCCATGCGACGTCCTGTCGATCCGGTTCTGGCAGCATGCGCATTTCTCGCCTTGCCCTATGCCCACTATGCTTTCTCGCGTGCGGATGTAGGCCATCTGGCCCATGGCATTTACCCGCTGCTGATCGGCTGCTTCGCTTTGCTGGCAGCGGCACGGCCTTGGGTGCGATGGACTCTGGGCCTGGCGCTGTGCAGCGCGAGCTTCTGGGTGATGTACGTATTTCATCCGGGCTGGCAATGCCAGGCAAGCAACGCCTGCGTGAGCGTCGATGTCTCTGGCGATACCCTCGTCATGGACCGGTCGGTCGCCGACGATGTCCAATTGCTGCGCGAACTGGCCGACCGCTACGCGCCAAACGGGGAGAGCTTTTTGGCAGCGCCGTTCTGGCCCGGGGCGTATGCCGTGCTCGACCGCAAGGCGCCCGTCTGGGAGATCTATCCCCTGTTCGCACGGACCCAGTCGTTCGAACGACGCGAGATCGAGCGGCTCGCGGCCGCTGCGCCCGCATTTGCGATCATCTACGACCACCCTCTTGATGGCCGGGAGGAACTGCGCTATCGCAACACCCATCCCCTGCTAAACGACTACGTCAGCAGCCACTTCGATCGTGTGCCGTACGATGGCAATCCTGCATACCAGATCTACCGCGCCAAGGAGACCAGGCCTTGAAGCGCGTTGCCATCCTGCAATCCAACTACATCCCCTGGAAGGGGTATTTCGACATGATCGCGGCCGTGGATGAATTCATCCTCTACGACGACATGCAATACACGCGCCGGGATTGGCGCAACCGCAATCAGATCAAGACCCCCCAAGGCACACAATGGTTGACCGTGCCGGTGGTCGTGAAAGGTCGCTATTTGCAGAAGATCCGTGAAACGGAAGTCGATGGAACGGATTGGGCCGGTGCGCATTGGAAGGCCCTTGTGCAGAATTACAGCCGCGCGCGCCATTTTTCAGAAGTCTCCGAATGGCTCGAGCCCCTCTATCGAGACCGCAACCACACCCATTTGTCGCCATTGAATCGGCGCTTCATCGAAGCCATCTGCAATTACCTGGGCATTTCCACGGCCATTCGCAGTTCGGCGGACTACATGCTAGTGCCAGGCAAAACCGAGCGCCTGGCCAATCTCTGCGTCCAAGTCGGTGCCTCTGAATACATTTCCGGCCCGGCCGCGCGCAGCTACGTGGACGAAAGCGTGTTCCAGCAACTCGGAATTCGCCTGACCTGGTTCGACTACACAGGCTACCCTGAGTACCCCCAACTCTGGGGGGGATTCATCCATGGCGTCAGCATCCTCGACCTGCTGTTCAATTGTGGACAGGACGCGCGGCGTCACATGAAACACCTTTGTGCATGAAGTTGTCCATCGTCGCCACGCTATACCAGTCGGCGCCCTACATCGTCGAGTTTCACAACCGCGCGAGTACGGCGGCGCAGGCGCTGGTTGGAAACGACTACGAGATCGTGCTGGTAAACGACGGCTCGCCGGACAACAGCCTGGACTTGGCGCGGGAACTGACCGTCCGGGATCCACATGTTCTGGTGGTCGAGCTGTCGCGCAACTTCGGCCACCACAAGGCCATGATGACAGGCTTGGCGCATGCCCGCGGAGAACATGTCTTCCTCATCGATAGCGACCTCGAGGAAGAGCCTGAATGGCTCGCCAGCTTTGCCCGACAGCTGGAGCAGCAACACTGCGACGTTGTCTATGGAGCACAGGAGCGGCGCAAGGGAGGATGGTTCGAACGCTGGAGCGGCCAATGGTTCTATCGGGGCTTCAAGGCACTCACAGGTTTGGCGCTACCCGAGAACGTGGTCACCGCACGGCTGATGCGAGGCGAGTATGTCGACGCGCTGCTGCGTCACCAGGAGCGCGAGGTGTTCCTGGCAGGCCTGTGGCACATCACAGGCTTCGACCAACGACCGCATACCGTCAGAAAGCACAACGCAAGCGAGACCACCTACACCTTGCGTCGGAAGATGTCGCTGCTGGTCAACTCCGTCACATCTTTCAGCAATGCACCGTTGGTGTCGATCTTCTATATCGGGCTGGCGATCTCGCTGTTCGCAACCGTCTACATTGCCTACCTGGTGGCGCACTGGCTGTTTCTCGCCAAGCCGATGAGTGGCTGGACTTCAGTGATGGCGTCGATCTGGCTGCTGGGCGGTATGGTGATCTCGTTCATCGGTGTCGTCGGCATCTATCTCTCGAAAATCTTCTCCGAAACCAAGCAGCGCCCATACACCATCGTGAGACGCATCTATGCACAACGACAGGACTGAGCTTCTGCAAGACGTAGCACGGTACTACGCTGAGAAACTGGCAGCCCATGGCGAGAGTCCGCGTGGCGTGGACTGGAATGGCGAAGAAGGCCAGGTGCTGCGCTTCGCACAGCTGTGCAAACTGATTCCCGAGGGCACGAACGACGTTTCGCTGCTCGACCTGGGCTGCGGCTATGGCGCCATGCTGGACTACCTGCGAATGCGGCTGGATCGGGTGGCTTACCACGGAATTGACGTTTCCGAAGAAATGGTGCGAGCTGCCGAAGCGCACCACGCCGCCCATTCCGATGCGCAGTTTTCCGTAGACGTGCCGCCCGGGATGCGCGTGGACTACAGCATGGCCAGCGGCATCTTCAATGTGCGCCTGCACCACTCCGACGCAGCATGGCAAGCGCACCTGCACTCGACGCTGGATCTGCTGGACCGCTGCTCACGCAAAGGCTTTGCCTTCAACTGTCTCACGTCGTATTCCGACGAGGACAGAAAGCGCAGCGACCTGTATTACGCCGACCCTTGCGGCTTGTTCGATCTCTGCAAGCGCCGCTACGCCAAGGACGTCGCGCTGTTGCACGACTATGGTCTGTACGAATTCACCATCCTGGTCAGAAAAGCCCCATGAAGAAGCCGATCGTCGTCTTCGGCACCGGTGACATTGCCGAGTTGGCCCAGTTCTATTTCGACGGCGACTCAGCCCATGAAGTTGCCGCCTTCACCGTCGATGCGGAGTTCCTGAAGGAGAGCAGCTTTCTCGGAAAGCCAGTGCTTGCATTCGAACAGGTCGCGGCCACCTATCCGCCAGACCGCTTCGACTTCTTCGTTGCACTGAGCTATGCCAAACTCAACACGGTCCGCAAGCAGAAGTATCTGGCCGCCAAAGCGCTGGGCTACCGGCTGGCCAGCTACATCAGTTCACGCGCCAGTGTGCTGAATGGTGGCCGCATCGGGGAGAACTGCTTCATCCTCGAGGACAACACCATCCAGCCGTTCGCCACCATCGGCAACAACGTCAGCCTCTGGAGCGGGAACCACATCGGCCATCATTCAGTGATCAAGGACCACTGCTTTCTGGCGTCGCATATCGTCGTATCTGGCGGTGTGGAGATCGGCGAGCAATGCTTCATCGGCGTGAATGCAACCTTGCGCGACCATATTCGCATCGGAGACCGTTGCATCGTCGGAGCGGGCGCCCTGCTACTGGCAGATGCCGAACCGGAAGGGGTCTACATCGGCACAGCGACCGAGCGATCGCGCGTCCCCAGCACCCGGGTGAGGAACCTGTGAAAGCGATGATGCGGTGGCGCAAGCTAGGACTCGTCTACTGCCCCGCAGAAGAACGGCCATGGCTGCACTCGCATGCCGCCGTACCCATCGCAGAGCACCTGTCGGGAGATCTTTTCCGAATCTATTTCAGCTCGAGAGACCAAGACCGCCGCAGCTATACCGCCCACGTGACAGTCGACCTGACGGCACCACAGAACATCCTGGAGATATCGCCTTGTCCAACACTCCGGCCGGGGGCGCTTGGAGAGTTCGATGACAGCGGCGCAATGGCCACGTGGCTGACACGGCAAGGCAACACACGGCACCTTTACTACATCGGTTGGAATCTCGGTGTCACCGTCCCTTTCAGGAATGCGATCGGCCTGGCAACGAGCCAAGGAATGGACCCGTTCTCGCGGTATGCCGCCGGTCCCATTGTCGACCGCACCATGGACGAGCCCCATTTCTGTGCCAGTTGCTGCGTGCTGCCCGGCGAGACGCTGTGGCGCATGTGGTACCTCTCCTGCACCGAATGGCGCCAGCAGGCCGGCAAGCCCGAGCACCGCTACCACATCAAGTATGCGGAATCCCAGGACGGCATTCACTGGAAGCGCGAGGGCACCGTTGCCATCGACTACCTGAACGACGACGAAGTAGCGATATCGCGGCCGTCCGTGCTGTACGAGGACGGCGTCTGGAAAATGTGGTACTCGCACCGAAGCGACTCCTACCGCATCGGCTATGCCGAGTCGAAGGACGGGCGCCAGTGGACGCGGATGGACACCCGTGCGGGCATCGACGTGTCGCCGACCGGATGGGACTCGGAGATGATCGAATATCCCTTCGTGTTCGACCATGCCGGCAGCCGATACATGCTCTACAACGGCAACGGCTACGGCCGGTCGGGATTCGGATTGGCCGTACTCGACCGTGGTTGAACCGGTCCGGCGCCTGACCGGAAATGCCGTCTGCGCCGTCCGGCTTCGTCGGCAAGCGCCGCACCGCCGGGGCAGACGAATCCAGAAACGCCAAGGCCTACCGCAAAGCCCGCGCGCCGGCAATCCGTGGCGCCTGTCGGAGCACTGGAGAATCGATGACGAACCACACGCGCATTCCCTTCAACTGGCCCCACATGACGGGCAAGGAGCTCTACCACATCGCGCAAGCGCACTTCAACGGCAGCCTTGCTGGCGACGGCCCCTATACCAAGCGCTGCCACACGTGGATCGAGACACACGCCCGCTGCGCCAAGGCATTGCTGACCCACTCGTGTACCGCCGCGTTGGAAATGGCCGCATTGCTGCTGGACATTCAACCGGGAGACGAAGTCATCATGCCCTCTTACACTTTCGTCTCCACGGCCAACGCATTCGTGTTGCGCGGAGGCGTGCCGGTGTTCGTGGACATCCGCGAAGACACGCTCAACCTGGACGAGCACCTGGTTGCTGCTGCAATCACGCCACGCACGTGCGCCATCGTGCCTGTGCACTACGCAGGCGTGGCCTGCGAAATGGACAGCATCCTCGCCACGGCCAGGCACCATGGGCTGCGCGTGGTCGAAGATGCCGCGCAGGGCGTCATGGCCCAATACAAAGGGCGGGCTCTGGGCAGCCTCGGCGATTTGGGGACCTTCAGCTTCCACGAGACCAAGAACGTGATCTCCGGCGAAGGGGGAGCCTTGCTCGTCAACGACCCCGCCATGGCACTGCGCGCAGAGATCATCCGGGAAAAAGGCACAGATCGAAGCCGATTCTTTCGGGGAGAGGTCGACAAATACACTTGGCAGACAGTCGGCTCGTCCTTCCTGCCCGGCGAACTGATCGCCGCGTTCCTATGGGCACAACTGGAGGAAGCAGAGCGCATCACGCGCGAACGCCTGGACAGTTGGCAGCGCTACCACGAACGCCTGGAGCCTCTGGAATCGCAAGGCCTGCTGCGCCGTCCCATCGTCCCCGCGGAATGCGAACACAACGCACATATGTACTACGTGCTGCTGGCGCCAGAGATCGACCGGCAAGAAGTTCTGAGCGTGCTGCGGCAACATGACATCGGCGCTGTTTTCCACTATGTTCCCCTGCACTCCTCGCCAGCCGGGCAGCGCTACGGCCGTGCACATGGCAGCTTGAGGAATACTGTCCATGCGGCCGAACGTCTGGTGCGGTTGCCGCTGTGGATTGGACTGACACCCGGCGCACAGGAACGCGTGGTCGACGTGCTCTCCAAGGTGCTCCTGCGGCAGTAGCCATTGCAAAGAATTGCGAAGTAAGGGCATTCGGCCCGGTGGGCGGCGGCATCGCCCGTAGAATCTTCGGCCAATACAAATCATTCTCATCCCATCTGCGCATCCGGCCTGCCCGGGTCGCTGCAGTGCCACGGTCCGCGGCGGCCGTGCGCCCCGTTTTTTCAACCACTAGGGAGATTGCATGAACAACCGACGTCCTGCCGCCCGCTGGGCCCGCCCGGTCCAGACGGTGCTGGCCGTGTCCATGGCGCTGGGCCTGGCCGCCTGCGCCTCGGGTCCGCAGTTCGACGCCAGCGATGCCGCCTTCAAGGGCCGCATCGCCGTGACGGACACGCCCGTGGTGCTGGCCGGCAAGCCGGTCACGCTGGCCGGCCGCGACTTCAAGCCGGGCCAGAAGGTCACCGTGAGCTATGGCGGCGTGGTGCTGGGCCAGACCGCCACGGCCGACAAGGACGGCAACTTCCGCACCCAGTTCGTGCTGCCGGCCAATGCCGACGTGGGCCGCTACTCGCTCGTGGCCAGCGCCGCCGAGCCGGCCGCCTCGCTGCTGGTGCCGCTCAAGATTTCGCCGAACGTGCCGCTGTCGGGCCAGGAACGCTTCAACGTGCAGTCGCAGACGCTGGTGCCGGGCCTGTACCAGGCCGGCTACTCGGCCAAGACCGACCGCGTGTTCGTGACCTCGGCCGTGGGCCGCCCGCCCGTCACGCGCAGCGAGCTCGTGAAGGTCAACGCCCAGACGCTGGCCATCGAGCAGCGCGTGACCGCCCCCGTGGCGCCCGCGGCACCGGCCCGTCCCGGCGCGCCGGCCCCCGCCGCCAACGCCCTGCCCGGCCTGTACGCGGTCTACGGCGTGGGCGTGGACGATGCCAACGGCAACGTCTGGGTCACCAACACGCGCCAGAACACCGTGGCCGTGTACCGCCAGTCGGACCTCGCCATCGTCAAGCAGTTCGAGCCCGGCGTGGTGCCGCATGCGCGCGACATCCTCGTGGACGGCGTGCAGGGCAAGGCCTATGCCTCGCCGGTCGGCGTGCCGCAGATCGCGGTGTTCAACACCAAGACCCCGGCGCTGCTCAAGAACATCCCGATCCAGACCGGCATCCGCGGCCCGCAGGCCAAGGACTTCTCGCCCATGAGCCTGGCGCTGGACACCGCGAGCAGCCGCCTGTTCGTCGTGAGTTCGGGCGGTGAGGTGGCCATCGTCAACACCCGGACCGACACCGTCGAGAAGGTGTTCCCGGTGGAGACCGCCGTGTCGGCCTCGGGCATCGCCTACGACGCCCAGACCGACCGCATCTTCGTGGCGGCCCAGGGCTCGGACAACGTGGTCATCGTCGACGCCAAGACCGGCAAGACGCTGCACGACGTGAAGGTCGGCGCCGGCACGCTGAACGTGGGCTTCGACCCCGTGAAGCGCCTGGTCTATGCGGCCAACCGCGCCAGCGACACGGTGACCATCCTGGACACGGACGGCAAGATCGTCGGCAACCTGGACGTGGGCAGCTTCCCCAACCACATCGCACTGGACGGCAAGGGCACGGCCTTCACGGTCAACAAGGCCCGCGGCTCGGAAGACGGCGAAGGCGACCGCATCGGCCGCATCACGCTGCGCTGACCGGCACCCGGCCCCCAAGCGAAACGCCCCGGTCTCTCCGGGGCGTTTTTCGTTGGGTGTGTTCAGGTGCTGGCGCTGCAAAAGCGCAGCGCGCGCTGCGCCGCGACCATGACCACCGAGGCATGGTCCTCGTCGGGGAAGACGCGGAACGCGAGCCGCTCCGTGCCCAGCCAGGCCGCCAGGTCCGCGGCCAGCGCCTGGGCGCTGCCGACCATGCGGCGTCGGGCGCGGCGCGCGACGAGCTGCTCGTAGCCGGGTTGCCGGCGCTGCCAGGGCGGCACCTCGTCCTCCCAGGCGCCGGCCGCCATGAACACGCGCAGGCCCGGCTGGCCCGGCAAGGCCGCTGCGAGCGACGCGCGCAGGCCGGCCTCGTCCCACCAGATCGAGGGGCTGACGGCCGCCCAGGTGCGGAAGGCCTGCGGCCGCGCGGCCAGGGCCTGCAGCACGAAATGGCCGGCGAGCGAATGGCCGAACAGGGTCTGGCGCGCGGCATCCAGCGGCAGTTCGGCGCGCAGCGCGGGCAGCAGCGCGTCGGCGATGAAGGACAGGAAGGCCGGTGCGCCGCCCACGCCGTCCGCGGCAGCCTCCTCCCCGGCCGGCGGACCGGCCGTGAAGTCGCGCCGGCGCTGGGCCTCGGCGAAGAGTTCGTCGCCATCGTGCGCAATGCCGACCACGGCGGTCGGGACGATGCCGGTCGCGTCGGGGCGCCGGCTGGAGCGGCGCACGAGTTCCACGAAGGTGCCGAACAGCGCATTGGCGTCGAGCACGCAGACGAGCGGGAAGCCGCCGGGCGGTGGTGTGCCGGGCGGCACCCAGACGCTGGTGCGGTAGGTCTGGCCATTGGCCTGGGCCAGCCAGCGCCGCGTCCGCGCGCCCGGCACTTCGACGGCGGACCAGGCCTCGCTCACAACACGTCGTCCACCATGATCTGCAGGCCGCCGCGCGAGCAATGCTCCACGCGCGCCTGCACGCCGTACACCTGGGCCAGCGATGCGGACGTGATGGCCTCGCCGGGCGTGCCCGTGGCCACGACCGCGCCCTGCGACAGCATCACGATGCCGTCGGACCAGCGCGCGGCGATCTGCAGGTCGTGCAGCACCATGACGGCGATCATGCCGCGCTCGCGCGCGAGCTCCTGCACGAGCCGCATCACGCGCAGCTGGTGCTGCAGGTCGAGCGCGCTGATCGGCTCGTCGAGCAGCAGCACGCGCGGCTCGCGCACCAGGGCCTGGGCCAGCGACACCAGTTGGCGCTGGCCGCCGGACAGGTGGTCCAGGCCTTCCATCGCCAGGCGCAGGATGCCCACGCGCTCGAGAATGGCCACGGCGCGCCGCTGCGCGGCCTCGTGGCTGTCGCCGCCGGGGTGTCCGGTGCTCGATGCCTGCAGGGCGCCCAGCACGCTTTCGAGCACCGACAGCGCCACGCCCTGCGGCAGCGTCTGCGGCATGTAGGTCACGCGACGCGCATGCTCGGCCAGCGGCAGGCCGACGAGCTCCTCGCCGCCCAGCCGAACGGAACCGCGCGCCGGCTGCAGGCCGGCCAGCGCGCGCATCAGCGTGCTCTTGCCGGCCGCGTTGGGGCCGACCAGGGAATGCACCTCGCCGGCACGCAGGTCGGGCAGGTCCAGGCCCTGGATGATCTGGCGCTCGCGGTAGCCCGTGGCCAGGCCGCGCACCTGCAATGCGTCGCGCTGCTTCATGCGCGATCCCGGCCGCGGAAGATCAGGAACAGGAACACCGGCACGCCCACGATGGCGGTCACGATGCCCACCGGCATGATCGCGCCCGGCACCAGCGTCTTGCTGGCCACCGAGGCCAGCGACATGATCAGCGCGCCGCACAGCACGCTGGCCGGCAGCAGGAAGCGGTGGTCCTCGCCGAGCAGCAGCCGCGCCATGTGCGGCCCCACCAGGCCGATGAAGCCGATGGTGCCCGCGAAGGCCACCGAGGTCGCGGCCAGCAGGCTCACGCGCAGCAGCGCGAGAAAGCGCAGCCGGCCCACGTCCACGCCGAAGCTGCGCGCGCGGTCCTCGCCCAGGCGCAGCGAGGTCAGCCGCCCGGCCGCCAGCAGCGAGAACGGCACGACCACGGCCAGCACCGCGGCCAGCACGCCCACGTGGCCCCAGGTCGCGCGCGACAGCGAGCCCATGCTCCAGAACACGAGCTGCTGCAGCGCCTCCTGCGAAGACAGGAACTGCACCAGCGCCACCAGCGCGTTGAACGCGAACACCAGCGCGATGCCCAGCAGCACCACGGTCTCCACGCCCGCGCTGCGGCGCCGCGCCATGAGCTGCAGCAGCAGCACCGAGCCGAACGCGAAAAGGAAGGCATTGAGCGGCACCATCCACTGCAGCGGCACGAAAGGCAGGCTGATGCCCAGCACGATGGCCAACGCCGCACCGAACGAGGCCGCCGAGGACACGCCCAGCGTGAACGGGCTGGCCAGCGGGTTGTTCAGGATGGTCTGCATCTCGGCGCCGGCCAGCGACAGCGCGGCACCGACCAGCACGGCCATCAGCGCGTAGGGCAGGCGCACCTGCCAGACGATGGCCTGCTGCGGCGGGCTCAGCGTCTCGGGCGAGAAGATGCCGCCCAGCACCTGCGCGGCGGTCAGCGACGAGGGGCCGGTCACGAGATCCAGCGCGAAGGCCGCCACGCACAGCACCGCCAGGCCAGCCACGATCAGCATGCGGCGCACCACCAGGCGCCGGTAGGCCGCGAGCACGTCGCTCGCGTTCACGGGCAGCGTCGCGCTCATTTCAAGCTGGTCCAGCCCGCGCCCTGGTAGGGGACGGCCAGGAATTTGCTGTTGATCTCGGCCAGCGTCCTGGCCGGGTCCACGTCCTTGAACAGTTCCGGATGGATCCAGGTCGCGAACGCCTCGATCGCGACGATGTCGATCGGCGAGTTGATGAGCTGGTGCGCCAGGCCGAAGGTCCGCCCGCTCTTGACGGCCGACAGCTGGGCGATGCCCTGGCGCTGCGTCACGGCCGCCAGCGAGGCGCGTGCGCGCGCCGCGTCGTAGCCGGCGCCCAGCACCAGGCCGCCGCTCTTTTCCAGGTGCGCGCCGCCCGTGGCGATGTAGACCTTGGGGTCGCGCGACATCACGTACTCGATGTTGAGCTTGCCGGTCGGCGCCTTGAGCACGTCGGCGCCGATGTTGTGGCCGCCCACGAAGTCGATGTACTCGCCCATGTTGCCCTTGCCGGGCGAGTTGCAGCAGTCGCCCGTCATGCCCGCATGGGCTTCCAGGAACACCGTGGGCCGCGCCGCCGGCGCGAGCTGGGCCACGCGCTGGGCGATCCTGTCCACGTGCGCGCGGCGCAGCGCGATGAACGCCTCGGCCTTGGCCTGGCCGCCCGTCAGCTGGCCCAGGATGCGCAGGCTGGGCTCCTGGTTCTTGAACGGGTTGTCGAAGAAGTCGATGAACACCACCGCGATGCCCGCGGCCTTGAGCTGCGCGATCTGCGCCTCGGTGGGGCCGGAGCCGACCGAGACCACGGCCACGTCGGGCGCGGCGGCCAGCACCGCCTCCAGGTTGAAGCTGCCGGCCGAGGACGCCACCTGCGGCACGCCGCGCAGGGCCGGGAACTTCGCCAGGTACTGCGCATAGCTCGCCTCGCCGATGCGGTGCACGTCGCGCGGCCAGGCGGCCAGCCATTTCACGGGGTCCGGCTGGATCAGCGACAGCGCGACCAGGAAGCGGCCGTCGTCGATGGAAATCTTGCGCACCTGGTCGGGCACGCTCACCTTGCGGCCGTTCAGGTCGGTGAGTTCGGCCGCACCGGCCGCACCGACGGACGCGGCCAGGGCCGCGAGCACCAGGCCGCAGGCCAGGACGATGCGGTACAGGCTAGTTTTCAAGAACGATTCCCATCTGCAAGACAAACCCCGGATGTTGCCACAGGGGCCTGCGCGCACCGCCGCACCAGCCCTACGCCAATGCAAAGTATTGCGAAGCAAAGGCCCGACCGGCGCTACGGCCATCGCCGGCACCTAGAATCGGACATTACAAATCATTCTCATCTGGCTGGTGGGCCGCGTCGCGCGGCCCCAGCGCAGGGCCCTGGCTCCGGCACCGTCCGGCGTGGCGCTCCGCCGTCCACCCAGCCGCCGGAGCCCGTGATCCGCAGTTCTTCGCCTTCGTTCGTCCCGCTTCCGCGCCGCAGCCTGCTGCTGGCGCTGGCCGGCGCCGGCCTCTCGGCCTGCGGCGCGGCCGGCCCGGCCGCCGTGCCCGACCGCCGCATGCAGTTCAGCCTCGCCTCCGCCGACGGCCAGCGCCGCTACCGCGTGCAGCTGGCGCTGCCCGCCACGCCGCCGCCGGCCGCGGGCTACCCCTTGCTCGTGATGCTGGACGGCAATGCCGCCATGGCCGCGCTCAACGACGAGATGCTGGCCGGGCAGACCCTCGCCATCGCCGCGCTGGGCTACGAGACCGAAGACCGCACCGAGATCAACCAGGCCCGCGCCTTCGACTACACGCCGCCCGTGCCTGGCGAGCAGCCGACCTGGGACGACGCCCAGCGCCAGCGCCCGGGCGGCGGCGCCGACCTGTTCCTCGACCTCGTGGAACGGCAGGTGCTGCCCGCCATCCGCGGCCGCGTGCGCTGCGACCCGGCCCGCAGCACGCTCTGGGGCCATTCCTACGGCGGCCTGTGCGCGCTGTACGCGCTGTTCACGCGGCCGCAGCTGTTCACGCGCTATGCCGCGGCCGACCCCTCGCTGTGGTGGCACGACGGCTTCCTGCTGTCGGTGGAAGAACGGGCGCGCCCGCTGCCGGCTGGCCGGCGCACGCAGGTCCTGCTGATGGCCGGCGGCGCCGGCACGTCCACCCGTTCGCAGCGCCCCGGCATGGACGAGCAGGCGCGCAACCGCCGCGCCATGCTCAACGACGCCACGCCCCACATGGCCGAGCGCCAGGCGCGGCGCGCGGGCATGGACCTGCGCTACCAGGCCTTCCCGGGCGTGGGCCACGGCCCCATGCGGCCGGCCTCGATCCCGCCCACGCTGGCCTTCGCATCCGCCGCATGACCACGGACGCCACCTCTCCCCCCGGCGCCGTCCCGGCCACGCCGCCGCCCATGGGCGCGCTGGTCTTCGCCGCCCTCACGGGCACCATGGCCATGATGGCCTTCGTCGCCGTGGTCGGCCCCATCGTGCGCCGGCTCGCGCTGCCCGAATGGGTGGCCGGCCTGTCGGTCACGGCCGGCGGCCTGCTCTGGATGCTGCTGGCGCGCTGGTGGGGCGGCGTGGGCGACCGGCGCGGCCGCAAGCCCGTGCTGCTGATCGGCTTCGCGGCCTTCGCCATCGCCTACTGGGTGCTGGCCGCGGGCATCGACCTCGCGCTGCACCAGAAGATCGGCGGCCTGGCCGCGCTGGCCCTGCTGGTCGGCGCCCGCGCCGCCATCGGCGCCTTCTACGCCGCCGTGCCGCCGACCGCGGCCGCCGTGGTGGCCGACCACACGCTGCCGCGCGAACGGCCCGCCGCCATGGCCAAGCTGGGCTCGGCCAACGCCATGGGCCTGGTGCTGGGTCCGGCCGCGGCCGGCTGGCTGGCCGGCCGCGACCTCGCGCTGGCGCTGTACGCGGCGGCCGCGCTGCCCGTCATCGCACTGGCCGTGGTCTGGTTCGGGCTGCCGGGCGGCAAGCCGGCAGCCGCCAAACGCCCACCCGGCGCCAAGCCCATGGGCCTGCTCGATGCACGCCTGCGCGTGGCTGCGCTGACCGGCTTCGCGGCCATGGGCTCGGTCGCCATCGCGCAGGTGCTGGTCGGCTTCTTCGCGATCGACCGGCTGGCCCTGCCCGTGGACCAGGGCGCGCGCGTGGCCGGGCTGGCGCTGACCTGCGTGGGCTGCTCGCTGATCGTCTCGCAGCAGTGCGTGATGCGCTTCAAGAGCGTGCCGCTGGCGCGCTGGATCGTGCTGGGCGCGCTCGTCGCCGGCTGCGGCTTCGCCAGCGTGGCGGCCGTGCATTCGCAGGGCATGCTGCTGGCCAGCTACGGCGTGATGGCCTTCGGCATGGGCCTGATCTTCCCCAACTTCCAGGCCATGGCGGCCAACGCCGTGCAGCCGCACGAACAGGGCGCGGCCGCCGGAACCTTGTCGGCCGCGCAGGGTCTGGGCATGGTGCTCGGGCCGATCGCCGGCACGCTGCTGTACCGGGCCTCGCCCGCCCTGCCCTACCTGCTGGTGGGCGTGGGACTGTGGGCCCTGGCCCTCTTCTCCTTCGTGCGCCTGCGGCGCGCGGCCCCCGAATGACCGAAGCCCTGATCCCCCTGCGCCAGACCTGGCCCGCCGACCTGGCCGCGCGCTACCGCGCGGCCGGCCACTGGCGCGGCGAAACCTTCCCCGCCATGCTGCGCGAACGCGCAGAGCGCTTCGCCGCCCGCACCGCCATCGTCGGCGGCGACGAGCGCTGGACCTATGCCGAACTGCACCGCCGCGCCGAAACCATCGCCGCCGGCCTGCTGGCGCGCGGCCTGCAGTCCGGCGAGCGGGTGGTCGTGCAGTTGGGCAACATCCCGGCCTTCTACGCCGTGGTGTTCGGCCTGTTCCGCGCGGGCCTGGTGCCGGTCTATGCGCTGCCCGCGCACCGCAGCACCGAGATCGCCCACTTCGTGAAGAAGGCCCAGGCCAGCGCCTACGTGGTCGCCGACCGGTACGACGGCTTCGACTACCGCCCGCTGGCCCGCGAGATCCTCGCCATGGACCTGGGCCTGCGCGAGGTCGTGGTCGCCGGCGAGGCCGAGGAGTTCACGGCCCTGGCCAGCCTGCAGGGCGACCCGGCCGGGCTGCCCCGGCAAGACCCGGACCCGCAGTCCGTCGCCTTCCTGCAGATCTCGGGCGGCTCCACGGGCCTGTCCAAGCTGATCCCGCGCACGCACGACGACTACATCTACAGCTTCCGCGCCTCGAACGCCATCTGCGGCATCACGCAGGACTCGGTCTACCTCGTCGCGCTGCCGGCCGCGCACAACTTCCCCATGAGTTCGCCGGGCGCCTTCGGCGTGTTCCACGCGGGCGGCACCGTGGTGCTGTCGCCCTCGCCCTCGCCGGACCAGGCCTTCCCGCTGATCGCCCGCGAGCGCGTGACCGACCTCGGCCTGGTGCCGCCGCTGGCCCTGCTGTGGGCCCAGGCCGCCGCGACCACGCCGCACGACCTCACGAGCCTGCGCGTGCTGCAGGTGGGCGGCGCCAAGCTCACGCCCGAGGCCGCGCGCCGCGTGGTGGCCGGCCTGCCCGTGAAGCTGCAGCAGGTCTTCGGCATGGCCGAGGGCCTGGTCAACTACACGCGGCTGGACGACGACGAGGACACCATCCTCGGCACGCAAGGCCGCGCCATCAGCCCCGACGACGAGGTGCTGATCGTGGACGACGCCGGCAACCCCGTGCCCGAGGGCGAGGTCGGCTACCTGCTCACGCGCGGCCCCTACACCATCCGCGGCTACCACAACGACGAGGCCGCCAACGCGCGCAGCTTCACCGCCGACGGCTTCTACCGCACCGGCGACATGGTGCTGCGCCGACCCGGCGGCTACCTCGTGGTGCAGGGCCGCGCGCACGACCACATCAACCGCGCGGGCGAGAAGATCTCGGCCGAGGAGGTGGAGGACCATCTGCTCGCCCACCCGCAGGTCTTCGACGTGGCCGTGGTCTCCATCCCCGACGAATACCTGGGCGAGCGCATCTGCGCCTTCGTGATCCCGCAGGGCGAGACCAAGCCGCGCCCGCCCGAGGTCAAGGCCTGGATGCGCGGCCGCGGCGTGGCGGCCTTCAAGATCCCGGACCAGATCGTGTTCGTGGCGGCCTTCGACCAGACCGCCGTCGGCAAGACCAGCCGCAAGGAACTGCGCGCGCGGCTGCGTGCCGACTTCCTGGCCCAGCAATGAACACTGCGGACGCGATCGCCGCCGCGCTGGACCCGCTGCCGCCCGGCTGCAGCTGGGCCGCGGTGCGCCACGTCCGCGAGCAGGGCAGCTTCCTCGGCCTGCGCAACGACCAGCCGCGCCGCCATGGCCGCGTGCAGGACGAAGGCGCGATGTGCGAGGCCCTGGTCGACGGCCAGATCGGCTACGCGGCCACGGCCGACACCAGCGTTGATGGTCTGCGCGGCGCGCTGGCCCGCGCCGCCGCGAGCGCCGGCGCCATGGCCGCGCACCGGCTCCATGCCTTCGGCACGGCCCAGCGCCCGCCCGAGCGCGGCCGCTTCGCCAGCCCGGCCCGCGAACCCCTGGGCGCGGCCGACACCGCGCGCGTGCTGGCCTACCTGCAGGCCGCCAGCGCCGCCATGCGCAGCGCCGATGCCCGGCTCGTCACGCGCAACGCCCACGCCTGGCTGGCGCACACGCAGCAGCGCTACCTCTCCAGCAACGGCGCCGACATCGCCCAGCAATGGCAGTTCGTCGACATCTCCCTGCAGGCCACGGCCGCCGAGGGCATGCAGTCGCAGACGCGCAGTTGGTCGCGCACCGGCCAATGGGGCGCCGAGGCGCTGGACATGCGCGAGGCGCAGGCCCAGGCCGGCCGCATCGCGCAGGAGGCGCTCGCGCTGCTGCAGGCGCCCGACTGCCCCAGCGGCCGCATGGACCTCGTGCTCATGCCCGACCAGATGATGCTGCAGATCCACGAGTCCATCGGCCACCCGCTGGAGCTGGACCGCATCCTGGGCGACGAGCGCAACTACGCCGGCTGGAGCTTCGTGCAGCCCGCGGACTTCGGCGTGCTGCGCTACGGCTCGCCGCTCATGAACGTGCTGCTTCGACCCCGGCCGCGCCCACGGCTTCGCGAGCTATGCCTTCGACGATGCCGGCAACCCGGCGCGGCGCGAGCGGCTGATCGAGCACGGCATCCTGCGCCGCGGCCTGGGCTCGCTCGAATCGCAGGCACGCTCGGGCCTGCCCGGGCGTGGCCAGCTTCCGCGCCAGCGGCTGGAACCGCCCGCCCATCGACCGCATGGCCAACATCGACCTGGAGCCCGGCGAGGCCACGCTGGAGCAGCTGATCGCCCAGGTCGACGACGGCATCCTGATGGCCACCAACCGCTCCTGGTCCATCGACGACTACCGCAACAAGTTCCAGTTCGGCTGCGAATGGGGCCGGCGCATCGTGCAGCGGCCAGCTGGCCGAGGTGGTGCGCAACCCCAACTACCGCGGCGTCACCGTGGACTTCTGGAACCGCCTGGCCGGCGTCGGCCGCGCGGACGAGGCCTACGGCACGCCCTACTGCGGCAAGGGCGAGCCGAACCAGATCATCCGCGTCGGGCATGCGGCGCCGCCTTGCTTGTTCCGGGGCGTCGACGTGTTCGGGGGTGGCCGGTGACTGAATTTGCCGCCACGCAGGAAACGCAGTTCGCGCAGCTGTGCGACGCCCTGTTCGACGCGCTCGCCCCCGGCGAAGCCCTGGCCGCCAACCTCGCGGCCGAGGACAGCCGGTTCCTGCGCTTCAATGCCGGCCGGCTGCGCCAGGGCACCGAGGTGCAGCAGGCCCAGCTCGCCTTGGTGCTGCAGCGCGACGGCCGCAGCCTGGACTGCAGCTGCACCCTGAGCGGCGTGCTGGAGCGCGACCTGCCCGCCGTGCTGGCGCTGTTGCAGCAGGCCCGCGCCGACGCCGCGCTGCTGCCGCCCGATCCCTACCAGGTCGCGCTGCGCGACGAAGGCCGCAGCCACGCGCAGTTCGCGCGGCCGGCTGCCGCAGGCCGGCGCAGGTCGTGCAGGCCATCGCCGCGCAGGCCGACCGGCTGGACCTGGCCGGCCTGTACGCCGGCGGCGACGTGCTGCGCGGCCACCGCAGTTCCTGCGGCAGCGCCCACTGGTTCGGCACGCAGAGCTTCTTCCTGGACTACTCGCTGTACGAAGGCCGGCGCGCCGCCAAGGGCGTCTACGCCGGCACGCACTGGGAGCCCGAGGGCTGGACTGCGCAACTGGACCGCACGGCGGCCGAACTGGCCCTGCTGCGCCGCCCCGCGCAGCGCGTGGCCCCGGGCGCCTGGCGCACCTGGCTGGCGCCCCAGGCCTTCGCCGAGTTCATCGGCATGCTGGGCTGGCGCGGCCTGTCGGCCGATGTCTGGAAGCAGGGGCGCAGCCCGCTCAAGCGGCTGATCGAAGGCGAGGTGCAACTCTCGCCGCTGCTGCGCCTGGACGAGAACTTCCAGCTCGGCCTCACGCCGCGCTTCAACAGCCGCGGCGAGACCAGCGTCGAACGCCTGCCGCTGCTGGCCGACGGCCGCCTGCAGAACCTGCTGGTCAGCGCCGGCACGGCACGCGAGTACGGCCTGGTCGCCAACGGCGCGGACGGCAACGAGTTCCCGCGCGCGCTGGACGTCGCCCCCGGCCAGCTCGCGCCGGACCAGGTGCTGCAAGCCCTGGGCACCGGCCTGTACGTGGCCAACCTGCACTACCTGAACTGGAGCGATCCGCCGTCGGCCCGCGTGACCGGCATGACCCGCTACGCCTGCTTCTGGGTGCAGGACGGCGAGATCGCCGGTCCGCTGGCCGCCGACCTGCGCTGGGACCAGAGCCTGTACGAGGCACTGGGCCCGCGGCAGCTGCTGGCCCTGTCGCGCGCGACCGAGATCGCGCCGGCCACCTCCACCTACGCGCAGCGCGCACTGGGCGGCATGCGCACGCCCGGCGCGCTGATCGACGGATTCCACTACACCTTATGAGCACACTGACCCTGGAACGCATGCGCGCCGACGTGGCCCGCATGCTGCGCGAAGACCCCGCCGACATCGGCCTGGACGACAACCTCATGGACTGGGGCCTGGACTCCATGCGCCTGCTCAACCTGGTGCTGGCCTGGAACGAGGCCGGCCTGCAGCTGGACCTGTCGGAGATCGGCGCCGAAACCTCGCTGAACGGCTGGTGGAAGCTGGTCCAGCAACGCCAGGCCGGCTGAACCCGTCATGCAGACGCGGCCCCACATCCTTCTGGTGGACGACCACCAGAACATCCGTGAGCCGCTGGCCAAGTACCTCAGGCGCTACGAGTTCGACGTGACCACCGCCGAGGACGGCGTGGCCATGCGGCAGCTGCTGCAGCAGCGCGCGTTCGACCTGATCGTGCTGGACGTGATGCTGCCCGGCGAGGACGGCTGGTCGCTGTGCCGCTTCGTGCACGAGCACCTGCAGATCCCCGTGGTGCTGCTGACGGCCATGAACGAGCAGGCCGACCGCATCGTCGGCCTGGAACTGGGCGCCGACGACTTCATCGCCAAGCCCTTCGACCCGCGCGAGCTGGTGGCGCGCGTGCGCAGCGTGCTGCGGCGCTCGGCCATCACCGAGGGCCTGTCGCGCCAGCAGGCCAAGGGGCCGGAGGCGCCGCCCGCGCGCGAGGCCGCGGGCTACACCTTCGACGGCTGGATCTTCGACGCCCGTGGGCGGCGCCTGCGCAATCCCGACGACGAGGAGGTCGCGCTCAGCACGGTCGAATTCCTGCTGCTGCGCGTGCTGCTGCAGAACCCGAACGAGGTGCTCAGCCGCAACCGCCTGCTCGAGCTGACGCGGCGCGACGGCGCCGACCAGGTGTTCGACCGCAGCATCGACAGCCAGATCAGCCGCCTGCGCAAGAAGCTGCAGCGCGACGCGGGCGGGGCCGGCTTCATCCGCACCGCGCGCGGCGACGGCTATCTGTTCAGCGCCGAGGTCCGGGCCCGAACGTGACCATGCGCCTGCCCCGTTGGTGGCCCGACAGCCTGGCGACGCGGCTGGCCGTGCTGCTGGTCTCCGCGCTGGCGGCCACGCACCTGATCGCGATGCTGATCCATTCGCTGTCGGACATGACCATCCACCCGCTGTCGTTGGTGAAGACCGAGACGCGCATGCTGTCGGCCTACCGGCTGGTGGTCGAGCACCCGGGCGCGGCCACCGGCGCGCTGGATGCGATGCGCCTGCCCGGCTCCTACTTCACGCTGGGCCCGGCGCCGCGCATCGACCCGCATCTGATGACCGAACGCGACGCCGCGCTGGCGCGCGGCGTGCGCCGGCAGCTGGACCTGCCCGAGGCCACCCCCGTCCACGTGCTGTTGAGCGAAGTCGCCAACGTGGCCGACCAGGACGGCTGGCGGCTCGACATCGAACTGGCCCTGCCCGACGGACGCTGGCTGGGCAGCCGGCACCAGCCGCTGATGGTGCGCCGCTCCTGGGCGCGCGACTGGAACTACGCGCTGCCGTTGAGCCTGCTGCCCGTGGTGCCGATCGCGCTGTGGGTCGGCTGGAGCACGGTGCGCGCGCACCGCAGGCTGGCACAGGCGGCCGAGCGCGTGGGCCGCGGCGAGCGCATCGCCGCGCTGCCGCTGCAGGGCCCGCGCGAGGTGCGCGAGATCACCGCCGCCTTCAACCGCATGCAGGACAGCCTCACGCGCAACGTGGACGAGCGCACGCGCATGCTGGCCGCCATCGGCCACGACTTCCGCACGCCGCTGACCTCGCTGCGCATCCGGGCCGAGATGGTCGACGACGCCGAACTGCGCGAGGGCATGGTGCAGACGCTGGACGAGATGTCGCAGATGATGGCGGAGACGCTGCGCTTCGCACGCGACGAGCATGCGCAGGACCGCGAGCGCGCGGAGCCGCACGACCTGGCCCAGCTGGTGGACGAGGTGGTGGCCGCCCAGCGTGCGCTCGGGCGCCGCGTGGCCTGGACCCGGCCCGCGCCCCTGCCCTGCGCCTGCCGCCCGCTGGGCCTCAAGCGTGCGCTGGCCAACCTGATCGAGAACGCGGCGCGCTACGGCGAGGTGCGCGTGCGGCTGGCGCCCGGCGCCGCGGCGCACGGCCCCAGCATCCGCATCGACGACGACGGCCCGGGCATCCCGCCGGACATGCTGGAGCGCGCGTTCGAGCCCTTCGTGCGGCTGGACCCGGCCCGCCACCAGTCCGGCGGCAGCGTGGGCCTGGGCCTGGCCATCGCGCGCTCCTGCATCCGCGCGCACGGCGGCAGCCTGACCCTGCGCAACCGGCCCGAAGGCGGGCTGCAGGCGGCCGTGCAATTGCCCGCATGACCCACGGTGCGGCACAGATGGCGCACTGTGGCAAGCACCACGATCCGGCACACTGCGGACACACCGAATAGCAATAATTCTCGATTGAAAACCGTGACGGCTGCGTTGGCCGCTGGCCGATGGCCCCGGTTCCGACCTGTTTCGCATGACCCTGACACTTGACGCCCCGCAGGCCCGCCCGCTGCCCCTGACCGAAGCCCAGAACGGCCTCTGGTACGCGCAGCAGCTGGACCCCGCCAATCCCAGTTTCAACTGCGGCCATGCGCTGTGGATCGACGGCCCGCTCGACGTGGCCGCCTTCACGGCCGCCGCCGAACAGGCCGCGGCCGAGTGCGAATCCCTGGCGCTCGCGCTGCGCGACACGCCCGCCGGCCCCGAGCAGTGGACCGACCCCGCGCGCCGCCCGGCCCTGCAGTGGATCGACCTCTCCAGCCATGCCGACGCGGCCGGGCGCGCGCTGGCCGCCATGGGCGCGGACATGCAGACGCCGCTGGACCCCACGCGCGACGCGCTGGCCGTGCAGCGCCTGTACCGCCTGGGGCCCGACCGGCACTGCTGGTACCAGCGGGCCCACCACCTGGCCAGCGACGGCTACGGCATGGCGCTGTGGAGCCAGCGCCTGGCCGAGCTCTACGCCGAACGCGTGGCCCAGGCCCCCGCGCGCACGCCGCTGGCCCCGTTCGCGCAGCTGGTGGCCGAGGACGCGGCCTACCGCGCCGCGCCGAAGCGCGCCCAGGACGCCGCCTACTGGCGCGATGCGTTCACGCCCATGCCCGAGGTGGCCGGCCTGGCCGCGGGCCGCGCCCACGCGGCCCACACCTGCCACCGGCTCAGCATGCCGCTGGACGCCGGACTGCGCACCGCGCTGCTGGCCAAGGCCCAGCTGCTGGACACCAGCTGGCCCGACCTGCTGACGGCCTGGACCGCGCTGTACTGCCTGCGCATGGCCACGGCCGAGGCGACCGTGCTGGGCATCCCCTTCATGGGCCGGCTCGGCAGCGCCGCCTCGCGCGCCAGCGCCACCACCATGAACGTGCTGCCGCTCGCGGTGCGCGCCACGCCGGGCCAGCGGCTGTCAGACTTCACCGAGCAGCTGGTGCGCGCCCAGACCCGCGCGCGCCGCCACGGCCGCTACCGCAGCGAGCAGCTGCGCCGCGACCTGAACCTGCTGGGCGGCCAGCGCCGGCTGCATGCCGCGCTCATCAACGTGCAGCCCTTCTACAAGCCGCTGGTGCTGCCAGGCCTGGCCACGCGGCTGGAGGTGCTGGGCACCGGCCCCATCGACGACCTGACCATCGGCTACCGCGGCGACGGCGTGCAGCAGCTGGAGCTGGAGATCGAGGCCAACCCCGGCCTGTACAGCGCCGAGGCCGTGGCCGGCCACCTGGCGCGGCTGCCGCACTTCCTGCACGCCGCCCTGACGGCCGAGCGCGTGGACGACATGCCGCTGGCCAGCCCCGAGGAGGCCCAGCGCCACCTGTTCGCGCTGAACGCCACCGACCATGCCGTGCCCGCCACCACGCTGGCCGCGCTGGTCGAGGCCCGGATGGCGGCGCGGCCCGAGGCCGTGGCGCTGGAGTTCGAAGGCGCCCGCCTCACCTACGCCCAGCTGGAGCAGCGCTCGCGCGCGCTGGCGCTGACGCTGCGCGCCCGCGGCGTGGGCCGCGACAGCCTCGTGGCCGTGGCGCTGCCGCGCTCGCTGGAGCTGCTGGTCGCGCTCGTGGCCGTGCTGCGCGCGGGCGGCGCCTACCTGCCGCTGGACCTCGCGCACCCGCCCGAGCGGATCGCGCGCGTGGTGAACCTGTCCAAGCCCGTCTGCGCGCTCGTGCGCGCCGAGGACGCGGCCCGCCTGCCGCCCACGCTGACGCGCCTGCGCACGGCCGACTGGCCCCAGCAGGCGGACACCGCGCTCGACGCCCCGCCCGCCCCCGGCGATGCCGCCTACGTGATCTACACCTCGGGCTCCACGGGCGAGCCCAAGGGCGTGGTCGTCGAGCACCAGGCCATCGTCAACCGGCTCGAATGGATGCGCCAGCACTACGGCTTCACGCCCGACGAGCGCATCCTGCAGAAGACGCCCGCCACCTTCGACGTCTCGGTCTGGGAATTCTTCCTGCCGCTCATCACGGGCTGCACGCTGGTCATCGCGCCGCCCGAGGCGCACCGCGACCCGGCCTGGCTGGCGCGGATCATCCGCGACGAACGCATCGGCACCTGCCACTTCGTGCCCTCCATGCTGGCCGCCTTCCTGGCCCATCCGGCTTCGCGCGGCCTCTCCATGCAGCGCATCTTCTGCAGCGGCGAGGAACTGCCCGCGCCGCTGCGCGACCGGCTGCACGCCACGCTCACGAGCGAGCTGCACAACCTCTACGGCCCGACCGAGGCCGCGGTGGACGTGAGCTGGTGGCCGGCATCGGCCGACGACCACAGCCGCCCCGTGCCCATCGGCCTGCCGGTCTGGAACACGCGGCTGTACGTGCTGGACGCGCGGATGCGCCCCATGCCGCCCGGCGTGGCCGGCGACCTCTACCTGGGCGGCGTGCAGCTCGCGCGCGGCTACCTGGGCCGGGACGACCTCACGCAAGAGCGCTTCCTGCCCGACCCGCACCGCCCAGGCGAGCGCATCTACAAGACCGGCGACCTCGCGCGCTGGCGTGCCGAGGACGGCGCCGTGGTCTTCCTGGGCCGCAGCGACCACCAGGTCAAGCTGCGCGGCCTGCGCATTGAGCTCGGCGAGATCGAGGCCGCGCTGCATGCCACCGGCCTGGTCGCCCGCGCCGAGGTCATGCTGCGCGAGGACCACGCGGGCGACAAACGCCTGGTGGCCTATGTGCAGCTCAGCGCCGAAGGTGCCGCCGCCTCGGCCGAAGAACTGCGCCAGCGCCTGGCCACCCGCGTGCCCGACTACATGCTGCCCGCGGCCACCGTGCCGCTGTCGGACTGGCCCGTCACGTCCAACGGCAAGCTCGACCGCCAGGCCCTGCCGGCGCCGCGCTTCACCGACGGCGCGGCAGCCGGCCGCGCGCCGCAGACCGCCACCGAAAAGGCCGTCGCCGCGCTGTTCGCCGAACTGCTGCGCCTGCCCGCCGGCACGGCCGTGGGCGCCGAGGCCGACTTCTTCAGCCTGGGCGGCGACTCGCTGTCGGCCGTGCAGCTGCTGCTGCAGATCGAGGAACGCTGGCACCGCAACCCAGGCCTGGGTTCGCTGTTCGAGACGCCCACGGTGGCCGCGCTGGCCGCGGCCATCGACGGCGAGGCCGTGCGCTTCGACAGCGGCCTCAAGCCGCTGATCCGGCTGGCCGCCGGCGACGCCGCGCAGGCGCCGCTGTTCGTCGTCCACCCGGCCGGCGGCATCGCCTGGGGCTACCGGCTGCTGGCGCGCGCGATCGGCCAGGCGGCGCCGGCGCGCAGCGTCTGGGGCCTGCAGTCGCCCGCGCTCGCGCCCGAGCATCCGCTGCCCGAGGGCATCGCCGCGCTGGCGCAGGACTACGCCCAGCGCGTCGCCACGCTGCAGCCCACCGGCACCGTCCACCTGGCCGGCTGGTCGGTCGGCGGCATCATCGCCCAGGCCATGGCCGTGGCCCTGCAGCAGATGGGCCGCAGCGTCGGCCTGGTCGCGCTGCTGGACGCCTACCCGGCCGACTGCTGGCGCGACGAGCCCGAGCCCACGCCGCTGCAGGCGCTGCGCGCGCTGCTGGCGATCGCGGGCTACGACCCCGAAGGCCATCCCGAACTCGACACGCGCGACAAGGTCGTGGACTTCCTGCGCGCGGGCGACACCGCGCTCGGCAACCTGCCCGCCGCCGCGCTCGAAGGCGTGGTGCGCGTGGTGACCGACACCAACCGCCTGATCCGCCAGCACCGCCACGGCCGCATGGCCGGCACGCTGACCCATGTGCGCGCCGCGCGCGACCATGCCGGCAAGCCGCAGCTGCAGGCCGCGCGCTGGCTGGACTACGCCGAACGCGTCGATGCGCTGGAGGTCCCGTTCATGCACGCGCAGATGACGGGCGCCGAGGCCACGGCGCTGATCGCGCCGCTGCTCGCGGCCAGGATGGCGCAATGGGCATGATGCGCGAAGACTTGTCGCGGCCGGTCGCGCAGGCCGGCGACGCCCGCACGCGCATGCTACTGCTCTCGCACGAAGGCGGCCTGCTCAGCGAAGGCGTGCAGGCACGGCTGGCCGTGCCGGCCGCGCAGCTGGGCGCCGCGGTGGCGCAGCACTTCGCGGCGGCCGCCCCCGGTGCCCGGCTGGTCGGCGCCCTGCCCTTCGACCGCCACGCGCCCGCCCACCTGCTGGCGCCGCGCCGCGTGCGCGACGCCGCCGCCGCGAGCGCCTGGCTGCACTGCATGGCCCGGCAGGCCGAGGCGCCGCAGGGCTGGTCGCTGCAGGCCGAACCCACGCGCGCCGGCTACGCGGCCGCCGTGGCCCAGGCCGTGCAGCGCCTGCAGCAAGGCGGCGGGCTGCACAAGGTGGTGCTGGCCCGCACGCTGCGCGCGCACAGCGCCACGCCCATCAGCCCCTGGTGGCTGGCCCGGCGCCTGGCCGGCGACCCCGGCGTGCTGCGCTACGTGCTGCCCCTGCCGGTGCCGGCCGAGGCGGCACCGGCCTGGCTGGTCGGCGCCACGCCCGAGCTGCTGCTCTCGCGCCGCGGCGCCACCGTCGTCAGCGAACCGCTGGCCGGCTCCGCCGCGCGCGGGCCCGACCTCGCCGCCAGCGAAGCCCGTGCCGCGGCCCTGCGCGACTCGGCCAAGGACCTGGGCGAGCACCGCTACGTGGTGCAGGCCATCGCCGACCTGCTCGCGCCGCTGTGCCGCCAGCTGCGCGTGCCGGCCACGCCGGCGCTGCACGCCACGGCCAGCATGTGGCACCTGGGCACGCGCATCGAGGGCGAGCTCAAGGACGCCTCGCCCGAGGGCCTGCCGCTGGCCTCCAGCGCCGCGCTGGCCGCGCTGCTGCACCCCACGCCCGCCGTCTGCGGCACGCCGCGCGCCGCCGCCGCCGAGGCCATCGCCGCGCTGGAACCGGTGCCGCGCGGCTTCTACGCCGGCGCCGTCGGCTGGTGCGATGCGGCCGGCGACGGCGCCTGGCATGTCGCGCTGCGCTGCGCCCATGTGCAGGGCCACGCGGCCCGGCTGTTCGCCGGCGCCGGCATCGTGGCCGACTCCGCGCCCGAATCGGAGGCCGCCGAGACGCGCGCAAAATTCAACGCCATGCTCCACGCGCTGGGCATCCCGCCCGCGCTGTTCCCGCCAGACCGATGACCGACACCCCACGCCGCCTGCCCAGCATCCCTGCCTACGCGCTGCCGCGCGCCGACGAACTGCCAGCCGCGCGCGCGCCCTGGCGCCTGGACGCCGCGCGCGCCGCGCTGCTCGTGCACGACATGCAGGACTACTTCCTCGCCGCCTTCCCGCCCGCGGCCGAACCGCTGCGCAGCGCCAGCGCCCACCTCGCGCAGCTGCTGGCCTGGGCCCGAGCAGCCGGCGTGCCGGTGTTCTACACGGCCCAGCACGGCAACCAGGACCGGCGCGACCGCGGCCTGCAGGCCGAGCTCTGGGGCCCCGGCATGCGCGCCATCCCCGAGCACGAGCAGATCGCCGCCGCACTGGCGCCGCAGCCCGGCGACCAGGTGCTGACCAAGCACCGCTACAGCGCCTTCCAGCGCAGCAACCTGGAAACGCTGATGCGCGTGCGCGGCCGTGACCAGCTCGTCATCACGGGCGTCTACGCCCACATCGGCTGCCTGTGCACGGCGGCAGAAGCCTTCCAGCGCGACATCGAGCCCTTCTTCGTGGCCGATGCGCTAGCCGACTTCTCGCGCGAGAAGCACGACATGGCGCTGCAGTGGGTGGCGGCCACCTGCGGCCAGGTGCTGACCACCGCGCAACTGCTGGCGGCGGCTTGAGCATGCGCGCGCGCCTGCGTACCGCCGTGCTGGCCGGCGCCGCAGCCTTCGCGCTGCAGGCCCTGGCCCAGAGCCCCCACCCGCTGCTGGCGCCGCCCGCCGCGCAGCGCTACCCCGAGGAACTGGCCAGGGAGATGCAGCGCATCGCCGGCGGCACCAACGCGCAGGAACGCGCCAGGCAGCTGGCCGCGGCGCTGGCGAAGAGCCTGGCGCAACCGCGCGAGGGCATCCGCACCCTCGTGGTGCCCGAGCGGCCCATCGCCGGCCAGCTCTCGGCCGTGGCCATCCTGCCGCCCAGCAGCAAGCCGCACGTACCCGTCGGCGTGTGCCTGCAGCAGGGCGTGGTGGGCGACGACGGCCAGATGACGCACACCAACATCGGCATGCTGCAGATTGCCAGCGACGGCGCGGTCGCGCCGCACCTGTGGACCGGCGAGCGCGTCGGCGCCGAGGTGGACGGCAAGCTGCAGGCCGCCTGCGCGCCCTACCGCGCCGGCTACATCGAGTACATCCGGAGCGCGGCGCCCGGTTGAGCCCTCACACGCGGCTCATTGCCGCGGCCCGTACTTCATCTCGCGCAACTCCCCTTCGCGGAATTGCAGGATGGTGATGAACTGCCCGATGCCGGGCTTGTAGGTCCATTCCTCGACCATGTCGCAGGCCACGTGCGGCGGCCGGCCCACCGTGCTGGGCGCAAGGCCGATGGGCTTGCAGAAGCTGTCCCTGGCGGCCGGCGCGCCGCACTTGGACTCGATCACGAACTTGGTCTCGCCGATCTGCGCGAAGTCGCGGCCGCAGCGCAGCGATTGGGCGGCGGCCTGGCCGCCGCAGCACAGCAGCACGCAGGCCAGGATCGACAGCTTTCCCATGGCAAGCTCTCCTCGGGTCATGCCCAGTTGTCCAACGCCAGGCCGGGGACCCGCTGGAACTCGCGCACGTTGTTGGTCACGAGCACGCAGCCCAGGGCCAGCGCGTGCGCGGCGATCAAGGTGTCGAGCGCACCGATGGGCGTGCCCTGGCGCTCCAGCTGGCTGCGCACGGCGCCATAGTGCCGCATCGCGGCTTCATCGAAGGCACAGATCTCCAGCGGCACGAGAAACTTGTCGAGGGCTTGCCGGTTCCGCACCGAACCGCTCTTGTCCACGCCGAACGACAGTTCCGCACCCGTGATGCTGGAGATGCCCAACTCGCCCACCGCGAGTGCTTCGAAGCGTTCGAACACGGCAGGCGGCCGCCGGTTGATGATGTAGATGCAGGTGTTGGTGTCCAGCAGATAGCGCGGACCGGCGCTCAGCGCGGCCATTCTTCGCGCTCCTGCGGCCGGGGCTGCTCGCGCTCCAGCGTGAAGCCCGGCTCGAACTCGTCCAGGGCCTCGCGCATGAGCTGCCATGGAGCCGCCACCGGCAACAGCAGCACGCCGTTGCCGAACCGCCGGGCCACGACCTCGTCGCCCTCGAAACGCAGGTGCTTGGGCAGGCGCACGGCCTGGCTTCGGCCGGACATGAACAACTTGGCAACGGCAGTGGTCATCGCGCAACTCCGATTTGATCGCCACCAATGGTAGTCACCACAAGTGGGCCACGCCAGAAGGTCGCCGATGACCTTGCCCCAGACGCGGTTGGAACGACGGCGGCACCCGCGCCTGAGCACGGACGCATGGCGCGCTGCGCGCCGGTTCAGGACTGCAACACCTGCGCCAACGCCGCATCGAAGGCGGCGGCCCGCTCGTATTGCACCCAGTGGCCGGCGGCGTCGATCAGCGTCAGCCCCTGGAACCGCGGGCCGCGCGCGAAGGCCTCGGCCAAGGGCTGCAGGCGGCCGGTGTAGAGCACGTCCTCGCGCCCGTAGATCGCCCAGACCGGGCAACGCACCTGCTGCAGCGCGTCCTTGAGCGCCTCGGTGCGCGCCAGCCGGCGCCGCTGCATGCGGTCGCGCACCACGTTGGCGGCATGCAGGGCCAGCGCGAGGTCGTCGATGGCCTCGGGCCGGTGCAGCATCAGCACCGCGAGGTTGTGGCGGTGCACGGCGTTGCGCGCCGCCTCGTCCTCCAGGTGGCGCCAGCCGCGCAGCACGATGCGGCCCGCGTCGGACACGCCCATGGCCGGCGCGCCGACCACCACCAGCCGCGCCGCGCGCCCGGGATGCGCGGCCGCCAGCAGGCCGGCCGTGAGGCCGCCGAACGAGAAGCCGACGAGGTCGCAGCGCTGCGCGCCCAGCAGCGCGGCCAGGCCCTGCTCCAGCGCGGGCGCCACGTCGTCGGCATCGCCGCCGCCCGGGGGGCGGGCGGAGTCGCCGAAGCCCGGCAGGTCGGGCACCAGCACCTGGCGGCCGGCGGCGACGAGTGCGTCGATGTTGCGCACCCAGTGGGTCCAGCTGCCGCTGCCGCCGTGCAGCAGCACGACGGGGCCGGACGGGCCGGCATCGGCCGGGCCCCAGCGGTGCCATTGGATGTGGCCGTCGCCGCACGGCGTCTGCAAGGCCTGGGCCGCGGCCTCGAGCCGCGGGATCGGATCGGGAAGAACGGACATCGCCGGTTTATACCGCCGGGCTTGGCATGCCCATGTCGCCAAGGCTGGGCGCCGGCAGCCGCAACGTGAACACCACGTAGGGTTCGGCGTAGGCATGCTCCAGATCGCCGCCATGCGCGCGCGCGATCTGGCGCGCGATGTACAGCCCCAGCCGCAGGCCGTCGCCGCTGGTCCCCAGGCCGGCCGCGCCCGGGTGGAAGGGGTCGAACAGGGCGGCCAGCACGGGTGCCGCGATCGCGGGCGCCACGTTGCTGACGTCCAGCACCGCGGCATCGCCCTCGCGGCGCAGTTGCACCACCACCGCTTCGTCCGCTGCGCCATGGCGCGCGGCATTGCCGACCAGGCAGGCCAGCAGCTGGCGCAGCCGCGCCGCATGGCCGTCGAGCACCAGGCTGCGCGGCAGTTCGCGGATGAAGCGCTGCGCCGGCTGGGCCGATTGCGTCTCGTCGAGCACGGCCCGCAGCAGCTGCGCGAGGTCCACCGGTGCCAGAGCCAGGTCCAGGCCGCCGCCGCCGCGCACGCGGGCCGCGTCCAGCACCTGGGCCACCAGGCGCTGCATGCGGCTGCCGGCCGGCTGCGGGTCCACGGGTTCGGGCGGGGCCCCGTCGACACCCGCGCTCAACAATGCCAGCAGGTGGCTGCGCGCGCGGTCCAGGTCGGCGCTGCGCGCGGCGCTGGCGCGCGCCAGTTCGCTGAGCAGCGGCCGGGCGATCTCCAGGTCGGTCTCGCTCCAGGGCACGCAGCGGCCGCGCACGGTTTCCTTCCAGACCTCGAAGCTGCCACGCGGCGTGAGCCGCGGCCCCAGCGGGCCGTGGCGGTATTCCTTCTCGGGCCGGCCGCCCCAGGCGATGGTCTCGACCTGCTCCTTGCGCAGCAGCACGAGCCAGCCGTCAGCCGCATCGGAAAAGCGCAGCGCGAGCAGGCCGCACCAATGCCCCATGGCCTCGCGCAGCACGGGCGGCATGCCGTCCTGGCTGTCACAGAGCCACAGGCCGCCCTGCAGCGGCGTCTGCGCGGCCAGGAAGGGCAGCAGCTCGCGCGCCAGCTCCGGCGCCACGCCGGCAGCCGCCAGCACGCGGCCGCGCTCGGCCAGCACCAGGCCATGGGCCTCGAACATGCCGGTCAACGCCTCGGCCTCGCGCGCCAGCGCCTGCACGCCGTCCTCGGCATGCAGCAGCGTCTCGATGGCGCGCGCACGCGCACCGGCGGCCGTGGCCACGCGCGCGGCACTGGCCCGTGCCAGCGCGGTCTGCACGTCGGCGGCCAGCACGTGGGCCAGCACGTCGCAGGCGCTGCGCACGCGGTAGGGCACATGGCGCGGGTGCATGTGGTGGCAGGCCAGCATGCCCCAGAGCCGGCCCTGCACGACGATGGAGATGCTCATGGACGCGGCCACGCCCATGTTCGTGAGGTACTCGATGTGCACGGGCGAGACGCTGCGCAGCACGCTGTGCGAGAGGTCCAGCGGCGCGGCAGCCGTGTCCAGCGCCTCGATGGGCATGGCCTGGCTGCCCACCTCGACGATGGTGCGCAAGGTGTTGAGCAGGTACAGCCGGCGCGCCTGGGCCGGGATGTCGCTGGCCGGGTAGCGCCGGCCCGCGAAGGGCTCCAGCGCCGCGTCGCGTGCCTCGGTCACCACGTCGCCGCTGTCGTCGTGGCGGAAGCGGTAGGCCATCACGCGGTCGAAGCCGGTCAGCGCGCGCACTTCCTGCGCGGCCACGGCCAGGAGGTCGTCCACGCTGCGCTGGCGCTTGAGCCGCAGCAGCGCCTTGTGGCCCTTGAAGGCGTCGTCGGCCAGCAGCGCGGCCTCGTCGCCCAGCCGCTCGAGTTCCAGCAGCAGCTGCCGGCCCTGGCGGTGGCCGATCAGCTCGAAATGCCGGCCGCCCAGCGCGACCTCGATGGCCACGGGCTGCGACCCGTCGGCCTCGCCCGCCAGGCATTCCTGCACCAGGCCGTGCATGGCGGCGTCGGCGGCGAAGCAGGTCTCGCCGAGCGGCTGGCCCAGCACCGGCGCCGCGGCGCCCAGCATGCCGGCGGCGTTGGCGCTGCGGTGCGACAGGCGGCCATCGGCGCCGAAGACCAGCAGCACGCCGTGCGACTGGATGCGCCCGGGGATGTGGATGGGCTCCTGGTCGCAGTTGGACAGGCCCAGCGGCGCGGCCGGCGCGTTCATCGGATCGCGCCCGCCTGCCGGAAGCGCGCCAGCAGGTCTTCGAACGCCCAGCAGGCAGCAGCGCTGGCAGCGGCCACGTCGGCCGGCTGCACGAGCGCGGCGCGCAGCGCCTGCAGGAAGCCGTTCCAGTGCGCGCCCGTGCCGGCGCCGCGGCCTTCCAGGTAGCGCAGCGGCGCGTCGACGCCGGCGCGGCGCAGGCGCTGGTGCAGCACGCGGCCGCCCAGCTGCGAGCCTTCGACCACATAGGCCACGCCCCAGGCGCTGGCCATGCCGTCCGACGGCGGCCGGGCCTGGCCGGCGGGCGCACCGGCCAGGCCGGCATCGGTCAGGTCGGCGCGCAGCGGCTCGAGCAGGCCCTGGCCCCAGCCGGTGCGTTGCAGCAGCGGCGTCAGGTCCGACAGCCAGCCGTGCAGCACGCACAGGTGCTGGTGGTAGTGGTGCAGGGATTGGGTGGCATCGGCTGGCAGGGCCAGCGGCAGCTGGCTGTCCAGTCGGGCGTGCAGCGCCTGCGTGGCACTGCGCAGCGCCTGCACGGGGTCATTCGGTGCAGCCGTCCGCATGGCGTCGTTTGGCAAGGAAGGAATCGCCCCCGAGCGAGATGAAAGAGTGACGGGGGCGATGGTAATGCCGCGCCCCGCGGCGCCCTACATCATTTGATGGGCGTGCGCCGGCAAGGGTTCTGCGCATGCGGTGCGGCGCGCTCGGCGGCTACTGCCGCGCGGTGCGCACGTTGGCCGGCGCCGCGCCCGGATGGCTGGTGCGCCAGGGGTTGATGTCCAGCCCGCCGCGCCGCGTGTAGCGCGCGTAGACGGTCAGCTTGACCGGCCGGCAGCGGCGCCAGATGTCCATGAAGATGCGCTCCACGCACTGCTCGTGGAACTCGTTGTGGTTGCGAAAGCTCACGATGTAGCGCAGCAGCCCGGCCTGGTCGATCTGCGGGCCCGAGTAGCCGATCTGCACGCTGCCCCAGTCGGGCTGGCCCGTGACGAGGCAGTTGCTCTTGAGCAGGTCCGAGGTCAGCACCTCGCTGACGGGCGATTCGTCGAAGGCGGCCGTCAGCAGCGTGGGATCGGGCTGGTACTGCGTGCATTCGAGGTCGAGCCTGTCCAGGCTCAGGCCGTCGAGTTCGTGGATGGGCTGCTGGTCGAACTGCTCGGGCAGCAGCACGCGCACGCCCACCGTGGAAGGCGTGTCGCTGCCGCGCCAGACGGCCTCGGAGATGTCGGCCCGCAGGCGCGCGCGCACGGCGTCCACGCTGTCGAACCGGGTGTTCGTGAAGCTGCCCAGGTAGAGCTTGAAGGACTTGCTCTCGACGATGTTGGGCGTCTCGCAGGGGATGGTGAACTGCACCAGCGCCACCTGCGGCTTGCCGCGCGGGTTGAGCCAGCTGAGTTCGTAGGCCGTCCATAGGTCGGCGCCGAAGAAGGGTGTCTTGCCGTCCGCGCCGATCTCGGCGCGCTTCTCTGCACGGGCGATCGGGAACAGCAGCGCTGCGTCGTACTGGTCGGCATAGGGCGAGGCCTTGCCGAGCGGGGATTGTTCAGGCGAATTCACGTTCTCTGAGCCACTTGGTGGCGATCCATTTTTCTCCGGCCAGCACCGGCGAGCCGCCATGCAGGGTGCGCGTGCTCGGGTGCGGACGGTCGTAGCTGAAGAAGACGGCGTTGCCGCGCTTGGGTGCGACTTCCAGGTGCAGATCGGGGAACACCGTACCGCCGCCGCGCTCGGGCTCGCCCAGGTACATCACGAGCGTGCCCACGCGCTGGCCGCCGCGCTTGAGGATGGTCGGCGTGCCGGGCTCGGCCGGGTCGAAGTAGTCGTAGTGCGGCTTGTATTCGGCGCCGGGGCCGTAGCGCAGGATCTGCAGGCCCTCGCCGTTCTCGACCGGCCAGCGCAGCAGCGCCGCGATGCGCGCCTCGATGCGCGTGATGAGCTCGGTCTCGCCGCGCTGGAAGAACATGCCGTCGCTGGTGCGGTCGACGTTGATCTCCTCGCCGCCGGTCTTGGTGGCCACCGTGCGCGAGCGCGCCATGCGCGGGTTCGCGAGCGCGATCAGCTCCTCGCATTCGGCATCGGACAGCAGGCTGCCGAACACCACGATGCGCGGCTGCAGCTGCGCGCTCAGCACGTGCACGCGGCGGTCTTCGGCCTGCAGGTACAGCGGCGAGTCGTCCAGCGCGGGCTCGGGCACGGTCACCGCGGGCGGCAGCCCGGCCGCCAGGGCGTTCTGCTCGAGGTGGTCGCGCAGCGTGTTCTCCAGGGCCTCGATGGCCACGTCTTCGTCCCAGCCGGCATCGCGCATGGCCTTGAGCACGGCGTCGGGCGCGTGGCCGGCCTGGGCCTGCTCCACGATCCACTGGCGCAGTTGCGGCGTGACGGACTGGGTCGGTGCGTTGGCGGACATGCGGCTCCTTTGTCGTGCGGTTCAGCCGGCGCGGCGCCGGAACACCAGCCGGTTCGGCTCGGACACGTCGGCGTCGTAGGCGTAGCCTTCCAGGTCGAACTGGCGCAGCTTGGCCGGCGTGGCGATGCGGTGGGTGATGGCGTAGCGCGCCATGAGGCCGCGCGCACGCTTGGCGAAGAAGCTGACGACCTTGTAGCCGCCGGCCTTGTACTCCTCGAACACGCACTCGACCACGCGGGCCCGCAGCACCTTGCGGTCCACGGCCTTGAAGTACTCCTGCGAGGCCAGGTTCACGACCACGGGGTGCTTGCTGCCCGAGAGTTCGGCGTCCAGGTATTCGGCCAGCCGGCCGCCCCAGAACTGGTAGAGGTTGCTGCCGCGCGCGGTGGCCAGGGCCGTCCCCATCTCCAGGCGGTAGGGCTGCATGCGGTCCAGCGGGCGCAGCACGCCGTACAGGCCCGACAGGATGCGCAGGTGCTTCTGCGCCCAGCGCAGGTCCTCGGCCGGCATGGCGCGCGCGTCCAGGCCGCCGTAGACGTCGCCGTCGAAGGCCAGCACGGCCGGGCGCGAGTTGCGCGCCGTGGAGCGCGGGCTATGCGCCTGGTAGCGCGCGACGTTGAGCGACGCCAACGGGTCGGACAGGTCCATGAGCTCGGCGATCTGCCGCGGCGACTTTTCGCGCAGCACGGCGATGAGCTCGGCCGTCTGCTCGGCGAACAGCGGCTGGGTGGGCGCGACCGGCGTGGCCGGGCTCTCGTAGTCGAGCGACTTGGCGGGGGACAGCAGGAACAGCATGCGTGGCGGGGAAAGGTGCAGCCGGAAATTATCCGGCACCGCACCAAGCCCCTCAGCGCAGTGCCACTGCCAGCGTGTCGAACGGGGCCGTGATGCGCGTGGACCAGCGCTGGCCCGGCGCGACGGGCCAGGCGTCGGTCCAGGTGCCGGTGGTGACCGCGTCGCCCGCCGCCAGGGCCGGCGCGCCGGGGCAGGCCTGCAGCTCCAGCACGAAGTGCAGCAGCGCGTGCAGCGGGCCTTCCAGCACGTTGGCGCCCAGGCCTTCGTCGACCAGGCGCTCGCCCTCGAACAGCTGCAGGCGCGCGGCGCCGAGCTGCGCATCGAGCGCCGCGCCGCTGCCGGCCAGCTGGCGCACGGGCGTGCGGCGCCCGACCAGCAGCCGCGCATGCAGGCCGCCATCGGCCACGGGCTCGGCCGCGCTCGCGAACTTCCAGGCGCTGTGCGACTGCACGACCTCGAAGCTGGGCGCGAGCCAGTCGATGCAGGCGAACAGCTGCTCCAGCGTGGCGCCTGCCGGCGGCGTGGTGGCCAGGCCGAAGGCGATCTCGGGCTCGATGCGGGGATTGCGGGTGCCGGCCAGGTCGACCTGGCCCTCGCCTTCGCAGAACTGCAGCGTGGTGTCCCAGACCGTGCCCCAGATCGGTGCGTGGATGCCGTAGCGCGGCCAGATCGTGCGGTTGGTGAAGCCGACCTTGTAGCCGCGCGGCTGCTCGCCGCGCGCGCCGCGCAGGGCGCGCACGGCCAGTGCGCTCCGGTAGCCGGCGGCCAGGTCCGGCGCGATGCCGTGCTCGGCCGGCCAGGGCGCGGCGCTGTCGTAGTGCGAAAGCAGGGTCTGGGGATTCATCCGGCGTCTCCGTGCGGTTGTGCGGGCGCAAATGCCGCATTGTCGACGCCTGGGCCGCCTTCGCTGGGCCGATCCCCGCAAGCGGGGCCCCTCGTCCTGGCGCTCAAGCGGCCAAGCCCAGCAGCCGCATCGCGTTGCCCTTGAGGATGCCCGGCATCACCTCGGGCTTGAAGCCCGCCTCCTCCGAATCCTTGAGCCAGCGGTCCGGCGAGATCAGCGGCCAGTCGCTCGCGAACAGCACGCGGTCCTTGAGCAAGGTGTTGGCGTACTGGACCAGCTGCTTCGGGAAGTACTTGGGGCTCCAGCCCGACAGGTCGATCCAGACGTTGGGCTTGTGCGTGGCGACCGACAGCGCCTCGTCCTGCCACGGGAAGCTCGGGTGCGCCATGACGATCTGCATGTCGGGGAAGTCGATCGCCACGTCGTCCAGGTGCATGGGGTTGCTGTACTCCAGCCGCAGGCCGCCGCCGCAGCGCATGCCCGAGCCGATGCCGCTGTGGCCGGTGTGGAAGATGGCCGGCAGCTTGTGCTCGGCGATGACCTCGTAGATCGGCCAGGCCATCTTGTCGTAGGGGTGGAAGCCCTGCACCGTGGGGTGGAACTTGAAGCCCTTCACGCCATGCTCCTCGATGAGCCGGCGCGCCTCGCGCGCACCCATCTTGCCCTTGTGCGGGTCGATGCTGGCGAACGCGATCATGATGTCCGAATTCTTCTGCGCGGCCTCGGCGATCTCCTCGTTCGGGATGCGCCGACGGCCCAGGTTGGATTCGCTGTCCACGCCGAACATCACGAAGCCGATCTTGCGCTCGCGGTAGTAGTCGATGCTCTCCTGGATGGTCGGCCGGCGGCTCGAACGGAAGTACTTGTCGGCCGCGCGGTCGTACTCCTCGCCGTAGTTGTCGAAAGGGTTCCAGCAGCTGATCTCGGCATGCGTGTGCGTGTCGATGGCAATGAGGTCGTTGCAGTCCACGGGGGTCTCCGTTTCTAGGGGTAAATACTAGGAATCTGGCAGGCGCAATTGCCTTGATTTGGTTATTTTTCATAACCATAATCGATCCACCTTCAGGATGCAATCATGACCCACCCCGACCTCTCCTTCGAACACCAGGACGACATCGCCATCGTGCGGCTGAACCGTGCCGCCAAGCGCAACGCGCTCAACGACGGGCTGATCCTCGCGCTGCGCGACCGCTTCCAGAACCTGCCCGAAGGCGTGCGCGCGGTGGTGGTCGACGGCGCCGGCGAGCACTTCTGTGCCGGGCTGGACCTGTCCGAACTCAAGGAGCGCGACGCGGGCCAGGGCGTGCTGCATTCGCGCATGTGGCACCAGGCGCTGGACGGCGTGCAGTTCGGCACCGTGCCCGTGATCGCCGCGCTGCACGGCGCCGTGGTCGGCGGCGGCCTGGAACTGGCCAGCGCCTGCCACATCCGCGTGGCCGACGAGAGCACCTTCTACGCGCTGCCCGAGGGCACGCGCGGCATCTTCGTGGGCGGCGGCGGCTCGGTGCGCATTCCCAAGCTGATCGGCGTGGCGCGCATGACCGACATGATGATGACGGGCCGCGTCTACAAGGCCGAGGAAGGCGAGCGCGCCGGCTTCGCGCAGTACCTCGTGCCGCAGGGCCAGGCGCTGGCCAAGGCCATCGAACTGGCCAAACGCATCGCGACCAACGCGCCGCTGACCAACTATGCGCTCATGCACGCCCTGCCCCGCATCGCCGAGCAGCCGGCCGACCACGGCCTGTTCACCGAAGCGCTGATGGCCGGCATCGTGCAGGACGCCCCGCCCGCCAAGGAACGCGTGCGCGCCTTCCTGGAAGGCCGCGCCGCCAAGGTCTCGAAAGACTGATTCCCGCCCCTTTTCGGAGGACGACATGACGCAAACCAACGCGGCTGCCGCAGGCAGCCTGGGCGGAGCCTTGCCCAAATACCGCACACTGACCTTCGGCGTGACGCGCGCCAGCATCCGCGAAGCCGCCGGCGGCGTGCGCTACGTGCAGGCCGAGGCGCCGCTCGCGCCCTACGCCCACCGCATGACGGACCGGCTGCTGCACTGGGCCGAGGCCGCGCCCGAGCGCACCTTCATGGCCCAGCGCGCCAGGCTGGCGGACGGCAGCCGTGGCGACTGGGTGCACCTGTCCTACCGCGACATGCTGGCCAAGGCCCGCGCCATCGGCCAGGCCCTGCTCGCGCGCGGCCTGTCGGCCGAGCGGCCCGTGGCCATCCTGGCCGAGAACGGCCTGGACCACGCGCTCGTGGCCTTCGGCTGCCTGCTCGTGGGCATTCCACACTGCCCGGTGTCGCCGCCCTACGCGCTGGTCAGCAAGGACTACGAGAAGCTGCGCCATGTGCTGGACACGCTGACGCCGGGCCTGGTGTTCGCGAGCGACGCGCGCTATGGCGCCGCCATCGCCGCCACCGTGCCGGCCGACGTGGAAGTGGTGCTAGGCGAAGGCACGCTGGAAGGCCGCGCCAGCACGCCGCTGGCCGCGCTGCTGGCCACCGGGCCCACGGCCGCCGTGGACGAGGCCATGGCCCACATCCACCCGGGCACCATCACCAAGTTCCTGTTCACCTCGGGCTCGACCAAGAACCCCAAGGCCGTCGTCAACACGCACCGCATGTGGTGCGCCAACCAGCAGCAGATCCGCCAGTCGATCCCGGCGCTGGGCGAGGAGCCGCCCGTGCTGGTGGACTGGCTGCCCTGGAACCACACCTTCGGCGGCAACCACAACATCGGCATCGCGCTGGACAACGGCGGCACGCTCTACATCGACGAGGGCAAGCCCACGCCCGCCGGCATCACCGAGACGCTGCGCAACCTGCGCGAGATCGCGCCCACCATCTACTTCAACGTGCCCACGGGCTTCGAGGCGATCGCCGACGCCATGGAGACCGATGCGGTGCTGCGCCGCAACCTGCTGTCGCGCGCACGCATGTTTTTCTACGCCGGCGCCGCGCTGCCCCAGGCCGTGTGGGACAAGCTGCACCGCATCCAGGAGGCCGAGATCGGCGAGCGCCTGGTCATGGGCACGGGGCTGGGCATGACCGAATCCGGCCCCTTCGCGCTGTACATCACGCGGCCGCAGGTGGCCACCGGCGACCTGGGCCTGCCGGCTGCCGGCGTGGAGCTCAAGCTCGTGCCCACGGACGGCAAGACCGAGATCCGCTACCGCGGCCCCAACGTCACGCCGGGCTACTGGCGCATGCCCGACGCCACGCACGAGTCCTTCGACGAGGAGGGCTTCTTCTGCACCGGCGACGCCGTGGAGTGGATCGACCCGCAGAACCCGCACCTGGGCCTGCGCTTCGACGGCCGCATCGCCGAGGACTTCAAGCTCGCCACCGGCACCTTCGTGAGCGTGGGCCCGCTGCGCGCGAAGATCACGGCCTACGGCGCGCCCTATGTGCAGGACGCGGTGCTGACGGGCCTGAACCTCAAGGAAGTCGGCGCGCTGATCTTCCCGACCCAGGCCGTGCGCGAACTGGCCCGCCTGCCGGCCGACGCCCCCATGGCCGAGGTGCTCGCGCACCACGCCGTGCAGGCGCATTTCCAGCACGTCGTCGACAGGCTCGCGGCCGACGCCACGGGCAGCGCCAACCGCATCGCGCGCGCCGTGCTCGTGGCCGAGCCGCCCTCCATCGACAAGGGCGAGGTCACCGACAAGGGCTCGATCAACCAGCGCGCGGTGCTCAAGCACCGCGACGCCGCGGTGCAGGCCCTGCACGGCGGCACCCTGCCCCACACCATCACCCCACGTTGAGGACCGACACATGAAGATCGAAGCACAAGCCGCCCTCGTCACCGGCGGCGCATCCGGCCTGGGCGAGGCCACGGCCCGCGAACTGGCCCGCCTGGGCGCCAAGGTGGCGGTGCTGGACCGCAACCTCGACCGCGCGCAGCAGGTCGCGGCCGAAATCGGCGGCACGGCCCATGCCTGCGACATCACCGACACCGCCAGCGTGGAAGCCGCGCTGGATGCCGCCGCCACGGCGCACGGCCCGGCCCGCATCCTCATGAACGTGGCCGGCATCGGCTCGGCCAAGCGCATCGTGGGCAAGGACGGCCATGCCGCGCCGCTGGAGGACTTCGCCCGCGTCGTCACCGTCAACCTGCTCGGCACCTACAACATCAGCCGGCTGTTCGCGGCGCGCTGCGCCAGGCTCGCGCCGCTCGACGGCGGCGAGCGCGGCGTGATGGTGTTCACCGCCTCTGTCGCGGCCTTCGACGGCCAGGTCGGCCAGCAGGCCTACAGCGCGTCCAAGGGCGGCCTGGTCGGCATGACGCTGCCGATGGCGCGCGACCTGGCCCAGCACGGCATCCGCGTCTGCACCGTGGCGCCCGGCATCTTCGCCACGCCCCTGCTGCTGGAACTGCCCGAGCCCGTGCAGGCCTCGCTGGCGGCCGCCATCCCGTTCCCGCCGCGCCTGGGCAAGCCCTCGGAGTTCGCCGAGCTGGCCTGCCACATCGTGACCAACGGCCATCTGAACGGCGAAGTCATCCGTCTGGATGGCGCGCTGCGCATGGCCCCCCGCTGATCCGCCCTGATCCCCACTGATCCACCCCGAGGAGACACCACCATGCAACACCGCCGCCAATTCCTGCAAGCCCTCTCGAGCGCCGCCGCGCTGGGTGCGCTCGCGCCGCTGTCCGCGCTCGCCCAGGCGCTGGACCAGGTCAAGATCATGTACGGCTTTCCGGCCGGCAGCGCGGGCGACAGCGTGGCCCGCCGCGTGGCCGAGAAGCTGGGCGGCACGCCCTACAGCAAGAACCCCGGCTACGTGGAGAACAAGCCCGGCGCGGGCGGCCGCATCGCCGTGGAGTCGCTCAAGGCCGCGCCGGCCGACGGTTCGGTGCTGACCCTGGCCCCGGTCTCGGCGCTGGCCGTGTACCCGCACATCTACCCCAAGCTCAGCTACAAGCCCGAGGAGGTCACGCAGGTCTCCATCGGCGCCATCATGTACCACGGCCTGGCCGTGGGCCCGGCCGTGCCGGCCGAGGTCAAGACGCTCAAGGACTTCCTGACCTGGGCCAAGGCCAACCCCGAGAAAGCCAGCTACGGCTCGCCGGGCGCCGGCTCCATGCCGCACCTGCTGGGCGCGCTGCTGGGCATCCGCGCGGGCGTGGAACTCAAGCACGTGCCCTACCGCGGCACCGTGCCCAGCATCACCGACCTCGTGGGCGGCCAGATCGCCGCCGCCATGAACCCCAGCGGCGACTACCTGCAGTACATGAAGACCGGCCGCGTGCGCGTGCTGGCCACCTCGGGCAAGAAGCGCTCGCCCTACCTGCCCGACGTGCCCACCTTCACCGAGCTGGGCTACCCCGACGTGACCTCGGAGGAATGGTTCGGCTTCTACGCGCCGGCCAGGACGCCGGCCGCCACCATCGCCGCCGCCAACGCCGCGATCACCACGGCGCTCAAGGACAAGACCGTCATCGACGCACTGGCCATCGTGGGCCTGGTCGCGCACGGCAGCACGCCGCAGGAGATGGCGGCCGACCAGAAGGCCGAGTTCGAGCGCTGGGGTCCGCTCGTCAAGCAGATCGGCTTCACGGCCGAGTCCTGACCCACCCACCACCACCACCGGAGGAGACACCGATGCCGAAGAGCAACCTCACCCTCGCCGCCGCGCTCGCGCCGGCCCTGCTGCTGGCCGCGTGCGGCTCGGGCGACGACGATCTGCCGCGACTGGCCGCGGCCACGCCGGCCGCGCTGCTGTCCTGCACCGATCTCGCGGGCAGGATCGCGTTCGCCGACACCACCATCACGGCCTCGGAATCCATCGCGGCCGGCACGCTCAAGATCGCCGGCAAGGACGTGCCCGCGCACTGCCGCGTGACCGGCCGCATGTTCGACCGCGTGAGCGCCGTGGATGGCCAGAGCTATGCCATCGGCTTCGAGATGCGCATGCCCAACAACTGGAACGGCCGCTTCTTCTACCAGGCCAACGGCGGCCTGGACGGCAGCGTGGGCACGGCCTCGGGCGGCATCGGCGGCGGCGGGCCGCTGGACACGGCCCTGAACAAGGGCTTCGCCGTGCTGAGCTCGGACGCCGGCCATGCGGGATCGCTGGGCCCCTTCTTCGGCCTGGACCCGCAGGCCCGGCTGGACTACGGCTACCAGGCCGTGGGCAAGCTCACGCCGATGGCCAGGAGCGCCATCCAGACCGCCTACGGCAAGGCGCCCGACCGCTCCTACCTGGGCGGCTGCTCCAACGGCGGGCGCCACGCCATGGTGGCCGCCTCGCGCTATGCCGAGCAATACGACGGCATCATCGCCGGCAACCCGGGCACGCGGCTGCCGCGCGCGGCCATCGCCAACATCGCCGGCGCCAAGACCTATGCCGCGCTCGCGACGACCGCGGGCGACCTCGGCACCGGCTTCACGCAGGCCGAGCGGACGCTGGTGAGCCAGGCCGTGCTGGCCAAGTGCGATGCGCTCGACGGCGCCAGCGACGGCCTCGTGCAGGACATCGCCACCTGCCAGAGCGCGTTCGACCTGGCCCGCGACGTGCCGACCTGCAGCGGCGCACGCGACGGCAGCTGCCTGAGCGCGGAGCAGAAGACCGGCATCGCGGCCCTGTTCCGCGGCGCCACGACGGAGAGCGGCACGAAGATCTACGCCAGCTTCCCGTACGACAACGGCCTGCAGACCACGGGCTGGGCCGGCTGGAAGTTCAGCAACTCCCTGAGCCTGGACACGGGCGCCGTGGGCTTCGTCTGGCAGGTTCCGCCGGAGGACCGCAGCACCTTCAACGGCACCACCTTCGCGCTGACGGGCAACCTGGACAGCATGCTCGCCAAGGTGCAGGCCACCAACGCCATCTACACGGAAAGCGCGCTGTTGTTCATGCTGCCGACCGACTACGGCAAGCTGCCCACGCTCAAGGGCCGCGGCGCCAAGCTCATGGTCTACCACGGCACGGCCGACCCGATCTTCTCCAGCGACGACACGGTGGACTGGTACCAGGCGCTGCGCCAGGACAATGGCGGCGATGCATCCAACTTCGCGCGCCTGTTCCTCGTGCCGGGCATGAACCACTGCAGCGCCGGCCCGGCCACGGACCAGTTCGACATGCTCGATGCCCTCGTCGACTGGGTCGAGAAGGGCCAGGCCCCCGAACGCATCGTCGCCAGCGCGCGCGGCGCCGGCAATGCCGGCGGCGTGAACGCCGATGTGCCCGCGGACTGGGCCGCCGACCGCAGCCGCCCGCTGTGCCCCTACCCCCAGGTCGCCCGCTACAACGGCAGCGGCAGCCTGGAACTCGCCAGCAGCTTCAGCTGCAAGTAAGACCCTCCCGCACCGGACCGCCATGGACTACCTGCCCCGCCCCGACGACACCCGTTTCCTGCTGCACGACGTGCTCGGCGCGGGACAGCAGTGGCGCGCCTTGCCGGCCTTCGCCGAGGTCGACGACGCGCTGGCGGACCAGGTGCTGGAGGAAGCCGGCAAGTTCGTGGCCGAGGCCATCGCGCCGCTGAACCGCGACGGCGACGCCATCGGCTGCCGCTTCGAGGCCGGCGCGGTCACGGCGCCGCCCGGCTTCCGCGCGGCCTACCAGGCCTTCTGGCAGGCCGGCTGGCCGGCCCTGTCCGCCGACCCCGCGCACGGCGGCCAGGGCCTGCCGGCCGTGCTCGAGGCCGTGCTCTACGAGTGGCTGTCGGCCGCCAACCACGGCTTCACGATGGCGCCCGGCCTTCTGCACGGCGCCTACGAGTGCTTGAAGCACCACGGCAGCCCGGAACTGAAGGACCGCTACCTGGCCCGGCTCGCCACGGGCGAATGGCTGGCCACCATGTGCCTGACCGAGGCCCATGCCGGCAGCGACCTGGGCCTGGTGCGCACGCGCGCCGTGCCGCAGGCCGACGGCGCGCTGCGCGTGAGCGGCAGCAAGATCTTCATCTCGGGCGGCGAGCACGACCTCTCGGACAACATCGTGCACCTCGTGCTGTGCCGCCTGCCCGATGCGCCGCCCGGCCCCAAGGGCCTGTCGCTGGCGCTGGTGCCCAAGCGGCTGCCGGACGGCACGCGCAACGCGGTCTCGTGCGAACGCATCGAGGAGAAGATGGGCCTGCACGGCAGCCCCACCTGCGTCATGCGTTTCGAGGACGCCACGGGCTGGCTGATCGGCGAGCCCGGCCGCGGCCTCAACGCCATGTTCGTGATGATGAACGCGGCCCGGCTGCACGTGGCGCTGCAAGGCATCGGCATCCTGGACGCGGCCTGGCAGAAGGCGAACGCCTACGCGGCCGAGCGCCGGCAGATGCGCGCGCCGGGCGCTGCCGGCCCCGAGCCCAGTCCCATCGCCGAGCACCCGGCCATCGCCCGCATCCTGGACACCCAGCGCGCCTGGATCGACGGTGCGCGGCTGCTGGCCTACCGCACCGGCCTGCGGCTGGACCAGGCCCGCCATGCGGAGGATCCCAAGGCCCGCGCCGCGGCCCAGCGCTGGTGCACGCTGGCCACGCCCGTGCTCAAGGCAGCCTGCACGCAGCAAGGCTTCGAGGGCGCCAGCGCCTGCCTGCAGGTGTTCGGCGGCCACGGCTATGTGCGCGAATGGGGCATCGAGCAGCATGTGCGCGACGTGCGCGTGGCCATGATCTACGAGGGCACGAACGAGATCCAGGCCATCGACCTGCTGGTGCGCAAGGTGCTGCCCGACGCGGGCGCCGACTTCTCGGCCCTGCTGCTCGAACTGCGCGACGAACTCGACGCCGCGCGCGAGGCCGACGCCGATGCCCAGCGCCGCCTGGCCCAGCTGCGCTACCTGGCGACCAGCGTGGCGCTGGCCTCCCAGGCCCAGCCGCGCCTGGCCTACGAAGTGGCCGACGACTTCCTGCGCGTGACCGCGCTGGCGCTGCTGGCCTGGGCCTGGGCGCGCATCGAGGCCAACGCGGCGGGCGACGCGCGCTGGACGCAGCCGGCCGCCGCCTTCCGGCGCTGGGTGCTGCCGGAATTCGACATGCGGCTGGCCATGGTCAAGCAGGCGGCGCAGGCCGTGGCCCAGGCCGCGGCCACCTGAACGCCACAATGGGCGCATGGCCCGCGCACGCAAGACTCCCACGCCCGCCCCTGCTCCCAGCTTCGAGCCGCTGGACACCAGCGTTCTCGAAGGACTGATCGGCTACAACGCACGCCGCGCCGCCATCGCGATCGGCGGCGTGTTCTTCGAGCGCATGGCGCCCTACGGACTCACGCAGGCCGATTTCTCGGTGCTGGCGCTGCTCGCGCACAACCCGGGCGCGACCTCGCGCCAGCTCTGCGCCACGCTGGACATCCTGCCGCCCAACTTCGTGAACCTGATCGCCGCGCTGGACCGGCGCGGCCTCATCGAGCGCCGGCCGCACCCGCGCGACGGCCGTGCCGTCGGCCTGCACCTGACCGAAGCCGGCCATGCGCTCGCGCGGGAGACCGAGAAGGTCGTCGTGGAACTGGAGAACGAACTGGCCGGCCGCCTGACCGAGCGCGAACGCGCGACCGTGCAGCGGCTGCTGCAGAAGTTCTACCTGCGCGGCGAGCGCTGAACGGGCCTGCGGAAACGACACCTTCAACGCCAGCCTGGCTGGCGGCATGGTACCCATGCACCGGGCATCCGGTGGCTGCCGTAAGCCGCCGGCCCCGCCCGGCGGACAGCCTCTAAAATCCCCGCCTTCGCGTTCCCGCCCCGCAGCGCCCCGCCGGCACTGCCTCCCGTCTGGATTCCCCATGAGCGACACCCCCGAACAACCCGGCCTGGCCGAACTGTCCAAGTCCTTTGAACCCGCCGCCATCGAGGCCCATTGGGGCCCCGAGTGGGAGCGCCGCGGCCTCGGCGCCGCGGGCGTGCGCGGCACGGGCGTGCCCGATGCGAACGCGCCCTCCTTCGCGATCCAACTGCCGCCGCCCAACGTGACGGGCACGCTGCACATGGGCCACGCGTTCAACCAGACCATCATGGACGCGCTGACGCGCTACCACCGCATGGCGGGCTTCAACACGGCCTGGGTGCCCGGCACCGACCACGCCGGCATCGCCACGCAGATCGTGGTGGAGCGCCAGCTGCAGGAAAAGGGCATCAGCCGCCACGACCTGGGCCGCGCCGAGTTCACGGCCAAGGTCTGGGAGTGGAAGCACCAGTCGGGCAACACCATCACCACGCAGATGCGCCGCATGGGCGACAGCGTGGACTGGAGCCGCGAGTACTTCACGATGGACGACAAGCTGTCCAGGGTCGTGACCGACACCTTCGTGAAGCTCTACGAGCAGGGCCTGATCTACCGCGGCAAGCGGCTCGTGAACTGGGACCCCAAGCTGCAGTCCGCCGTGTCCGACCTCGAGGTCGAGAGCGAGGAGAAGGACGGCTCGCTCTGGCACATCGCCTACCCGCTGGCCGACGGTTCGGGCAGCCTCACGGTGGCGACCACCCGGCCCGAGACCATGCTGGGCGACGTGGCCGTGATGGTGCACCCCGAGGACGAGCGCTACACCCATCTGATCGGCAAGACCGTGGTCCTGCCGCTGGTGGGCCGCGAGATCCCCGTCATCGCCGACGACTACGTCGACAAGGCCTTCGGCACCGGCGTCGTGAAGGTCACGCCGGCGCACGACGTGAACGACTACGCCGTGGGCCAGCGCCACAAGCTGCCCATGGTCTGCGTGCTGACGCTGCAGGCCACCATCAACGACGAGGCGCCCGAGAAGTACCGCGGCCTGAACCGCTTCGTCGCGCGCAAGGCCATCGTGGCCGACCTGGAGGCCATCGGCGCGCTGGTCGAGACCAAGAAGCACAAGCTCACAGTGCCGGTCTGCACGCGCACGGGCGAGGTGGTCGAGCCCATGCTGACGGACCAGTGGTTCGTGGCCATGCGCAAGGTCTCGGACCAGGACCCGACCGGCAAGAGCATCGCGCAGAAGGCCATCGACGCCGTCAAGAGCGGCGAGGTGCGCTTCGTGCCCGAGAACTGGGTCAACACCTACGACCAGTGGATGGGCAACATCCAGGACTGGTGCATCAGCCGCCAGCTCTGGTGGGGCCACCAGATCCCGGCCTGGTACGACGAGGACGGCAAGGTCTACGTGGCACGCAGCGAGGCCGCCGCCCAGGCCCAGGCCCCGGGCAAGACCTTGCGCCGCGACGAGGACGTGCTGGACACCTGGTACTCGTCCGCCCTGGTGCCGTTCAGCACCATGGGCTGGCCCGAACAGACCGACGCGCCGACCGACGACTACAACCTGTACCTGCCCTCCACCGTGCTCGTGACGGGCTACGACATCATCTTCTTCTGGGTCGCCCGGATGATCATGATGACGACGCACTTCACGGGCCGCGTGCCGTTCCGCCACGTCTACATCCACGGCCTGGTGCGCGACGCGCAGGGCAAGAAGATGAGCAAGTCCGAGGGCAACGTGCTCGACCCGGTGGACCTCATCGACGGCATCGCGCTGGCCCCGCTGCTGGACAAGCGCACCACCGGCCTGCGCAAGCCCGAGACCGCGCCCCAGGTGCGCAGGAACACCGAGAAGGAGTTCCCCGAGGGCATCCCGGCCTACGGCGCGGACGCGCTGCGCTTCACCTTCGCGGCGCTGGCCTCGCTGGGCCGCAGCATCAACTTCGACAGCAAGCGCTGCGAGGGCTACCGCAACTTCTGCAACAAGCTCTGGAACGCCACGCGCTTCGTGCTGATGCACTGCGAGGGCCGCGACTGCGGGCTGGCCGAGCACACCAAGGAACAGTGCCAGCCTGGCGGCGAATTCCACGGCTACATGCACTTCAGCCAGGCCGACCGCTGGATCAGCTCGGTGCTGCAGCAGGTCGAGGCCGAGATCGCCAAGGGCTTCGCCGAGTACCGGCTGGACAACGTGGCCAACGCGCTCTACGACTTCGTCTGGAACCAGTTCTGCGACTGGTACCTGGAGATCGCCAAGGTGCAGATCCAGACCGGCGGCGAGGCCGAGCAGCGCGCCACGCGGCGCACGCTGATCCGCACGCTGGAGGGCATCCTGCGGCTCGCGCACCCGGTCATCCCGTTCATCACCGAAGAGCTGTGGCAGAAGGTCGCGCCCGTGGCCGGTCTGCCCGGGCCCTCGGTCGCCGTGGCGAAGTACCCGCAGGCCCAGCCGGCCAAGATCGACGAGGCCGCCATCGCCCACATGGCCAGGCTGCGCTCCGTGGTCGATGCCTGCCGCAACCTGCGCGGCGAAATGAACGTCTCGCCCGCGACCAGGCTGCCGCTGTACGTGGTGGGCGATGCTGCGTTCATGCGCGGCGCCGCGCCCGTGCTGCAGGCGCTGTCCAAGCTGGCCGAGGTCAAGGTGTTCGACGACGAGGCGGCCTGGCAGGCCGCCGCCCAGTCCGCGCCGGTGGCCGTGGTCGGCGAGGCCCGACTGGCGCTGTACGTGGAAGTCGACGTGGCGGCCGAAAAGGCACGCCTGGGCAAGGAGGTCGCGCGCATCGAGGGCGAGATCGCCAAGGCCAACGGCAAGCTCTCCAACGAAGCCTTCGTCGCCAAGGCGCCGCCGGCCGTCATCGCCCAGGAGAAGAAGCGCGTGGCCGATTTCGGCGCCACGTTACAGAGGCTTCAAGCGCAACTTGTACGATTGGGCTGACAGCAGCGTACCGCTTCGGATGGCATGTGCATTGCTTGCCGAACGGTATGCTCCGGCGTTTTTTGTGCTTCCCAATCCTCGATAGAAAGAGAACTGCATCACCATGTCCAGCTACCAGAAGACCGTCACCAAAGCCGTGTTTCCCGTTGCCGGTCTCGGCACGCGTTTCCTGCCTGCCACCAAGGCCCAGCCCAAGGAAATGCTGCCGGTGGTGGACAAGCCGCTGATCCAGTACGCGGTCGAAGAGGCCTATGCGGCCGGCATCCGGCAGATGATTTTCGTGACGGGGCGTAACAAGCGCGCCATCGAAGACCACTTCGACACCGCCTACGAACTCGAGAGCGAACTGGAAACCGCCGGCAAGAAGGAACTGCTGGCGCTGGTGCGCTCGGTCGCGCCGGACGACATGAACTGCTCCTTCGTGCGCCAGCCGCGTTCGCTGGGCCTGGGCCATGCCGTGCTGTGCGCCGAGCACCTGGTCGGCAACGAACCCTTCGGCGTGCTGCTGGCCGACGACCTGATGATCGGCCCGGTCGGCGGCAGGCCCGTGCTGGCGCAGATGACGGACGCCTTCAGCCGCCTGGGCACCTCGCTGCTGGCCGTGCAGGAAGTGCCGCTGGAACAGGTGCGCCGCTACGGCATCGTGGCCGGCGAGAAGATCACCAACATCGAAGGCGGCCGCCTCACCCGCGTGAGCCACATGGTGGAAAAGCCGGCGCCCGAAGCCGCGCCCTCGCGCATGGGCGTGGCCGGCCGCTACATCCTGACGCCGGCCGTGTTCGGCCACATCCGCAACCAGGAGCGTGGTGCCGGTGGCGAGATCCAGCTGACCGACGGCATCGCCGGCCTGCTGAACACCGAGATCGTCCATGCCTTCGAGTACGAGGGCAAGCGCTTCGACTGCGGCAGCAAGCACGGCTTCCTGGAAGCCACGGTGGAACTGGCGCTGCAGCACCCGGAAGTGAGCAAGGGCTTCCGCGAGTACCTGAAGGGCCTCGCCATCTGACCACCGGCGGCCGGCGCCCGGCCCGGGCGCCGGGGCTCAGCGCCGGCGCAGCACGTGGATGAATTCCGTGCCCATGGTGCTCTGCTGCACCAGTTCGTTGCCGGTCTGCTTGGCGAAGGCCTGGAAGTCGCGCATCGAGCCCGGATCGGTCGCCACCACGCGCAGCAGCTTGCCGCTTTCCATGTCGCTCAGCGCCTTCTTGGCCTTGAGGATGGGCAGCGGGCAGTTCAGACCGCGGGTGTCGATTTCCTTGTCGATGCTGATGTCGGCGTCCATGGGGCTCCTCGCAATGCGGCGGATTCTAGTCAGCCTGGATGCGGCAGTTGGATGCGCCTGCCGGTGCCGTCATCGGCGTGCCAGGCAAGGCGCGACGACGCCGCGCACTCCTGTGCGCAAGGAGGAGCAACGCCGCATGGCGCGGCGAGCGCGGTGCCGGCGGGTGCAGAGCGCCCTCCTCCCAAAGATGATCGCCATCGAAGACGCGTCGTTGGGTGTCCATGCGGCTTTCCCGATGGCTGCGAGCGGTCAACTGCCGAATCCAGGCTCAACGCTCCAGGTACTGCGGCGTGATGCCGCGCGAGAGCAGCCACTTGGCCAGGGCCTGGCCGGTGCCGGCGCGCCAGCACTTCACGTCCTCCAGCGCATAGAGCCGGTAGTCCACGAGTTCGGCCGACAGGCGCACCTCGCCGTGCGCCTGCGCGTGGTAGGCGATGATGACCTGGTTCATGCGCTGGAAGTCGTAGACGCCGACGAGGTCCAGCGCGCTGACGTCCAGCGCCGTCTCTTCCTGGATCTCGCGCCGGATGCCCTCCTCGGGCGACTCGCCGGCCTCCATGAAACCCGTGATCAGCGCGTACATCTTGCCGGGCCAGGCGGCGTTGCGCGCCAGCAGCACCTTGCCCTCGTACTCGATGATGGCCGCCAGCACGGGCGTCGGGTTGTTCCAGTGCGTGTAGCCGCAGGAGACGCAGCGCAGGCGCTCCTTGGAACCGCCGTCCTCGAGCGAGGCGATCCATTCCAGCGGCGCTGCGCACTGGGGGCAGAACTTGAACGGCTGCATGGTGTGATCCTTGAATCCCTTGCGCTTCGCGCGACGGTGCCGGCCGCCTCCGGGCGGCCGGGCGGCGGTCAGGCCGGAAAGACGCCGGTGGACAGGTAGCGGTCGCCGCGGTCGCAGACCACGAACACGATGGTGGCGTTCTGCTCGCGCTGCGCGATCTGCTGCGCGACCCAGCAGGCGCCGGCGGCCGAGATGCCCGCGAAGATGCCCTCCTCGCGCGCCAGCCGGCGGCACATTTCCTCGGCATCGTCCTGGCCCACATTGACCGTCTCGTCGACGCGCGAGGGGTCGTAGATCCTGGGCAGGTATTCCTGCGGCCACTTGCGGATGCCCGGGATGCGCGAGCCCTCGCTGGGCTGGGCGCCGATGACCTGGATCGCCGGGTTCTTCTCCTTGAGGAAGCGCGACACGCCGGTGATCGTGCCCGTCGTGCCCATGGCGCTCACGAAGTGCGTGATGCGGCCCTGCGTGGCCTCCCAGAGTTCGGGGCCCGTGGTCTCGTAGTGGATGCGCGGGTTGTCGGCGTTGGCGAACTGGTCGAGCGCGCGGCCCTTGCCGTCGCGCTGCATCTGCTCCGCCAGGTCGCGCGCATACTCCATGCCGCCGCTCTTGGGCGTCAGCAGCAGTTCGGCGCCGAAGGCCTTCATGGTCTGCGCGCGTTCGATCGACAGGTCCTCCGGCATGATCAGCACCATGCGGTAACCCTTGATGGCCGCCGCCATCGCCAGCGCGATGCCGGTGTTGCCCGACGTGGCCTCGATCAGCGTGTCGCCCGGCTGGATGTCGCCGCGCTCCTCGGCGCGCCGGATCATGGACACGGCGGGCCGGTCCTTCACCGATCCGGCCGGGTTGTTGCCCTCGAGCTTGCCCAGCACCACATTGCCGCGGGCCTGGTTGTCCGCAGCGCCGATGCGCTGCAATGCCACGAGCGGCGTACGGCCGATGGCGTCTTCAATCGTCGGGTATTGCATGGCTGCACTGTGCCATAATTTCCGGCTGCCCATGGCGGCTATGCCCGGGTGGTGAAATTGGTAGACGCAGGGGACTCAAAATCCCCCACCGAAAGGTGTGCCGGTTCGATTCCGGCCCCGGGCACCATCGCTTCAATTCGAGGCGATTCACCACGCTCCGAAGTTCTTTGAATCAAGGACTTACACGACAGAAGACGGTTCAAGCGGCTCCAACCCGCTTCACCAGATCCCACACGTTTTCGGTCGAGTGAACACCCGTGACGGTGATTGCCACGAGGAAGGTAGAGAGGTTGCCGGACGGTGTCCGGCTCCTGGGCCAATATCCACGGCAGCACGTCTGCAGCTTGAGACGGAAGAATGGACTGCCAGTGGCTCAGTTTGGCATCCAGAGCTTGCCAGGCTTTCGCGGCCTGGATGTCTTCCGCGTCGGAGCGCAAGCCTTAGTGCGTGTCGGTAGGTTACGCACGAGCTTCTCCGAGTGCACCGGACGGGTCTTGGGCGCTGGGACGGACGCCAGCGCGGAGCCTTCCTCGGCGCCGCCACGGGTTGCCTGAAGCACATCCGTACCCGACGGCTGCACGAAGAGCTGCTACGGCAAGGAAGATGCACCCTTCTCCCTCGGCGAAGGATGCGCGGCCGGCAAGTAAGGGTACGGACTGCCCGCCCGTGCGAGCGCGCGCCCGACGCGCGTGGTCCGCCTGCGCCGCGCCACCGTGCCGCATCATCTGGCCGCCGCTGCTCCACGCCCTGGTACTTCCTGGCACCGCCCTTGGCGAAGGCGTAGCCGGGCAGCAGGGTGCCGCGCCGGCGGCGAGCAGGTGGCGACGGGAGGGAATGGAAAGCGTCATGGTGGTGTGCGTGGGTCCGGGTTCAGGCCGTGGCCGAGATCAACGCATCGACCTGCGCGTCGTTGCTGGCCTCGGGCTGGCGGCGCTGGCGGCTGCGCTGGCCGTCCACCGACAGCGCGGGCGTGCCGTGCACTGTCACGCGGCGCACCAGGCGCGGTTGGTCGCCGTAGTCGTTGACCGCGAAATGCTGGGTGGCGCGGTTGTCCCAGATCGCCACGTCGTCCTGCTGCCACTGCCAGCGCACGGTGTTCTCGAGCCGGATCGTGCGCGCCTGCAGCAGGTCGAACAGGCGCTGCGACTCGCCGGTCGGCAAGCCGATGATGCGGCGGATGAAGTGGCCCAGCAGCAGCGCGCGCTCGCCGGTGTCGGGGTGCACGTGCACGATCGGGTGCTCGGCCTCGTAGACGGCCTTGACGAAGACCTCGTCGTGGTGGCGCTGGCGGTCTTCCGTCACGTCGGTGCGGTCGGCGCCGTAGTCGTAGTCGTTGCTGTGCACGGCCCACAGCTGCTCGGCCAGGCGCTGCAGCGGCGCGGGCAACTGCGCGTAGGCGCGTGCAGTATTGGCCCAGACCGTGTCGCCGCCGTAGGCCGGGATGGTCACGCCGCGCAGGATGGAGACTTTGGGGAAGGCGTCGACGAAAGTCACGTCGGTGTGCCAGGAGTCGGCGCGGCCGCCGCCGCGCGAGGCGTCGAGCTCGAACAGCTTGGTGCCCGTCGGCGAGGGCACGGTGGGATGGGCCACGATGCGGCCGAAGCGCTGGCCGAAGGCCTGGTGCGATGCGTCGTCCAGCTGCTGCTGGCCGCGGAAGAACAGCACCTTGTGCGCGAGCAGCGCAGCGTAGAGGTGCTCGAAGGTCTGGGCCGACAGGTCGGCGCCGAGCTTCAGGTCCAGCACCTCGCCGCCGATGTGGCCGGCCACGCGGCGCACGCGCAGCTCGCCGAAGCGGGTGTCGATGGGGGAGGTCGGGGTCTGGCTCATGGAGGCGCTCCTGCGTGGATCGTGAGCGGGCCATGCTAGGGGGCCGGGCCGGTCGCCGGTTCGAAGAAAACCGCATATCCAGACTTGCCCGGCCCATGGAAC